>NZ_UGNV01000001.1:1597500-2197500 GCF_900452395.1 Legionella beliardensis
TGCACCCAGACTGCGCTTGCTTACTTTATTAACTAGTTGCGCTTCATTATTAAAAGGCTTCTAATCCCTCAAATTCATTTTTAGCAAACAATTGGCGCTCCTGCGTTAAAATTTCATCGCGCGTAAATTCAATAACATTGGCGTTGGCAAGGCAGCGCCAATTTTGCATATTAAATATGTATTGTTTGTCTTGCATTACAAAAATATCTGGCGTGAATGCGGCTATATTCTTCCCAGGCTGCTTTGCTCGTGCTGAAAAAAAGATAAACGCCTCAATCCCTGCTTTACGCATATCCGAGCCTAGCGGTTGACTGTATTCATAACTTATTTTATTAGAAATTTTATCTTGATGTTCATTAAATGGTGATTTAGTTAAATCTATCCCTTTTTTGGCCTTGATAGCCACTTTAAATGCACTCATAGGAATTTCGCTATACTCAAGATTTGCTAAAGTATCAGCAAAAAACTTTAAACGATAATAAGCTACTTCAGCAAACGCTGTTTGTAGATCGTGTGAACCATACCAAAGAGATGGTTCATAAGTTCTACCAAATCGAGAACCATATTTTAAAGGTGGATATCTAAAGGGAGTAAAAATTAAATAGTGCTTCTTATGAGCTATGAGAGGTTTTGATTCCTCTAATAATGATTCTAAGAGATCATGCTCCTCGATGTTATCTACTAAGTCTCTTGAGCTAGAAATATGTTGTGCCTCAACAACCCGCCATGGCTCAATTTCAATGTGTTTACAGAATTTTTCCCCTTGGCAACGTTCCCAAAGGCTCATAATTTACCACGCATTGCATCTAGGTAATTAAGGACTGCAATTAAGCCAGGTATGGTTTTCATTTCTTCGATCGGTTTATTATTGAAATAGTTATTTTTACTGTTTAACCATAATTTGGCTTTCTCGTGATTATTTCCAACCATAGCATTTAAACTTCTATATATTCTTATAAGTAATAGCGCCATTTCCCCTTCTTTCGTGCTTGGGGAAATTAATTTTTTGCCTTGGCTAAGGCGTGAGGCGCTCGCTTCGCTTATCCCAATGATTTTACTAAGATCTTTACCAGTAAAAGAATAAAATTTTGCCAAATTAGCAATAGCTTTGGTCAAAACAATTTCTTTCTGAGAATGTAGATGTTCAGAGGTTTTCATATTTTCTCCTTTCATTTGAAATTATAGTAAAATTATATTTCATATGCAATAAATCAGGATATTAATATTTCCTTAAGTTTTTATTGGTAAAATTAAGTACTTTGTGATTATTTTTTGCGCTTTATAAGTAAGAAGGAAGGTGTGATATGCAAAATAGAGAAGAAATGGAACGGCCCTATTCTTATCAAGATCATATAGCAAGGCATCAAGCTCAACCAGAGAGTTGGAATATAGTGGAATACTTGCGAAGCTATATACTGATTACGACTGAAGCCAGAAATTATATTGAGCGAGCCTATAATGAAAATAGCCCTGGCTATTTAGGACGAATATTTAATAGTCTACCTTCACTTGACACAAAAACTATTGATGAATTTGCAGAAGAGTACTTAAGAGAAATCAAAAAAGGAAGCTTTGCAGAATACACCCTGAGAAAAGTTTCAGATTTATTACATACACTAATTGATTGTAATCAAACCACCAATCACGCTGAACCCAATCCCCATTATGGACAATTAACGGATACTGCCTTACAAATTTTTTCAGAGGTGCTAAACAAAACGCCAGATGAAATTAAGGCACATTTTTACGGCGATCCAATTGAGCAAAAAAGAGTCATGAATCTCGCCAATCAAATGTATGCCTCACTAATGATTGCCATGACTTCCCGTTTTACGGATATTAAAGAACGCTCCCAAACACCTGAAGGCGCGACTTATAAGGATTTTAGCCATTATAATTATTTATTTAATGGTTTTAAGATGAGCGAGGATGGTTTATCTGTTTTACCAGCAGGTGAATTAACTTTCAAAGATTTAAACCAGTTAAACCTAGATGCGTTAACCCAGCGTCGTGAATTAAATCCTCAAAGTGTAGAAACTAACCAATCCTTAAGAAAATTTGTAGAGCATATTGATGCAATTATAGAAAAATGGCAGTCAGAACCTTTAGTAAAAGATGCCTTAAATATTTTAATGACCATGAAAACTCATGCCCTTGTGATTATTAGCGGTAATGATGTTGTCGCTCATAATTATGTTAGCCAGCGAAAAGAAGTGATCAATAGTTACATTGATGAACAACTTCATGAAGAACAGCCTAAGGCCACAGGAAGCAAGAGTCTATTGTCAATATTTAACAGAAGAGAGAAAAAAGCAACGACCCGTCACTCACTTTTAGGGGAGCTACAACAGGATATTAATCATGGTATAGAGCCCGCCTCTTTATCTTTAGATAATAAGATGTAAGTGAAGAAAAAAGGTCCTATCTAGCTCAAGTGCAAGATTAGGAATAAGGTGAAGAGATAATTTGATTACATTAGCAATAAGTTTAAGCTAACTAGGCCAAATTTCATTTCTCTTCGCCTACCGTTGCCGAAGATTTTTCAATGGGTTTACGTTTTTCAAATAATTCCCCCATATTTTTCTGCTCACTAGCAGATAAATTCTTCTGGGCTTTAATAAAAAGCTCTTCCTCTTCCTCATTGATATGATGCAGATAATCTTTTTCAAGAATTTCAAATTGATTAATCCATTTGTTATCAATGGCCTTTAGCTCTGCAAGCTCATTAATCGAATCTTCAATCTCTTTATGTTCAGCTACAGAGTGTCTTGCATCAGCAGTAAATTCTGGTTTTTTCATTAAAGATGAATAGAGGGCTTGTTCCTCTGCTAAAGCATGGGCTTTTACTTCTAGAGAAAAATTAGAAAAAAGCTCTTTACATACAGTAGGATTATTAATTTCTTCCTTAATTCGTTTGAGCATATTTCGATGGCGATCATGGTCTGTTTTTAATTCAATAAAAATAGAAGTGGATACACTAGACTTTTTGTTTGGCAAAAGTGATTCTCCTGTTAAAGCGTTAAGTTTTTATTTATATAGGTATAGAAGATAACTCAAGTAATGGTGTTTTATCCTCTTTCTTATCCTGCGTTTGAAGGCCAAAAAATTGATACCTAGCGGTGTTTTTATTTGTTCCATACGAACCGGTGCCTGCCATAATACCACCATCAATATTGTACTGCGAACCGGTAATAAACAAAGAGTCATCAGAGGCTAAAAAAACAGCAAGGCTTGCGACCTCACTTACTTGCCCCATACGTTTTAACGGGATGGTGTTGCTATATTCCTCAATACGACGTGAGCGTTCTTCACCCTGGCCAAATTCAGGATCCCACATTTCAGTCAAGATTGCAGCAGGCACAATGGTGTTGCAACGAATATGGTAATTTTGTTTAGCGCAATGCATGGCGACAGTTCTAGTAAGATTTAAAATTGCGGCCTTACTTGATGCATAAGCAGCATTAGAAGGAATCCCTACTAAACCCGACCGGGAACCCATATTTATAATGGATGCATTAAGGCTCTTTTTTAAAAGTGGCATCATCATTTTACATCCCAGAAATGTCCCATCTAAGTTAACACGATGAACAAGTCGCCAGTCTTCAAGAGAACAATTTTCTATGTCTTGCGGCTTATCAGATTTAGCAGGAGCATCTATGCCTGCATTGTTAACTAAAATATCAAGCCGTTGATATTTGCTTGCAATATAGTTTGCTACATCCTGCCAACTCTGCTCAGAACAAACATCTAAATTGAGATAATCGTTTGCCCCAACTGATTGTGCAATGCGTTCGCCTTCTGCCTGCAAAAGTCTACCTGTGAGGATTACTGTAGCGCCTTTCTTACAAAATGACTCAGCGATGGCAAGACCAATTGATCTCGTACTTCCAGTAACTAAGGCAACTTTATTCTTTAATTTTCCCATGATTATCAATCCTTGTTAATTCCTTAGGGTTGCTAAATTATAAGTATTGTCATTGATTAGCACAATTCATACTGGTTACCAAGCGATTACCCTACCATCATAATTAAGAAGTCTTTCTGCATGACTATGTGTTAATTCTTTCTCTACTTGTTTTAGAATTCCTACCACACTGGTTTGTACATCAAGTGGCGCATTTGGCCCACCCATTGCTGTTTTTACCCATCCAGGGTTAATTAACATGACATGAACGCCTCTGTCTTGCACATCGATGGCAAAGCTTCGCATGACACAATTAAGAGCTGCTTTACTGGCACGATAGGCATAAGAGCGCCCGCGTTTATTTTCAGAAATACTTCCCATGTCTGAGCTAATCACTAAAATACTTTTTTCTTGACTCGCCTGGATATTGGTTAGTAAAGCGTCACTCAATTTAACGACACTAAGACAATTTATATTGATAACATTAAGGAAATTCTCTCTATTAATATTACCTAGTGTTACGCCTTGCTCACCACTCGTGCCGGCATTATTGACAAGCAAATCAATTGGTCTGTCATTTAGTGTTTGCTTTAAAGATGCGATATCCTTGTCGCTGGTCACATCTAATTGAATCAATTCATCAGCTAAGGCTTTAAGTTCCTGTGCTTCTGATGGGTTACGGCAACATCCTAGAATATAATATCCTTTATCTTTAAGTTGACGCGCAAATTCCAAACCAAGTCCTTTATTGGCACCTGTAATAAGAGCAGTTTTCATATCAACCTCCTGTATCTGAAATCAGTAAAGTATAGCCCCTTTTGTCTTTACTTTAGAAACAAGTAGCGCTACTATCTTGAAAAATGAAACAACAATCAAGAGAATTATCGATGACTCATGGCGGAAAAAGACTGGGCGCCGGCCGTCCTAAAGGCAGTGGTCAATATGGTGAGGCTACATGTACTGTCCGTATCCCGCGCTCACGACTAAACGCGGTAAGAGCCTTTTTGTCAACAAATCCGTTAAACGTAGGTCTTCCTTTTTTTTCGACAACCATACGCGCAGGGTGCCCTACGCCGATTGATGAAGGCAGAGAAGAATACATTGACTTAAATACGCATCTTGCCTCTCAACCTGAATCAACATTTATAGCCACTGCCTCTGGTGACTCGATGATAGAGGCAGACATTTATGAAGGTGACATGCTGGTTGTAGATAGTAAACAAGAAGCTTGCTCAGGTGATATTGTCATCGCCATGATTCATGGCGAGGCTACGGTTAAACGTTTAGCTATTCTAAGTCATGAGATTCAATTATTACCTGAAAATCCCCGTTATCAACCGATTATCGTGAACAACGAAGTAGACTTTAAAGTGTTAGGTGTAGTGACTCATGTCATTCATCGTGTTAAGTAAAGGAGAATAGGTCATGAAAATGTTGTTTAACGCCCTCTTTAATTCAAAAGATACGTTAAAAAGTAAAGCACTTGCAATCCTTGCTCAAGATAGGAAGGACATGATGAAGCCAATAATAAACGGTAAAAAAAATAAAAAGTCGTGAAGGATTTAAATTTTTAAAGTACTAAATCACTATTTTTTATAAACTCAAGAAAGGAGGCAACTTTTTTAGGTAAATGCTTTCTATTCGGATAGAGTAAATAAACAAACAAAGGGGGTTGCTTTAAGTTAGGTAACAATTGAATTAGAGTGCCTTGTGCAAGTTCTTTGCGTACAAAAAGTTCAGGCACTCTCCCTATGCCTGTGCCTAATAAGAGAAATTGAATTTGGGCGCGTAAGCCATCAACTTCAAAATTGGCATTGGGGATAAATTTAATTAAATTATTATGCTCATCATAATAAGGCCAAACATTGGTTGTTTGCCCCGTAGGTGAGGTGCAATTAAGAGTTTTTAAATCTTCTATCGTGGTGGGGTGCGCGATATTGGCTAAATAAGAAGGAGCGGCCACATACACCATATCAAGCGTCGACAAGACACGCATTTTTAGGCTTGAATCGGGTAATTGCGCCGCAATTCTAAACGATAAATCAAAGTTTTTTTCTACCAAATTTTCAGTAGCACTCGATAAAGACAATACAATTTTGATATTAGGGTACATTTGACTGAATTGATAAATAATTTTTGGCAAAAATTCAGAACCAAAAGCAATCGGGGCGGTAATTCTTAACGTGCCTTTTATCGCGGTAAATTCCTGTTTTAGCTCATCAACTGCTGCCATGTAATTTTCCTCAATCTCGTGACATCTTAGAAAAAAACTGTGGCCAGATTCCGTTAAGGATAGCGAGCGGGTCGTACGATAAAGCAATTGAATGCCAAGTGACTTTTCCAATTGATTGACGTGCCGGCTTAATTGCGACTTTGACACACCCAAAATGGCAGCGGCCTTTGAAAAGCTACCGGCTTTAACAACTGCTACAAAAGAAATTGCATTGCTTATCATTCGCCACCTATTGTTGCAAATATGGAACAATAGGATAACACAAATGAATATTGTCTGAAAATTGATCTTAATCACATAATAGAATTCCTTGAAAAACCTAGGAGTCTTCTATGTCGATTAGAAAAAAATTGCAAAATGGCTTACTAAACATAAAAGATGGAATTCAAGCTACCTTGTCATTTATCAGTGCAAATGCCAAATGGCTTACCACATTTAATAATTCCCCAGTAGGGCTTGTACTTAGGCCTATTTTAGGCTCTGTGCTGCTAATACTGCTTATTCACCAAGCTTATGAATTTTATATACTTGCGCAATTTAATCTCGCCAAGTTCCTTGACTTCATTGTAAATTTAATTAGCACAACCTTAACCAATATGGCGTTTACAGGTAGTCTTGCCGCAACCGTCTGGCACGTAAGTTTTGTCCTAGGACCTTGGTTAATGATGGGCGCATTTGCCATCGGATTCATACATCAAATTGGATTATTTGGCTACAATCTCTATAACTATCTAATTGCAGACAAACAAGCGACGCGTACGCATTATCTACAGGCTACAGTTAATAATCTGTTTAATAGTTTGTTATTTGCTGCAGCTATAATTTGCTCTGCGCTAGCCATTGCATCCCCCGCAGCCCCTATCGTCCTTAGTGTATTTTCAGTCCTAGTAGCCTCATTGATAGTGGCTAACCTGGTTTGGAGAAACATGCCTGACGCAATGAAACAAAAAATTAAACAAACTCTTTCTATAGAAAAACAAGAAACTAATGAGTTAGATAAAAGCTATTCAGCGCAAATAAATCTAAAACATGAACCAGAAAAGCAATGCCTTGCACCAGATGAGCCTAAAATTAGACGCCCTCTACATTTTTGGGCTGTAAAAAATGAAGAAAGCAAGGATAATACTTTGGCAAGGCCTCAATTTAAAATTTAATTGATGATTCTTTCAAAGAGCAGCATACGCACTATCAAACTATGATTAGGTTGCTCTTAGATAAATACACCGAATATTTTCGCAATTAATTTAATTAATAGTTCAGCAAACTAGCCACCTTTAAAAGGTGGCCGTGTGAGACACTAATGCAAAAACTCAGGATAAAAATAATTCATTAATTTGTTTAACTAACTTCAAACCATCTGGATCTGCCTGTGTTTTTATTGCGCAAAAGTTATTTGCCCAATCAGAGCTTCTCACTCTTAATGGTGGGTTAGGGTTGTTGATGACATCGACAACACAATCAGCGACTTCACTTGATGTTTGATAAATATCGCCACTGTCTGCCTTACTTAAACGTTTCTGTGCGCCACTTAAATATTGCTGTAAACAAGGCTCATAGTCATTCGCGTTATTGTCAGGCTCCATTTTATAACGAGCAAGAAGATTATTAGCAAATTCAGAAGTAATACCACCTGGCTCAACTAAACTAAATTTAACGTTAAAAAACGCAGGAATATAAGTTGCCATGCTTTCAGTATAACCTTCTAGAGCAAATTTCGAAGCACAATAGATTTCATTGAAGGGTTGGCCAATTAAGCCTCCTACTGAAGAAATATTGATGATATGTCCACTACCTGCTTTTCGCATGTGGGGTAATACTGCTTTAATACAGCGAACGACACCAATGAAATTAGTATCTATGACTTCTTTAATTTCTGTCTCGGAAGCTAACTCAGTGCTTTTAATAAATCCCATCCCCGCATTATTTACCAAACAATCAATTCGACCTTGCTCTTTAATAATTTCATTAATGCAGGTATTGATACTGGTCGTATCTGATACATTTAATGACTTTATAAAAAGCTTAGCATCCTGAGAATAGGATGCATTGACTAATTCTCCTTTCTTGCTTAAATCACGCATGGTTGCATAAACGCAATGACCTTGTTTGGCTAATTTAATGGCTAAACTCAGTCCAAGCCCAGAAGAGGTGCCGGTTATAACAATTACTTTATTCATTATTTTCTTCCCTGTTTATAAACACTATTTTTTCCCTTACAAAAATGCCAAGAGAAACAAATTAAAGATATCGTATTAGGGAGTTTTTCACTAACATTTTTATTTGCTAATAATTTCCTGAGGAATACAAGGAACACAAACTGGCTTCCTTAAGGATTATTTCTTCAAGTCTCTATAAAAGTTCTCGTGAACTCCCAGTGCCAACAATACTCTTTCTTCTGGAAGCCACTCATAGGCTAAAAGATACTCTTGGTTGCTTACCCTAAACTTATAGACATAAACACCCAATAAATCGCCTTTTTTAGCTACTCCTAAATTGGGGTTCTTTATAATAGCTTTGATTGCTTTTTTAACTTCTAGTTGTTGGGCCGTATGCAATTTTTTAAATGCCTTCTTAAAAGCAGGCATTTGGCTAACTTGTATGTTACCCATTTTATTCTTCGGCAAAATCGAAGGGTTCAGCAAGAGAGCGATCGGTGTTTTTTGCTATTAACAGATCTTTAATAAATTCAATGGGTAAATCCGGATTGTCTAAGGCACATTTACCAATCTTAGCCCAAAATTCAATTTGCCCAGGTATTGAGCGGCATTCAGCCTTAGCTACTTTTCTAGCATCTTCATAAATCTCATCATCAATTCTGATTGGGACACCCATCACTTTTACCTTTGTATTAAATTACTACTTTTGTAGTATAGCATAGCGTTGGTAGTTTTTTATTGGTTTTTTTGGGATAAATTAAACCGGTAGTATGGTAATCTTTGGGTAAAAAATTATTATTATTTCTTCCACTTACGAGAATCTTTATGAATCCTGATGTTCTTTTTATCGGTGCGGGGCCTATCGGACTTTTAGCAGCCATTCAATTAAAACTACAATGTTCTGACAAAGAAATCCTGATGTTTGAAAAATACGAGCATCCTATACGCAACCATGCCATGTATGTTGAGCAAAGTTCCTTTGCTGGAATGGATAAGAGTAACGGCTTTGGAGCAATCCTTGCTGGTATTTCATCTAAAGTATTGATTAGTGATTTAGAAAAAACACTCAGAGAATATGCTCTGTCGATTGGGATTAAAATTCAATACCAAGAGATTAAAAATTTTAATGCATTAAAAGACCAATATCCTGATACTAATTATTTTATAGGAAGTGGCGGGTTGCGAGGAATTGTTCATCCGCAGGTTTTTAATGATGAAAATCAAATTAATGAGCCGCTGCGGTATGCGGTTGAAGTTAAATATAAAGCTGAAGGTAGAGCGCGCGCTTTAAATAAAGTTACAGAACTGCCTGGCGTACTGGCCTATACAAAGCACTTGGTTTCTGAATACGTAGGTCGTTTGAAAGATGATTTGACCCCAATTTCTCTTAGAATCTTTATTGATGAAACCACTTATCAAGCAATGAAGAGTGCTACATTTAAAAATCCATTTACGCTTAAGGATCAAGATAAAATTCCAGTCGACCTAGTTAGAACCATCGATACTTATTTGAAAGCACGACAACACCTAACTGCTGAAACATGTGTAAAAGACAGTTTAAAAATATCTACCATTACTTTATCCATTTATGCCAGTAAAGTATTCTGTAAGAACCTAGATGGGAAAATAGTCTTTCAACTTGGAGAAGAAGCTTTTGCTTGCCCATTTTACCGAAGCTTTAATGATAATGCTTCTTGCATACCCTTATTTATTAAGGCAATGAAAGCACTGTTTGCAAATACTAATGTTGAGGTAAATAAAATCAGCTCAAGCACTTTCTTTAGCTCATCAAAAACCCAAAAAGAGCCTCTTGAATACTACCAACATGATGTTCAACGCTTTGTGAATAGTGAAATTCGCACTATTTATTTCTTAAATACTGGTATTGACGTACTCGAAACTTCCGTGGCCTCATCACAAACTGTACCGCAATTTACAGGGTCAAAGTTAAAATTAAAAACCGGAGGCAAACTATTTCTTGAAGAAGTAAATAGGGCGAAACCAGAAGTAGAGGATAATAAAGAGGCTTATAGCGCAAAATCAAAATGTGTTATTTTTTAAATTTAATTTTGAGAGTATAAGATTTAATATTAGCAAAGTGCTCTCATAGATTTAGCTGCATTGACTTAAGCCAGCCCTTATACTTTGCTGGCTTATTATATCCATGCCCTCATCTACTACTATTCCCAAGGATTAATTAAGTCTACAAAAGCATATTCAAAGTCTTTTGTATTTAAAGACGGAATTGGGATTAAAAATTTATCCTAAGTACATTAACTATTATACTTAATCTAACTTGTCTAAAAGTGCAATCGCCGCGTTTGCAGGGTCAACAATAACAGCAATTCTGCCAAAATTACTAAGCTTAGTAATAGGCACTTTTACTGTGGCGCCATGTTCAATTGCCTTGTTGACTGTTTCTTCCAGATCTTCAACTAAAATATAACTTGTCCAGCGAGGTAAAAGTTGAGCTTTTTCGTGGTTAGGTATTTCCCACATTCCACCAATTGGCTTATCGTCTGTTGCTATCTTAATAAATGTGTAAACATGTTCACCCATGGCTTGCTCGGTATACTGCCACCCTAATACTTTTTCATAAAATTCTTTAGCGGCAGCAATATTTGTAGTCATGAGTTCGTTCCAACAGAACTTTCCAACTTGAGATTTATTCATAATTCACCTATTCATCTTCATTTCAAAGGGAAAGTGCTAAATCTCTACGCATCCAATCATTAAATTACTTATTACAACCCTTAAATTACTTAGCAAATACCCTATTTATCTACCTTCTAGAGCCAGTTAGTTGATTGTCATGAGAAGTCCTACATTTAGTAAATAATAGTAGACGAGCTAAACGGGTGCAAGGCGCCCTGACTGCTTACAACGCTTAAGCCTATAAAAATAAATAGGATATTTCTTATGACTAAATCTTAAAATGAATTAAAAGAATAACAAGGAGACATATGATTCTTCTTCATACGATTTACCATGACGAGTAATATATTCCTCTTTAGGATAAATTGCGGACTGGTGGGCATTTTGACAAACCTGTGCAATATTAGTCCTTTTCTTCCAGTCAAGATACTCGCCGATAGTTTGACCTATTTCTTGAGGTAAACCAATTTGCTCGTTGGTCGAATTAGAATAAGGTTGCCACATTAAAAACATACCACCTGTACCAGCCATGGTAAATTTTTTCTCTTCTATTGAGTTATAACGTGCTTGCTTATTTCGTCTACGTATTTGGTCATTACAATAAATAATGTCTTTATTGGTTAACTTCATTTTACAACCCTAATTCCAATTAAATTGTTATTTTTATTGTAATTTATAATGAAATTATACTGAGCGCTTAAATTTTAGCTTAATTTTATTGAAATAAAAATAGATAAGCACTGTTAGCGCACCAGCAACTATACCAATTAAGAAATCACTGACCAGCGCTGTGAAAAAAGTTAAGTCTTGTGTGTAATGATGTATGACAGGTACTTCATGGCTAATGATGCTACCTCCTACTAAAAACATGGCAATTGTTCCGGCTATAGCTAAGAGTTTCATGAGTATAGGTGCGCTACCCACCAAAAGAAGGCCTAGTTGTTTAATGGGGCGCTTCTTTTCCTGCAAAATAAAGCCGAGATCATCTAATTTGACAATCAAAGCGACTAAGCCATAAACACCAATCGTCATAATTAATGAAATTAATGTTAATACAATGACTTGATTAATCAATGACGCAGTGGCAATTGTACCTAGTGTAATCACAATAATTTCAGCGGATAAGACAAAATCAGTACGTACTGCGCCCTTAATTTTATCTCTTTCGAATAGATGCATATCAGTATCTTGCAACGCTATTTTTTCTAACTTCTTCTCTGGATCATGCTGTTTCTTATGAAATTTTTTGATGACTTTTTCAAACCCTTCAAAACATAAGTACAAGCCACCGACTATTAACAAAATACTCACAAAAGTAGGCATAAAGAAGCTTATTAAGAGCGCCAATGGGATTAATATGAGTTTATTAAGAGCTGAACCCTTCGCTACTGCCCATACCACAGGAAGCTCTCTATTGGCATGTATTCCTATGACTTGCTCGGCGTTAAGTGCCAAATCATCGCCTAACACACCAGCAGTTTTTTTCGTAGCGACTTTGGTCATAACCGCGATATCATCGAGGGCTGTGGCAATATCATCAATGAGTGCAACTAAACTTGTCCCTGCCATTTTGTCTAACCTCAATGCCTTGATTTTATTTATAATAACTCAAAATGAATACAGCCCAAAAGATGATTATTTTTAGTCATTTTTTACCTAATCAGCAATAACCTTCTTGCAAAAATGTTGGGCAATTTCTTCTAGAATAAATTAAAATTATTAATCAACTTAATTATTGTTCCAGACCTCTTAAGGAGAGGATAAATTCTTATGACTTATCCACAGAAAACTGCAGCCGCTATTGCAAAAGAAAATGACTATCCAGCGTCTGCCATGTTAAATTTATCGCAAGTAGGTAAGCAATTTAATTTTTTCAAGCAGCTGCCACCTTATCAAGAAGCTTTAACTAAGTTAAGGCAACTCCTTAGTCATGCTGCATTAGGTGAATGGGAGCAAGCAAAAACCATTTGGTTAAATGATCCATTACTTTTAACGCATGGTGGCACAATATACCATCCCAATTGCATTGATGAGTTAGACCAAAAAATCGAAATTCCAATTGAGATGAATCCAGGGCGTTATAAATATGTTAATTGCACGGCATGGCAAATTGCTTTGATGAATGAAGAATATGATGTGGCGCAAGAAATGGCTAAGTTTATGACACTTGAAGAAAAGCAAAAACAGTTCAAAATCTTTCCAAATGGAAAAATTACTAAAGTTAATTGGGATTTGAGAGACGCCATAGAACGATTAAAAGCGGTTTTTTATGCGATCATAAACGATAAAACCATTAACCCTAGCTGTAATAAGATGAATGAAGACACTTACAAAAAACTAAATGATTTTTATCTTTATGTAAAACCAGCAAAACAACAGCGTATGGGCTTGGTATTTGATGTTACTATTTATTTAGAGGCACTTAAATTATATAAAAGTAAATTTAATTCATTTCAAAGCTATGCCCAACGTGCCTTTTGGTGTGTGCGTGTCGAAGAATATTTAGCGTCATTATTAGGTACAAGTTATTTACGGTCTCATGTTCAAGGTCTACCTAGCGATTTTAAAAAAAAAGATTGTCTCTTAATAGATGGTTCATCTTATTTTGCCTTTCGACGATCTTCTAAATCCATCCCTGGCTTTCATTTTTTTCTTAATTATAAGGGCCAGCAAATACATGGCGGATGGCGCGATTGCACCCAAGAAAAAGACTATACATTCTGGCCATGGGCTAAGGACTTATTAGGTTATTTTGAAAAAATTCATCAAGATAATATCAAACAGGGAACATACTTTATGCAGCAATATTCGCCTCAACAGTCCTCTTTGTGCAATATTTTATAGAAACAATCTTATTGTTTTAGGTATTATTCTACCAATATTCACTAATCATGACGCGGCCCTGGTATTCCTCAACGCGTCTTTTTGTTGCTGGCGAGATATCTACGGGCAATTGCTGTAAATAAAACCACTGTTGCTCGGCAATTTCTGCAGAAACAACTGGCTCTTGCTGGCCTAATTGGCAAATATAAAAAATGATATAATCGTCGCGTTTTTCATGGCAACTGTAATAAACTGAAAATAATTTTGGCCGGCAGGATAAGGTTACGCCTACTTCTTCTTGCAACTCACGTATGAGCGCCTGATAAGGTGTTTCGCCTGGCTCAATACTGCCACCTATGGTATACCACCCTTTTTGATAAGTATGTTTCACTAATAAAATTTTATCTTCATGCAGCAGTAATGCACGAACACCAATGGTTCGTTTTGCTAACAGGTAAAAAATAGCATTTTTTATGACATGATAAAACCGCATCATCTGTAAAATTTACTCCTCAAGCAATCAAGAAAAGCTTACGCCTCAATAACTTGAGGCGTAAAGTCTAGTGATTTATGGTATTAAAACATCCTTTTGCACCATGGTTGAGCTCTTTTGGTTTTGACACACACTATTTAAGAAATACGTAAATTTTCCAGAATTTCCGGGTAGTGTTTTATCCGTCCAAGTTAAACCGGCACCTTTCCATAGGACCCTCTTCATCCAATCGCGCACCTCAAAGGTGGTAGCAGGCGACCCACTGCTAGGTGTAACCCACTTTAAAGTAACGGATTTTTTATCCGCAGAGTAAGTTGTTGTAATGTTTCCTGGGGGATTACAGATATTTTCAGCTACATTCGCATCGTATTGCACATCAGGTGATTCCTGGTTAGCGCACATTGAGCTTAAAAAATAGGTGTATTTACCAGGTTGACCAGGTAAGGTTTTATCGGTAAAGGTTAATAGCGAACCTTCCCATAATAAACGTTTCTGCCAGTCTTTTACCCGATACAATTGGATGGGTGCGCTATTTTGTGGTTGATTCCACTTTAAGGTAACACTTCTCATATCATCGGTTTGCGATGAGGTGATATTAACTGGTGCTATACATTGCTCCGTAGGCTTACCTCCACCGACCTGGTACACTTTAATGCTATTTACATCCATACTAGCTTTTTGCAATTGCGGGTTTGGCGCACCAGCGTAAGGGCCACCAACCGCTAAGTTAACAATTAAATAAAAGCCACCATTAGGATCGTTAAAGCCTCTTCGTAAAGCATTAGGGCCATCGGCAGGTAGCGTATCCGTTCTTAGCGGGCCCCAAACTCTCGTATTATCAATATAGCCGGTCATAATATAGCCACCGTTTGGACTTTGGGGATCTTTTTCCCATTCATATCCCCACGTATGAGGCTGTCGATAGGCTAATTCAGGGAATGTACGATTACCTAAGCCATAGCCCCAGCCACGACAATCATTACCGCCGCAACGAGGGTCGTTGCCATTAAAATGTAAGGCCGCAGTCGTTACGTTAAATGCTGTATCCTTAGGATAAGCTTCCATAATATCAATCTCACCATTTAATGGCCATTCATTATCATAAGTGGGCATCATCCAAATGGCGGGCCAAAGGCCGCGATTATAATCAGCTGGGTTACTGCCATTTTGGCATCTTCCATCAGCACTAGCTGTACAATAAGGTAATCTGACGTTGACTTCCAAGTAACCATGCGTCATTACTTTGGTTGTCCAAATTGCAGAGGGAGTTGGGGCATTGTATGGCGGTGATGTGAGATTAGCGCGAGTCATAATCTCACCTGAGCGCCAGAATCCAGGATTAACAATATCAGCTAAAAGCGTTAAGGCCCCATCTGTTTTCTTAACAACTTTTCCTGCATCATACACATTGATTTCGCCAGACATGCGATGATCATAATTAGTCGGTGCGTAATAATTTAAACCTTCAGGAGATTTATCCTTTAAAATATCTGTTTTGAGTTCACAATTCTTTGCTTGGTCAAATGGACAAGGGGCCGCAATAATAACTTGAGAAAGTAAAATAGAAGGTAATATCCATTTCTTTTTCATAATAATTCCTTAATATTGTTATTGTAATTTTTACATCCTTTACCAGCTTAACATAAGCCTAGAATTAAAAGAAAATAGTAAGAAATTTTGCAATTTAAATAATTAATTTACTAACAATAGCTTCATTGGTAAAAATGTAAGAAAATAGCTTTCATAAAACAATTAAGCAATTTCTCTCAATTTATCAACTGCTGATACGAGCTTCTAATTAACGATTTTAGTTATTACGTTTAGAGTTTCTGAACTGACTTTAAATGAATACATGCAGGTTTCATGCATTAATTAAGCAAGTATAATAACAGTGTGCTTTAATTTAAATATCAAGTTAATGGCAGAAATAAAGATGAATGAACCTGTACGAATATTAGTCGTAGAAGACGCCAAAGCAGCCCAAATTGTAGCCAAGCTTTATTTAACTGAATTAAATTGTTTAGTTGATACGGCTGACAATGGCATGATCGCTTTAACTCAAGCTAATACAGTACGTTATGATGCAATTTTAATGGATTTAGGCTTAAGCAATGGCCCCAATGGATTTGAAACCACCAGTTTAATCAAAGCAAGCAGTACTCTTAATAAAGACACGCCTGTCATCGCCTTAACAATTCATAGTGAAGCTCAATTTAATGCACAAGCAGCGGCTGTCGGTATGAAAGGATTCTTATATAAACCATTTACCCTTTCAGAAGCTAAAGAATTAGTCGATTCCATTAGAAATTCTCTACAATAGTTTCTTAAAGTAACTTCATTAAACAGATTCCCCACACAGTTATCCACAGTTTTTGGGGATAACTCATAGACTATTAATATTCACTTAATTTTCTTTTGCTAGAATTTGTAATTAGATTAGTTTTATAAGTTCATCATGAAGAAGCTTTTTGAAAAAACCCCAGCTACAGCTCATATAGCCGTGTCTGACATGCATGATATACTGCAGCCAGATAATACGCAAGAAATAACTTTCGAACCTCAGAACCAAGAGATAAAACCAGAGAGCCCTGCTGAGCAAAAATTATCTTTAAATTCAAGAAAAAGGACTAATTTAGCGGTAGAAAAGAAGGATAATAAAGAAGAAAACCCTCTTGATGCAAAAAGGAAAAAAGAGGCAACATTAGAGCCCAGGAAAGAGAAAGAGGTAGAGCCTGACGAAGATGATGAAAAATCTGTAGCAGAAAATTATTTTTATGAGCGAGAAGCAGGATTACGTGATATTTCTTTTATCGTTTTAAACGAAATCGGAATTGTTATTGGGGCCAGTAGTAAGCTTGAAGATAAAAATGAGCCATTTTTAGTATCTAAAAATGGGATTATTCCTAGCGAAGATGGTTCAACTCATGCCTACATTGTTATTAATGCCCAACTTAGAAACCAATCTAATCAAATTGCAAACGTGCAAGTCGTCGTTATGCGTGGATTTATTGGCAAAGATAGTAGCCACACTTTCTTATTTCAATCAGTGGTATCTAACGCCTATAAGCTTCAAAATGTATTAAAAAAACACGGCATTACTATAGATAGTAGAGACTATTATTTTAGCGGAGAATGCCAATCTTTATTAAAAGTTAGCGATGTTCAATCTATGATCGGTCAACCTTTAAAAGGCATCACTTTTAATACCAAGGGAACGATAACGGATCGTTTTAAAAAATCAGATGGTCCTGAACTCACTAGCTATATACCTAAGTCTTGCTTGACTTTGCATTCAAAGCATGACGAGCATCTGAAACTTAGATGCTCTGATGATGGAATTTTAATAAATAAACAAAGGTCAATTTCATCTTCATCTTTATCATCTTCCCTGCCATCAGATCCTTTCTCATCTATGCCTTATACTTTTTTTGCTAATGAAGCTAACTTAAGCAAACAGCCTGATGATAGCCCTACAGAGAAAGATAACGCAGAAAGTACAGTAAGCACTACTACTAAGCTTCATTATGGAAATTAATGGTTTAATATTGCCTTAATTTTTCAATGTTAGAATAATTAGAGTAAATTATATACATAAGTCTAATTATGAAGCAACCTTTTGAATCTAATTTGAAAAACCCTAATTCCCAAGAATTAAATGATGGTAATTTAGTTGACTCAGATTACTATTTTTATGAAGAGGAAGTAGGGTTACGGGAACACTGTTTTATTATTTTAAATGAAATGGGCACTATCATTGGGGCTGGTAGAAAACCAGAGGACGGCAATGATGAGTCATTTTTAGTTTCCAAAAATAACATTATTCCTAGTACTGATCAGTCAACGCACGCCTACATCGTTATTAAGGCCGAGCGTGAAATCATTATTAATGGCGATCGCCAAAAAGAAGCATTACAGATCGTTGCTATGCGTGGATTTATTGGCAAAGATAGTGCTCATAACTCCATCTATACTTATCTCACCAAGATGAAATTAAGTAATTTTAAAGCATTTCTTGATAGAAAAAATATCAAAATGGAAACAGATTATTATTTTAGTGGTGAATGTCAATCTAAGCTAACTATTGGTGAGATACAAAAAATGATTGGCCATACTTTAACTAACATAACATTTAATAGCAAAGGTACAGCAACTGAGCGCTATCAATCAAGAACTAGTCCACCTATAATTAGCTATATTCCTGAGTCATGTATGTCTACCCATGAAGTCCATAAAAAGTTTGATAAGTATTTAAAACTTCATGGCCCTGAATATCGCAGGAAGGTTGAGCAAGGAATTATTTGTCCATCTTCGTCATTTTCATCTTCATCTTCTTCTAATGAAGAGGATACAACAGTTGATCAGAGTCCAACATTTATTTCTTCGCTTAAGACTTCTATTTCTGCTGCTACTTCCTATTCTTATTCTTCAATTTCCTCCATTTATAGTTTTTTTAGCGGCAGTAAAAACCCTACAGCACCTGTGAGTAACGCTAATAATGAGCAAAAACAAGATGAGAACGGGAATACAAATCCTTCTTCTACTATATAATTTTGCCTTATTAAGTCGCATTATTTAGCCTAAGCCTTTTAAAGGCTAGGCTTTTATTTTTTTTTCTTATAACGATAAGCTGCAGCTGAAGGTAAAAAAACTTCATCTTCAATTTTTTTATCACTTCTGACAGTTGCTAACGAACGTTTCTGTCGACGACTAAAATTCACATCCGTAATTGGTAAATCATCCTGATGAAGGTAAATGATAGGCATAGACGTCATTAATTTTTTAGTAAAAGATAATCCATCTTCATTTTTGAAAGTAGCTACATTTGCGGCCCATAGGCATTGCGTGTCACGATGTATGGCAAGTTTATCATCGTCTAAGAATTGTAATTTTTGTTGTTGAACATCAATATGAAGCCCCTTACCTATTTTATCTAATCGAGCAGCAAGTTCTTTCTTACTAATTATAATATGAGAATTGTGCTTAACCTGCGTAAAAGTAATACGTCTTGGATGATAATCAAGGCAAGGTATATGGCGATATACTTGCTTTAATTTAAGTCTACGAAAACCAGCATTTTTGAGTATGGTGTGAATCACTTGGGTATCTTTGCTCTTCATTTCTTTTAAGTAGTCATTGATGACAGACTTTAATTCATCTTTACTGTTGTTAACATTTTGAACGAGTTGCAGCGTTGCTAACGTACCACCTAAAGCACCTTGATAAGATTTAGTATGTTGAGGAGTTTCCAGATCGCCTGGGTAAAAATCAATTAATGCAGCAAAGAAATGCTCATAATTTGGAACTAAAATTTCTTTATTTGCCGGATCATTGATCCAAACGGGATGAGTAGTTAATTTTGTACGAATATGATCCTGCAAGATCTCCATGCTTTTAAGCAAAGCATTAAAATGATCAACAATATCAATTGCACTGCTCATAACCGGCTTAACCTTATTGTTCGATAATAAAGTGATATTATACAAGCTATTTACAAAATAGCGGAATTGTATTTCTATTTTGCTTGGTTTAATTTGCTCAATTTTTTATTTATTGGTTTGAATTTTTTAAACTTTTGTAATTTAATTAATATATTTTGGTAATGTGCTAAATATTGAATACCTGTCATTTTACCAACGTTATTTTTGGCTATATTTTATTAATGGCTTAATGAAGCTTTTGCCCATTAGGTACTTTAGCCTCAGTGGTAGCTAAGCATATTGCGCCATTCTCATCAGAAAAGCCTACTAATAAAAATTGCGAAGTAAATCCTGCGATATTCTTTTCACCTAAGTTTACACAGCCAATCACTTTGCGCCCTACAAGTGACTTAGGCGTATAATGAATGGTAATTTGTGCTGATGTCTGTAAAATACCAAAAGTCGGCCCAAAATCAACCCACACTTTATAAGCTGGCTTTTTAGCTCGTAAGAATTGCTCTGCCTTAATAATTGTTCCTGAGCGTAAGTCTATTTTTTCAAATTCATCATAAGTGATAATCATGCTGCCCCACCCTTCCAAAATTAGTTGTATTACATTTTTACGTATATTCGGGTAAAATTCTATTGAAAAGAGCCTATTAATCTACTGCATGACCATTTACTTAATTATTAAAATTTTGCATATCATTAGCTCAACTATCCTCTTTGGTACAGGGATGGGGATTGCATTTTTTATGTATCGCACCAAATTTACGACTAATTTGCAGGAAAAATATTATGCTATTCGTAATACTGTATTGGCAGATTTTATTTTTACGACCCCCGCAGTTATTGTACAACCATTAACAGGGATAGCACTAATCTGGCTTCTAGGCTATCCTTGGGATGCTCCCTGGCTTTTAGCAACCTATGTTTTATATGTGTTTATAGGTTGTTTTTGGCTCCCTGTGGTATGGATTCAAATCAAATTACGAAACATACTCGCGCACTGCATACAAAACCAGACTGACCTACCAGCAAATTATTATAAACTTTTTAACATATGGTTTCTTTTTGGATTCCCTGCTTTTTTAGGAATAATTGTTATTTTCTATTTAATGGTCGCTAAGATAGTGCCCTTTTCCATGTGGCCTTGAAGATATTATTGTTTGTCTTTTATTATTTTACTTTCAATTTGAGATTGCCTTTATTTTAGGTATTTTTGCAATCTTTATTGGTAATGTGCTAAATATTTGTATGCGTTTAAGTGTGCCTCCTTTAAACCTCATTAATTGTATAAAAATTAATCTCTTATTTGGCCATCCCCTAACACAATCCACTTATAACTCATTAAAGCATCTAGTCCCATAGGCCCACGAGCATGGATTTTTTGGGTACTAATACCTATCTCAGCCCCTAAACCAAACTGACCACCATCGGTAAACGCTGTAGATGCGTTTACGTAAACAACAGCAGCATCAACGGCGGATAGAAATTTATGACAGGCTTCTGTATCTTCTGTAATAATTGCCTCACTATGGTGAGAAGTATATAGTTGAATATGTTCAATAGCCTCTTCTAAGGTCGAGACGGTCTTAATAGCCATTTTAAAGTCTAAGTATTCTTGGCCAAAATTTTGCGCCTCAGCTTGATGTAGCAGATTGCTGGGGTAATGTTTCTCTAAAGCATGAAAACTTAAGCTATCTGCATAAATTTTCACCTCTTTATTAGCAAGTAGCTTAATAAGCTCTGGTAAGTCTGCTAAACGTTTTTGATGAATTACTAAGGTATCTAACGCATTGCATACGCTTACTCGCCTTGTTTTCGCATTATTAATAATCAATTGACCTTTGTTTAAATCACCTTTCTTGTCAAAATAAGTATGCACAATGCCGGCGCCTGTTTCGATAATAGGGACTTGGGCATTTTTTCTGACAAATTCTATTAGCGCTTGACTGCCACGCGGAATACACAAATCAATATATTCTCTTGCTTTAAGTAAATAGAGTGTGTATTCGCGTTCAGGTGGTAACAAATACACAAGGTTTGGGTTTAACTTATAATCATTTAACGTATTTTTTATGATGGTCACTAAAAACTGATTAGAAAAAAAAGCTTCTTTACTACCCTTTAAAACACAGGCATTTCCAGTTTTGAAACAAAGACTAAAAACATCTAAGGTCACATTTGGCCTTGACTCATAAATGACTGCAATAACGCCTATCGGCACTGTCATTTTCTTAATAATTAACCCATTAGGCATTTTATTTTCTACAAGAATTTTTCCTATTGGATTAGGTAAAGTAGCAACTAGTTCAATATCACGAGCTATTGATTGGATTCTTTCTTGGTTAAGTAGTAGGCGATCATACTTTGGATCATTACTGTCCATTAAATCCAAGTCTTTTTTATTTTCAATAATTAATTGCTCACTGGCAGCCCTCACCCTTGTGGCTAGGTCTTTTAAAACCTGAGTACGTGTTTCTGAATTTAAATTTTCAAGTTCATAAAATGATTTTTTTACCGCTTTTAATTGTGCAATAATTTCGGAGTTCATTACTTTCCTTCATATTTACATTTAACTAATTTAACTATTTTTAGCAATTGTTAATAACTTACCAAGGCATTATCTGCAATTGATCATAGTGGATAAAGGCTGGTTTATTTTTCTGACCTAAGTACTCTTCTAAACGTTTAACATCATACCGAGCCAGTCCAATCCCTATTTTTTCTTTTCTTAAATTTAAGATATCTATTAAATCGCCCTTTTTCCACTCGCCCAGGTAACTAACAATTCCTATGGGTAGAATACTTAATATTTGTTTATTTTCCTTAATTAGAGAAAATAAGGGATCATTAATTGTGATTGAAGGTAGCTGTTTTGTATTGTGTAGGGCAATCCAACGTTTTATATTGGATGTCTTTCTATTAGCTAAGATAGTTGTGCCAATATTTCCATTATCGATAATCTTCGTAATCACAGAATCGGTATTAATATTAGCAATGGTAGTTGCTATTCCTAAGCTAGACATTTTACGAGCGATATTAAGCTTAGAAAACATACCTCCTCGCCCTAAAGTAGATTTAGCTGTCGATACAGTTGGCCAACTTTGGGCAGGATTAATCTGCTTGATAAGTTTTGCGCTTGGTTCTTTAGGATCGCCTGTAAATACTCCGTCTACATTAGTAAGAATAATTAAATGATCCGCATCTATTTGCGCTGCAATAAGCCCTGCTAATTCATCATTATCAGTAAACATTAACTCTTCAATAGCAACAGAATCATTTTCATTAATAATGGGTATGATGTTTTGATGTTTAAGGAGCTCAGCTAATAAACGAGCAATATTTAAGTAGTGCTGGCGCGTTTGGAAGTCTTGTTTAGTCAGTAATAATTGCGATACTAAAATACGTTGTGATTTAAATAAACTCGAATAAATATTCATTAATTCAGGTTGACCGATAGAGGCTAAAAGTTGTTTTTCGCCAACAGAGAGGCCTGCTTGTTTTTGTAAAAATGACTCTGCTACTTTTCGACCTGAGCCTACTGCACCAGAGCTTACTAAAATAACATGGTGATTTGCCTTAAGAAGGGAGGAGATTTGGCTTACAATACTGTTAAGCACTGAGTCTATTGGTTTCCCATCTACTTCTAAAATACTTTGCGTGCCAACTTTAATGACAATTTTCATAAACGTCTTAAGCTATTTCTAATTGCTAAACTATATCATTTTATAGACTGATTATTTAATCCTTATCTTTTTTACTAAATGCTTCTTCAGCAACCTCAAATGAAATAATAGCCTATTTAATTAATAGGCCAATCAATTAAGAATTGTCTAAACCTTCCTCATGCAAGGATTTTTTAACAGACTCACGTCGACTTAATTCGTTAGCAAAATCCTGTAAGTTACTTAACTCATCTAAGTTAATTTTAAAATTTTTCGCCCACAGTAACATAACAAATAAATAAGCATCAGCTATAGTAAAATGATTATCTGCTAAATAGGGTTTCTGCATCGCTTTATTAATAAAGGAAAATTTTGATTTAATTAAAGGAATAAAAATCTCTTCTTTTACCTGCTCGGGCATCTTTGGATTAAATAAAGGACCAAAACTCTTATGAACTTCGGTAGTAATATAATTAACCCATTCTAATATACGATAACGCTGCATATTACCAACTTCAGGCAATAACGTGGTTGCCTTAGCTTCATCAGCTAGATATTGCAAAATAACTGCATTTTCAGTAATAATCTCGCCATTATCTAATTTTAAAGCAGGAACTGCACCTTTAGGATTAATGGATAAGTAGTTTTCTCCTGTTTCCGTTTTCTTTTCCTTTAAGTCAACAGATTCAAACTGTGCTTTTAGCCCTAATTCATTAATAATAATTCGTTGAACTAGTGAGCAGGCACCTTTAGTATAATAAAGCTTCATTTTTTCTCCTTGTGTAAAAATCGACATACTTCAATTAACTAAATGGCTTACACCAATCATTTCACTTAATCCACTTTATTCTCTAAAGCGACAGTTAACAAGATTTTTTCTTCTAATTCTTTTGCTTTAACAATATTGGTATTTATACCATTACTTATGATAGAAAAAACGTATTCCTTACCATTAGGTGCAACCATATAGCCTGATAATGCAGAAACGTCATGCATGGAACCAGTTTTTGCAGCAATTTTTCCCATAAGTGGAGACTTTTTCATTCTCTCTTTTAAGGTACCTGATTGCCCCATTTTAGGTAATGCGCCTAAAAACAGTGGGCCTAGCGCTTCATCATGATATAAATCGGTAAGGAGAACTACAAGTTGTTCAGGCGTGATAAGATTGTATCTCGTCCCTACTCCATCAGCTAGTTCTATTTGCTTCATATTAAGATGAGTATGCTTGCTAAGCGATGTTTTAATACTATAAGCACCTTGTTTATAAGTTCCTTCGCCTGTCAAATTTACTGCTAACTGTTTGGTGATACTGTCAGCATAGAGGTTATCAGATTCTTCCAACATGTGCGCGAGTAAAACAATTAAATTAGCCGATTCTTCCTTAGCAAGAATTTGCGCGCTTGCAGGCGTTCGGCCAGGGGTCACTCTTCCCTTTAATTCAATGCCATTTTTTACTAAAGTTTGCTCAATTATTTGCTTAGCAAATAGCATCGGATTTGGTATAGCAAAAAACATTTTTTTAGGCTGCTTAGTTTGGGCAATACATCCGTAAAGACGTAACGTATTATTTTTTAACGTTTGGATATTAAATGAGCAATGCTCTTTTTCGTCTGCTTTACTAACTGTAATTACCTCATTAATGACAGTTAACGGATTATCCACAGCTTGCGAGGTAATTTCAGCAATTTTATTAAGCTCTTTGGCACTAACATCATAGGCTATAGCATTTTCATTAAGGATAATTGCTGTACTCGGTGCTGCATAATACCAACCTAAATCATCATAAGAAGTACCAGGCGCGTAAAATGGCGGTTTAAAGTGGGATGCATCTAAAATAACATTGTTAATTTTATTAATACCTAACTTAGGTAATTGTAAAACTAAATTTTGTAACTTTTCGGTAGTTAAGGAGGGTGAGCCATTAAAGTTAAAATAAATATCATCCCCCTGCTTTGCTAAATTAGTTGTATAGCGATAATTGGGTCCTAACTCATATAACGCTGCTGCAGCAGATAATAGCTTCATATTACTTGCTGGGTTAAACAGCTTGTTGGCATTACGTTGATAAACAACTTTGTTAGATTGTATATCTTTTATATAGATACCAACATTAGCATAAGGCAACATTTGATCAATTACGGCATCTAAATTTTCTTGCAGGGTTTGCGCAGAAAGCATTGTGGAGGAAAAAAAGGCTATAGAGGTAATAAGTAATTTAAATGGCTGCATAATGGTTTCAAGAAAGAGGGTAATACTTTTATTCTCAATGTTTAGCTGCCAATCATCAAGGCTTAATAAAAAAAATTATGGAATTACTTCATCGTTCATTCAGAAGTTATTTATTTTTTGCCTGTTTTATTTGTAAATAAAAAATATAATCAAGGTATTCGCTTAAACTACATCTTCTCGCTAATAAGGGACTATAATAGCGACTTAAAGAAATGCACGAAAAGTAAAAAAGCTCAGCTAATGTACGCTTTCTCTGTCGCCTTACGAGATTTGTTTTATCCACCGTCAGCCCCCAATTTGCATAAAATGGTGAGCCATAGCAATAAACAGTTTTGCCAGCCATTAAGCCTAAAAATCCAGCTTTGGAATTAACGACAAACAATTGCTCTATTTGATTAAAAAGCTCATATATATTAGTTAGCGAATCAATAATTGAAATATTCTGATGGTGTTTTAAATAGCTATCTAGTAAAGATTGATTTAAATAAGTATTTTTGTGTTTTCTTGTTACATCAGGCCGCTTAATTAAAATATCATAATCAGAGTAATATCTTACTGCTTCGTCAAGCATTCTTTTAAAATAACTCTCCACAAGGGGATTAGTTGATTCAATGTGCTCATCAAGCAATAAAATTTTAGGTTTTCCCATGCGCCCAATCGGTTTATCTGCAATTGGCTTCGTAAATTCAAAAGAAACGTGTTGCGATATAATTTTATTAATACAAAATTCGGCTTCTATTATTTGCGCACGAGTTAATTCTACCTTGCCTTCTAAAAAAGTTTGCAAGCGCGTATTTTTATTTGTTTCATCATAATAAGCTAAATCATCTAAGGTAATAGCAGTCCATTCCTCTCCGATACAAAGAATGCCGCGCTCTATATATGTTTTTGGAATCTTGTTATTTAAACTTAGCGATTTTCTCTCTCTAACTTGACAATTAATTTCTACCCAATTTTGCAAATTATTAAGTTTATTAGTAATGATTTTCTTGGCATTTAATAAATGCGGAATATAGGAAAAAGGGCCACTTAAGTCAGGGAAATAAACTAAATCAACGGCAGGTTTTTCATCAGTAATAAATCGTCTGATAGCTAGAGGAATAGCATTTAGAGGCTGTATCGTTATTGACTGCAGAAATTCCGTTATTCGCTTTGTTGCCTGACCATCAAAACCATTCTTCGAAAATGATTGCACAGCCCAGTCTGTAGGAACAGGTTGCACAGTTTGCTTCTCCTGGAACCAATCATCTAATGTCGCTACTAATTGCTCATTATTAAAAACGCATTTTATGCCAGCTCGTTGCCAATCTTCATTAAAATCGAAATATTTAACAGACAAGGCTTTCTTGCCCATCAATAAGGCTTCAAATAACATCGTACTATTAATTGAGATAATAATATCAGCGTGATAAATAGCTTCTTCGGGTGCAAAAATATAGTTTGGTGAAGGCGAGTCAATAAAAAAGTCATCGCTCCTTCCCATTTGCTTATTAATCTGTTCATCAACAATAGGATATTCAGTGGGCGGACAACGTAAGATAAAGGCACACCCTTTTTCCTGGCAATAATTGATTAACTCACTAATTATTTGCCGCTGTATTGATAAGGCTAGTTTATGTTGAACTTGAAAATCAAGGGTTTGAGCAGTAAACATAATAATTTTTTTATTATGTGTTAATGCTGCCTGTTGGCAAAACTCTGTTTTCGAAAATTGCGGTTGATACTGATGATAACGATCAAATTTTGGTGCACCTACAATGTTGATACGCTCTGCAGGATAGCCTCTGCTAATAAATATATCTTTTTGTAATTGCCCCCAACACAGCACATAATCACATAAAGGTGTATCAATTCCTGTTATAGGATGCAAATAGTATTTATTGCGATTAAAAAATACTGATTCATGCGGAATAAGAATGGTTGGAATAGCAAGTTGTTGACATATTTTAATAATTTGGCGTTGTAATAAGCCATAGTCAAATGTAAAAATAAACCCTCTTATGTTGTGGGCTATGGGCTGTAGCCACGCAAAAATAATTTGATTTAATTGCTGATTATTATAGTGCGTAAAGAAATTTATTCTTTGGCGATTTTTAGATGTTTGTGTACTTGAAAAAACAGGAAAAGGAATTAAATGAACATGGGGTGTAGCACTATCTAGATGTTCCATTAATCTGTTGGTTAATGCCTCTATCCAGGGTAAATATAAATAGCAGGGATAGTCCTGACAGCGCTTAATGAGGCTCTCACTTGGCGTTTTCTGAATTAGACAAGACTGATTAATAAATTGTAATGCAATTTTTCTGCGTACAAACTTAACTAATTGTATGTACTGTTTTAACCCCGGTAACGCGGTGAAAACCTTGAGCATCCGCTTATAATTTGCTCTTTTTAGTAATATGTCCATTTTTTACTTCAATCATTTAGAGTGTTAAATCTATTTTAAATGGTAATAGCTCAACTATTTACCTTGCTTATCTTAAAGATTAGCTGCTACCTTCGCAGCCAAAGCCAACTGATACAAGATAGACGACATCATGCCAGTTACTTTAATGCCATTTTCAGTTTGTTTAGGCAAGACAATGAGCTGGTCGCCGCCTTGGAGTCCTACGTGTCCTGAATGCCAGGAGTGTTTAACCAGTTGCACTTGGCCATTTTGTCTGACTAACAAAAACTCGCCTTGATTGGCTGTTTTTTGAAAGCCACCGGCCGCTTGAATGTAATCAATCAAGCGATACTGCGGGTTGATGGTTAGCGAGATGGAATTCACCACATCACCACTGACGGTTACCACAGAGGAGTGCGGAGGAATATTAATGACATCATTATTTTGCAACAGGATGGTATTCCACTGGTCTAACTCACCTAAGACCACTTGGCCTTTGGTTTCAACTTGCTTGGCTTCTTGCACAAATTTGGTAATTAATTCCGAGCGTGCGGCTTGCAGTTTGGCATCATCTCCGGTGAGTGTTTCACCGGTCATGGTCTGGCGCTGTAAGCGAGCAAGATTGGCATTGAGGGCTTCTTTTTGTTGTCTTGCCACTGATTCGCGAAACAGTTGCACATTGGCGAGATTAGCATCCGGCGCAAGCGGCAGTGTTTTTAGAAATTGGCGCAAGGTGGTGCCTTGTTTGACCACGTACTGATGCGGTCCTTTGACTTGGCCTTTGACCGTAATCAACGTTTGTTGCACTTCTTTATCCGCCACAAAGGTAATGCGGTCACCGGCTTTGATTTTAAGCGGTTTGGAAGAGTGAATGGGTTCGTAAATAAAGGTTGGCTGGCGGCCTTGGTTGCGTTGAATACGCACGTAAGTCGCTGTCGGCTCGACATTCGCTAAGCTCATTAAGGCGGATAAGGGCAACTCTTGGTCTAGCAATTCATATTGATAGGCACTTTTCACATCCCCCGCCACCGAGATAATGTACTTTTGCGCCTTGACTAAAATCGTATCCCCTTGGTGCAATTGAAACGGGGTGACAAAGCCTTTAAACAGAAAATCGTATAAATCAACCTGGCGAAGCGGCTTGCCATTGCGAATCACTGCAATGTCACGAAAGCTCCCCTCATTTAAATTGATGCCACCGGCGGCACAAAGAAAGTAAATCACCGAGTCAGACGATAGCCCATCATAAAGGCCCGGTGAATTCACAAACCCTGCCACATACACTTGCACCGGTTGCGCGGTCACTAAATCAGCATACAGATTCACGCCCTTCTTAAAGCTCTTTTTCACATGCTGTTGGATGACCTCATTTAATTGTTGGTTTTCAACCCCTTCCACTTTCACAGGCCCTACGTCTGGGATAAAAATATTCCCCTGACTATCAACCGTAATCCGTTGCGACAACTGATACGCACCCCACATCTGAACATTCACTTCATCACCAACCGTTATCCGATATTCTGGATTAAAAAATC
This sequence comes from Legionella beliardensis, assembly GCF_900452395.1. Classification (NCBI taxonomy): domain Bacteria; kingdom Pseudomonadati; phylum Pseudomonadota; class Gammaproteobacteria; order Legionellales; family Legionellaceae; genus Legionella; species Legionella beliardensis. The sequence continues at coordinate 1,627,003 of NZ_UGNV01000001.1, forward strand.
GTGCTTGGTGTAATTGTTCACATTGCCGCCCAAATAAATTGCGTCCAAACACTGGCAACCGTTGGTTTAACACATCTCCCATGTGCGTGCTTGATTTTAAATGGATATTCGTTTCTTCATCATCCGCGGCATCTCGGCCATCATCCGCGCTGTTACTGGCGGCAGAAAATCCAGTCGCTGATAAGCTAGTTGTATTCCTAGCTTGATCTACTGAAGTTTTTTCGACCTGCTCAAAACTAGACTTAGTCATGTCTTGCAGGCCCGGAATATTTCGTTGCTCACCAGCTAAAGCCATCAAAGGAAATAGACATATTAGTAATAATGTAGTGAGCTTTTTCATTAATCTCTATGCTCTCTGATAATAATAATAGCCATTTTTGTTAGAACAAATAAGATTAAAAATAAGAATAACAGATTAACTAAGTCATAAAATGGTGCAGGCTTACTAGGTTCATCAGGTAGATTTGGCGCCTCAATTTGAATGAGCAAATTTTGATTTTTAGATAGATTAATTGCTGCAATATCATACGCTTGCTGGGCTGCCTGATATTCAGCCTGAGCAAATTTTAACTGCAACTGTATCCACTCAAAATCTGTCATTATTTGATTAAGCTTGCCATTTTTCTCTTTATTGCCTAATAAAAGATTGGTTTGCTGTTCAATCTGATCTTTAAGTGCCTTAATTTCCTCAGTTAAGGTGACAACTTTATTAGAATTAGGCTGCATAAAGGATGAATAAGTAATTAGCTCGGTTTGCTTTTCAACTAAGGTACCTTTTAATTTAGCCATTACAGATGATACGACTTGTGCTGTTTCTTTTGGGTCAAATAAACCATTTTGGTTTTGCCATTCCATTACATCTTTACCTGCTTGAAATAGCTTTTCTTTAGCTAAAGCTAGTTTCATCTTAGCGAAATTATATTGCTTCTTAGCTAACGTGTTAGATACTTTGTTAACAAATTCTTTAGTTTCTTTAATAATTTCTATTAATATTTGCTTTGCTGCTTCCGGGGTGAAAGCTGATGACGTAATAACGATCTCAAACGTTTCAGGCTCAACAACAGCGTTAACCATGTTGCGATAATATTTTAATAACTCACCCTGCGTAGCACTTTTATTTAGGCGAGAAAGAAAATCATTATGCTTTGATTGATAATGATCTCTAATAGCAAATCGCTGCTCAAGCCGAGATAAAAGCTCACGCGAAACAATATACTCACGTGTTAAATAAATTTCGGAGAGTGCTGGATTTCCATTTCCCCATAATTTCATAGTCATATTGACAGGATCATACTGCTCATCACGCTCAACTAAAACTTTAGCGCTGCTTTCATAGATGGGTGACTGCAAGAATAGAATATAGAAGGCTGCAAATAGCCAAGGAAAAAAAACTATTAAAGAAAATAGCTGTTTAGTCCTAACAAAAAATATAAAGCGCCCACTGATAGGGTGCGATTTTAAGGCTAAAAGGGTTCTATGTTGCTGTAAGGACTTTATTTCTAAAGGTATTAAGTCGGTCCCACGCTTAATAAATCGACGCAGCTGTTTCAAAGATCCTTCCATAATAAGCTATGCTGTCCAATAAAAATTGCTTTAATAATTTCATACTGATTAAACAATACCTTTAAGCAAACCAGCAGGCACACATGTTAAAATATTTCATTGTTATCTGCAAGCTGTAATAATACTGGTTTAAATTACTCATAATCAAGAATTTCTAGTATTTTAATGTTTCTTTATAGATAGCCTCAATAAATTTATACTTTACATTTAAAAAAGGTTCGTTATAGTATTTTAATTTTTCTACCCACGGATGAATTTAACTTTAAGGAGGAAAAGTTGAAAAATATTTTTACAAGTCACCCTAATGAGGTGGGCGAATCTTACATTGAACATATGTTTTTCGCGCTTCGGTTTTCTCTTAAAATGTTATTAGGCTCAATTGCTTGTTTTTTACATGCATTTTTTCCTTTTACTTTTAAAAGAACTGGTAGCACAATTGTATTAAAGATAGTTACTAACCTAAATCAAGGAGGCCGTAAAAATTTATTTGATGTTCCTTTAAAGAATAAATCTTAGTAAATATTACTAAAGATTATGAAATAAAATCTTTACAGCTTAGGTTGAAAAATAAATATTGTTTTTTTCGAGGATATAGAAAGAAAAAGCTTTAATAAGCTATCTTATTTTGTATTTTAAATAATTTGAATTCAAAACTATGACAAATTTCAATATATTGAGGATAGCTACTTAATGTATGAAATTAAAATGTTCTTTTGTAATATTTAACATGTAAGATAAGCAATTAATTTTTAACCTCCGTTATAAGCATAGATTTAAATAAATCTTTTATACTTGCTTATCAATAACCAAACCTTATAGCTACCGAATTTAAGTATAAAATAATAATTTCAAAGTTACACTTAAGTTCGAAGTAAATAAGTTTATTATTTATTTAGATAGTTTAAAATATTATCGTCAAGGATAAGTCAGTAGGACTGTAATATGGATAAAAAAGCGACTCACATTAAAAAATATCCTAACAAGGAAATTAATATAGTTACTAAGCCCGCCAAAGGTTTAAAGCAAGCCAATACCTCGAAAGAAGAGATTAATGAAAAATATTTGAATTATATCGAAATTTTAATTCTACAAAAAGAAGAGCAATCCATTAAAATTACCCAACTACAAGAGAGCCTTCAAAAAAAACAAGAAAATAATAACAGGTATTTAAAACATATAGAAGCTTTGACCGAACAAAATGCACATAAGCAAACTCAAATAAAAAAACTACATGAGCGGTTGGAGAAACAAGCTAAATATTTCGAACAAGTCGTTGAAAAAACCGCTCAGCATAGAAGCCTTTTAACAGCAAAAATCAAAGATCAACTGATTACCATTAGCAAGCTCAAAGAAAATGTTCATAAAAAACAAGTACACCATGATAAGCATTTAAAACGCATGGAAGCTTTGACTGAACAAAATGCACATAAGCAAGCTCAGATAAAAAAATTACATGAACGGCTGGAAAAACAAGCTAAATATTTCGAACAAGTCGTTGAAAAAACCGCTCAGCATAGAAGCCTTTTAACAGCAAAAAACAAAGATCAACTGATTACCATTAGCAAGCTCAAAGAAAATGTTCATAAAAAACAAGTACACCATGATAAGCATTTAAAACGCATGGAAGCTTTGACTGAACAAAATGCACATAAGCAAGCTCAGATAAAAAAATTACATGAACGGCTGGAAAAACAAGCTAAATATTTCGAACAAGTCGTTGAAAAAACCGCTCAGCATAGAAGCCTTTTAACAGCAAAAAACAAAGATCAACTGATTACCATTAGCAAGCTCAAAGAAAATGTTCATAAAAAACAAGTACACCATGATAAGCATTTAAAACGCATGGAAGCTTTGACTGAACAAAATGCACATAAGCAAGCTCAGATAAAAAAATTACATGAACGGCTGGAAAAACAAACTAAGTATTTCGAGCAAGTCATTGAAAAAACCGCTCAGCATAGAAGCCTTTTAACAGCAAAAACCAAAGATCAACTGATTACCATTAGCAAGCTCAAAGAAAATATTCACAAAAAACAAGCACACCATGACAAACATTTAAAACGCATGGAAGCTTTGACTAAACAAAATGCACGTAAACAAAATCAAATTAAGAAACTACACGAACGGTTGGAAAAACAAACTAAGTATTTCGAGCAAGTCATTGAAAAAACCACTCAGCATAGAAGCCTTTTAACGGCAAAAACCAAAGATCAACTGATTACCATTAGCAAGCTCAAAGAAAATATTCACAAAAAACAAGCACACCATGACAAACATTTAAAACGCATGGAAGCTTTGACTAAACAAAATGCACGTAAACAAAATCAAATTAAGAAACTACACGAACGGTTGGAAAAACAAACTAAGTATTTCGAGCAAGTCATTGAAAAAACCGCTCAGCATAGAAGCCTTTTAACGGCAAAAACCAAAGATCAGCTGATTACCATTAGCAAGCTCAAAGAAAATATTCACAAAAAACAAGCACACCATGACAAATATTTAAAACACATGGAAGCGTTGACTGAGCAAAATGCACATAAACAAACTCAGATAAAAAAACTACATGAAAATCTTAAACGGCAGACAAAACATTATACAATGAAGGCGCAAGCCGAATTAAAAAATTTTGATAAGTCTATTACACCAAGCCTAACAAGTGTAAATTTCTTCGATAATATGTTTAGTTTTGCAAGTCACGTTGAGAATTTAGCTGAAAGCTTGCAAGCAGATGCGTATCTCCTTATAGGGCGGTCAGATTTACTCTCCGTAGCCACCTTAAAGGAGCGTTTTGGCGGAAAGATCATTTGGTATGTAAATGAGCACCCTTTGTCCAACTTACAAAGAAGGTATTCACCAAAACTATATAATAAGACTGATCGACAATTTATAACCTACTTAGATACCATACATCACGAACTCATCAAAGTGATTGATTCCTGTATTTGTACGGGGCAAGGTTATGCTAATCTTTTAGCTCAAGTGGGTGTACCCTCATACAATGTTAACCGTTATATTGATATCGATACTACGATTATTGATAATCAAAATGATAATATTATTCGCGATAAGCTATCATTGAATCCAGCTAAACAGATTATTCTAGCTTATCCGTGTAATATTTACCCTACCTCTGATTTTATAAGTATTCTTAAATATATACTAAGTTTACCTAAACATTTTGTCTTGGTTCACTTAGGTAATTTTGCTAGCAAAGAACTTCAATCGAAAATAGAATATTACCGTGATACGATGGGATTAAAAGACAGAGTAAAATTTTGTGGCTCTTTTGAAAAAAATGAAATGATTGGGATCTTAAAAAGCAGTCATTTAGGAATAGTTCATTTTGCTAACTTTATAGAGTGTAACCGACTTAGCTTACATAATCGTTATGCAGATCTAGTAGCAGCAGGTTTACCTTTTATTTCCACAGAAAACGAAAGCTTGTCTTTCTTATTAGAAGACTCTCCTGCTGCCACTATTTATAGCTGGACCTGCCTTGAGAGCATGAGAAATGCTACCTTTAGTATGCTTAATCAATTGGGTGAAGCTCGTATAGCAATACGAGATCTACGAAAAAAGTTTGATATAAAAAATTATGATTCTATATTTCAAGAAGTTTTTTCTGATATTCGGACTATAAGCCTTATTAGCCAAGTGGATTGGCGAAAAATAGTGGAATTACCTCCCTTTTTGACATATCTACTAAAAAATAATTTAAAGATAAAAATACTAAGTTTACTGGATAAAAAATATCTTCCAACTAGTGGAATAGGTCATATTATATCGCACCCTAATATCACTTTTGTCTCGCAAGATTGAGGATTTATAATGAGCGATACGTTCATAGTACCTTATTTAAATGGAGTAGAAGCAACTAGTATTCCTTATACGCGTTGTATGATTACTAATATTGTCGATCACATAGGGGATGAACTTAAAGCTGATATCTACGTTGCACACCTTGAAGAAGCAGTATGGGCGGCTTATGCATTAAAACAAAAATTTAATGATGGAGCCATATATCTTGATCAAGTAGAAATACCTGGTTTGTATATGCAAGACCGCTGCTTGCTTAAACCCTATAAAAATTTCCTAGAAATTTATATGGAATTTACAGCTAAGGCAATGATTAAAAAGGTCGACAAAATATTAACTGCTAGCAAACCATTAAAAGATTTTATAAATGAAAAATATTCTTTTAAAGACATTATTACTATAGAAAATTACCCTTACTATCATAAATTAAAAAATGATAAACAAACAATAATACGAGCCTTATGTAGGGCTGAGGACTCCGATATATTAATACTTTATCCAAATAACATTTATTCAGTATTACAATTTGAAAAAATATTAGATTGGCTAGCTTCATTGCCTGCTCACTTTAAAATGGTTAGTGTTGGACATATTTCTACTAAGGACTTAAATGACCTGAATTTGTATGCTGAAAAGATTGGAATGAAAAATAGAGTCATGTTTTTTAACGAAAACGACTTTAGTAATATGGCTGATTTTTGTAGTGGCGCTGATTTCAGTTTTATTTGTCCAAATCCGCAGATTCTCAATGATTATTTAACATTATCTAATAGAATTTTTGATTGCATTCGAGCAAGGTTGCCCATACTTTCTTATGATGTTCCTGCACATAAATTTTATATTGACGAGTATAAAATTGGAGAGGTTGTTTCGCTAGAAAACCAATCAAATCAAATGCCCGAACTAATTAAACGGTTTGCCGATAAATTAGAATTTTATCGGAGTAATCTCGAAAATGCAGCGAAGGCTCTTGTCTGGGAAGCACAAGAAAATAAGTTTTTAGAATTTTTTAATTATCCTAAAACAGTAACCTTTATTGGGAAAAATGATTTAAGTAATAACAATCGTACCTTGCGTATGGTTCAAACTTTAGTAAATCTAGGAACAAAGGTCAATATTGTAACAACAAGTGACCCCAAAGAACCTATTACTAAAGTAAATTACTATAATATGCATACGTATTTTAAACAAAATTTATCTAATTAAATCTTCAAAAAGATAATCATTTTTAATTTAATGAATTAATTAACATTAACCACTTAGAAATACAAGTAGATACTTTATTTCCATTTTTTGGTAATTTCATTTTATTAAAGAGAGTATTGTTTTTTATTAAACGGAACATAATAAGATTTCTTGAATTTAAATTGATCATACAATCGTTCCATTAATATTTCCAAGTCGAGCAAACGACGTTTATTAATACCAAAATTAGCTGTACCAAATTTATTACACGTTGTTCTTGAATCATTTCTATGCGCTGCCAAAGTTAGTACCAAAGGTGAGACAATCAAATTCCGTGCGCTATAAAAAAGTCTTATTCTTTCGGGATATTCAGAGTCTGATCCAAGTAAATCCGTATAAAAATAACCTAAATCTTTTATTACTTGTCGTTTAAATAAGAGGGAGGATACACAAATACGGTTTAAAGGATAAATATGTTTTGAAAAAAGCTCACCAGTAGGCTTGATTCTAATTAGCTTAGACATAGAGGCCATTGCATTACGTTTAATTATCTCATTAAGTTGAGCTGATATGCGCTGAGGGTGTGCCCAATCATCTGCGCCATGAAATGTGATAAAATCACCTTTTGCTGCTTGCATACCTAAATTCATACAATAAAACGGGCCAACATTTCTATCAAGGTTTATCGTTTTAAAATTTTTAAATTTATGTTTATTACAAGTATTGATGAAGACGTCTAATGTTTTATCGCTAGATGCATCATTTATAAAAATGATTTCAATATTTTTATAGCTTTGGTTTATTAATGATTGTATAGCACCTTCTATTAAAAGCTCTTCATTTTTAGCGCTAACAATAATTGAAACTTGGCCATAATTTTTTTTACTCTCTATATGAGAGACGATAGCAATGTTATCTATGTATAATGGTTTGTTTTCATTTACCTTAGTAAGAGGTAATAAATTATTTGAATTAAAATATTGATTTAATGTTTTCTCTGCTTGAGAGGCGTTATAATAGTGATAATGATTATAAAGATTAAAAATAAGAGAGGGTTTCTTTTTCAAAAGATTTTTTAACGTACTTTCATCGCTTTGGCTAGGAAATAAAAAAGAACGATAAATAAAGGCTAAATCTGACTTTCTTCTAGTTCTATCTAAGAGTTGTAGACTCATTTCTGGATTTTGTTGCGTAAAAACTTTAATAATTTTTTTAAAATCTTTTAACTTAAGCTTTTTTGAAAAGGTAACAAGATACTCAAAAGAAATACTTTCTATATCTAAATATAGCTTTAATAATAGAGAAAAAAACTCATTTTTTTTGGCGCTTGCCTCTCTACATTTTTGTAAAAATTGTCTTTGATAAAGTAAATTATAATAATATTTATTGTTAGTAAATTTTATTAACTCACAAATATAAATTAAATAAAAAAGATTTAAATTAATAATTAACCTTATCACTAAAATTACCTTAATTTTTAAAACCTAAAATTTTTTCAATATATGATATTGAATATTGGGATGAAAATATTTTTGCTCATGATTGCTTAGGCAAAATATCTTAACGAAAACCCCGTTATTGGCCAATGTACCTGCTATTCGCCTAGCACGCTGATTGTTTACTAAATCATTCATACTTAAAATAGTAACCGACTCTCTTCCATTAATTATTTTTAATAAATTTGACTCGCAAGAGGTCCAACTATAGAGTTGATTTAAATTAGTCATATTTAATTTATAAAAATTTAAATCTAATAACACCTTATTGATAGCTTGTGACCAAGACAAAGGATTTATATCTTTTAATATCAGGCCACATTTATGCTTAAATAATAAATTTCTTATATCGGGGATATCTGGAGAGATAATGGGTAGAGTGGCAGCAAAATAATCAAATATACGATTTGGTAGAGATAGATAGCTATTCAATCTTTCTGGATCTAATAAAATGATACCTAATTTAGCGCAAGCGATTGTTTTGATAAGGTTATGATAAGGTATTGGTTTAATCCAATGGCACCTATTATAAACCTTATTATCCTTCGCAAATTTTTGCATCGATTGTTTATATGCTTCTGGACGTATCTCTCCTAAGAAAACTAAATCAACATCTTTTGGAAGATGGTTAATACTTAAAATTAAACTTTCCACATGACTAGTTATAGTACTTAAAATTAAGACTAATTTTTTGCAACTATTAACTCTAACTAGCCTATGTAAACAATCATTGTGACAAGCGAGAGAGAGTTCTACTTGATTGTTTAAACGATAATTAGGGATAACATGTACTGGTAACTTATAACTACGTAGATAGTTTCCTAAAGACTCACTTACAGTCATTATCTCACTTGTATTTTTTATGTAAAAATCATTAAGAAGCTCTATAGTATCAAGAACAGTTGGATGCCATTTAACAGACGTATTCCGATGCTTGAAAGATGGGACTTCAATAGCATCATATATATAATTTTTATTTGTTATGGTGCTAAGCGTATAGGCTGCGGATAGCGCTCGTACTCCATGAGATATATATAATTCGGAAGAAAGCAGTTTAGAATTATCATAAGCATATCTTGCAAAAGTTAATATTCTATCCAAATGAAAATTATATAAATGAGATTTATGATTATTTAATAATCTTGATACTACTTTTTTTGTATAACGCTTTCTAATAAAATTTTGAAAACGTTTTTGCAGCTTAATCAAAATCTTTGACCTGCTGTAAAATATTTACAAGCTGAATTGAATCCTTTATGCCTGGGGATTGATTCAATTTATTTTGTTTAATATTTACAATAAATTCATTCATTTGATTATGAAATAAATCTTGTTTATTTGTCACAATTTGGTGTTTGCCAGCTTGATAAGAATTTGTGCTATTTATTAAATAAAATTCAGATAATCGATTTGCTTGAATAGACCCAAAAAAGCTTCCATTTTCCCCCTGAACTTCAATAGATTGACTAAAGGCAGGCGTTAATAGGTCAGCTTGCACCGTAACATAAACGCCTGATCTAGTAAAACCTGCAACAGACACAAAATCTTCTGCGTCAGCATCAATAGTTATACCATTAATAATACGTTTGGACCGAAGCAAATGAGTGTTACAATGATTAACGTCTGTAATATCTCCAAATAACCAGTTAACCAGATCCAGCATATGCACTAACATTTCATTAATAGCCCCACCTCCAAGTGATTTTTTGTGCTTCCAAGCATTATGATCACCTCGGCCACCAATTTTAAGGTTTGCTAAGATCACCCCCCCCAAAGGCTTTTCACTTAAGTTAATAAGCTTGTGCAGCTCTTTAAACGCTGGTACTTGTCTATATACATAACCAACCTGAACGAAATAGCCGGTCCTTAAAGAAACATCATTTAATATATTGGCTTGCTCTAGATTTTCACAAAGTGGTTTCTCACAAAAAACATGTTTTTTTGCATTTAACGAATCTAAAATTAATTCATAATGCGTTAAAGTAGGAGTAGCAATAATAACTCCATGGATATTAGGATTTTCAATTATTTCTTTAACAGATGAAACAGCATTAAGATCATTTTCTTTTGCTAACTTTATTGCTGCCTCCTGATTAATATCAAATAATGAAATATTCTCTACATTTCCACGTAAACTTAAAATATGCTTGGCTGCTTGTTTTCCACAACCAATGATTCCAATATTAATCATATAAAAACCCTAATATTTATTAATGGCTAATTTTTAGAAAATTTAGTTTATTTTTTAAAATTTTCAGCGGTGACTTAAAGCGCCTTTTTTTCTTAAAAGGTTTATCTGCAGTCAAAAAAGTATCCGTAGTTTTAAAATGTTTTATCTCTTCATTAAGCTTTTGAATGGATTGATTTGCTCTAATAAGTTTAGAGAGAGTTTGTTCGCATTGATTTGTTTGCCACCCTAAATAATCAAGATCTTTATAAGTCTTAGGTAAATGACTAGACTTATGCATAACCGATTGATAAGTATCAATAAAATCATCAATAACTAGGTCAATGTCATGATGTTTTTCAACAATTTTTCTACCAAATGTTGATAAATGTTTTCGCCATTCATAATCTTGAACTAATTTTTTTATAACTTGCTTAATATTAACTGGATTCGCGTTAGCAACAGGCATTTCATTGCCATAAACACAACTAAATAGGTCTTCTCTTAAATTAGCTATAACAGGCTTTCCTAAAGCCATTGCCTCAAGCGTAAATACGCCTGGTGCGCCTATTAAAATTTGGTCAATGATGATATCAGAGTTACGATAAATTTGGGCTGCTTTCTGATGAGACATTCCTTGAATTAATTTTAATTCAAACTTTAAACCCTCATTTTTTAATTCTTCCAAAGCTTTCAAAATAAAATTTGAACCTTTGCATATCTTATCAGTTGGAGCATGTACTATTAGCGGTACATCATTTTTTTTTATTCCAACAAATTTATAGTCATTCAAAGCTAGAGCTCTAGGTATAATTTTAGCCTCACTACAAAATTGCTGGAGCTCAGGGTCTTGAACTAAAAACTGATCGACATATTCATGAAGGAAATCAATATAGCGTAAAATTGCTTCCTCAGGCACCTTGCTAACATAGCCATAGCGAAACGGACTATAGGGGTTAAAAGCGAGATCTTTACTAGAAGTTCTTAAATCAAACCCCGTAAAACGATGTATAATTTTCTTTCCTCTGGCTTTAATAAGGGGTATATCTAATCCCGACATTAAGGAGACATCAGCTTTATAAAATAAAGATTTGTTCCAGAAATGAAAAATATCAAAATCGCGTTCAAGATATTCTTTTAAAATAGTAATTTGCGCTTTAGTACGCCCCCCCAGAGCTTTAAAATTTACACTTCTATCTAATGGATAACCCAAAGGATGTCCATCACCTAAGTTATAATGTACCTGCTCAGCCTCATACCCTCTTTCTTTTAACTTGTTAACAATAACCATTGGCATATTAGCAATATTCATTGGTGCTAATACAATTTTTAACTTATTTTCTGTCATTATGAGCTCATGGTTTAAGATAAATTTTGACAAATTACTTCAGTAATATATTTAGTATCTTCTATAGATAAACCATGATGGACAGGTATTGCTATGATCTCATTACATAAGCGCTCAGTCACTGGAAGGGTTAAATGGCCATATTTTTCAATAAAAATAGGCTGCTGATGCAATCCTCTAGGGTAATGAATGCCCGATTCAATTCCTTTCTCTTTTAATCTTATAATTAATTCATTTCGATTAATTTTTGCTTGATTTGAATTGATAGTAAAACAATATTGATGAACAGCCGGTTGTGTATTAGGTAATGCTTGCTGAAGCTTAATACTAGGAATTGAAGATAAATATTCATTATATAGATGATAATTTCTACGCCGGATGGTTAACATGTCATCTAAACGTTTTAATTGCTCTCTTCCAATTGCAGCTTCTACATCTGTCATTCTATAATTTAAACCAATCATAGTATGAAGATATTTTCCTGTTTGCCCATGAGAACGCATATACCGTAGTTTATAAGCTATCTCTTCATCATTGGTAAGAATCATTCCACCTTCGCCTACAAATAAATTTTTTGAAGGATAAAAAGAATAAGATGTAAAATCATTAAATCCCCCTACATCTTTATTTTGATACTTAGCACCATGTGCTTGCGCATTGTCCCAAATTACTTTTAAATCATATTTTTTAGCAAACTTTTCTATGCTATTAATATCGCAAACATTACCAAACAAGTGTACAGGAGAAATAGCTCTAGTTTTATCCGTAATACGTTTGGCTGCATCTTCTAAGTCAATTAAAAATGTATCAGGATTAACATCACATATGACTGGCTTACCACCAGCCATCATGACCATTGAGCCAGTTGCCATAAATGTAAAAGAAGGCACTAATACTTCATCACCTGGTTGTAAGAAAGTCATGTATGCTAAATGCAAAGAAGCGGAACCATTCGCACAAGCGATAGCATGCTGAGCGCCAACCTTTTTTGCAAATTCTTTCTCAAAAGCCTCACATTCTACACCTTGTCTTAACGAGCCTGATTTCAGTATAGTAGTGGCAGCATCTATTTCAGAGGATGATAGGCTAATCTCTGCCATTTTAATTGTTTTGGAAATAGACATTTTAAGATACTCCTTGTAAATAATATTTTTATGCTAATAAATATTTTTGCCAGCTTAGTGCAATATTCTTTTCCTCAAGCTCTTTAGGTAAAACAGTAATTTTGCCAGCACTACCCATTACCAAGCTCATAGGTGGAATATCTTTAGTAACTACTGTCCCTGCTGCTATAAAAGAGCCTCTTCCTATACGAATGCCAGGTACTATAATTACTCCCCCTCCAATAGTTACTTCATCTTCAATAATTGGGCCTATAGGTTTATAAGTATCACGCATTTTCAAAGGATATTTATCATTTGTCATGGTTACTCCAGGACCAATGAATACACGTGAACCAATGGTTGTATGTGTCGGAATATAGCAATTAGACTCAATTTTTACATAATCACCAATAATAATGTTTCCATCGAGAACCGTATTTGTTCCTATAACAACATGTTGTCCAATTTCCGTATGTTCACGAATTAAAACATAATGTCCGGTTTGAAAATTAGAGCCGCAAGTAACATCACAATAAATAATACTACCTGCGCGAATAAGTGTATTTTGACTAAACGTTGTATTTTGACTATTCTCTTTGTATTTTAACCCTATGATAGCACCGGGCTGGATGATAATATCTTCTGGTGCGGTATAACAACCTTGCATTGAATTCACTACTAGTCCTTAAATAATTTTTAATATTTACCATTTAATCCCTTTAAAAATAATATCTTGACGGATGTTATTTTTATAACGGTTAACAACTTCAAATATTTTTTGCATAGAATCTTCTGTTAAATAATGGGGCTTAACACCAATATTTTGTAAGCCTTGATAAGCGGGGTTATAGTAATGCTCCTCTTTTTCCTTCCGAGGATTTTCTATATTTTTAATTTCAACCCTAAACCCAAGATTATCACCTACCTTCTTAGTCAATTCAGCTAATTGGTTGGCAGTGAACGTTTCCATGATTTGATTAAATATTCGTAGCTCGCCTTTTTGGGCAGGTATTTTTTCAGAAGCATGAACACATTGCAGGGTATCATTAATATTTAAATAACCGCGTGTTTGTCCACCTTTACCATAGACTGTTAAAGGGTAACCTATAACAGCTTGTACAATAAAACGATTAATGATTGTGCCAAAAATTTCATCATAATTGAAAATAGTTTTAAGCCGATCATCGATTATAGATTCTGGTGTATCAATGCCATAAACAGGGCCTTGCATTAAATCTGTGCACTTAAGATCCCACATACGCACAGCAAACCAAATTAAATCGGTATCCATAACCTTTGTTGTATGATAAATGGAACTAGCTTGACGGGGAAATAAAAATTTGTCTTTACGACCTTTATGCTCTATCTCTAACCACCCTTCTTCAATATCAATATTGGGGGTACCATATTCGCCCATGGTACCTAATTTAATTAAATGGGTATCAGGCGCAAAATCTTTTAATGCGAACAAAATATTATTAGTTACTAATAAATTATTTTGTATTGTATTGTTTGCATACTTATAATTAATTAAAGAATAAGGCGCTGATGGTTGTTCTGCGTAATGAATTACGGTATCAGGAATTCCTGTAAAATTATTATTTTCAGCCCTTTGATAAGCCACACGCCCGTTAAACAGACTGCGCATGACTTCCGGGTCAGCAAGATCACCAATAACAACTTTAATATCTTTACCAGTTAATTCAAACCATAATTTAGCGCGCTCAATAAGTGATGGAACTGGGTAAAGCATGTCTACATCAAGCTCAACACAAGAGTTACGCCTTAGATAATTATCAACAACTGTTACCTCATAACCCCGGTTTGAAAAATACATGCACGTAGGCCAACCGAGATACCCATCTCCGCCTAATATTAAAACATGAGGCACGTTACTTCTCCTTAAGACTTAAATAGTTAATGCAGTATAATTTTGCTCTGCCTGGGAGGCAGCTATAGGTATAACTCGCTTAGTAATATGGTTTGACACAGCGCCTTGGTATTTATAGCAATCCAGAAGAAAATGTGACAGTAAGTAATCTTTTATTTCTTCTACTGTCATAAATTTTTCACTTGAACTAATGTAGGGCTTAGTTACATTTTTACTAACTAAGGTTTCATAACTGCTATAATCTATTTCTTCATATAAAGGAAGCATGGCGGGCTTTACCATAAACATATGTTCAAGCTCATAAGCTCTTTCAGTCTCATCCTGGGTCATTAATTCTTCATAAAGCTTTTCACCAGGTTTTGTCCCTATATATTCAATGCCTATACTATCTGGATCGCGATCAAATTTTGGGGCTACGAGCTCTATCATGGCAGTTGCTAAATCTATAATACGCATTACAGGCATTTTTGTGATAAAAACCTCACCACCTTTAGCTAATAATGATGCCTCAATAACTAACTTAACAGCCTCGTCCGCAGTCATGAAAAAGCGAGTCATACGACTGTCGGTAATAGTGATATTTTGGCCTTCTTTAATTTGAGAATAGAAAATGGGAAGAACAGAACCTCTCGAGCCAATAACGTTACCAAAACGTGTACTAGTAAAAATGATATTACTAGAGCCCTTAATATTACTTGCCGAAGTAATAAGGCGTTCACCTAATAGTTTGGTAGTACCCATTACATTAGTAGAGTTAACAGCTTTATCACTACTTGTATAAATAACTCGGCTAACAGTTGTAGACTCTATAGCAGCACTAATAACATTCAGTGTGCCTTCAGCATTGGTTCGTACGGCTTCAAATGGGCTTTGTTCACTGATAATAACATGTTTCATTGCAGCGGTATGTAAAATAATATCTACATTGCGAGCAAGATATTTAAGCCTATCTAAATCTCTGATATCAGCAAAGAAACCATTATAACGAGATTCTTTTCGATTTTTTTCATTTAAATAAAATAATTCAGATTCATTGTTATCAAGGGCTTTGACTTCCTTAATATTTAACTTCAATAATTTTGCAGTTAAAACACTACCGATTGTGCCTGCAGCACCTGTAATAAGAACCCTTTTTCCTTTATATACTTGCTCCATACAATTCCTTTAATAAATCAAACTCCAAATTTGCAATAAAACAGTAACATAAATTGTTCATATAAAGCTAGAAACTAAGCTTTAAATCAAGCGTGTAACTTTAATTTATAAAAAATTAAGCCAAATATTTATATAATTGAATTATTTCCTCTATTGAATTAGCTTTTATAATTTTAGTGCCTTTCAAAAATATGCCTTGCTTACAAAATTCTCTTACTACACCTACGCTATGAGAAACCATAATAATACCTTTACTTTCGGCTTTCTCATTGAAAATAAGTTTACATTTTTTTCTAAACGATAAATCACCAACAGCTAAAGCCTCATCAACAATGTAAAAATCAAAATCAAAAGCCATTGATAAACCAAAAGCTAAACGTGAGCGCATTCCAGAACTATATGTTTGGACAGGCATATCAAAATAATGACCAATTTCAGCAAAATCCTGCACAAAATTAATTTTCTCTATTGTTTCGTCTTTATCATTCATAAAGAGCCGACAAACAAATTTTACATTTTCTCGTCCCGTTAAATTGGCAATAAAGCCACCTGCCACACCGACGGGCCAGGATAAACGGCTAGTAATATTAACTACCCCACTACTGGGCTTTTCTATACCACATAAAATACGTAATAATGTAGATTTACCCGCACCATTTGAGCCCATTAAAGCAATTCGTTCGCCTGGCTTAATACATAAAGACAAATCATTAAATACAATGTGCTTTTTTCCTTGTACTTTATAATATTTACTAATATTAATTGCCTCAATCATCGCTGCTCGATCTCAATCATTATTTTTTGATAGGTAGCTAAATAAAGCCCCATCCCGATTGCTAATGTAATTAATGATACCTTTAATAAATAGTCACTTGATGTATACGAAGTAAATGAAAAAGGTGGCGTAAAACTCTCGCGTATTATTTCTATAAATTGAAAAATAGGATTATAAAGAACTATATTTCTTACAGATTTAGGTAACATATCAGCGCTAAAAAAAATGCCTGAAAAAATGTAAGTCATTCGATTAATAATTGAGATAACAGTCGACATAAAGTTAAAGAAAAAACAAGCAATTGAAATAATAAGGGATAGCCCCAAAATAAAACCTACAAATGATACTGAATTTCGTAGCAACCTTAAAAAATCATAAAGATTCCATTTGATTCCAAACCATTTAAGTCCTATTAATAGAATGATAAAAATCAGTAATGAAACCATAATCTCACTAATAATTTTTGCAAATATGGGGTCTACAGGCTTAATCTGGCGAAATAGATAGAAGCCTTTATTAATTTTAATACTTCCCTTACTGCTATTTATAACATTGCGAAATAATAGAAAGGGTATAACCCCTAATAAAATGAAAAGTGGTGCAGGAAGAAGAGTATGAATATTTCGATTAAAGCCGATCCGAATCAACATCCATACGCCAATATGCGTAATAGGCTCTAATATCACCCATAACATACCAATAGAGCGCTCTGTATTTACTGTTTTAATAAATCTTTTTTGAATATCTCGAATAACTAGAGCAAAAACTGAAGCATACATTACTTGCCATGAATAACGCATTGAATGACTAGTCATTGCTAAGTGTCTCAACAAATAATTTAAAAAGACTGTAGCGCTAGCAACATTAAGCTGCTAGCTTTAAAATATTTTGACAACCAAATTTATTGGCAAACAAGAACATTTGCTTCATCATCGTCATCATCATTACCAACAAAAGCAATAATACCACCAATAACCGCTGCAGCTAAGACACCGCCCGCTATCCAGCCTGGAGACCAACTCATCCCGGGGCCGCCAGCAAAAGCAACTGAATTTGCTAGAGCAATGTATAAACCTAGAGTGAACTTATTTATTAATTTAGAAAATATAGTTTTCATCCTCTCATCCTTGTTTATGAAATAATCTGTTAGCTTTATGTAAATAGCTTTGCTACGCTATTGAATAATACCAGTCCCTATTCTTAATATCAATCTAAATATAATGATAATTAATTAGAATATTTTTCTATAAGCCTATGATTTTATAAATTTTTAACTAAACAATTTTTTTACTTTATGCTAAAAATAATCTCGGTAAACGACCTTCTTAAATAAAAGCCCCGAGGCAAAGTCAGGATTTTGTTTCCTTCATTGTCTAAGCCATAACATAGAGAACGAGCATTGGCAGCTTTAGGTCGCACTTGCAAATAATGTCCCATCGTTGCATCAATCTCTTCTAGGCGGCCAGTACCTATCATAGTGGTTAATTCTAACCAATCTTGCTGTAAAATCTCCTCTTGCTCAGGAGTAGGCGACCATAGATAGGCTTGGCCAATTCGACGTTGCGCAAACGGTATTTCTCTTGCGCCTTCAACTGGAATCCAAAGGATACGCTTTAGCTTTTGATAACATTCTGAAGCGTACCATTCTTGACGATGCACATGTAAAAGAGGAATAGAGGTAATAAATGTAGATTCTGCAGGCTTTCCACGATTATTAAAAGGAATTGTTTTTAATTCAATATTGAGATGATTAAAATCAGGCACAGCTTTAGTGCCTGCAGTCGCACCTAAAATTAACTCTATCGCTTGGCCTGCCCAGCCTTTACGTTTTACTTGATCTTTAGGAATAGAGGCTTGGATAAAATTTGCTAGCTGAGCAAAGCTAATTCCTTCAATTTGTAAGCAGCGAAACAGTAATTCATCCTCATTGTTCGGGGGTGATTTTGGTAAGCGCGCGTTCATATTTTTTTTCTTCTCGCCCTTCTTTTTCTTTCAATTCTACACTAATAGGAGGAATAGGAGATTTTATACCTGCTAATTTAAATTGCTCCATAATTGCAAAAAGAACTTTTGAGCGAACCTCAAAACGAGTATGTGTTTGCACATTTATAAAATATCGCACTTCAAACTCAATTAAAGCTTCATCAATTTTCTTTAAAAAAACCTGCGCCGGCGGCTCACTTACAATTTCTGGTGTGATAGCCAATACATCTAAAATTATCTGCTGGATAATACTTGGATCATCAGCACGACTTACTTTAATAGGAACGACTGTTCTTATGATACTATCTTGATGAGTCCAATTGGTAAAAGGCTTATTAAATGTTTCAGCATTGGGAATTAAGACTTCCATATTATCCCAAGAAGAAACCCGCATTGAGCGAATACCAATATGGGATACGCGCCCCTCATAATTACCTAAAGTGATTAAATCACCTTCTCTAACTGGCCTCTCTATAAGTAGCATAATGCCACCTACTACATTACTGGCAAAATCTCGTAAACCAAAACCCATACCTACAGCAAGACCACCAATTACCATGGACATGCCACTAAAATCAAATCCCAGCACGCGTAACGTAATAATACTGCCAATCAGAATAACTGCATATTGAGTAAATACAGATAAGCTATTGCGGATGCCTGCATCTCTGGTATTACGGTATAACCAACGGTAACAAAATTCCCTCGTCCATTTCGCAGTCCAATAAAACACAGCCAGTACCACAAGAAACTCGCCTATACTCACTGACGTAATATGAATACCCGAAATATTAACTAAAGGATATTCTGCGATATGCTGTAATTTTGCAACAATGGCTGAGTCTGACAACCAGCCAAATAATTGGCAAAAAATAACCAAAGACAATATAAGTAAAGATACGCGCAAAATTTTATCTAAAGGCTTTAAAATAACTTCTATCCATAACCACCCATTCGTTGAATTTGAAATCATCCATTCTGATAAAAGCTCCAGGGCATCAAACATTAATCCACGTACAACGATATAACTGGTAATGATAAATAAAACTTGTACCTGATAACGGCTCATTGTCCAAGCTAAATTAATATAGCCAATTAAACCAATCACAGCGGTGATAAACAAAGTAAGTGGTGTAAGTATCATTAATATCATGACCGCATTACGAACATAGCGTTTCTTATTTTTTAATACAGGATATAAAAGATGAGTGATAACATCCTTGCTCTTTAAAACAAGAATTGACACGGCCACTAAGAACAACATAAACAATCGATTAAATATATCTTGTAAAATTAATGGCAGCGGTAATTGATAGCTAAATACCATTAAAGCAGTCGTCCATCCCCCTGCTAGCAGCAGCCATTTTACTTGATAATATAATTTAACGTCCTTACCTGAAGAGTCGCTAATGCGCTCTAGCAAGATTAAACGAGCAATTAACAACATGGTACGAAATGTAAGCCACACTAGAATAAGATTAATTAATAATTGGTAATTACTAAAAGGAACCTTATTTAGATATAACATAAGGAATAGCGTACTGATAAATGCTAAATAAGGCATATTACGGCTTAATAGGGTTAAAAGCCCACCATATAAATGGCCTGAAAGCCTTGAACGCTCTTTATCTTGAGTTAAACGCTTTAATAAGTGCTGTAGGAAATAAAAGATAGCCGCTGTAACAATTAAAGTCAGCCAAATAAAGATGGCCGGTACTGTATCTTGCCATAAATAATTATCGCGGGTTTTTAATGCCAGCGATTTTAAATAACTATAAAATTGCATAGGCATACGTGATAGCTCATGAATAATAACAGGCCAACTGTCAATCCGATACTCAGATAAGCTTTGCCTTACAGAGAGCTGTTTTTTTAACTCCTGTTGATGATTTTCTAAATCTTCTTGCAGCGTTTGCTCTTGTATAGTGATATCAGCAATCCGTTTGTTAATAATGCTAGTTAATGTTGAGAATTGCTGCTTTAAGCTTGCCTCAGTTAAATGGCGCTGTTCTATATTTAGCAATTGCACCATCTTTTTTAGGGCTTGCTCCATGTCTGAAAGTTGTGAAATAGTATTTTTATAAACTTCAGTTACCATTTGCAAGGTGCGAATATCTGGCGCTCTTAATAATTCATAATCAGCTTTTATTAGCTTACGCTGTAAGTTAAGACCAGCTTTCTTATGCTGAGTTAAATTAATCACTTGATTATTTAATAATAATTTTGCTTCCAGTAGATAAACTGTTTTAGAATTTGCTTCTGCCTTAATTTTCTGCTGTAAAGTTAAGCTATTTTCATATAATTTATCTAAGGATTGGTTTAGTTTATCTTCTTGGGCATGTAACTCCCCTAAGCGTTGCCGCAATTGTGCTTTAGATTTCCATAGATCAAGTTTGTGTTTCTGCTCTAATAATAATTCTTGATAGCGAGTGGCTAGGCTTAAATTTTCATTAATAAGTTCAATGGTTCTCTTATTAACTTCATTAAGTGAATTAATTCTTTCAATTTTTGCTTGCGAATTAATTTGTGGCGAGTCGGTTACTTGAAACTGCTGCAGCTGTTTAAGACGCAAACCAAAATCAGCTTGCAGCTTTTTTTGCGTAATTAAAAAACTTTCTAAGTTAGCAATTTTAGCCTTATTTAGAGCAATGAGCGCCTCGTTTTGCTGAACTTTTTTTAAATAATCCTCATCTGTTGTCGGTAAGGCAAATAATTTAGCCTCACCGCTGACTAAGGTAAAATTTGTTTTTTCTTGGGTTAAATATTCAATTAGTTTACTTGAATTATTCGTTGACGAGCGCGCAAACACCATTGTAGTACACAGTAACAGCACTATAATGACAAACAGCCACTTCCTTAGCATTCCAAAAGAAACCTCATGTCGTTTATTTAGATACCGATAAGTTGGGTGCAAGGCGAATTCCCAATTCATTAAGTTGCGCCTGACCTACGGGCGTAGGCGCGTTAGTTAATAAACACGATGCAGATTGGGTTTTAGGAAACGCAATCACATCACGTATCGATGATGAGTTAGTTAATAGCATGGCTAAGCGATCAACCCCTAAGGCAATGCCTCCATGGGGTGGGCAACCAAACTGTAGGGCATCAAGTAAGAAACCAAATTTATCACTAGCTTCTTGCTCATTAATGCCAATTAAGTCAAACACAGTTTGCTGAAGCTCTGGTTGATGTATACGAATTGAGCCGCCACCAATTTCATAACCATTAATAACAATATCATAAGCCTTCGCTAACATGTTTGCAGGAGAAGCTTTCAAAGCGTCGCCATCGAGTTTACTAGGAGAAGTAAACGGATGGTGCATTGGCTGTAATGCATTTGTTTTTGGATCAATTTCAAACATTGGCCAGTCAACTACCCAAAGTAATTGCCAACCAGATTGTACCAACCCATTATCATGACCAAGCTTTACTCGTAAAGCGCCCATCGATTCGTTAACAATAGTTGCTTTATCTGCACCAAAAAATAATACATCACCTGTTTGCGCATCTAATCTATCCAAAATAGAGTTTATCATATCTTCAGATAAGAATTTAAGAATAGGTGATTGCAGACCTGTCATACCCTGGGTGCGATCGTTGACTTTAATATAAGCTAAGCCTTTAGCGCCATAGATGCCTACAAAACTCGCATAGTCATCTAATTCTTTGCGGCTTAGTTTAATACCATTGGGTAACTTTAATCCAACAACTCGACTGTCTGGGTCATTGGCAGCTGCTGCAAACACTTTAAAATCAGCGGCTTGTACCAAGTCAGCAATATCAACAAGTTCCAATGGAATGCGTAAATCGGGTTTATCACTTCCAAAACGACGCATGGCTTCAGCAAAGCTCATCCGCCTTAAAGGCAGGCTTAAGTCGACTTGCAATATATCTTTAAAAACTTTTGCTAACATGCCTTCAATTAATTGTTGAACATTTTGTTCATCAATAAAAGACATCTCAATATCAAGCTGGGTAAATTCAGGCTGCCTATCCGCCCTTAAATCTTCATCCCGAAAACAGCGCACAATTTGATAATACTTATCAAACCCTGACATCATTAATAACTGTTTAAATAATTGTGGGGACTGAGGAAGCGCATAAAAAGACCCCGGGTGTACTCGCGAGGGAACTAAGTAATCCCGGGCACCTTCAGGTGTTGCTTTGGTCAACATGGGGGTTTCAATATCAACAAAATCTTGTGCATTTAAGTATTCGCGTATACAACGAATGAGATTATGCCTAAGAATTAGATTCTTTTGCATATCAGGGCGACGAAGATCTAGGTATCGATAGCGGTAACGTAAATCTTCATTGATTGATTGATAATCATCAGGAAGAAACGGTGGGGTTTGCGCTTGATTTAGTATGTTAAGCTCATGGCCTAAAATTTCAATTTGGCCAGTAGGCATCTTAGGATTTACCATGCCTTCAGGTCGTGCTCTTACTTTTCCTTGAACACACACTACAAATTCAAGACGTAATTTTTCTGCTATTTTAAATACGTCAACTTGCTCAGGCTCATAAACAACCTGCACTAATCCTGAGCGATCACGAATATCTAAAAAAATAACGCCACCATGATCACGGCGATTATGAATCCACCCACAGATGGTTACAACCTGGCCTATCATTGTTTCATTAATTTCTGCACTGTAATGTGATCGCATGGGACACCTATCTTAATAAGGATAAATAACAGGCTCTGCACCATTTTGTGGTTGCATAACACCTAAAGAAATAGTAAATTTCAACGCTTCATCAATAGTCATAGTCAGTTCAATCACTTCTCGTTTAGGCACCATGACTAAAAAACCTGAGGTAGGATTTGGCGTAGTTGGTATAAATAAACAAACCATCTCATCCCCGGCATGAGAGACTATTTCAGGATTAGCCATGCCAGTTTGAAAAGCTAGTGTCCAAACGCCCTTACGCGGGTATTGAATTAACATCACTTTACGAAACGCTTGGCTATTGGTCGCAAAAATTGCTTGAATGACTTGCTTAGCAGCATTGTAAATAGAGCGCACAAGAGGAATACGAGCCAGTAAGGCTTCACCCCAGCCCATTAACCGCTGCCCAAGAATATTAGTTGCAACAACGCCGGTTATTATCAATAACAACAGTGATAAAACTACGCCCAAGCCAGGAATACGTACCCCAAGCAGGTGCTCTGGTTGATAGGCCTGTGGTAAGAGCGCCATTGTTGAATCTAATATGTCAATGATAAATCTTAAAACAACAAACGTCACAAGTATCGGCAGCCAAATTATCAAGCCTGCAAAGATAAAGCTGCGTATTGATTTAGGTTTCAATCTCTTTCACCCTTTTCACCTGTTTGGGTTTTTACGTCACTCGAACTTTTATCTGAGCTCTCCTTGCCACTCCCTTTCTGAGTTGCGGGCGCAGAAGACTTATTTTTAAAATCAGTAGCATACCAACCTGTTCCTTTTAATTGAAAGCCAGCCGCAGAAATAAGCCTAACCGCAGTATCTTTAAAGCATTGCGGACATTGGGTTGCGGGAGCGTCATGTATTTTTTGCATTAAATCAAATTTATGATGGCAATTCGCACACTCATACTCATAAATTGGCATCCAGAAATCTCCATAATTATCAAGGTTCAGGAAATAAAAGAAAATAAAGCTGATATTTCGAGTTTATTGTATATAGTAATTTTTAAATAAAATTTCAATGAAAATTACTAAAATCTATGTTTCTAGCTAAAGAAATACTTATAAATTATAACTAACTCATTGAGTATAAACAATGCATACTTCGTATAAACTCTGGTTCAACAAGGGTAATTTCCTAGTTTTTAACAGGTTTGACCTAAATTTAGGAAAGCTATCGCACTATCTTTGCAAATCTTACGAAATGAAGGTAGAACAATCCAGTCTTAAGAGTTCTTCATCATCTGAACTCGGGAACTTCAAAACCCCCGGTCATTGCGAGCCTTTACAGCGTAAAGGTGAAGCAATCCAGAGCTTTCTTATCATTGTAAACTCTACCTATAAGCGGCATATGCATTCTGGCTTCTAACGTGGCAATATTCTCTTCAACAACGAGCATATTATTGTCTAAATAATTAGCTACCCAACCAAAACAAGTAATTTGGTTCGCTTTAAGCACAGCATCTGTTAATAAGGCGTGATTTATACACCCTAAGCGCATGCCAACAACTAATATAACGGGTATTCTAGTTAGTTTTAAAAAATCGAGCCATGTTTCTTGAGAATTTAGAGGAACTAGTAGCCCGCCTGCGCCCTCAATAAGCAAGTAATCAAACCGAGTAAACACGTCTTGTTGACAAAATTGAGCAATCTCGTCAACGGTAATTACCTCACCTGCAAATTGTGCCGCCAGGTGTGGCGAGATAGGTGGCAAATATTGCCAGCGATTAATAGTCAAATTGGGATCAGCATTGTATCGCTGCAGCCTTATTACATCCTGACTAATTAATTGACCATTTATTTCATCACAACCACTTGCTAAAGGCTTTAACGCTTGCGCTTTATACGTTTGGTTAAGATAATTTAACAAACTACCTAGTACATAGGTTTTACCACAATCAGTGTCAGTACCTGTAATAAAAAATTGTTTCATAATAAGAATTTCTCAACTTCTT
Source organism: Legionella beliardensis (assembly GCF_900452395.1). Lineage (NCBI taxonomy): Bacteria > Pseudomonadati > Pseudomonadota > Gammaproteobacteria > Legionellales > Legionellaceae > Legionella > Legionella beliardensis. The sequence goes on from NZ_UGNV01000001.1 coordinate 1,652,112, forward strand.
TAATAAAATCCTGTTGATGACTTATAAATGGCATGTGTGCCGCTTTAGGAAATAAAATATAATTAAACTGCGGATATAATTCTTGCATTCTGGGTAATAAATGCCTTGGTACGATGGCATCTAAACGTCCAAACATAAAACAAGTCGGGCTTTTTAAGCCTGGTAGACAGGGGCGTAAATCCCAGCTAGCAAGTATAGTTAAGCCATTGGTGAGTGCTTCTAGGTTTGAGCTAAACTCTCCCAAATTAGCGACTGAAGAAGAAAAATTCTGTAATTGCAAAGCGATAAATTCTTCCGTCGTTTGTTTGGGATTCTGGCTTAAATTGATAAAAAATTGTTCTAAGGTCTGCGGTGTTATTCCTGGCCACTCTGTATCTTGGACAAAATAAGGTGACGTTGTCACATTGAGTAAATGCGAAACTCGCTCATGCTCCTCAATAGCAAGCTTGGTTGCAAAAAGCCCACCTAATGACCAACCGAGAACTGCAAATTTTTCTGGCAGCTTACTTAGTAATTGTTCCTTAAATAAAGACCAGGACATCATTGTACTTTGTCCAAATCCAGGTAAATCGACTAAATAAAGGGTAAAATTATTGGTTAATAGAGGAATTAGGGATTGCCAAATTTTTTGATTAAATCCCCAGCCATGTAATAAAACAAGGGGCCTATTACCCTTACCTATTTGGTTGACTTTGAGTATCATCAATTTGCTGCAACCTATCAAATAAGTGATCAATATCCTGCGGCTCATGCTGAGCATTCAAGACAACGCGCAACCCTGTTGCAGTACGACATACGGTTGGTTCACGCATGGCTTGACAAATAATACCGTATTTTTTTAATTGTAAAGCATAATCAAGCGCTTTATGTGGGCATCCTAATTGTAATTGTTGAATTGGGGTATGCGAGTGGCGCCATTTTAAAGGTGATTTTTGTATTTTCTGCTGAAAATAGGCAATTAATTCAGCCAGTTTACTGCGCCTATCATCTGATTTCATAACAATATCTAGGCTTTTTAAAAGACCATAACTTAAAGCAGGACTTACGGCAGTTGAGTAAATATTTGAACGTGCTTGTTGGAATAAAGCCTCTACCCACTCCCCTTGTCCAACTATAATAGCGCCTTGCCCACCTAATGATTTACTAAAGGTAATTAAACGTAGTGGCACTTGGTGTTGAGGCAATTGATAATAAGCGACAGCACCTAAACCATGTGGCCCCACCACACCGAATGAATGCGCTTCATCAACTAAAATAGGTATTTGCCCGGTTGCACATAGCTTAGCAAGTATAGCCAAATTGGATTGCTGTCCGCTCATGCTAAAAATGGCCTCAGTAATAACCGCAGGGTTAATTATAGAATTAGAAAGCTTTCCTTCTAAATCCTCATAATTATTATGCAAGAATCTCGTGTACTTTATATTATTTAATTTAATACCATCATAGATAGAAGCATGAACTGCTTTATCAATTAAAACATGGCAATTTAATTGGGCAAGCAAAGAAACAATGCCAAGATTAGCTGCATACCCTGAACTAAATAAAAGCGCACTGTCAGCTTTTAAATAGTGTGCAAAGGTTCTTTCTAGCTCCTGATGAATTTTATGATAGCCACCCACAGACATAGAAGCACCACTGCCAGATGAATGCTTACAAAAACCCTGGGCATAAGCCCTTCTAACTTGCTCATCATGTCTTAGCGATAGATAGTCATTAGAACTAAAATTAAGTACATGCGGCCCATATTCATCAATAATAGGTCGTGTTCTATATAAACCTTGTTGCAGCAATAAGCTCTTTTGCTGCCTTAACAAATCAGTAATCATGCTGGCAATGCTTGTAATCCTAATTTGTTAAATAGCTGCTCATCTTTATCAAGCTGGGGATTCTCTTGAGTTAATAATTTATCACCAGCCCAGACTGAATTTGCACCCGCAAAATAACATAATGCTTGTAACTCATCACTCATTTTGGTACGGCCAGCGCTAAGCCTTAGCATACTTCCAGGCATCAGTAAACGCGCTGTGGCAATAGTACGAACCAGCTCAAAAGGATCAATGGGTTTTGCCTGAGCTAGCGGTGTACCTTCGACAGGAATTAAGCTATTAATAGGTATACTTTCTGGCGGTGAAGGTAGATTTACTAAGGTATGTAAAAACTCAATACGATCCTCCCTGCTCTCCCCTAAACCTAATATGCCGCCACAGCAGACTTTCATGCCTGATTTCCGCACCTCATCAATAGTGGCAAGGCGATCGTCGAAAGTACGTGTAGTTACTACCTTGTCATAATAGGATGGCGATGTATCGATGTTATGATTATAAAAATCAAGGCCAGCTTGCTGTAAAGTGGTTGCCTGCTCCGTACTGAGCATGCCTAACGTCATGCAGGTCTCAAGGCCTAGGGCTTTTATTTCTTGAATTATTTCTACCAACTTAGGCATAGCTTTTGCTGGCGGACTACGCCATGCGGCACCCATACAAAACCGAGTAGCACCCTTTGCTTTGGCTTCCTGAGCTTTTTGCATGACTTCTTCTACTGATAACAAATTTTCTTTCTGAATAGCGGTTTTGTAATGCCCACTTTGCGAACAATAACCACAATCTTCTGGGCAAGCGCCTGTTTTAATATTTAACAACACGGCTAGTTGCAACTGATTAGCGCTATGGTGCTGACGATGGCATTGGTGTGCTTGAAACAATAAATCATTAAAAGGTTGTGTATAAATTTTTTCAATATCAGCTTTAGTCCAGCTAATTATCTGCTTATCCACGAATTTACTCATTTTGTTATGGTGCGCTACATGATAAAGTGAACACTTTTATTGTCAACTCAAATTTTAAATATGGTTAACAAAGAGCAAATTATTACAAAAGATTTAAATCACATTTGGCATCCCTGTATGCAAATGAAAGATTTTGAAACAAGCCCTCCCGTTATCGTTTACGCTGCAAAAGGAAGTTATCTGGAAACCAATCAAGGGAAACTCATTGATGGAATTTCCAGTTGGTGGTGTAAATCGTTAGGCCATGGCCATCCAGCTATCACTGCGGCTATCAAAGAGCAGTTGACAACATTTGAACATGTGATTGCTGCGCATACCACCCATGCCTCATTAGCAAAATTAGGTGAAAAATTAGCAGAAATCACTAAAAATCAACACTTATTTTTTGCCAGCGATGGCTCATGTGCGGTTGAAATTGCGCTTAAATTAGCCCTACACGCCCAACAGTTGCAAGGAGAGGGTCAGCGCAGAGAATTTATTTCACTACGCAATAGCTATCATGGTGAAACCTTTGGCGCATTAAGTGTTAGCGATTTAGGATTATATAAAAAACCCTATGAAGGACTTGGGTTAAAATGCCACTTTATTGATAATCTCCCTTATGTAAGTGGCGAACATGACCCGGCCTGGCAGGATGCAACAATACACTGGCAAACAACACAGACCTATTTAGAACAAATTAAAGACCACGTTTGCGCAATCATTGTAGAGCCTATTCTACAAGCTGCTAGTGGCATGCGCTGTTATAGTGCAGATTTTTTAAATAAACTTGCCACTTGGGCACAACAACATGGCATTTACGTGATTGCTGATGAAATTATGACCGGCATTGGCCGCACTGGAAAATGGCTAGCAAGTGAGTATGCAGGTATCAAACCTGACCTAATATGCCTTTCTAAGGGCCTAACATCAGGTAGTATACCATTTAGCTGTGTGTTAATTGATAATGCCATTTATAATCTTTTTTACGCAGATTATAATCAAGGTAAATCCTTTCTTCATTCTCATACCTACAGTGGCAATGCATTAGCTATTAGTGCCGCTTTGGCGACAATTAAAACGATAGAAGAAGAGAAACTTAACCAAAAAGCATTACTAGTAGGAAAACAAATGCTTAAGCTCTTTGAAGAAATTGCTGAAAAAACTCAGAAGATAACCAATATTAGATCGATAGGCGCAGTGGTCGCTGGCGATATGGTTGATATACCTAACCAACGCGTAGGTTTTCAATTTTACCAAGAAGCTTTAAAACGAGGTGCATTACTGCGACCAATAGGAAATACCCTTTATTGGCTGCCTCCCTTAACCATTAGCGAGCAAACTATTATGCATTTAGCAGAAATCACCCTAAACTCTATTTATGCAGTTTATGATAACTTAAGTTATGGCTAAACAAGCACCTACAGAAGATTTACGACTAAAGTTTAGTACAGTATGGGCTATCGCAACAATTTTATTAATCTGCTTGGTTAACTTTTATCAAGGCTGGCATTTAAAGTACCAAAAAGAGAGTCATTTACAGCTACAAGCAAGTCATTTGGGCTATAAACTAGATCACTTTATCGATACTATTGTTAAACCACTTGATTTATTACCGCTTACGCAAGAACAACTTAAAAATTGCCAACACCTTCTTTTGCCAAAATTACAAGCGCTTGTTTTTAATAGCCCTATTATTACAGGCATTGTAATTTACAATGCTAAAACAAATTTTATTTGCACGACATTTGATCCACAAGCGCCTCTTCCTAATCCCTATATCTCACAGCAAATACTACTTGGGCCAATGAAAACAACTCAAGTTAATAATGAATTCTTTTTATTACAGCGCCCTTATCAAGATATTTATATAGGTATTTATATTTTAAAGTCAACGTTAGAAACATTTCTACTCGATGATTTAGATCATACAACAATGGCACTGTACGATATGCAAAAAAAACAGATTATTTTAGATAGTAATATTTCTACTACTAGTGATAAACAACTATACCCAATGACTTTAAATAACTTAACAAATCTGAATAAAAATACCTTAATCCTTCCTTTAGATTCCTTAAAAAATATTAAATTAATTGTTCAAGCTGACTCATTTAATTTTTATAAGAATTTAATTGTGCAACTCTTGTTAATTTCTTTGCCTTTACTCTTTCTATCTTGGCTATTACATAATTATTTTCAACAAATAATGAATAAGCGTTTTTCTATTACTGCTGCTTTAAATAATGCATTAAAAATGCACCAATTCTTTCCTTCTTATCAGCCTATACTTTGCCCTAAAACAAAAACATTTTGTGGGGCAGAAATATTGATACGTTGGATAAATGATGAAAACGAACTTATCATGCCAGATTATTTTATAGATGATGCAGAACGTTCAGATTTAATTGTACCGATTACCTTACAATTAGTTGAAAAAACTTTAGCGGAATGCGCAGAATTTCTACATAAAAACCCTTCTTTTCATTTAGGATTTAATATAGCGCCTAGTCATTTTAAAAGTGAAACCTTCTTTGAGGATTTTGATAACCTTTGTAAATACAACGCCATCTTTCCAAAACAAATTATGCTAGAGCTTACAGAAAGAGAGCTATTTAATAATGTTGAACAACGCATCAAAATAAAAATGGCAGAATTAAGAAACAAGGGGTACTTATTAGCAATAGATGATTTTGGCACGGGTCATGCAAGTATTAGTTATCTGCAACATTTTCCATTTAATTTTTTAAAAATTGACAAACTATTTATTCAATCTATTGGAACAGGAGCCATAACAGAAGCATTAAATGAGGCAATTATTAGTATTGCTAACTCATTAAAACTAAAAATTATTGCTGAAGGTGTAGAAACTCAGGAACAATTTGATTATTTAATAGCAAAAAAGGTTGATTTTATACAGGGATGGTTTATTGCAAAAGCAATGAATTTTAATCAATTACAAGAATTAATACTTAGCAAAAGGAAAAAGCATGAATAAAAAGAGTCTTTATTGTATTGTACCCTTTTCTTTCTATGCCCAATTTGCTCTAGCTCAATGGCATTGCATCGCTGAGGATGGTGCGAATCGGCAGTGGCTTGCTATAAGCAATTATCAAAGAAGCGCCATTAATAGGGCCATGGAAGTATGTAAAAAAGAAAGCCATGAACCAAGCTCATGTAAAACTTCCAAAGCTAATTGTGATTTATTTGTTAATGGAATCTCAACTAAACCAGCCTGGCAATGCACAGCACTTGATCAGATGGCTGTTGTTTGGCGTAGTAACTCTTATTCCAATCGGGACGATGCAGCGCTGGCAGCTAAAGCTTACTGCCAAGAGAACAGCGGTTTTCCTGATACGTGTTATGTTAATTTATTAACATGCAAAAATATTAATCGAAGAAATATTAATCAATAGGAATAAATGATGTTTTGTGTTGGTCTAACGGGTAATATTGGTAGTGGTAAATCAACGGCTATTTCTATTTTTAAATCGTTGGGTGCTGCAGTCATTATTGCTGATGATATTGCCAAAGAACTGACTATGCCTAATCAACCAGCTTTTAAACTTATTAAAGAGCATTTTGGTGCCCAAATTATCACCGAAACAGGGCAACTTAATCGTGCGCAATTAAGAACAATTATTTTTAACCATGCCGAAGAACGTATCTGGCTTGAAAACTTATTGCACCCATTAATTCGTAAACAGATAATGATAAATGTATTTAATAGCCAAGGCCCTTATGCTGTCATTGAAATACCGCTATTATATAGCCGTATAGATTACCCTTATTTAGATCGAATATTGGTTATTCTTGCAGATTTTAAAACGCAGCTTGCCCGGATTTTACAACGTGATTTATGTACCGAAGAACAAGCCCTTGCTATACTTGCAACCCAATCTAATGAAACACTAAGACGTGAACTCGCCGATGATATTGTTATTAATGATAATTCTTTAGAACAATTACAGCATGATATAAGAAAATTACATGGAAAGTATTTACAATTGGCTATTGAAAAGTCATCATAAAACTCTTTATTTAGAACTTAATTATTATTTAATAATAGTGCTTAAAAGAATAACAGCTTATGTCTTCTGATACCATAATTTTTCAATTAGCAACTCATTATTTACCTAAAATAGCCTTGCGCTTAGAATCGCTTTATCAAACAGTAAACCAAGCTTGCTCGGAAACGCATCCTGTCATTCATCATTATGCGCTAAAAAGTATCATTGAGATTATTCAACTTATTGAAAAGCCAGAACTTAAAAGCCGTTTTTTAAAAGAGTTAATGCGGATCGAACATCTGGTGAACAAAACTCAGCCTCCCTTGCCTCCTGAATTGAGCAAAGACTTGCATGCTCAGATTTATACCTTAAGTCATGTAGCTGGGCGGTTTGGTGAAAAAATTCACTTAGATCCATTTTTAAATTCTATTAGAGCCGCTCAACCTTTGATTGACTCTGAAATGCAATCACCCCAACTGCTATTATGGTTAGAATCCAATTCTACGCTACGACAACGCGATCTAATACTTTGGCAGTCGTGTCTGCATACGCTCCATGCTGCCGTTAGCTTATACTTACAATTATTACGTGATACAGCTCAGTTTCAACAAGTTGACATGAATCATGGTTTTTATCAGTGTCCTTTACCACCAAAAGCCTATTGCCATCTTATTTTATTACGCATGAATAAATCCTTTGGTATAGTACCTCGAATGCAACTTGGGCATCATGGTTTAAGCGTTAGATTATGTGAAGCAGCCACAATGCGGGAAGTTAAAGATACAAATGCTAAGCTAGATCTCGCAATCTGCCAACTTTAATTTGGTACATTTGCCACTTTCATATAAAATTGTGCCTCTATAAGAGTTAACTCATCACTTTAATAAAATGTAAATCTAATTTTGGAATTTCAATTACAATGAATACAGGCAAACAAACTGCTGCTCATCAAGCTGCTAAAGCAATTAAAGAACGCGTACCTAATTTTAAACCTACTATAGGCGTGGTTTTAGGCTCAGGCTTAGGAAGCTTTGCGGAGCAATTAGAAGATGCGGTCATGATTAGTTATGATGATCTTCCTGGTTTTCCTAGATTGACTGTTTATGGGCATAAAAGCAATCTCGTTTTAGGTTATTTAGGTGGCGTTGGTGTGGTGTGCTTACAAGGTCGAGCACACAGTTATGAAGGGTTTGATTATGAAATTGTTAGAACCTATGTACGTACATTGCGTTTATTAGGATGTGATTACTTCTTAGCAACAAATGCCTCTGGCTCGTTACGTGAAGATGTAGGCCCAGGTGAGTTAATGCTAATTACCGATCACATCAACATGCAGCCAGGCAATCCATTAGTAGGTCCAAATGATGAAGAATTTGGCCCTCGCTTCTTCCCCCTCGATAATGCCTATGACTTAGAGATGCGTGAGCGCTTACTGCAGATAGCTCACCAAGAAGATATTGCTTTACATCAAGGCATTTATCTTTCTGTTTTAGGACCTAATTATGAAACAGCAGCCGAAATACGTGCCTTTAGAATTATGGGCGCTGATGCTGTTGGTATGTCTACCGTACCTGAGGTTTTAGTCGCCAACCATTGCGGTATGAAAGTTGCCGTTATTGCAACCATTACCAACTATGCGACAGGACTAACGTTTTGTAGTCATAGTCATGAAGCCGTAGTGCTCATGGCTTCAAAGGCTGCTGAAAAATTAAACCACCTTATAAAACAATTTATAAAAAACCTTACATGAGCCTGAACCTAGACAAAACATGGCTAGCCACCCTCAAAAAAATTGATAAGGAATCAATCGAGTTTACTACTGACTTAGTAAAATCAGTGATTGACTTAACGCTGCTTGATGAATTAGCTGATAATGATGCTTTAAAAACCCTTGCGGAAGAAGCAAATAGTCATCGAGTAGCAGCAGTATGTGTTTTTCCTGAGCATTTAGAAAAATTTAAACACCTAGAGACGAGCAAACGAGCCACGGTCGTTAATTTCCCTAAAGGGCAAGACTCGCTAGATACTACATTAGCTACCATTCAAAAAATAGCCCTTGCTCATGTTGATGAGGTAGATTATGTATTTGCTTATCCTGATTACTTAAGCGGACACCAACGCTATGCTTTACAACAATGCCATGAAGTTTATGCATGTTGCCAAGCAAATAATATCAGGCTTAAGGTAATTTTAGAAACAGGTGCTTTCCCAAATGCCCCGCTGATTTATAAAGCAAGTTGTGACATTTTAAATTCTGGTTGTGATTTTTTAAAAACGTCGACAGGAAAAATCAAGATAGGAGCGACACCACTTGCAGCCTTTAGTATGCTTAAAGCAATTACAGATTCTAATAGTTCTGTTGGGATTAAAATCTCTGGCGGCATTAAACAGCTTAAACAAGCTTATTTTTATATGGCATTAGCTGCTTTTATTTGCAAAAAAGAAATTGATAACTCGTGGTTTCGTATTGGCTCAAGTAGTCTTCATAGGATGATTTAAGCTTAAACATTGTAGCCTAAAATAATAGCTAGCCACATTATTAAGCCATACCAGCCATTCCAAGAAAAAGCGTTTAGACATTTTTCTTCATTACGATCAATTGTTAACCATTGTTGATAGATTAAAATAATAGCGCCTACAACCCAGGCACTAAAAAACGAGCTTCTTAGGTTTAAAAAGTGGACTAAGGGAATCCAAAGAGTATGAAAAAATAATTGCAAAAAGCCTACTGCTAAGCGGTCATAGTTGGCAAATAAAATAGCAGTAGATTTAACGCCAATGCGCAAATCATCTTTGCGATCAACGATTGCATATTGCGTATCATACGCAATAATCCAAGCATAATTAATGAGTAGCAAATAAAAAATACTTTTATTAAAGGGTGAATTAGACGCAACAAACGCCATTGGAATACCTAATGAAAAAGCAATACCTAAAACAAGCTGCGGCCCTTGAATAAAACGCTTACAAAACGGATAGATAAACGTTACTAATAGTGCAAATAATGCATAATAGAAGCAAGTTACCGGCAATTGTATTAATATTATTAGTGAGGCAACAAGAAAACTTATAAGCAAGGTTATCGCTTCATTCAAGCCTACCTCGCCCGCTGTTAATGGTCTATTACAAGTGCGTTTTACATGCAAATCAATGTTGCGATCAGCGATGTCATTCATAATACAACCGGCCGCTCGCATAAATACGGTACCTAATAGAAATAAAATCAGCAAATAAATAGGTGGGTTTCCTTGGTTAGCTACCCATAATGCCCACGCGGTAGGAGACCATAGTAACAGAATACCAACGGGTTTATGAAACCGTGCTAATCGATAATAACTATTCCAATTCATGCGCTACCTTTAATAAATCTGGTAAAAATATTTCAACTAAATAAAAGGGATCCTGAGTATTAATCGTAAATACCGCCAACCTTCCCCATAGGTTCTCCTCATTACCAGTAATTACAGACTTTAACCAATAGTATTCGATTGACTTAGGTGTAATCAAATAATAATCCAGTGCAAGACGAGTTATTTCTTGATTATCAAAAATCAGATGCCCTAAACTTTCATGCTCTAAGCGAGCAAAAAAACTTTGATGCGTGTGATAAGTATGAGCAGGTATAATAGTTCGTGCATACCAGCACTTCTTACCTTGTGCAGAAATTATGATTTCACGCTGAAAAACTGGTTGACTCGCATCTAGCTCAAAAACATAGCGGTTCCACCAAGTCATATTACGCCAGTATTGCTTAAGCACTATTAAATGAGCTTCCCCAGCCTGCTCCTTAAGCTTTTTTGTTAGTGACTTAGTATGGGTCAGCCATGGGAATAATTCAGATGGAGGCAAAATACTCGTTTTTATCGTCTCAAAAAAAGGGAGTAGCATGTTGTATTAGTTAAGACAATATAGGGGCTTATTATAGTCTTTTTTACTTCTTATTGTTAGCTTTTATAGCTACTTTCAGGATAAACCTCTTAAGACAGAGGCTCTACTTAGTCACCTCATTAACTACATGCCCCACGCGTAATGCCTAAGCGCCCACTGGCTAGGATATTAATAATCCGCACATTATTTCCTGTACAACCTGTAGCATTAACGGTCATATTAAAAGCGCCACTCGTGATAAATCCTGAACCATCATAACTAACCAAGGAATTATTAGCTGTCACTGCCATGTTAGCTGGCAATGCTTCGTGAACACGAATAATATCAGCTGTTGAGTCAATAGCATTATTATTGTTAGTATCTACAAAAACTAACCAGCCTTGTCTCCATTGAGTTGCACTACCGCATGATGTCAATGAAGTATTTGCTGCCGCACAAACTGATACTCTTACCCCTCTTCTAATAGCCTCTGTACGTGCAAAATGCATAAATGCTGAAATTTCATTAACGGCTGAAACGACTCTATTATTTTGGATTGTTGAATAATAGCCTGGTACTGCTAACGCAAGAAAAATCGCAGCAATAGCAAGCGTGACCATAAATTCTGTAAGTGTAAAACCAGTTTTCTTTTTCACATTCCCTGCCCAGTGATTCATCCTAGTTTTGATTATAGATGAATTTCTTTTTTTATGAATTTAAAAAGAATTTTTCTTTTGCAAGGTATTCATGCTAGCTTTTGTTGAACTATTAAATTCGTCATTCCCGCAAACAAAAATTCATGCATAGCTCTCCGCCTGCAAGGTATTGTTGTGTAGATAACTAAGTAATCAAACCGATCTTGTGGCCCGGCTGCTAGAGCCGGGATCCGTTTAGCTAAACTAAGATTTAATCCCTGGCTGCAAGCAACTGGGCTATGATAGCTGGGGCACTTGCTAAAACACATCGTCATTGCGAACCTTTACACCGTAAAGGTGAAGCAATCCAGAACAGTTCTACTTACAACAACCGACCTGGATTGCTTCGCTTCGCTCGCAAAGACGAGTAAATAGACTAAGGCAACTGGCGGTTTTAAAGCAAAGCTGACGAGGTTATTTGACGTTTAATTAATAATATAGGCGTAGTTGATCCACGCAACAATGCCGCCTGCGCAGAGATGGCAAGCTAGTTTAATTTTAAATAGCTCTATTTAGAGCTCAACTACTCTAATCTAAAGAAATACAGAAAGAGCAGTTTTATTTTCAACTCCCATTACAGCTTACCAAACTCACTGTGAGCAAAACAAAATCTATTAATGATTAATTTCTCTTGTTCATGCCCTTTAATCAAGAAAGAAAAATGACCATTGCAGCTGGCATTTTTTAAAGCAGGTGAAAAAAGAATATAGTTTTTCGACTGAAATCCTTGCCAACGTATTTGCATTCCATTGGGAGCCCACTGCCATACTTGTATTATTTTTTCTGCTGTAGGAGCATGGGTTTTATCACTTAAAAACAAAGCTATTCCATTAGACCAATCTAAACCATCCCATGGTCTAAGTATTAAAAAATTACCCTGTGCAAGTGCCATATTTCTTCCATATTGAATAGCGCTTTGTAACTTATCACTAATAATTTTTATTTGGTTTTTTTGATAGAGGGGTTGACCTATTGGAGCAAATAATAGTAACAAACCAATAATACTAACAACCATTAAAACTTCAATTAGGGTAAATCCTTGTCTATGTAGCATCTTTATTTAGTAATTCTTTAACATAAAGTAAATCTTGGTACGCTTTCTTTTTATCCGTTAACTTGCGTAGTAAGTAAGCAGGATGATAACTAACAACAAAAGGGGTTTGCTGATAATAATGAACCTGGCCACGCATTTTACTGAGCGTAGTTGCTTCTTTTAATAAAAATTGCCCTGCAAAGCGACCTAATGCCAGTAATAATTTTGGTGCCACCAACTCAATTTGCTCGGTAAGATAAGGAGTGCATTGCATTATTTCTTCATTACGAGGATCGCGATTTTCAGGTGGGCGGCATTTTAAAACATTGGCAATATAAACCTCTTCTTCCGTAAGGCCCACGCTCTGTAACATATGATTAAGTAACGCGCCGGCCCTACCTACAAAAGGTAACCCTTGCTTATCCTCATTATATCCTGGTGCTTCCCCAATAATCATTAATTCTGCAGTTGGATTGCCACGAGCAAAAACCGTTTTAGTTCGACATTGAGATAAAGGACATTTAGTACAATTAGCAACAATACCGGCTAAATCAGCTAATTTATTGTCAGATAAATTAATTTGGCGGGGGACCCAAGGCTCAACACCCATTTGCTGTAAATAATAAAAATGATCCTGCTTTGCCATAGTTGCATACAACAATAAAAAATTAAGTATATACCTTAATGGATTGATTGTATAACCATACCTTCTGGCTCCTCGTTAGCAGCACGTTTAAATAAATTTAATTCAGCCTTTTTATCATTTATTTTATCATTGGCAGATAAAATAGATGAGGTTACAACTGATTTTTCAGGTTTTTTAATATTACGGCAGAAATCAGCTAATAAAGGCCAGTCTATTTTTTCAAAATCTTCTAAGATAGTTTTTGTTTGCGTAAGCGTAGGCCAAGCAGCATAAAAACTAGGATCATGCAGTTTATTTTCTGAACTAATGAGAGATTCAAAAACAGTAAGTTTTCGGCATAAGGTATCTATATCTATTAAAGCTGCTTTAAAGTCTTTAAGAAGATGAACCAAGAGATTAATTAATAAATGTGTTTCACCCTGTAGTTTTTCTAAATACTCAAGGCAACCTAAAGGCTCTCTAATAGAAAAGGAATGCCTCGCCCACCTATATAGTTTTAAATCAAAGGCATTATTAATAAAATTACAAGGCAGCTTTAAAAAAATTGGATAAATAGCGGCAAACAATATTCTATTGATACTTAAATCCTCAATACTAGTAAAAGAATTGGATTCGGCAACGATACCATTTTTATTTTCATCAGTAAGATCACTAATAGACTCATTAAAGTAGCGAATCCTTAATTGATTAACCGCATATTCGGTTGATCCCTCTAATAATGACCGCCTAGCAAAGTATTCAAACCAATCTTTACGACCCCGATAGCAGCTGTAATACATTGCTTCTTGGCTATTGGCAAAGGTTAAAAATAAATGCTCCTCATTTAAAGCTGAATAGCTAGCATCGTTTTGTTGTTGATAGCGGGCATTGATATAATTTTTGCCAGCCTGATAACCATTTTCAAATAATAGGGCTTGCCCATGAGCATCAATGTTAAATTGAGTAGAACTGATATCAGCTGGTGAAATTAATACGACTTGACTGCCGTAATTTCTTAATTTAATTCGTTCACGTTCCCAAGCACTAACTGGATCTTTCACGCCAGTTAAAAACCCATAAATCCAATTTAAAACAAAATTTTCTCTATAAACTCGCGTTAAAAAAGTATCTAAAATTCCTCTTTCATACCCATTATCAAATTGAAAAGCTACAAGACTTAAACAATTATTGTATTGTGATTCTAAAAATGTTGAATAATCATCACTAAAAACTTCGGTAGGTAGGTTATTTAAAATACCTCCATCGTTATACTGTTCGCCTTCAAAAACTGTGGGTTTAAAGACAACTGGAAAACTAGCAGAAATTGCACCAGCTTCGCTGATTTCCATTGCCGGAGTGAGCGTGTAAGAAAAATAACGAGTTTCTCGTTTTTTGATGTTGGTGGCAGTAACAATTAGCTCGTCTCCTAACCCACAATTAGGGTATGCATTTTTTAAGTTCTTAAGTGATTCAAATGTAATTTTACCATCTTTAAAAACATGATTTACTAAAAATTGTTGCCCCTCAGATGTTTGATCTAAATCATGAGACGCAATAATATGATTAACTTTTTTAACAATCATAAAATCAAGTGCTGCTTTTAAAGCACGAGTGTCAGAAATTCCGTACCGATCAATATCATAAAATATCAAATGTTCTTGACGAAAATTTTTAAAAAATTCATATATTTCAGTTGAGGAATAGCCTAAATAACAAAGAATTGCCATAATTGCGCCAGCTGAACTACCAGCAAATTTTTTAGGCTTGATTTTTGCATCTTCAAATGCTTTATAAGCACCTAGATGTGCAAAAAATTTTACCCCACCGCCACAAAAAACAAACGTATCTAAATCAGGGCGTTTCTCAGTAATTAATATTTCGCCATTATCAGGCCGCTGATAAACTTGCACATTCCCTTTTATGGTAAGTAGTTGCGGCTCTTTAAAAGATACTTTTTGCTCTTGCTGCTTGATTTCAGGCTTAATCGCTAATGGCTGAAACCAAGTTATAAACCATCGCCATAAGCGAGCATGCCAGGATAAGGTATAAATAAGCCCTTGAACTTGCCTATGCTCATGCATGGCTTTAAGACGTTGCTCTTGTGAAATAACTCTAATTGCAAAAGGATGAGGATTAGACACTATCTCGCTGTAATCAAAAGAATCTAGATCACTTAACATAAGTTGTTTTACTAAAGCGTCGGTAAAAAAAACTCGTTTTGTATTTCGCAGAGGTTTATCTTGATTATCATTATCCAGATGATATTTGTTTGCAGTATTTTCAGTAGCGTGCTGATTTAATCCAATCAACAAGCCATATTCACCTTCAGAAATTTCTATACTATTTAGCTGATAATCGTTAGTTAGTTCAAACGGTGCTAAATGCCATTTATATGATTTTTTACGTCGAAATAATAAATTAGTAATTCTACCCCACCAACTTAAACCAACCTCCGCAGTATAGCCACGATAATCATTAGTCGTTGCGTCGCTTAAAAAAAACCGCTGGGCATTTTTTTGATGTGCCTCTAAAAACCAATTTAAAAATTCATCTTTTTTTTGTTTACTTAAGTGGGTGAAATCAAAAATGACTCTTTCTTCATCAAGCAAATAATCACTTAAAGAAAACTGTTGATCAGGCGAAAGCCCATTGATTCTAAACCGCCCAAAATAAACACAAAGTAGATACTTTTTCAATAAAACACTATTAGGATTTTTTATTCCATTTTGCTGCAGTAATTCACTTAAAACATGTCCTTTGCCCATAGTCTGCTCCCATTAGAGTTTTAAAACTCTTTTCGTTTTAAAAGGTCAGATCTATCAAATTGTGAATCTATACAAAGCTTACTTGGTTATCCGCTTACATCCTGATCAGTTGATTATCACTACGTTGTAATAGAAATCTTCTAATTAAGAAGCTAACTCAGCGATTTACTCCTAACTAACTTGAATACAATATCCGGTAACATGCGCAGCATTGATACAGGATCTAAGTTAAACAAGATGAATTAAATAAGTCATCCTTTTTATAACTAACATAAATTTTATGAGAAATGAATAGCAAGCGCACACTTCTTCGAGCAAGCAAGCTATTTTATTATAGACAAAGAGTTAATTTTTTAAGTATTTCTTACCCAAATCCGTTTAGGTAGATAAGGAATGGATAATTGAGTCAATGACTGCTTTTGGATTCGCAGCACGTGTAATAGGCCTACCAATCACTAAATAATCACTGCCCATTTTTATTGCTTGCTCTGGGCTGGTGATCCGTATTTGATCATCAACACCGCTATGAGGTAAACGTATACCAGGCGTGACCGCTAAAAAAGATGGGCCGCAAAGGGATTTAACGAGGGGAGCCTCATGAGCAGAACAGACAACGCCATCAAGGCCTGCTTGATAAGTAAGTTTTGTTAAACGTATGATCTGCTCTTCTAAAGGGGAAATAATACCCATGGCAGGTAAATCTTCGGCAGCCATACTTGTTAACACAGTGACACCAATTAATAAGGGCTTACGCAGACCGTAAGGTGTAAGTGCCTCTCTTGCCGCTTGCATCATTTTTAAACCACCGGATGCATGAACATTAACCATCCAAACACCTAACTCAGCCGCGGCTCGGCAAGCATGTGCTACTGTGTTGGGAATATCATGAAATTTTAAATCAAGAAACACGTTGAAATTTTGTTTAATTAAATGCCGAACGAAATCTGCTCCAAACAATGTAAACATTTCACTACCTATTTTTACAGCGCAGTGCTCAGGGTTTACATCCTTAATTAATGCTAATGCCTCTGCTTGATTAAAAAAATCGAGCGCTATAATAATTTTAGTGTTCATCTAGCTAGCCACTTTCATTTCATTAAGGCAGTATTTTAATGCATTTACTATGGTCTGCTGCTCATTAATACTTAAATAAGGATGCATAGGTAAACTAATCACATGCTTACTCGCTTGCTCTGCATGCGGAAAATCACCTATTTTATACCCTAAATGAGCTAATGCTTCTTGTTGATGCATGGCGATTGGATAATGGATAGCTGTTGGGATTCCAAGCTGTTGTAGCTGAACTTGAAATTCATCGCGGTGGGGTACCTCAATCGTGTATTGGGCATAAACACTTTTATTATTAGGTAGAATGCAAGGGATGTTTACAACATCAGCAAGCAACGTATTATATTGAGTAGCCACTGAGTTTCGTAACTCAATCTCATGGGCAAATAATTTCATTTTCTCAATCAAAATTGCAGCCTGGATGGTATCCATGCGCCCATTAAGGCCAATACGTTTATGATGATAACGTACGTCCTGACCATGGTTGCGAATTTCACGTAACTTTATAGCAAGCTCATCACTATCGGTAAAACAAGCGCCTGAATCACCATAGCCGCCTAAAGGCTTTGATGGGAAGAAGCTAGTGCAGCCAATCGTGGATAATGCACACGAATAGTGACCAAAATGAGTAGCTCCAAAACTTTGGGCGCCATCTTCTATAACTGGGATTTGATATTTATTAGCAATTGCATTAATAGCAGCCATGTTTGCACATTGGCCATATAAACTAACTGGCATGATTGCTTTAGTTTTCTTGGTAATAGCTGCTTCAATTTTGTTAGAATCAATGTTATAAGTTAGTGGATCAATATCTACAAAAACAGGTTTAGCCTGACACAAAGCAATGACTTCTGCAGTCGCAAAAAAGCTGAAAGGGCTTGTAATAACTTCATCCCCTGGGCCTACATCCAAAGCTAATAAAGACATGAATAGTGCATCGGTACCACTTGCATTAACTACAGCATGTTTCACACCAATAAAATCAGCTAATTTTTTTTCTAAAATTGTGATTTCTGGACCCATAACATATTGACCATGATTCAGTACATTTTGGATGCTATTTAAAATATCTGTCTCAATTAATTTATATTGCTTTTTTAAATCAATAAATTGCATAAAATTCTCTAATGTTTAACAACTTTAGTAGGTAGCTATAACAAGTTTTGCCTAAGATATAAGAAAAATTCAATTAGTCACCTTCTAACCCATAAACAGGCTTCATTTTACCCCACTGCTTACAACTTGGGCAATGCCAGTGCAAATGCTTACCTCCAAAACCACAGTACCCACAGCGATATTTGGGCTTATTTTCTAAAAATTTACTCGTTATATTATATAAAATCTGTAATTTTGTTTTGACTTTGCCGTGTGCACTCTCTAAATGCCAAAAAATTAAGCGATTTAATCCTTTGATAGAAGGATAAGTGCTTAATTTTTCCGAGACAAAATCAATGGCAGTATCTATATTTTCTTCTTTTTGTAGGTGATCTGCAATAACAAAAATAGTTGAAGCGCGGGGATTAGATAATAATGTTTGCTGTAAATATTCTATGCATTCATTCATTGCATCTAATTGACGATAGCAAAACACGAGAGGCTCAATAATTTCAGCTAAAAAATCAGGATCTTGCAAAGGAACTCGTTTCAATGAGCGAAGCGCTTGTTTATAGCGAGCATTTTTAATGTCTAGCGATGCCTGTAGTAAACTTGCTCGGACAGATTCTTTATCAATAAGCAGGGCTTGGCGCGTAGCACTTTGGGCTTTATCAAGTAAATTAGCTTTCAATGCTTGTTCAGCAATTTCACAGTAATAATGGGCTGCTTGATGGTTTAAACTTTGTCCGGTAGAGCACTCTAATTTCTGAATTATTTCTAGTGCTTTTTCCCAGGCCTTCTCTTGTTGATAAATAGCTAATAATCCATGAAGGCTATTTATTTCTTGGTTACCGCCTAATTTAACTGCCTCTAAGAAAATACGCTCTGCTCTATCGAAAACACCAGCACTCATATAATCTTGACCAAGAGCACGTAATGCTTCTTGACGCTCGGTTAGACTTAATTGTGGCCTTGCTATAAGATTTTGATGAATTCGAATTGCCCTATCAACTTCACCACGACGTCGAAATAAGCTACCTAGTGCTAAATGAGTTTCTACAGTTTCACTATCAACATCTAGTAGCCTAATGAAAATATCTACTGCTTTATCAGGTTGCTCATTTAGTAAATAATTTAAGCCTACGACATATTCACGCGAGAGGTAATTACCACTTTTTGATCCTTTAAGTGAATAATTACGGCTAGCAACCCACCAGCCAGATAATGCTGCAGCAGGTAATAATAACGGCCATAAGTTAATCATTAAAGAATCCCTATCAGAACCAATAGAAGCAAGTTATTTTAATGTGTTTTAAGCTAGTTTTGCTAGTATTATCTGCTTTACTATCAATTTAAATTTAAACCGCTTAAATAAAAGCAATAGACTTACTAATCGGAAGACTCACAACTATGAAAATAATCTAGTAGACAGGAATAATCAGGGTTGATCTTTCAGAGGCATCGTTCGCAAATTTTTAATTTCTTTTTCAGTAATCTTTAGTTGATTTCTTATTTTTAAACACGCCATTTTAAGACGCCAATAACGGCTTAAGAAAAGCAAAAAACCAATAATAAGCCCAATACCTAAGGTTAATGCCATTAATACTGAAATGGGCAGAGTCAGAGTAGTTACATAAAAATTAACCTGCACTGAAGCTGCATTTAAAGCAGCAAAGCTTATACCTAATAGTATTAATAATAAATATAATATAATCATTATTATACGCATCAATTAATCCTTTTGTAGACTACAAAAATAATCTATTTGAGCTCTTTAGAATGAAGCATGAACAAAGTAAAGAATTAGAATAATATTATTTTTTGATTAAAGTAAAAAATAAAAAGCGTAGTGGCCTACGCTTTTTATCATCATTAAATCAAACTATTCTGCTTCTTTATGAGCCATTTTTTCTTTAAGTAAATCACCTAAAGTGGTTGAAGCAACTTCACTGCGTGAATATTTTTTAATTGCTTCTGCTTGGTCATGAGCATCTTTTGCTTTGATTGAAAGAGATACAATGCGGCTCTTTTTGTCAATATTAACAATTTTAGCTTCTACTTCATCACCTTCTTTAAAGCAAGTAGTTGCATCATCAACGCGGTCTTCAGATAATTCATTAGCCCGAATAGTACCAATTACTTCACGGCCTAAGTCTACCGTTACCGTTTTTGGCTCAACGCCAACTACTTTGCCTTTAACAATTGCACCCTTATTGTATTCTTCCACAAAAGTAGCAAAAGAATCACCTTCTAATTGTTTCAGACCTAAAGAAATACGCTCTCTTTCTGGATCAATAGCTAATATGACTGCTTCCAGCTCTTGGCCTTTCTTAAACTGCTTAACTGCCTCTTCACCTGGTGTAGTCCAGGAAATATCAGATAAGTGAACAAGCCCATCAATATCACCATCAAGTCCAATGAAGATACCAAAGTCAGTAATTGAACGGATTTTACCGGTTACTTTCTGACCTTTATTGTGAGTTTGGGCAAATTGATGCCAAGGGTTGCCTACGCACTGCTTCATACCTAGAGAAATTCGACGACGCTCTTCATCAATTTCGAGTACCATAACATCAACGATATCACCCATTGAAACAACTTTACTTGGATGAACGTTTTTGTTTGTCCAATCCATTTCAGACATATGGACTAAGCCTTCTACACCCTCTTCAATCTCTACAAAACAACCATAATCGGTGATATTAGTTACTTTACCCTGCATTTTCTTACCAACTGGGTAACGTTCTACTAAATCAACCCATGGATCATTTCCAAGTTGTTTCATACCTAATGAAACGCGATTACGCTCGCTATCAAAGCTTAATACTTTAACTTTAACATCTTGACCTACAGTAAGAACTTCACTTGGGTGTTTTACTCGTTTCCAAGAAATATCAGTAATATGTAATAAGCCGTCAATGCCACCTAAATCAATAAATGCACCGTAATCTGTGAGGTTTTTGACGATACCATGTAGAATTTGTCCATCGTGCAATGAATCCAATAATGCTTGTCTATCAGCACTACTTTCTTCTTCTACAACAGCGCGACGTGAAACAACAATATTATTGCGTTTCAAGTCCATTTTAATTACTTTGAACTCAAGTTCTTTACCTTCGAGGTAAGACGGATCGCGAACAGGTCTGACGTCAACCAAAGAACCGGGCAAGAATGCTCTTATTGTGCCAATCTCAACTGTAAAACCACCTTTAACTTTACCAGAAATTAAACCAGTAACTGTATCGTTATTTTCATGTGATTTTGATAGTTTACGCCATGCTTCTTGACGTTTTGCTTTTTCCCGGGAAAGCAATGTTTCACCGAAACCATCTTCAACAGAATCTAGAGCAACTTCAACTGTATCCCCAACATGGATTTCTAACTTACCATTTTTATCTTGGAACTCTTCTACCGCTACAATTCCTTCAGATTTCAAGCCAGCATTTAGGGTTACATAATCATCATCAATATCAATAACTTTTGCAGTAATTATGGCACCAGGATAAAATTGAGCACCGGCGATGCTTTGCTCGAATAACTCTTTGAAACTTTCAGACATGTTAATTAACTCTCTAGTAAAAAAAATAGCCATGTGACATCCAAATCACAAAGCCTCCCAATATTTAATTCAGATTATCTTTTATAATAAATAAAATCATTTAACTTAACTATAAATGATATTAATTCTGAATCGCACCACAAGCATTACTGAAAAAACGGGTGCTTGTTCACTAATTTTAAAACATTATTGAACACTTGTACAATCGTTAATCCAGTTGTATCAATAAGAATTGCATCTGCAGCTGGCATTAAAGGCGCATGTTGACGTCCAGTATCACGCTCATCCCGCATTTTTAACTCATTAATAACTTCGGCGAGGCTAACATCAATTCCAGATTCTTTCAACTGTAAGTAGCGTCTATTTGCCCTAACCTCGGCTGAGGCATATAAATATAACTTAAGAATTGCATCAGGAAAAACGACTGTACCCATATCACGCCCATCGGTTACTAACCCTGGTAATTTGGCAAAAGCACGCTGTCTCGCTAGTAATGCCTCTCTAACTTCGGGAATAACAGCAATCTTTGAGGCATCTTGTCCACATTGCTCACTTCGAACTTCCTTGTAAACATCGTTATTATCTAAAATAACGCTGCATTTTAAGTGAGGATCAGTCTCAAATTTAACATTTAAATGATGAGCAAGGTTGACCATACTGTTTATATCATTAAAATCAATCGCTTTTTTTCTAGCAGCATAAGCAAGCACTCTATAAATCGAGCCACTATCAAGAACATGCCAATTTAGATGATCGGCTAACCTATAACAAATGGTGCCTTTTCCTGTACCACTAGGGCCATCAATGGTAATAACAGGAATTAACTTACTTGACTGCATGACGTTGTTCCTTGATAGCTAACTGAATCATGTTAGCTGTATTAACAAAAGTTGGAAATGACGTGGCGACATTTTCACAGTTTTTTATAATAATTTCATTCTTAGCAGCCGCGCCTGCAATAGCAAACGCCATCGCTATGCGGTGATCGTGATAACTGTCTATCTCGCCACCTTGTAGCGTACCGCCATTAATAAATACGCCGTCATAAAATGCTTGTGCTTCTATACCGAGTCGTTGCAAGCCATCAACCATAGCGCTAATTCTGTCACTTTCTTTATTACGTAATTCCTTAGCCCCATGTAACCTCGTTTGTCCTTTTGCACACGCAGCCGCAATAAATATAATAGGAAATTCATCAATCGCTAATGGTACCAAGGCTGTAGGAATATCAATTCCTTCTAAAGGCGCATACTGAACATGTAAATCAGCAACTAATTCCTCGCCATAAAGTCTTTTATTTTTAAGCTCAATCTTTGCACCCATCTGTTGTAGAATTTGAATAATTCCAGTACGTGTTGGATTTATTCCTACATTTCTTATTAAGATATCTGAATCAGGAATGAGCGTTGCTGCAACGATAAAAAAGGCTGCTGATGAAATATCACCTGGTACAATGACATCCGTACCAATACAGGTTGCTTCCGAGTTAATAATAATTTTATTCTCAGACTTACTGATAGGATAAGAAAAAGCCGTTAGCATTCTTTCAGTATGATCACGGGTTAAACCAGGTTCTATAACTGTTGTCTCCCCTGAGGCGTATAAACCTGCTAAGAGTAAAGAAGATTTAACTTGGGCGCTTGCCTCAGGCATTTCATAGGTAATGCCTGTTAGCGATTGTCCCCCTTTGATAGATAAAGGTGGCTTTCCTTCCGTCGTATCAATGTCAGCCCCCATTTGCGTAAGGGGCCGGCTAATTCTTTCCATGGGCCTTTTAAGTAAACTTGCATCGCCAGTAAGCACGCTATCAAATGATTGAGCAGCTAATAATCCTGCTAGAAGTCGGATACTGGTACCTGAATTACCACAATCAATGACCTCGGCAGGGGCTTGCAAACCATGTTTACCAACCCCTTGAATAATGACCCGCTGTGCTATGGGGCCTTCAATGGCTACGCCCATTAGGCGAAATGCATTTAAAGTGGCTAAACAATCTTCACCATCTAAAAAGCCATTAATTGTCGTTGTGCCTTCTGCAATAGCACCAAACATAATTGCCCGATGCGAAATAGATTTATCGCCAGGAACAGTAATATCCCCTCGTAACTGCTGAACTGGGCTACTGACATAATCGAACGTATTCATAAATATTGTTCCTTGGCAAAATCATGCATAAATTGAATTAAAGTCTCAACTCCGGCAAGTGGCATCGAATTATATATACTTGCTCTTAAGCCTCCTACCATGCGGTGGCCCTTTAATGCCAATAAGCCTCTGTTACGTGCTTTTTTAAGAAACAAATCGTTAAGTTCTGGGCGAGATAAATTAAAGCAAATATTTAAAAACGAGCGAGCCTTCTTATCAATATTGCATTGATAAAAGGGCTCGTTATCGATATAGGTATATAATTTTTCCGCTTTTTTACAATTTTGCTCGTAAAGTTTTTGCACGCCACCTTGCTTTGCAATCCACTTAAACATCTTTAAAGCTAAATAGCAATTAAGGGTAGGCGGGGTTGCGTACAGGGATTTATACTGAGCATGAATGCGAAAATCAAGCATTGTTGGTAATTTAGTCTCTTTAATCTTATGGATTAAATCGTCTCGTATAATAACCACAGTTAAGCCTGCATTAGCAATATTTTTTTGCGCACCGGCAAAAATTAAATCATAGTCATTAATATTAATTGGTTCAGCTAATAAACAAGACGTCATATCAGCAATGACAGGAATCATGCCATGTTTAGGGGGAAAAGCAACCCGTACACCGTTTATTGTTTCATTGGGTGTGTAATAGATATAAGACGTATTTTCTTTAAATTGCCATGCTTGCTTTGCTGGTATTGATAAAAATTGATTCGCTTCACTAGAGGCAATGACATAAGCTTGCTTAAGGTGCTTTGCTTCTTCGTAAGCCATTAATGACCATATGCCTGTTATAAGAAAGCCAGATTGCTCATTATCTGCAACTAAATTCATTGGAATCATGCTAAATTGGGTACGGGCAGCACCACCTAAAAATAAAACATGATAGGTTGCAGGGATGGATAAGAGCTGGCGTAATAATTGCTCAGCTTCCGCCATAAGCGACATGAATTCTTCAGTTCGGTGTCCTACTTCCATAACCGACATGCCTAACCCTTGCCAATTTAATAGTTCCTCTTGTGCCTCACGTAATATTTCCTCAGGCAACATGGCGGGGCCTGCGCCAAAATTATAGCCCCTATTCATCAATCATTTCTTCAGCAACTGCTAAGTCTGGCTCTTCATCAAGCTCAACAATACGTTGCATTCCTACAACTTGCTCACCTGTATGTAAATTCATTAAGCGCACGCCCTGTGTATTTCTACCAATGACCGACAATTCATCTACTCTAAACCGCACCAATGTGCCTTTATCCGTAATTAGCATTGCTTCATCCCCTGCTTCTACCTGCAGGGCACGAACCACTTTACCATTACGTTCATTTACTTGGATGGAAATAACACCTTGTCCTCCGCGGCCAGAAATTCGATACTCGGCAATATTGGTTCGCTTGCCATACCCGTTTTCAGTTGCAGTTAGAATTGTTCCTTCGGATTTAGCAACAACAAGTGAAATAACAGATTGATCATCACTTAAACGAATACCTCTCACGCCCCTGGCTGTTCTACCCATAGGCCTAACTAATTTTTCGTCAAAGCGAATGACTTTACCCGCATCGGTAAATAACATGATATCTTTGCTGCCATCTGTAATATCTACCCCTACTAAGCGATCAGCTTCACCAAGATCAACGGCAATGATTCCATTAGAACGCGGCCTGCTGAAAGCTTCTAGAGGAACTTTCTTAACCGTACCATGCTTAGTAGCCATAAATACAAAATAGCCTTCGTCATAGCTACGTACAGGCAACATGGCGTTAATTGCTTCACCTGGTGCTAAAGGCAGGATATTAATAATAGGCTTACCACGTGAAATGCGGCTTGCTAATGGCAATTGATAAGCCTTTAGCCAATAAAGTTTACCGTGATTAGAAAAACACAATAACGTATCATGCGTGCTAGCAATTACTAATTTTTCAATAAAATCTTCATCTTTAACATTGGTTGCAGATTTACCCTTACCACCGCGGCGCTGAGCTTGATAGGCCGATAAAGGCTGGTATTTGACATAACCTTCATGCGATAAAGTCACCACCACATCTTCTTCGGTAATTAAATCCTCAATGGTTAAATCTTCTTGCGAGGCAATTACTTCCGTGCGGCGCGTATCACCAAATTGATTTCTAATATCTACAAGCTCATTATAAATAACTGTTAACAACCTATCAGGTGAGGCAAGAATATCGAGTAAGTCTTTAATATGTGCCAAAAGCTGCTCAAATTCTTTGATTATTTTATCTTGCTCTAACGCCGTTAAACGATGTAGTCTTAATTCTAAAATAGCTTGGGCTTGCTCTGGCGATAAACGATAACCCTCGTCACTTAAACCATATTCTGCAGATAAATTATCTGGGCGACAGGCGTCACTGCCTGCAGTTTGCAACATACTTTTTACTAAGCCAGAATTCCAAGTTTTTGCTAATAAGCGTTCTTTAGCATCATGCGGAGTTGGCGATTCCTTAATTAACGCTATCATTTCATCAATATTTGCTAGAGCAATGCCTAACCCTTCTAATAAATGGGCTCTGTCCCGTGCTTTCTTGAGTTCAAAAATAGTTCGTCTGGTTACTACTTCGCGACGATGCTTAATAAAGTATTCTAAGACTTGCTTTAAATTTAAGGTACGCGGTTGCCCATCAACAAGAGCTACCATATTAATACCAAATACATTTTGCATTTGCGTATGGGCATAAAGGTTATTTAAGATAACTTCTGCTACTTCACCACGCTTTAGCTCTATTACCACGCGCATACCTTGTTTATCTGACTCATCGCGCAAGCCAGATATCCCTTCTATTTTCTTTTCCCTGACTAATTCCGCAATTTTTTCTATTAAACGGGCTTTATTTACTTGGTAAGGTAGCTCCGTAATAATAATAGCTTGCCTGCCTGAATGCTGATCAGTTTCAATGTCAGTACGAGCTCGAATAAATAGCCGACCACGACCTGTGTGGTAAGCTTGGACAATACCAGCCCTGCCATTAATGATGGCCGCTGTAGGAAAATCAGGGGCAGGTATATACTCCATTAAGTCATCGATACTTAAGCTTGGGTCTTGAATTAAAGCAATACATGCATTAATGACTTCGGTTAAATTATGCGGCGGGATATTAGTAGCCATCCCTACTGCGATGCCTGAAGAGCCATTAATTAATAAATTAGGTACACGGGTAGGTAAAACCGAAGGCGCAAACTCTGTTTCATCATAGTTAGGCACAAAATCAACGGTGTCTTTATCTAAATCTGCTAATAAGGCATGTGCAAGCTTTGACATGCGTATCTCAGTATAACGCATAGCTGCAGCCCGATCGCCATCAACTGACCCAAAGTTTCCCTGACCATCAACCAATAAATAACGCATTGAAAAAGGTTGGGCCATACGGACAATGGTATCATAAACTGCAGTATCACCATGCGGATGGTATTTACCAATCACATCCCCTACTACGCGTGCTGATTTTTTATAGGCTTTATTCCAGTCATTACCTAGCTCACTCATTGCAAATAGTACACGCCTATGCACAGGCTTCAAACCATCCCGTACATCTGGCAAGGCCCGGCCTACAATAACACTCATTGCATAGTCAAGATAGGACTGCTTTAGCTCATCTTCAATATTAACTGATATAATTTCTTTGGCAGAATAAACCATGGGGAAGAAAGATCCTTATGCAATTTTTAGATAAAATAAAATCCTATAAGGATACCATAATGCCAGCCTCAATTGAATCAGACAAATCAGCTATGTACATCTTTCTGGTAAAAATCCTTTTCTCTTAAGCTTAATGAACCTGATTGCGGCACTAAATCTCTAACCAACTTTCGTATCCTAAACGAATATTAATCCGTAAAATGGGAAAACATTATACAGATCTAGATTAAAATGATTAATTTCCCATAAAAAATTCTTCATTTTAGTGGAATTTCAGTATAATAGCTCTTTTCTTAAGATAGGATGCACCTAGCTATTTTAGAGCTTTAAAGGGGGGTTTAATATATTAAAGTTTGATCACTAATTATTCAAATTATAATATAATTAACCATCAAGTGTAAAAAAAATTGTAGACTGTAGAAAAGCATTTTTATATAGTCTTGTGCACTAACGCATCCAGGCTCTCAAGCCATTACTCAGGAGACGCTATGACCGAAAAGTTTGCCAAACTTAGCCTAGAGGGCCACGAGCCGGTAGAATTACCTATTTATAGCCCTACACTTGGTAATGATGTTATTGATATTAATAACTTAAGCCGGGTTGGTTTATTTACTTTTGATCCAGGGTTTGTTTCAACTGCTGCTTGCGAATCTAAGATTACCTTTATTGATGGCGATAAGGGTGTATTACTTTATCGAGGTTATCCTATTGAGCAATTAGCTGAGAAAAAAGATTTTCTGGATGTGAGTTATTTATTATTAAATGGCGAATTACCAAACGAAGAAGAGAAAAAAGACTTCGTTAGCCTGATTAATAACCATACCATGGTACATCAACAAATGTACCAATTTTTAAATGGCTTTCGA
The DNA here is from genome assembly GCF_900452395.1 of Legionella beliardensis. Lineage (NCBI taxonomy): Bacteria > Pseudomonadati > Pseudomonadota > Gammaproteobacteria > Legionellales > Legionellaceae > Legionella > Legionella beliardensis. The sequence goes on from NZ_UGNV01000001.1 coordinate 1,680,255, forward strand.
CGTGACGCTCATCCCATGGCAATTATGGTAGGTATTGTGGGTGCCTTATCCGCTTTTTATCATGACTCCATGGATTTAACGAACCAATATGACAGGTATATTTCTGCAATACGATTAATCGCTAAAATGCCTACTCTTGCTGCCATGAGCTATAAATACTCAATAGGCCAGCCCTATATGTATCCTTTAAATAAAATGTCATATGCAGAAAATTTTCTGCATATGATGTTTGGTGTGCCCACAGAAAATGTGACACCTAATCCAATTATTGTTAATGCAATGGATACTATTTTTACCTTACATGCTGATCATGAGCAAAATGCCTCAACATCAACAGTAAGACTTGCAGGCTCAACAGGCGCTAATCCATTTGCTTGTATATCTGCGGGAATTGGTGCGCTTTGGGGTCCTGCCCATGGTGGTGCCAATGAAGCGTGCCTCAACATGCTACAAAACATTGGTGATGTTAAAAATATTAATCACTATATTAAGCGAGCTAAGGATAAAGATGATCCATTTCGCTTAATGGGCTTTGGCCATAGGGTTTATAAAAGCTATGACCCCCGTGCTAAGGTTATGCGCAAGACTTGCCATGCTGTATTACAAGCAGTAGGCGCGCTTGATTCACCACTTTTTAAATTAGCTATGGAACTTGAGCGTATTGCGCTTGAAGATGATTATTTTATTGATAAAAAGCTTTATCCAAATGTGGATTTTTATTCAGGATTAACTTTAAGCGCTATCGGCATTCCAACCAATATGTTTACTGTTATTTTTGCGCTAGCAAGAACAGTAGGCTGGATGTCTCATTGGATGGAAATGGTGGCTAGCCGCTCTAAACTCGGCCGTCCCCGCCAGCTATATACAGGCGAGAAAGAAAGAGATGTGCCTTAGGCTTAATTTTCCTATTGTTAAAAGCGCCCAGCCAAGCTAGGATTGGGCGTTCCAATCAACTTTTCTACTTAATACCTAAATAATTGATTTGACCGCTGTGACTCGGCATCTGTATCAGTGGCTCTTTTGGTAAATAAATTATATTTTTTAGCATAACTAAGATCAGATTCTCCTTCCCTTTTTGCCAGCTTTAAATAGACATTGCGGGTTGTTTCAGCAGCCAAATGTTGCTCTCGTTGATAGGCTTTAATGGCGGCAACAGCGAGTTGATTATTATTTTCCCTGGCAATCATTAAAGCATTTTTATTGGCGTCATTTTGCCAGGTTACACATGCACCTGCTTGTAGCAATAATGTGATTAACTCGCTGTCTTTTTTATGGTACTTACAAGCAAGCATCAGCGGCGTATTACCCTTAAGATTAGAATGATTAATTTTTATAAAGGGATGGGTCAGCAATAACTTAACTAACGCTGTATTCCCTGCTTTACATGCAAGACCAAGTACTGTTGTTTGATTAATTACACAAGTATTAATATCTAAGCCTTTTGCATTCATTAAAGCAATTAATATTGCTTTTTGATTTCTTCTAACACAAGACAGTAGCACACCTTTAATCTGCTCTAAAGTCAGGTAACTACGCCTACTGCTATTATGTAGCCTTATTAATTCTTCAAAACTATATTCATCACCGCTTTGAATACAAATATCGATAAAGCTATAGTCACGGCTATTTTTATGAAAAAAATGTTTATAAGTTAGGGAATAACTACTATTTAATTTTTCTAAGCGCAATCTTAAAGATTTATTCTCGGTAGAAATAAAATCGAGATTAAATATAAGATTACCCGATTCTTCAAAACTATCTTTTAACTGACTACTCAATTGTGCACTATCAAGCACAAGATAAGGATAATAAGTAGATTGCTCATACAGGTAATTAATATCAATAAATAACCAATAATTTGCTGCTTTTTTTAATCCAACCGCGTGACTTTCATTACTAACAACCATAGCTAAATGATCATTTTTTTTTATCAGCAAACTTAGTTGGTTAAAGAAATCTGTAGTATGGGTCAACGATTCAAACGCCACAGTCTTAGCAAAAATACGCTTAACAGGCTGCGTAATGCAGCCTTGTTGTGCTGCAGCAATAATATGATTAATGTTTACTTGTGTTAACCGCCTTGCATAAACATCTTCATAAGCGTCTGGTGATTGTGCCATACAAATCATTTCAATAAATGATTTGATTTCTAGTAGTTGATAGTCTTGCCATTTAATGGGTTGTTTATGTTTAACTTTATAAGTAATCGCATCAGTTTTTGGTAAAATCTGCCCTTTTTCTCGTCTAATTAAGTTAAGACGCTCATAAAACTCCTCTGCCTGTAGCAATGCCACCTCTTGCGCCCAGGTAATTGTAAAACCAAAGCAAATTCCTTGTTCAGGTCGGTAGTTAAAATGCTGCAATAAAGCAAGTAAATCATCGTGACTTAGCTTATTAGAAGATAAGCCTACGTGAGGAGGTAACAAGCGAGATTTAATTAACACCCCGAGCGCGAGAATAAACAGCAGCAAATAAATAAGATAAGCCATGTCGTTTACCCAGGAAGTCCCTTTAAAAAATCAAAACATAGTTTTGAATTAAATGTAAATAGATAAAAATAGAAAACGCCTGTATCTGCTAAATAAACTTTATTTAATACGCATCGGCTAAATACTTATTGATGACGCTTAGCATGAAACCAATTAAGCGCCAGCACAGTAGCGGCATCAATTAGTTGCATACCATCCATAAGTTGATAAACTTTTTCACGCTTTATAACGTGAGTCATGATTTCTTCATCATCTACGCCATGTAATTTACAGCTAGGCAACTCATTTACTTCAGCATAAAAAAGATAATTTTTCTCAGTTAGAAGGCCTGGGCTTTTGTATACAGTAGCAATAAGTTGAATGTCTTTAATTTCAATTCCTGTCTCTTCTTTCACTTCACGATAGGCAGCTTTTTTAGGACATTCTGCTTTATCAATGTTTCCGGCTACACATTCTAAGGTAAAGCAATCATCTTCAATTTTATTAAGAAATACACCCACCCGAAATTGTTGGCATAGTATAAAACTATCTTTAGCTGGTACATAAAGAAGAACCGATACTGAGTCATTTGTGTTTATTACTTCTCGATCATTGATTGCAATATAGTCCTTCTGAGAAGATAAGCTAGGCACTTTAAGACTAAGCTTAGAAATTTTCAAATAACCATCATGTAACGTTTGTTGATTTATAATCTTTACTTTTTTATTCATTTTTCTAATCCGTATTATTTTTAACTAGCTTAGTCGAATTAGCCGGAAAAAAGGATAGGGTGGATGTTAAGTCATTAATTTTTAAATATAAAAAAATTAAAAAACTACACAAATGCTTACATTTATGACATGATACGCCTGCAAATTTTAACTTATTTTTTAGGAATATTATGAAAGTAAAACAAAAAGGACTAATCTCTTTAGCGGCACTCGTCTTGTCTTCTGCTACTTATGCAACTGATTTATTAGCAACAAGACATTATGAGTTTGAACCAAATCAAGGGAAAGTATTAACGAATCCCTTTTTGTGGCAGCTCACTATGACATGTACTTTATCTACCCAAGATGAGAAGAGTTCTCTAACAGCTCACATGCTAAAGTACACAGGCATTGTTAATAATCATGTTCTTAAAGAGGGTGAAGAAGTTAGCCTTGATATCAAAGATCAAGATACCTTAAATATTAGTGTCGATGGCAGTGCGCAAGTAGAAATCACCAATCATGGCGCTTCAGTTATTACAGCGGATTGTGAGTTATAAATAGAACAGAGCATGCTCAGTTGAATATTACTCTTAAAGCTGAAGCATGCTTGATTTAAGAAAAGTGGTTATAACCCATACACTCAAAAGGAGCTTATGCAATCGAATACGAATTGTATTCTATTTGCTCCTTTTCTTTTTTCTCTTCAGGAGCCCACAGGCCATATATACCTGGCGATTTTATAATTGTTTTTTCCATTACATAATCGAAGTACCCAGGCGCATGAACCTCATCATAAGGGACTTTTTTCATTACTTGAAACCCTTGCTTTTTATAGAAGTTAACTGCCTTTTCATTATCAACATCGACCTCTAATTCTAGCCCAGAAATATTTTTCTCTTTTAAATACGAGTAGCATTGCTGTAATAAAATTGTCCCTAATCCTTTCCCTTGCTCTTCTTGTATTAGATAAATTTGATCTAAAAAAGCTGGTTTCTTATTCTCCTTAGGTAAAATGATATGTGCATAACCAACCATATTATTTTGTGAATTAGTAACAACCCATAATCTACGATTTATATCTTTAAGATAAGATTGAACCTTTTCTATTGAAAATCGGTCAGCAATTTCATGTGCAATAGCTTCTTCTCCCTGTTTAGCGATGTAGCTTGGGTAAGTTTCTCGCCAAGTTTTAATGATCAACGCGTGCAATTCTTTGCAATCTTTCTCTTCTGCTACACGAATTTCCATGGATTTAATAGCTCCTGATTTACATTTAACTAGGTAACACGTCCTTAAATAGCATGCGATAAGTTTTTAATCGCTTACCTTAAAGTCAAAATTCTTGATTATCTACATCTTCGTTTGTAATTTCTCCGTTAATTGATAAAGAAGAAATAGCTAGTGCTGGTGGTTTAAAGAAAGCAGCATTTTTAGCGATATTGCTTTTATGAGCTACGTCATAAAACACTTTTAATTCTTGTTTTAAATTAGGAAAATCCTTAGTTGTTCATCCTAAGGATAAACCTAAAAATATTTCATGTAAATTTAATAAATTGTTTATCTATAAAAAAAGAAAAGTCACGGAAGCTATTGGGCATTATTAGATTTATCGAACAAAAAAAAAAAATTATAATGACTGATAGCTAGCTGGTAAATAAAATCTGAAGCTAATATTAAAGCTAGCTTTACAGCCATTATTTATTTTATTTGCAAGTGAACGTCAATCTTGAAATAGTCAAAAATAAATTAACGCCCTCAACCGCTGCGAAAAAGTCATTTACATGATGTTACAATTGATGCCATTTACCAATTCATTTTCACCTTCAAAGCCTTCCTCTACAATAAGATTGGGGTTATTTTGAATAGTATTACTAATAAATTCAATGACATTATCTATCTCTGAAATTATTCCCATGTGCGGTAAAGGGAATTGATCTGCTCCAAAATAATCGATTAATTTCTGCCCTAATACCTCTAACTCATCATTTGTGTCCCAACTGATGTCCCATATTATTCTGAAATATTTTTGATAGGAGCTTTCTTTAATTGTATTTAATAAACTTAATAGTTGGTTCGCTGTGGTAATTTTTTCATGACTTTTAATAGAAGCAACAAAATGATTATTCAGAGCATTTGAATGAAGTTCTTTTTTTACTTGCTTTTCATTTTGAAATATCGTTAAAAATAAACTAAATTTATGGCCTTGTGCCTGCGCTATTATGCCAATTGGTGTATCTATATCAAAATAAATATAAAAACCCAGTAAGTCATTGTGGCTACCATACATTCCTCCGATACGCAGGAGCACAGGGCAAATAGGCTGTTTGGCTAATTCTTCAAAATTACAAGTTAGCTCTTGTGGCGTATAGGCGTTTGCTAAGGCAAGCTTTAAAAATCTGGTCGACAGATCATTAAAATGCTTACCAGCTAAATGATTTGGCAGATATTTTTGCGCATAAAGTATAATTTTCAACAAATGTACTCTTAATAATGCTACTCCTTCTATTAAGTCTTGAACTTCATCATATGATTGCTCATCTGATCCAAGATCGGCACCATCATTGAAAATAAAGTTGTAAAAAAAATCCCCTTGATACTCTAATTGGCCATGGTGAGAAAATCTATCGTTTAAAAGTTCTAATTGGCAGAGCCTATCATTCAAGATATTTAATTGACGTGAGAATTTTTCAGAGTGAGACGCTTTAAAAAAGAGCGCATTGACATTAGAAAATGAATTTAATGTTTTTTTATCTAAAAATGTTTGCAGATTTTTTATGCTATAGATGGGCAAATCATTTATCATAAAAAACCCCTTTAAAACAAAGAAAATTTTAAAATTATCTTATAAACTTTTTTGCAACACAATCACCTGTGTACACGTCCTGGATGAGACTCTTTTAAAACAAAAGCAGCAATGATCAAGCTTATTAAGAAGCAACAAGGCATAACCAGTAAGGCTTTATTGTAACTAGCAACTGTATAGATATGTACACCATTAATTGCTTGCCAATCATTGCTATGGTGCAAAAATACGCCAACTAGCGGTTGAAATACAGCACCACCTATAAGCACCGATAAATTATTAAAACCTGAGGCTGTGCCAACTAATTCGGCTGGATTATTGTCTTTTACAACAGCAAAACTAACCGTCTGGCCGCCTGCGCCTAAACCTAAGATAAAGAGAATTAAGTACATCCAACCTAAAGTAACACCAGGAATATATAATAAGAATATTGTTGCAGCTAGGCCTAACACAGCACTAGTAATTAACGAAAAGCGGCGACTGTACACCCTGTCACTTAACCAACCCAGAAGCGGGCTGCCAACACCAATCCCCAACCAAATCATACTGCATAATCCTGAAGCAGCAATCACACTGATTTGAAATTTTTGCTGTAAATAAGGAACACCCCATAATGCTGCAAAAACTGCAATTGGCGTCCATATAGCGCAAGAATAAATACCAATAACCCAAGTATATGCTCGGCCACAAACTGCAATAAGCCGCCGCCACTCATCGCGAATATGACGCTTTGCCACAAATTGAGTGGGTTGATGTGGGTAATCCCGAATAACCAGCCAAATTAGTAAAGCGAGTAAAAGGCCAATTAACGCTAAAATAAAGCTAGCTTCTCGCCAACCTACTGCTTCAATTAAAGCAGCAAGAGGCATTTCACCAAACATCGCACCTACTGAGCTCATCAATTGAGCAATTCCTGCTAGTAGCGCAAATTGCTGAGGCGGAAACCAACGCGATACTAAAACTAATACACCAATAAACGAGAAAGCCGACCCTATACCTATTAAAAAACGCCCTAAGGCTGCAGTAAATAAGCTATCGGTAGAGGCAAAGAAAAATGAGCCTACAGCGCATAATATAAGCGCAAAGGTCATTAATTTTCTTGGGCCATAGCGATCAAACAATAAACCGGCAGGTAATTGCATGGGCGCATAGGCATAAAAATAAAAAGCAGAAACTATACCAAAACCCGCAGCCCCCACGCTAAATGTTTGCATCATTGAATCTGCCATAACACTTGGTGCTACTTGCAGAACAAATTCATACAAATAAAAGGTCGCTGATAATAAAAAGATTATGTAGGCATCCAATTTATAGCTATGCCTAATTTTTATGTCCTGTGCTTGCAAAATATTTTCTTTGTTTAAATTAAAACGCACATTACACCGCAAGCGAATTTCGTTTGTCAATCCCCGCTGGATAGATTACACCTAATATTGCAGGATAATTTGCACCAGTAATTGCTTTTAAGTCTAAGGGAACTTGATTTAGTGTTTTATCAGCAAGCCAAGCCATCATTAATGCTTCAATAAAATCGGGATTACAATTAACCGCTTGTGTAGATAAAACAGGTACTTGCGGCAATAATTGGGCAAGCTCTTTTAATAGTAACTGATTATGAGCACCACCCCCACAAACAAATAAGTGTTTAGGTTTTGCCGACTTAGTATTAATACTAGTTGCAATAGATACCGCTGTTAGCTGCAATAACGTTGCCTGTATATCAACAGGTTTATACTCAGAGTGACAGTACTTGCTTAGCCATTCTAAGGAAAAATATTCTCTACCAATACTTTTAGGTGATGTGCGTAAAAGATAGGGATCTTGTAATAAATCATTTAATAAAGGCTCAATGACATTACCTTGTGATGCCCAATTACCATTTTGGTCATAATCCTGTTTTAAATGCTGATAGATCCAGGCATCCATTAAACAGTTCCCAGGACCTACATCAAAACCACAAACGTTAAATTCATCTTTAAGATAAGTTAAATTTGCTATACCACCAATATTTACAACAGCTAAAGGATAACCAAAATCCTTAAAAATAGCCTGGTGATAAACAGGTGCAAAAGGAGCACCTTGTCCCCCTACTACTAAATCCCGCGTTCTAAAATCAGCGACAACTGTAATTCCTGTCATTTCGGCAATAGTATGGGCACAGCCTAATTGCACCGTATATGGAATATCAGTCATGGTATTATGACAAAGTGTTTGCCCATGGCTGCCAATGGCAATAATATTTTGTGCAGAGTGATTACTTTTTTCTAATAGCAACAGTACAGCGTTAGCAAACTCTCTTCCTAATAAGGTATGTAGTTGACTAAAATAGCCTAGGTCATGGGGCTGCATAGCAATTGACTCCCTAAGTCTTGCTTTAACATCTAAACTGTAGGGACAGGTCATGCCATAAAGAAATTCATTTTTAGTAAGATCAACGAGTGCAACGTCAATACCATCCATACTGGTTCCTGACATGATCCCAATATATAGCTCCATTCTAACCCGTACTCCTACATACAAAGCCTCAAAAGAAGTTTTTTCAAGTTAATTTAAGTAAAAGTGTCTGCAAAACAGCAGCTAAGCATTGCTCAGGGTTGTCTTCACCATTTTTACTTCGCCAAGCCACATGACCATCCGGCCTAACTAAGACCGCACCTGTCTTATCAATTTGGTATACATCTAACCAACGCCCCTCTGGATCATGTAGATCGCCACCTACTTTTCCTATACGATAACTTATTAATGGTAAATTTTTATACTTTAAAGCGGCTTTTTGCCATACATCTGTCTGATCTGAACTTAGCAATACAAATTTATTATCAAATAAATCAAGCGTTGACAGCCGTTGGTTATCTTTTTCTAGCACATAATAAGGAGCTCTACATCCAGGATAAGTTGATGGGCTATAGGTATAGACATCTTGAGCAGCTTGCGGCACTGCTTCAGCAATAACAGTACCCTCCTCATAACAAAAACCTAAATCTAGGCTAACCTGGTTAAGGTGCTCATGCTGTTCTTCAATTGCAGTCATCATTTCTTTAACATTGCCTGCATACATAGCTGTGAAAATCTTATTAAACCGCATAGCATTTTTAGCACTCCATTCTATGTTTTTACCAGCTATGGGTGCCCGCTCCTGAAAGTAAGTTTCTAATAACGCTTCATCAGCATAGCCTTTAATAACAGCTGCTAATTTCCAAGCAAGATTATGAGCATCTTGAATACCAGTATTCATGCCCAATCCACCTGTTGGTGGCAACCTATGAGCAGCATCACCTGCTAGAAAAATTCGCCCTTCATGGAATTGCTCTGCCACGAGTGCTGCCATTGTCCAAAATGCTTTATTAATTAGCTTAATATCAATTGTGTCATCTTGAAGGACAGTTTTAATTAACTGTATACAAAATTCATCTGTAAAGCTTTCTTTTGTCAAACCAGACTGAAGATCATAACGTGTACCTATCAACCACTTTTGTAACCCATCTTTTGCTAACAGGAAAGTGCCTCTAACATCCTCACGAGTAAAGATATAACCAACGCTAGGTCTGTCTTGAACATATTTTTCTAAATTCATTTCACAGTAAATATTACAAAACTCGCCTAAGTTATCTTGACCTTGCATAGGAATATTTAATAATTTACGAGTTGGACTAGAGGCTCCATCAGCCGCGACCAAATACTCTGAGGTTAATTGGTACCTTTTACCGGTTAATTTGTCTTCTACTGTTGTTACTACTTTATCCTTAGTTTGTTCTATATTAAGCATTGCAACATTAAAGTAATAACAAATTTCAGGATACGTTTTTACTTTATTTAAAAGTTCTTGCTCGACCCAATCTTGCGAAATTAGAGCGCCTGTTACTGGGCTATTTAAATTTGGCTTAGCTTCAGCGTTAACACGTTTTATTTCTTTTCCTTGTAACGATTCAAGCCAAATAAAGCGATGCGCCTCTTTAGGCAATTGTTGCTTTCGCAAAGCTGCATCAATTCCCCATAATCTAAAAATTTCCATGCTTCTTGTATTAACACCACGGGCCTTAGGATGATTAGTTGTGCTAGCGTGCCGCTCAATAAGAATACTTTTAATCCCATGACGAGCCAAACCAATCGCTGTGCTTAAGCCTACAGGGCCTGCGCCAATAATGACTACTTGAGCATTCGTTTCCATAAAACCTCTCTTAATTTGCTTTAGGCTAGCTTAAAGCAGCGCTTAAAATTTTCAGTGGTTTGCTTGGCAACCTGCTCATAAGTTTCTTGCCTAAGCTCACTTATTGCAGCTGCTACATATTTAACCAAGGCCGGATGATTTTGCTTACCGCGATAAGGGACAGGCGCTAAATAAGGTGAGTCTGTTTCGATTAATAAGCGTTCTAGCGGAATAGATTTAGCTACTTCATGCAGTGAAGTTGCGTTTTTAAATGTTACAATACCTGATAAAGAAATATAAAAATTCATCTCAATGGCGCGCTCTGCAATGCTTAAATCTTCAGCAAAACAATGCATAACACCGCCAATTTGACTGGCATTTTCATCTGCTAAGACTCGCAATGTATCTTCAGCGGCTTGGCGGGTATGAATAATTAATGGCTTTTGACAAGCAATGGCAGCACGAATATGCTCTCTAAAACGCGCTCTCTGGTGCTCTTGAGCATCGGGCTCATGCGTCCTATAGTAATCAAGTCCCGTTTCACCAATAGCAATACAGGCTGGATGCTCGGTTGCTAATTTTATAAGCATGGCAGCGTTAGGTTCTTGATCTATTAAATTATTAGGATGCAGGCCAACTGATATTTTAATCTGTTGGTAATCATCTGCTATTTTACATAGCGTAGGATAGTCAGCTAAATCTACGCAAACACATAAAAGCGAGTTCACCTCATTAAGCGTAGCCGCATTAATGACATTGCTTAATTGATTGTCAAATTCCGTTAAGTCAATCAAATTTAAGTGGCAGTGTGAATCAGTTAGCATACATTACATCGTATCAGTCATTTGTGATGATTTTAGCATAGCGGCTAAATAAGTTTCTATTTTATTTTTTAAAGCTCTAGCATCATCACCTATGAGTTGAAATCCTAAACCGGCAGGCTTATTACCCTGGGAGCCTCTAGGCGTTATCCAAGCTACTTTAGCAGAAATAACATACGGATTTACTTCAGAAAGTAATTTTACTGACAAGTTAACTGTGCTGCCTAAAGGCAGTGTTAAATTTGTCCGTACAAACAAACCACCGCCACTTATAAAGGGCATGTAACCCATATAAAGTGCGGACTCTGTTGGATAACTACAATCTACAATAGGCACATCCATTATTTAAACTCCCTGGTCTCGTAGAAGCTAAGCAGCAAGTCTTCTAAAGCAAGTAGTTGATTTACGTTTATACTATAGCTTAAATTCTTAATGATCTGATTTAATTTATCGAGTAAAAAAAATAAATTAATAGGTTTAAAATACTTAGTTAATTCTTCTAACATAGAGAATAACACTGATTGCGGGTAATTTTTATGAAAATAATTATGAATCATCTGCGCTGTAACTAAGTACATAAACCGGGCCAAATCCATTAATTCATAAATTGACCATTTCTCAGCAATAGCGATAATTGATATTTTTTCTTTTTGAATAGCTAGCAAATCATTTATTAAAGATTCACTTTGCTCAGACAATTTACCCAAAGAGCTTTCAGCGTCACCTAGGCTACTTTCTACTAAATAATTGCCATTGTAATGATTAAAATTAGAAAAAAACCAATACTGACAACGGCTAAAAATTGTTGCGGGAATTGTATTGATGGACTCAGCACCTAAAATAAAATAACTATTTTGCGGCGGCTCTTCTAGTATTTTTAACAGGGAATTTGCCGCTGAATGATTCATTTTTTCAGCATTTTTAATAAAAACAATCTTATTTTCGGCGATTTGCGGTGAGGTATATAAATAATTTTGTAACTCTCTAACCTGTTCAACTTTAATAACCCCGCCTACTTTATCAGGCTCAATAAGGTGTAAATCCGGATGCTCACCTTGTATAGCTAAATTACATGATTTACAGGTTGTGCATGGCGCTGTAACTTGCTTACATAACATGGTAGCTATCATATGATTAACTAATGGCTTTAGATAAGCTAATGATGCGCCACTTAATAAAAGCGCATGGGTTAAACGCTGATTATCATAGGCACGCTTAAACTGCTGCCAAAAACCATGGTATTCTGGTTTAAGATCAGTTAAATCAACCTTATGCATGCTCATTCAAAAAAGCCTCTAAGTGTAAGCAGATAGCCTGCTGTACTTGGTCTAAGGGTAGGCTTGCATCGATAAGTTTCGCTCCAGTAGTATTATTTAATTTATTATGATAAGCATCATAAACCCGATTAAAAAAAGCCAATGACTCTTGCTCAATGCGATCGAGTTTACCGCGATTATCAGCACGTTTAAGACCTAATTCCGGCGAAATATCTAAGAAAATTGTTAAATCGGGTTTTAATCCTGAAAGACAAAAAGCTGACAAGGTATCTAGAATGGTTTGGTTAATACCTCGGCCACCCCCCTGGTAAGCATAAGTTGATAGTTCAAAACGATCTGCTATGACCCAGTCCCCTCTAGCCAAAGCTGGCCGAATTACTTGCTCAAGTAATTGTACACGAGCAGCATATAGCATTAATAATTCACTACGTTCATCCAGAGGTTCATTAGGAATGGTTTCTTTAATTAACGCCCTAAGCTTTTCGGCAATATAAGTGCCACCTGGCTCGCGAGTAATGATGACATTATTAACTTTATCGTGAAGATAGTGCTTAATTGTTTCAATAGCAGTTGTTTTACCAGCGCCTTCAAGGCCTTCAACTACAATAAATCGCCCTGGCGTCATTCGTGCTCCTTGTTCATATAGCGAGCGATCGCTTTTTTCTGCTCTTCATAAGTTTTTGAGAAAATATGGGTACCGTCGCCTTTCGCTACAAAATAAAGGTAATCAGAAAACTTAGGATGAGCTGCAGCATCAATAGCATCACGCCCAACCATGGCAATAGGTGTAGGCGGTAACCCTCTATAGCGATAAGTATTATAAGGAGAATCATAATCTAAATTATGATGCCCTAGTTTGCCTGAGAAAGAAGGGCCCAGGCCATAAATAACCGTTGGATCCATTTGCAATGGCATCCTTTTTTTAAGCCGATTAACCACAATACCACCAACAATTCGTCGCTCAGATGGTAAAGAAGTTTCTTTCTCAAGGATAGAAGCAACAATAAGGAGCTCATAAGGCGTTTTATAGGGCAAACCGGGGCTACGTGTTTCCCAATTTGAATTTAATATAGCTAGCAAACTTTTATTAGCATGCAAAAGCAGTCGTTTGGCATCACTGCCAGCATCATAATGGTAGGTATCAGCAAGAAGCAAACCTTCAGCGCTTGAATAATTACCTATGACTGTTGCCCAGTCATCAGATTGGTAATTTAAATAAGGTGCTTGCAGGAGCTTTTGCTGCACTTGATAAACATTACTACCTTCGATAATTCGAAAAGCTGCTGTTAAAACATCACCCTTAACAATACGATCAATAAAATTTGGTGCTGACTCACCTGGTTGAATTTGATAAACACCAGCTTTTAAATGATTTGCTAACCCTTTATATTTAATATAATTTTGTATTAAAGGCTTAGATTGAATGTAGCCATTATTATATAAGTATTGCACTAATGCGCTCGCAGTCGAGTTAGCTTTAACTTCGACAATCAGCGGCTTACCCTCTGTCATCATTGGTTTCATCAAAAAAAAGTAAAGTCCGCCTAAAAAAACTGCTATTAATAAACCAAGAGTTATTAAAAAATAGCTGATTATTTTTAAGGCTGAGCGTTTCTGCCCAGCTACGTGAGTGTTTAGTGTTGGCTTGTTGTCAGTTTGCATTTATTGCACCATAGATAAAAGCTACTGTTCTAGCAATCCCTATGAATAATTTCCCATTTGAAACAGAATTAAACATAAAATAACCACGCAACCTTAATTGTCGGTTTAAAAGATTAAGATATACTATTTATACTTAATTTAAAATTGGCGCCTTACAAATCCTTTAATATTCTTTTATGTTTTAGACTTCTTACGAACCTGTCAATACCGTACCAAAGCCTAGTAAAAAATCATCTGAAAGAACAAGCGCGTACAGGCAGTACGTAAGTAAGCAATCTGAAGATTTTTTTCGTGAGATTAGTCCGTTGATAGTAGACTTTAAAAGCCTGATGTAGTTTACCTGGTGTACTTAGCTATTTACGTAAATTTAGCTACAGATATAAAATTACTCAGGCAAATCGATACGTTTAAATAACAAACTACCATTTGTTCCACCAAAGCCTAGCGAATTACTTAATGCATAATCAATTTTTCTAGATTGAGGTTCATGTGGTACATAATTTAAATCACAGCCTTCATCTGGTTGATCTAAATTTATAGTAGGCGGAGCTACTTGATCTTGAATAGCCAAGATACTAAATATGGCTTCTACTGCACCAGCAGCACCAAGTAGATGGCCTGTCATTGATTTAGTCGAGCTCATTGCTAATTTATAAGCATGCTCTTTAAAAACCCTTTTTACCGCTTTTGTTTCATTTAAATCATTTAAATAAGTAGATGTTCCATGGGCATTGATATAATCAATTAAGGCTGGATCAATATTGGCATCTTGAATTGCTGCAAGCATGGCTCGTGATGCACCATCAGCATCTTCATCGGGTGCTGTAATATGGAAAGCATCGCCCGACATGCCAAAACCTACTAATTCAGCATACATTTTTGCACCGCGCGCTTTAGCATGCTCATATTCTTCTAAGATTAAAATACCAGCACCCTCACCCATAACAAAACCATCTCTATCCTTATCCCATGGGCGCGAAGCCTTTTCTGGCTCCTCATTACGTTTAGAAAGCGAGCGTACAGCTGAGAAACCAGCTAAACATAAAGGCGTGGTTGTCATCTCAGCACCACCACAAATCATGATATCAGCATCGCCATGAGCAATCATACGCCCTGCTAATCCAATATTATGCGTACCCGTAGTGCAAGCCGTGACAACAGAAATATTAGGGCCTTTTAATTTATACTTAATAGAAATTTGTCCTGCAACCATATTAATAATACCTGCAGGTATAAAGAATGGAGAAACCTTCCGGGGCCCGCCCGCCATCAGTTTTTCTTGATTATTGGTGATCGTTTCTATACCACCAATACCAGCACCTACAGCCACGCCAGCACGTAAGGCCGTTTCATCGTTGATATCAAGCCCAGAGCTAGCTAAGGCTTCATCAGCTGCAGCTAGCCCATATTGGGTAAATAAATCCATTTTTCGAGCATCTTTAAGCGGCACGTATTTTTCAATGTTAAAATTCTTTACCTTAGCCCAAATTTTAGTAGGAAAATCAGTTGTATCAAAACCTTCTACAGGGCCGACACCACTTTTACCTGCCAAAATATTATGCCAAGTTTCTTCTACATTTAGACCAAGTGGGGTTACCATCCCCATGCCAGTAACTACAATACGCCGCTTACTCAATGAATAGCTCCTTAATTTCAAGCTTCTTCTTTATTCATATTAGATTCAATATAATCAATTGCTTCTTGAATAGTCGTAATTTTTTCTGCTTTCTCATCTGGAATTTCAGTTTCAAATTCTTCTTCAAGAGCCATAACAAGTTCTACTGTATCAAGAGAATCAGCACCTAAATCTTCTACAAATGAAGCATCATTCTTCAATTCATCTGCCGTAACACCTAATTGCTCGCCGACAATTTTACGAACTCGCTCTTCAACTGTACTCATAACTTGTATTTCCTTTCTTAAGGTTAAAAAAATATATGGTGGGTAGTTTATTCATTTCTTTAAAGAACGCAAGCTTAATTAATATAAGTTTAACAGAATCTCCCTTAAAAGACCCAAGTTAACTAATCCATATATAAGCCACCGTTCACATGAATAGTCTCACCAGTAATATAGCTTGCATGATCAGAAGCTAGGAATGCAACAATTGCTGCTATGTCTTTGACTTGGCCAAAACGTTTCATAGGAATGCGTTTCATCATTTCTTCTTTTACCAAATCAGGCAGAGCATTTGTCATATCCGTTTCAATAAAACCAGGCGCAACCACATTAACAGTCACACCTCGACTAGCTATTTCTTGCGCTAATGATTTTGAAAAACCTATGACACCTGCTTTAGCAGCCGTATAATTAGCTTGGCCTGAGTTCCCACTTGAACCCACCACAGAGCCAATTGTAATAATACGTCCCCACCTTGCTCTAAACATAGGCTTAATACAAGCCTTGCTCATGCGGAAAATAGCATTTAAATTGGTTTCAATGACTCGGTACCATTCTTCATCATCCATGCGTAACAATAGATTATCTGCTGTAATACCGGCATTATTGATTAAGATTGAAGGTAACTTTTTTTCATCAGAAAGCTCTGCCATAAGGCTTTCAACCTGTTCTGTACTCGTTACATCAAGAACCATTCCCTCGCCCTGAAGATTATTATCCTTAAAACGTTGGCTAATGGCCAGGGCGGCATCTTTGGTGGTTGCAGTGCCTATGACATAAGCGCCATTCTGGGCCAATGTTTGCGCAACAGCGCTACCAATACCTCGGCTTGCACCTGTCACCAAAGCTAGTTTACCTTCTAGGTTAATCATATAAACCCCTTTATTAAATCATATTTAATCTTAACTGATTAAGATTGAACACCCTTTGAGCTTAATTTTCTTGCGTTTGCAATTGCGATACAACGTGATTAAGTGAATTTTTATCATGTGTATTAAATATTGCTAAGCTTTTATCAATGCGCTTTATTAATCCTGCAAGAACTTTTCCAGGACCACATTCGATAAATTGACTTACACCCTTTTTTTGCATCATTTGAATGGTTTCAACCCATCTTACGGGCTTATATAATTGTTCTTTTAATAAAGAACGAATTTGTTCAGGGCTTTCATAACAGCTTAAATCAACATTACTAATTACTTTTATTGCCGGTGTAAAAATTGGCGTTTCATCTAAATAAGATTTAAAAGCCATTGCTGCTTCTTCTAGCAAAGAACAGTGACAAGGAACGCTGACAGGAATAAGTTTAGCTAGCCGCGCGTCTCGATTATTTGCTTCAGTAATGGCCTTTTCAACTGCAATACTGTGACCTGCAATCACTACTTGGCCTATCGTATTATAATTTGCTATTGATACTTGCTCACTAGGAGTACTTACCTTAGAACAAATGTCATGCACCACTTCATCAGTTAAACCAATGATAGCTGCCATCGCACCTTGTCCTAGCGGAATGGTTTCCTGCATCAATTGACCACGTTTTGCTACTAATTTTACGGCATGAGGTAAACTTAATGCGCCAGCACATACCAAAGCAGCATACTCACCCAAACTATGCCCAGCCATCCATTTAGGCTGCGGCAATTCTTGCGCACGTAACAAATTATAGATAGCTACATCAGCTGCTAACATAATGACTTGCGTGTTTTCAGTCTGATTTAACTTATTTTCAGGTCCATGTTGAACAAGATCCCATGTATCATAGCCAACTTGCTGAGAAGCAATAGCAAAGGTTTCTTCAATTATTGGGTAATTTCGAGCCAGCTCTGCTAACATTCCTATTGATTGAGAACCTTGGCCTGGAAATACAAATGCGCACTCTGTCATGTAAAAAAACCTCTAAATTCTCACTGTCCCCACAGTTAATAACTTAATCAAAAATGAGATGACTGTTGCTAACGGCTATTAACTTAAGCGTTAATACCGTATTATCATCGCTCCCCAAGTCATGCCACCGCCAAACGATTCTAGTAATAACAAATCACCCCGTTTAATGCGTTGCTCTTTAATGGCTGCATCTAGCGCAAGTGGAATGGATGCTGCTGAGGTATTGCCTTGGTTTTCGATGGTAACAACAACTTGTGACATAGGTAAGTTTAATTTTTTAGCAATTCCTTGAATAATACGGATATTCGCTTGATGAGGAATTAACCAATTAATATCAGATTGGGCGAGCCCGCTGGCCTCTAAAATTTCGTCAACGATATCTCCCATAATATTGACTGCAATTTTAAACACCTCATTGCCACGCATACCGATTAACGCTTTATTGCCTTGAGAAGTGTAGTTTGGATAAGACAATAGTGAATTTGCATCAAAGGCAGCGTGCAAGACACTAGCCATAATACCAGGCTCCTCTTGCGCACTTAATATTGCTGCTCCTGCACCATCACCAAATAATACACAGGTTGAGCGATCATTCCAATCAACGGCCCTTGACATCGATTCACTGCCAACAACTAACACGTGCTTTGCTGAGCCAGCTTGAATATACTGTTTAGCGACATCCATTGCATAAACAAAACCACTGCATGCAGCCCCAACATCAAGCGCGGGGATACCTGCCGACGTTAAACCTAAAGCATGTTGTACATAACAAGCAACCCCTGGGAAAAAATTATCCGGTGTACAGCTTGCAGCTATAATCAAGTCAATGTCGTTAGGCAAAATAGTTGACGATTCAAACGCTTGTTTTGCGGCTTGAGCTGCCATGTAAGATGTTGTTTCATAATCAGAAGCAATATGACGGCTACTAATGCCTGTACGCGAAAAAATCCAATCATGAGTTGTATTTAATTTAGTTTCTAGCTCATAATTTGTAAGATTTCGCTCTGGTAGATAGCTACCTGTTCCATTAATAACCGCATGCATCATAACAATAAACCTTGATTAATAAACTCATTTATTTGATCACGCACTAAATCAACCACATTATTTTTTACTTGTAACATAGCTTCTTCAATAGCATATTGAAAAGCTAATTCATTAGCACTACCATGACTTTTGACTACCGTGCCATTTAATCCTAATAAACTTGCACCGTTATAACGAGCTGGATCCATGCGAGTTTTTAAGCGTTTTAAGGCTGGCCAAGCAACAATACTCATAAACCGAGTTAAAACATTTTTTAAAAAAGATTCTTTTAAAATAGCCAGCATTAATTTGGCAAGTCCCTCACTTGCTTTTAGAGCGACATTGCCAACGAACCCATCACAAACAACTAAATCGACTTCACCTGAGTAAAAATCATCGCCTTCCACATAGCCGACATAATTTAATAGACTACAATCAGCTAACATGTGCGCTGTTCGCTTGATTTTGTCATTGCCTTTTATTTCTTCTACACCAATATTTAACAGAGCAATTTTTGGTTTAGGCTTTTTATCAAGGGCTTGAATAAGTGCTGAACCCATTACTGCAAATTGAAAAAGATGCTCAGCACAGGAATCAACATTTGCCCCTAAATCAATCACACGGGTTTTATCTTGTAAAGTAGGTAACTCCGCAATAATTGCTGGTCTATCTATTCCTGGCAGTGTTTTTAACACAAAACGAGCAGTAGCCATTAAAGCACCCGTATTGCCAGCGCTAACACAAGCTTGGGCGCGTCCAGATTTAACGAGGTTAATTGCCACTCGCATCGAGGAATCTTTCTTATTACGCATTGCATGCGAAGGCAATTCATCCATACCAACTACTTCAGAGGTATGGATAATAGTAAACTGAGCGCTATTAGAACCGCCGTGCTTTTTAAGATAAGTAGCAACTTGAGTTTGATCACCTACTAACAACAACCTTAAATCAGGATTGTGTTTCGCAGCACGAACGCAAGCAGGAACCAGGACCTTTGGCCCATGATCCCCACCCATCACATCAATTGCAATGGTGATAGTTTTCAATCGATTTACTCTTGTTCGTAGACGTCGTTATCTTTATCTAATACCTTGCGGCCACGATAATAACCATCAGCGGTAATATGATGTCTACGATGAGTTTCACCCGTTGTGCTATCAACACTTAAAGTTGGTCCAGTTAACGCGTCATGTGAACGCCTCATATCACGTCTTGAACGTGTTTTTCGGTTTTGTTGTACGGCCATGCATTACTCCTAGGCAATTTGTATTCGTTGGTGCGAAATATTACCCATTTTTTGTCATTAATCCAAGTATTACTTATAGTTTCTCATTAATATTAGGCGAAAAATGGATAAATTTACTGACTTCTGCATCACATTTCGTAATATCCGAGTGATATTCGGGGCTACAAAGATGTAATTCATCAGTGATTAATTCTACTAAGTTAACTAGCGAGTTTTTAGTCACAATACACTCATACTCATCCATTAACTTCTCCGCTTGAGCATCATTGTCGCAAATCGCTAATGTTGTACTGTTGTTATAATTGTATAAAAATTGAGTCAAACAACGCTGGCATTCAATTGTAATATCGCCACTAACATTTAGCGTTAAGAGAAAATAGTTAGTCATTGCTTTAGCTGCATAAGAACAACTTAGTAAGCATGGGGGGGCAACTCTAGATGGCATTCGCTCGGTTAATTCAAGTTGCACGCTTTCTGGCTCGGCTGTTTTAGCGCACGTTTTAAGATCAATTAGCATATCAAGTCTCAAATATAATATAATAATACTCTTTAAGTTTAACAAATATAGGCTAATTAAGGTTAATAAATTTAATTTAGTCTTTCTCTTTAAATGAATTAATTAATATATGAAGAAAAAAGTAATTGTAGGAATGTCTGGCGGCGTTGATTCATCTGTAGCGGCATGGCTATTAAAAGAAGAAGGTTATCAGGTTGAAGGTTTATTTATGAAAAACTGGGAACAAGATGATAACGATAGCTTTTGCTCTGCTGCCATTGACTTGGCAGACGCACAAGCCGTGGCAAATCAACTGGATATTCCGCTACATACTGTTAATTTTTCTGAAGAATATTGGCATGACGTTTTTGCCCATTTTTTGCAGGAATATGAAGCCGGCCGCACACCCAACCCAGACGTTCTTTGCAATAAAGAAATTAAATTTAAAGCCTTCTTAAACCATGCCTTAGGTTTAGGTGCAGATTATATTGCTACAGGACATTACGCTCGAGGCGAGCAGGGTCGTTTATTTAAAGCTAAGGATAGAGACAAAGATCAAACATATTTCTTGCATGCAGTTGACAAAGAAGCATTAGCAAAAACCTTGTTTCCTATAGGAAATTATTTAAAAAGCGAAATTCGCACCTTGGCTACTAAGTTAGAGTTAGTGACTTCGCATAAGAAAGACTCAACTGGAATTTGCTTTATTGGTGAGAAGCGTTTTAAATCATTCCTTAATGAGTTTATTTTAGCCAAGCCAGGTGAGATCCAAAGTGCAGACGGCAAGTTCTTGGGCAAGCACGATGGACTCATGTTTTATACAATAGGACAGCGCCAAGGTTTAGGCATTGGTGGGCGACAAGATAGTCCTGATGAACCCTGGTATGTTGTAGATAAAGACATTAAAACAAACACATTAATTGTGGCACAAGGAAAAGACCATCCCATGTTGTATGTGCAAGGTTTAATTTGCAGCCCTGTCCATTGGTTAGAGCCTTATGAAGATAAATTGCCATTAACATGCTACGCAAAAACCCGCTATCGCCAACCAGATCAGGCTTGCGTGCTCTCGCCTGCACTTGATAAAGGCCATTGTGTCATGTTTTCAACGCCACAACGCGCCATAACGCCTGGGCAATATATTGTATTTTATGAACGTAATCAATGCCTAGGTGGGGCCATTATTGAACAAATTATCCGTTAGTTAACCCTACTTTGGCGTTTTTAGATTTCATGGGACTTGCGTTGCTTGTCTTTAAGGGCTTTTCCAAACCCATGAAGGGCATTCATGCCTTTTATCGAGCAACCTGGATGTGTGTAAGCATGTTTGAAAAGGCCTTAAAGAACAAGTAAACATGGGCTAAATACTCCAAACTGGGTATTAATTAATAAATTAAATCATTTTAGGACACAAAAATTTAAGATAAATGTTACAATATAAATAATTAAGGGACAGCTTTCTCTATTAATCGCCATCCTCATTTATAACCATTTTAATTAGGAGTAACTAATGAGCTCTGTGAATGTAGCATCTGCTGAAGTAGAGCCTAATACCAAAACAGGTATTTATTTCTCAATTAGCGCAGCTGACAAAGTTGCCTCCCTGCTTGCTGAAGAAGATAACCCTAACTTAAACTTACGCGTTTATATTACCGGTGGTGGCTGCTCAGGGTTTCAATATGGTTTTACCTTTGATGAGTCCATCCAACACGATGATACTATTATTACTCAGCGTTGCTCGGATGGTAAAACGTCAGTTAAGCTATTAGTTGATTCAATGAGTTACCAATTTCTGCATGAAGCTGAAATCGATTATATAAAAGGCATACAGGGCGAACAATTTGTTATTCGCAACCCTAATGCCAAAACAACGTGTGGTTGTGGTTCTTCCTTTAGTATCGACGATGAAGACGAGGATGCTAAAGGCCAAAGTGGCAACACCACAGACACAGAAGATAACCTTAAAGATAGCAAAGGCGGCATCGACGAAGATGGCAAGGTGTAACAGGCCCTATTCAGTTATCTTAATAAGGGTGCACAACCACTTTAGTACCTATTTTAATAAAATTACTATGTAACCATTTAGCATCATGTGGTCTCACTCGGATGCAACCATGACTAGCATTGTAGTTAGGTACATCATAAGAACCATGAATTGCATAATATTTAGAAAAAAACATACAATAAGGCATTGGCGATCCACCACGGCCAAGCGGGTAACGACTTGAACGGCAGCCTGCGCCTTGTTTGCTAATCACCGTATACGTGCCTGAAGGGGTTTTACATGCTCTTTTTATATCGGAGCAGTATTTACTACCACCTGACGCTTTACCACTGCGAACAACTTTGCCATTATGATTAACTGCAGTCCAAGTTAATTTCTTAGGATTAAAGATAAACGTGTTTGCATAAGATAGAGCTGAAAAAGATAAGAAGGTAACGAAAATGAAAGGTACGGCAAGACGTTTAGTTAGCTCAGTATCCATAATGAGTCCCGTCTCTGGTTAGGATATTTTAAATATAGGTCAAATTTTGTATAAAGTGATAAATTTTTATACTTATTTTATTATTTAATGCTAAATTATTTATTAAACTTTTGAATTTTAATTAATAATTTTTTAAATGGCTGTTAAAGTTGCTTTAGGTAATAATCTTCTTTGTTATGAAAAGACAACTGGACCTCTAAAAGGGCGTGGTGTTTTCCAGATTGAATTCGATTGCTTCGCTTGCAAAGACGGATGATGACGAAGAATAGTGACAAACATTGCCTGATGTTAAAACACAAGCATAAACCCCCTATCAATTTGATTGTTCTTTGCAGAAAGTAGATACTGTCTTTAAAATCAAGCTAAACTTTCATTAAAAGGTTTTTGTTTTTAAGACAGCCTCTACTTGTCTTATCTACCCTCGTCCGAAATACCGTGGAGTATCTATGGTATCGAACCCGTCAGTGCCACTTCACTGGATACCGCAGACACGCCGCGGTAATTCGATTGTGATTTATTTCATACTAAGTAAATGTAGCCTGGGTGAAACGCAGTGAAACCCGGGTTTCGGCCCTCTGGGCCTGCGCCTGAGCTACGTTTTAATTTATCCATGCAACAATGCCGCGTAGGCGGAGATCCATACCTGATATTAGCATCATGCCATTACCAGGCTAGATTCCCGTCTACACGGGAATGACAATATTCGGCGTTATTCATATTGTGAGACCTAGCAAGTAGCCTAGGTGAGACGAAGTGAAACCTGGGCTCCGGCCCTTTGGGCCTGCACCCAGGCTACATTTAATGCTTAATCAGAAAAGTCGTCGTTGCGAACCTTTACGCAGTAAGGGTGAAGCAATCTAGTAGAGTGTCCAGCCTAAGCTGGATTGCTTTGCTCGCAAAGACGGCTAATTGTGAAGAATAGTGTTAGGAACATCACCTGATTTTAAAACACGAGTGCAGCAAGGCCCCTATTAATTCGACTCCTCTTCCCAATGATTTGTCCCAGACTTTTTTACTAAAAATTGAACAAATTCTTGATGGCTCGCCAACTCTTGCTCTGTTGCGTAAATAATTGGTGATGTACTTTGTAATGTCGCTTGACTAACGGTAGTCGTTATAATAGTTGAATCAACTTGCTCAAGGTTATCTTCAAATAAGCTGCCTTGCCCACCGGTCATCGCTAAGTAGACTAAGGCTAAAATTTCAGCGTCAAGCAAAGCGCCATGAAGCTCACGATTAGAGTTATCTATTTCATAACGCTTACAAAGTGCGTCTAAGCTATTTCGTTGTCCTGGGTGTTTCTCGCGAGCTAATAAAAGCGTGTCTAATACTTTGCAGTAATTGTGTACTTGGTGCGGCCAATTAAGCAGGGTTAATTCTGCATTTAAAAAACCGATATCAAACGCTGCATTATGAATAATTAATTCCGCATCCTTAATAAACTCTAATAGCTCCTCAACAACTTCACAGAATCGTGGCTTATCTGCTAAAAATTCAGTACTAATACCATGAACTTTAAAAGCCCCCTCATCTACCTCACGCTCGGGATTTAAATAGGCATGGTAGTTATTGCCAGTTAATTTTCTATCAATTAATTCCACACAACCTATCTCAATGATTCGATGACCATTTTGAGGGTCAATACCTGTGGTTTCTGTATCTAAAACGATTTGCCGCATACATACCTTAACAATATATTTAGAAGTTAAAATTTAATGAATTTAAGTATGGCACATATTTGTTAATTTATAAGCTCAACTATACCTTGATTTGCTAAGGCATCCGCTATTTCATTTTCGACATGACCATTATGCCCTCTAACCCAATGCCAATTAATACGATGTCGGCTTGCCAGCTCATCTAATTGCTGCCAAAGATCAGCATTTTTAACTAATTCTTTCTTAGAGTTACGCCAACCATTTTTCTTCCATCCTAATAACCAGGTAGTCATACCCTGTCGAAGGTATTGTGAATCTGTATACAATTCGACGTCACACGCGCGCTTTAAGGCTTGTAGGGCTTTTATCGCAGCAGTTAATTCCATACGATTATTGGTAGTCATCATCTCGCCACCATACAGTCGTTTTTCTTGGCCATTGTATCTTAGTAAAGCCCCCCAACCGCCTGGCCCAGGATTACCTTTACATGCCCCATCAGTAAATATTTCAACGCTCATAATACTTAATATCAACCTTATCAAAGGCTTACATAAACCAACTCTGTTTCATGTTTGTTTATTTTTTGGAATATGTATGCCTGCCCAGTAACGAAGAAAATAATACAATAATTTTCCATAAGGTGGATAAAAAAAAGTAATCGCTGACAATTTGCCTTGTTTTAATACTGGTTTTAATTTTGAAAAAGTATCAAAACCTTCTTGCCCATGATAATTTCCTAATCCACTTTGACCAACGCCACCAAAGGGCAAGTCATCCATCGCAGCATGCATGATTGTATCATTAATTGTTAGCGCACCAGAGAGAGTTTTAAATTGTAATTGCTTAATTTCATCTTCATCTTTACCGAAATAGTAAACCGCTAAGGGATTAGGCCTTGATTTAATTAAATCAAGCGCTTGAGAAAAGCTATCATAAACAATAATTGGCAATATAGGACCAAATATCTCTTCATTCATCAGCTGCATTGAACGATCAACATTAAACACTAGATAAAATGGCATACGCGACCCTTCCTGCTCATTGCCAAATTGCTTAATTCGAGCCCCTTTATTGCGTGCATCTGCTAGTAACTCATTAAGACGCGCTTTGTGAGTGGTAGAAATCACATTAGAGTAATGATTATTTTCAGTTAATTGCGGGTAGCGATTCTCTATAAATCGCGTAAATAGCTGCTCAAGCGTGTCTTCCCAAGGCCGTGCAATCAGTAAGTAATCCGGCGCCAAACAGGTTTGCCCAGCGTTAAAGAGCTTGCCCATAAAAACTCTATCTAAATAATGTGCGTCAGCTGTAGCAGAAATAATAGTAGGTGATTTACCACCTAATTCTAAAGTAACTGGCGTTAAGTTTTCACTCGCAGCTGCCATCACTTTTTTGCCTACTTTGGTAGAACCTGTAAATAATAAATGCCCAAACGGCAAGCTGGTAAAAGCTGCCGCCAATGATGCATCACCATTATAAATACTAACAAATTCATTTAAAATAGAGTCCTGACTAACGAGCTCTTGAATTAGGTTGCCTGTTAGAGGTGTTGATTCTGACATCTTAAGCATGACGTGATTCCCAGCCGCTAGAGCATAGGCAAGAGGAACAAAAGAAAGATAAACAGGGTAATTCCAGGGGGAAATAATACCAACAACGCCTAAGGGTTGGGCTAAGATAAACGCTTTCCCCGTGCCAAAATACCAATCTATTTTTCGCTTTCTTAATCTAGTCCATTTTTTTAAATGCTTAATGCAATAATTAATGGCGCTAATGGTTGGAAAAATTTCTAGTAACAATGTTTCTTCAAACGCGCGCTGCCGGTAATCACTATTAATTGCCTGGGCTAAATCTATTGCTCTAACTTGTAATAATTTTTTTAAAGCACGTAAATTTTTTACCCTGCTTGCAATGGGTAAATAAGAATGATGAGCAAACCGTTGCTGGTGCGCTTGAAATCGCGTGAATAATTCCTCTTTAACGTCCATTAGCGTCCTTTCTAGCATATTGATGGCTAACTAAAATTAGAACAATTCCTCATTTATATAACGAGTAAACTCCCCTTGTAAAATTTTTTCTTTCATGATGGCGATGTCAGGTGCAAAATACCTATCTTGCTCATACGGTAAAGCATACGTTCTAACTACATCATACACATCTCTAAGCATAGGTGAGGTCGTTAAGGGCTTATGAAACTCAAGTCCCTGGCAAGCAGCTAATAATTCAATTGCTAAAATTGTCGCAGTATTATTTACCATATTACTTAAGCGCCTTGCTGCATTAGTAGCCATGGAAACATGATCTTCCTGGTTGGCAGAGGTTGGCAAGCTGTCTACCGAATGAGGGTGAGCTAATGCCTTATTATCACTGGCACAAGCTGCAGCGGTAACGTGAGCTATCATAAAGCCTGAGTTAAGACCGCTTTCATTAACTAAAAAAGCCGGTAAGCCGCTGAAGTGATGATCAATTAGCAAAGCGATTCGCCTTTCAGCATTAGCGCCTATCTCAGCAATAGCTAGTGCTAGATTATCTGCTGCCATCGCAATAATTTCACCATGAAAATTCCCACCTGATAAAATATCCTTTTCAGCAGCAAAGACCAGCGGATTATCAGTGATGGCATTTACTTCAACTGCTAAGGTTTGAGCTACGAATGTTAACTGATGTAAAACAGCACCCATGATTTGTGGCTGACAACGAAGCGAATAAGGATCTTGCACGCGCGTACATAAGCGATGTGATTCGCGTATTTGGCTACCTGATAAAAGCATACGATATAAGCTAGCTACATGTCGCTGAGCTTCATGACCACGAATAAGATGAATGCGATCATCGAAAGGCACATCACTTCCTCTAGCTGCATCAACGGACAGGCTACCTGCTATTAGCGCGGTTTTAAATAATAAATTTGTGTTAAATAAAGCTTGCAAGCATATCGCCGTTGAGGCTTGCAGCCCATTTAACAGGGCCAACCCTTCTTTTGGTCCTAATTCAAATGTACTTAAGCCAAATCTAGCCAGTCCCTCTTGCGCTGGTATAATAGCGTTATCAATACGCACATTCCCTTCGCCTAGTAATGGTAATGCTAAATGTGCTAAAGGTGCTAAATCCCCTGAAGCGCCTACCGAGCCCATAGCGGGAATACAGGGATAGATTTGGTGGTTATAAAGTGCGATAAGTGCATCAATTAACTCTTTTCTTACGCCAGAATAACCTTGCGCTAAGGCATTTATTTTTAATAATAAGGTCAGTGCTGTAACGTCATCATCTAATAATTCACCACTACCACAAGCATGCGATAAGACAATGTTACGTTGTAATTGCTGTAAATTCTCAGTTGAAATGCGTTGATAGGCAAGAGAGCCAAAGCCTGTATTTATCCCATAGACTGTTTTTTCACCGGCAATTATCTCATTTACAGCCTCATTAGCTGCTTCAATTTTTAGCAGGCAAGAGGGTGCCAGCGAAATTTTATCCCGAGTTTGCAACAGTAATTTAATATCATATAAACTTAATTGCCCTGGATTGAGCTCGACGTCGTTTGCCATCCCTGCAACTCCTTTAAAGCATAGGTAACCATAAATTATTCTCTTGCGCACATTGCTTAGCTAAATCATAGCCAGCATCTGCATGACGCATGACACCTGTGGCCGGATCATTATGTAGTACACGTTGCAGACGCTTATGTGCGTCATCAGTCCCATCAGCAACGATAACTACACCTGCATGCTGAGAAAAACCCATGCCCACACCGCCACCATGGTGAATACTTACCCAAGTTGCACCACTTGCACAGTTTAATAAGGCATTTAAAAAAGGCCAATCCGATACAGCATCACTACCATCTAGCATGCCTTCAGTTTCTCGATTCGGGCTTGCCACAGAACCTGAATCAAGATGATCACGCCCGATTACAATAGGCGCTTTGACTTCTTTATTTTTTACCATCTCATTAAATGCTAAACCAAGGCGTGCCCTATCCTCTAAACCGACCCAGCAGATTCTGGCAGGCAAACCCTGAAAAGCGATTTTTTCTCGTGCCATGTCTAGCCACCGATGTAAATGTTTGTCGTGAGGAATTAATTGTTTTACTTTTTCATCAGTAGCATAAATATCATTAGGATCGCCAGAGAGCGCTACCCAACGAAAAGGACCAATTCCTTCACAAAATAATGGGCGTATATAGGCAGGAACAAAGCCGGGAATATCAAACGCATGCTCTACATTTTGCTCAAAAGCCATTTGCCGAATATTATTACCATAATCAAACACAGGAATACCTTGCGCCTGAAAGCCGAGCATAGCTCGCACTTGTAGCGCCATAGATTGCTTAGCAGCTTTAATCACTTCATCAGGTGCTGTCTCACGCTTTAACTGAGCTTGCTCTAACGTCCACCCTTTAGGTAAGTAGCCATTTAATGGATCATGGGCACTGGTTTGATCGGTGATTAGTGAAGGCTTAACACCGCGCCGTAATAATTCTGGGTATATTTCAGCCGCATTCCCTAATAAACCCACCGATAAGGGCTGTTTTTTTTGACAAGAATCATCAATCAATTGCAATGCTTTATCTAAATCAGTGGTATAACAATCAAGATAACGAGTCTGGAGGCGTTTCTTAATGCGATTTAAATCACACTCAACAGCAAGCATGCTTGCCCCTGCCATCGTAGCGGCTAAGGGTTGCGCGCCTCCCATCCCTCCTAAACCAGCTGTTAATACCCAATGACCGGCTAGGTTGCCATTAAAATGCTTTTTAGCTGCTGCGCTAAACGTTTCATAGGTACCTTGCACAATACCTTGCGAACCAATATAAATCCAACTTCCTGCTGTCATCTGGCCATACATCATAAGGCCTTTTTTATCTAATTCATTAAAGTGAGCCCAGGTCGCCCAATGAGGGACTAAATTTGAATTAGCGATTAATACGCGTGGTGCGTCTTTATGGGTAGGAAATACACCGACTGGTTTCCCGGATTGAATTAATAATGTTTGATCGTTGCCTAATTGCTTTAGAACTTCAACAATTTTATCAAATGCTTCCCAATTACGAGCAGCCTTACCCAGACCACCATAGACAATTAAAGACTGAGGAGCTTCAGCAACCTCTGGATCAAGATTATTGCAAAGCATTCGCAATGCAGCCTCTGTTAACCAGCTTTTTGCTTCTAAATTTAAGCCGGTTCTCGCTTTAATCTGCCGTGTTGGCATATTTTCCATAGCCATGTCCTTCCTTAATATCCATAATGGAGAATAGATAATTGCTAATTAAATGGAGCAAGCCACTTAAAACCTGCTACTATAGGTGATTGCTGATTTATTGCAATACTATCCATTTAAATTTTAAAATCTACTTAAATAAGTCGTTCTAATTAGAAGAAATTGCTGCAATAAAACTATACAATTAAACAATTTAACTATAATTATCTAAGGTGAATACTTCAATGACTTTTATTAATCTCAACCTCATCAATAAAAGTTAAAGGAATTGATTTATGGGAGCTCTAAAAAAAAAATACAGTTTTGCTATCATTGGTGGAGGTTGGTGCGGAATTGGTTGCTTGGGCGAGCTTATTAAAGCTGGCCATGATGTTGCCTTATATGAAAAAAATGATGATGTCGGGGGCACTTGGCATCCTAGCAATTATTACTGCGATTTAAAAATACATGCCCCAAGTTATTCGATTGAATATCCAGATTTTCCTCTACCAAGTCATATCGATAGGCTTGAAAAACTCTCTGCAGCACAAGTCTATGATTATATAAAATCTTACTGTAAATTCAAAAAATTCTATGAAGTCATGAATTTTAATTGTCAGGTAGAAAAGGTTAATTATTTAACGCAAGAGAATAAAATTGAGCTCTTTATTAGACATACTCAATCCAATACGCTAACGAGTAAAAAATATGATTATATTATTTATGCAAATGGTTTTTCTGAACGAACTAAGCCTTATTTTAAGGGGCAAGAAGACTTTTTAGGACAAATTATTCATTCACTTGATGCCACAGAAACTACAATAGCCAAGCTTGTCAGTGAAAATAAAAATATCACGGTCTTAGGAGGAAGCAAAGCAGCTACGGATGTTGTGCAATATTTAGCGACACGTAATTATAAAGCAACTTGGCTATATAAAGCGCCTTACTGGTTTTTACGTTTTGACTCTATAGTTGATGCTCTAAAAAAAAGGGCTTCTAGCAAATGGTATACAATAAATCTACATAGAAAATTCTTGGTTTTTGGGTTTATATTAGCCGGAATAAATTTAAATAAACTTAGCCTATTACTATGGAAATTTTTTAGAATAATTGATTCTTATAATACAAAAAAACCCTATAATTTTAAAAAATTTCATCTGGGTATCTTAGACGATAAAGAAATCAAACTTTTAAATAATTATAGTCATCTTTATTCCATACAAGGTGAGATTGAAAAATTACAGCCTAATGGCATCCTGCTTAATGACAAAAGGTTTATAAAAACAGATGTATTAATCTGTTGTACAGGCAGTGGTATTACTATACCAAATATAGAAGTAAGAATTGATAATAATAAGGTAAATTTTAATAAAGTTTTTACGGTATACCATGGCAGAATAATACCGGCCATTCCGAGGCTAATTTTTGCCGATCATTTTATACCAATTGGCTCTATTTATAATGGCATTTTACAAGGAAAATGGATTGTAAACTATGTCAAGAAATCACCAAGCACAAAGTATTTGCTCAAACATTCTACTAAGTATGAGATACCTTTTTTTCATAAAAAACAATTCATCTTTAATTCACAAGATTATGTTCTTAAAAATTTACTTAATGATTTAGATATATTCTTCTTAAATGACTCCCTCTCTGAGAAGGAGTTTTTACGAGGTTTCCTTGATATTTTTTATCAAGGCTCTGCAGGATTTAAAGCAGAAAAATTTAATGAGAAAATTTAAATTTAATCCAATTAAATTAACCTTATTTATTCATTTTTTATAATGATAAAAACTCTTAAAAAAATAAACTTTTTTTATTATATTTGGATAAATTCCCTATTTATTCAATAGCTAATCATCTTAAATTTATTTCATATTTCCAGACTAAAATTGAAGAATTTTTATACAAAATTGCACTTGAGTCTTAAACTCAATCAAAATTTAACAAAAAGAGTATAAAATATACACAACAATATGATAAGATAAAGCTACCTGATTCATGGTGTAAACTTACAGTGCAGAATATTAATAACCAACCCCCAGCTTTAAAGATCTTCTTTGCTACTGAAATGTGGGAAAGATATGGCTTTTATGTGGTTCAATCGTTACTTGCCTTGTACATGGCCTTACACTTTAAATGGCATGATAAGCACGTTTATGCGCTAGTTGGCTCATTTACTGCTATGACCTATTTATCGCCTATTGTTGGCGGCTGGATAGCTGATCAATTGCTTGGTCAAAAACGAACGATTCTTGCGGGCGCTTTCTTTTTATTTGTCAGTTACATCATGTTAGCCTTTATAACCTCCACCTTAGGGTTGATCACAGCTTTAGCAGGAATTGCCGTAGGAACAGGTTTGCTTAAACCTAATATTTCCTCCTTATTAGGTAACGCCTATGAGACTGATTGCCCAAAGAAAGAGCGAGGGTTTACCATTTTTTATATGGGTATCACGTCAGGCATCATTTTAGGCACCACGCTACCTAGTTATTTAAGTACAAACTATGGCTGGTCTGCAGCTTTTCTTAGTGCATCCTTTGGTATGATCATTGCTGCTTTCGTGTTTACTCTTGGTGCTAAATGCTACAAAATTGCTGATTATCAAGCCTATCAATATGCACCTAGCAAAATTATTAAGGCTGCTTTGTTAATAGCAGTCCTTTGGTCTATGTCCTTTTTTATTTTATTTTACCCACATTTCGCTGATTTAGCGTTTGGCTTCGTTGTCTTAATTTCTCTAGGTTATCTAATTTTAACTTATATGCATGAGCCTCCAAAGCAAGCAAATCAAACGATGGTTATAGGCTTACTTTGCATTATTTCAGTTGTGTTTTGGGCATTCTATTTTCAAATGTTTTTATCACTGACACTCTTTATTTCACGGGTTGTTAACCCTACCTTATTGGGTATAAAGTTTCCGCCGCCTTATTATGTGAGTATTCAAAGCGTTGGTATGTTGCTTTTTGGTTATTTCATTGCCAAAAATAAGCAGAAATTAAGCCTTAATCAAAGTGGTATTAAAACTGGAAATAAATTTTTAATGGCCATCTTATTTACTTTGCTAGCCTATGCTTTTATTCTCTTAGTTTGTCATTTCTCTGAAAATACCACTAATTTATTATCACCTCTTTTATTTATACCTACTTATTTA
The DNA here is from genome assembly GCF_900452395.1 of Legionella beliardensis. Lineage (NCBI taxonomy): Bacteria > Pseudomonadati > Pseudomonadota > Gammaproteobacteria > Legionellales > Legionellaceae > Legionella > Legionella beliardensis. The sequence continues at coordinate 1,713,194 of NZ_UGNV01000001.1, forward strand.
CTACTTTCTGTAGCCGAATTACTTCTATCACCTGTAGGGCTTGCAGCGATTACAACCTTAGCTAGTCGTGAAAAAGTGAGCACGATGATGGGCATTTTCTTTGTGTCATTAGGCATCGGTGCTTATTTATCTGGGAAATTAGCTGACTTAACCGCAATTAACCCTGATTTAATGACAATTACTGAATTAAAATCACACTATAGCCAAACTTTTAGTCACATGTTTTTAATATTGCTCGTGGCAACTATGCTATGTGTTTTACTTAATAAGCTAATTAAACACTTGCTTTTAAGAAATGAGCAAACGACTACTACGTTACTTAATTCAGTACCTCAACAATAGTGTCTGTAAATGCTGAGTCAGTTTGATAATCAATGACTATGGCTGAATCTAGACCATTAACCAGCATAGGCATAACTATTTCTTGTGCTATTCGTTTATGTTCGGGATGATCTAAATAAGCATCCCTACTTTCAATGGTTGCAAACTCCATAACAAAGGCGTGGGTAAACCCCTTACTTAATCCCTCAGGACTACAATTTCTGCCACCTGAGAAGCTTTTCATTAAAGGAATAAACTGTTTTAAATGTCCAAACTGATTAATTGCTTCTGCAATTTCCACCTCACTAAAAGTGGATTTAAATTGTAAAAAGACAATATGCTTTATCATGTTATGCCTTATAAATTAAATTAAACGTTGTTCGTTTAACCATCGGTAGCCAGTAAAATTAATGCTATTAAAGCAAAAACCATTCCCAACGCTTGTTTATAGGTAATTGCTTGCTTTAAAAAAACCATAGACAAGATAAGCGTTACAACTGGGTACATGGAAGTCATTAACACGACAGGCATCGCAGGGCCTTTACGCAACGCAATTATAAAGAAAATACAAGCAATGCCACTTGCTAAGCCATTTAATAATCCGTAAATACTGCCTTTCCCAGACAGTTCTGGTTTAAAATTTAATAGCACGAGTGCCAAAATACCTGAAATAAGCACGCCTAAGCTTGAGTAAAAAGTAATCGATAACGGATTAATAAAACCAGCGGCCCTTGATCCCCAATAGCCCCATGCCCCATATAATAAAAGGGCTATTAAGGAAGGATAATACCAAGCGTTAAGTACCATATGAGTTAGCTCATTAAAACAGCAGTTATACTTGGCAGCATACCTTGTGTAGGGTAAGAATAAAACTATCTTCTATCAAATTTATCTCATGCTTACCAATTCATATTTACAACTTATTGACTTTAATCTAGCGACTTTAATACCATACCTCATGTTTTTATAAATTATTTTAGGCGAGTGAATGGACTACCATTATTTCAAAGACATTATTAATGCCATTTATGGTCGTCACATCGGTTATGACAAACGCCCAACGTTTTTCAATATTGATCAAACCTACCCCTCGTTAAACGAAATCACTAAGCATTTTCCAGAGATAAAAAAAGAATTTTATCAAGTATTAGCTAATAACACCCAATTACCGCGATATCATGATATTGATCCAGGCGAAGCTGACATCTCAGGCACGACACAAAAAAATTGGAATGTTTTTATGCTCTATCTACTTGGTTATCAAGTAGAAAAAGCACAAGCTTTATGCCCTACTCTTTGTCGATTAGTAGAGCGAATACCCAATTTAATTCAAGCTTTTTTTTCTATTTTGGAACCCGGAAAATCAATCCCACTTCATAAAGGCCCCTATATGGGCTATTTACGTTATCATTTAGGAATTCATATTCCCAAAAACCAACCACCAGAAATAATTGTTAATGGTCAAACTTATACCTGGCGAGAAGGCGAAGCTGTTTTATTTGATGATTCTTGGCCACACGAAGTTAAAAATGAAAGTGATGATTATCGTGCTGTTTTAATTATTGATGTATTAAGACCTATGCCACTTGTCCCTCATTTACTTAACCAGTTTGTCACCAATGTGATTGGCAGGTATTTCTATGGCCGCAAAGTCATAAAAAGGGCACTGCAATTTAATGAAGAGATAAAGCCCATCGCGCAATAGCTCAATAACAGAAGAAATAAAGAAACTATGAAAAAATTATTAAGCTTACTATTTATTTTATCAGCTAGCATCACCTCAAATGCCTTATCAGCATCTTGCTCAACTCACATCGAATGCCCTGCTAATACTCAATGCGTCTGCTCAACTGGCGCCTCATCCGCTTACTCAAGGTATTTCTATTTTGACGTTAAATTACAAAAAGGCTTTCACTACGAATGCACTTTAAGTACTTCGATATTTAATGCCAATGTTTTAGATAGGATCTCCCTTCCTAAGGGCGCTGAATATCAACAACCTAGCTCCCCTCGTTTTCCTTTAAAATTGAATGTAGACACCACCAACATGGAAAATCAAGATGAAATAATAAGCATTAGATTCTTAGTCCCACCATCTGACATGGCAGATGATTTTCAGGGTATTTGCCATATAAAAGAAGGTGTATTATAAAATATAGAGCTTAGGATCTCACTAATGAGTTACTCTGTTGTAAGATATTGAATTCATTGAAAAAATGCTTGAATATTAAACACTTAATTGTTTAAATACCCTTTTAAATTATTAAGGATTTCTCATGTCTTTTAAAAAGATGGAAAAAATATTTGCCGAGCAATTAAAAAAAAGCAAAGATGAATTTGAAACCTCAACATATAATGTAATCAATTGCTTGAAGTATCGTGAAAATCATGAAGAATGTAGAAAAAAGGTCCGTCAATTTAATCATGATCTCGTGAATTACGATGATATGCACGAAACTTATTTTGGGGTTTTAGACGATGTATTAGATAAAACTAGACAGCAATTTGATGATAAGCTGGAAAAAAATTATCCACATATGGAATTGGTAGATATGGTCAATTTACCAGAAAAATTAGCAAAGCTTAAAACAGATTATAGTGATCACTCTAAACAATATCTTGCCACTAAAAAGAAGGCAGAAGAATTTAAAGAAAAAATGGTTAAGGCACTAAGTCAAACTTGTGTACAAGAGAATTCATCTTACTGGAGAAGTTGCCAAGATCTTAATCAAACAGCAAAACAGTTAGATAGTTCGATTAAAAGAATCGATAAAACACAAGCACAGAATGAAAAAGCTCCATACATTTCTACCCTTGAATCCCTATTAGTTAGTCAAAAATTTTTTGATACCTACAACCGCGCTATAGAAGAGCAGCGCATCGAAAAACAAAATGAAGAGCTTTTAACTCAATATTCACCATTTTAAGCTCTATTGAAAAATAGAAAAAAGATGTATTTTGAATTTAGCTTAGCTGGTTGAGATAGTGTAGCAAGCCTGAGCTAAGCTAAATTCTGGCTGGACAAAAAATTTATTCAAAATTAAACAACCCATTCACTGGCAATTAACATAGCTTTTTCTTTATTCAGAAACAAATTAAAAGCCCAATAAATCATGTAATGTTAGCTTAATACAAAACTCATATTAAAAAATTAAGCTGCAGGCGACGTTAAGTTGTCATACTCATGTTCTTTATCAAGCTCCACGCCAGGCTGTACGAAAGAAAAGATATGTTTCTTTAATTCAGGCGGTAGAGCATTCAAAGAAGAATTTTCAGCTTTTTTACTGCCTTCCCAAAAGAATGTTACTCTGGCTTCAAGTAGCGAACGTGCGCCTGCCATAAATGCTTTAAACTCTTTACTTTCATGATTTGCTTTTACGCTTTGACCCATTAAAGAGCGGGCACAGTTGATAAGTGACTCAATAAGATTACCTGAACTTTTATTCAAAATCACAGTTAAGGGATGGTTAGGATTGATTTTTAACTGTTTTAAAAAAGTCAAACTGGTTGCTAAGGGAGAAGCCTTTAAGCGCGCCATAATGTCTTCTTTACAAAACTGATTTAATGCTGACAGGGTGTGATCTGAAAATGATTTGCCTGCAAGTAAATCATCCCAGATTAAATCTAACAATGGCTTAGCAGTCTCTGCAGTAATAATGAGTTGATTTAAATACTCCTGAATTCGGGTAAAATCATGTCTTATGGCACATTCATAAAGCCTAATGGCTTGGGGTAAGTCAATAGGGCCACCGCGGCCCATTTGATGCATGCGAGCCCGATTAGACATAGCCGTGCCATTCCCTAATTTAATTGCTTCCTCATACAGCCTAATGGCTTCATCATGATTTACGGCTCCTCCCTGGCCTAGACAATGCATCAAAGCACGGTTATTCATTGCCTCAGCATTGCCTAAATTAATCGCGTCATTATAAAGCTCGATAGCCTTATCATAATCGATGGGTCCACCTTGGCCATTCTGATGCATTGAAGCACGGTTATTCATTGCCTCAGCATCATTTAATTTAATTGCTTCTTCATAAAGCGCAATGGCTGCAGCATAATTAACGGGCCCGCCTTGACCGCATTGGTGCATCAGAGCGCGGTTATACATGGCGCCAGCATGCCCTAATTTAATTGCATCGTTATAAAGCGCAATCATTGCATCATAATTCACAGGCCCGCCTTGGCCGTTTCGATACATCAAAGCGCGATGGTACATGGCGCCAGCATGCCCTAATTTCATTGCTTCCTCATAAAGCGCAATGGCTGCATCATAATCAACGGGCCCGCCTTGGCCGTTTTGTTGCATTAAAGCCCGCCTATTCATGGCATAAGGATTCTTAAGCTTAACTGCCTCATCAAATAAATGGCTGGCTTTCTGGTAATCGGTTGGACAATCAATACCAAAGAAGTATAAAAGTCCGTCTAAGACCATAGCATGCGAACAACTTGCGCTTTTTTCTTGGCATTGAACACGAATAGTGTTGATAACGTATTGCAGAGTAAGATCAGTCTCTATATTTGCCTTAAATGCAGCAGAATGAAATGTCTGGGTTAATAAGGAGAATTTAGTATAGTTCCCTTCTAAAAGCTCTTGAGCAACTTGAGTTACCAATTTAGCTTGTACATAGGGTGATGTAGCTACAACTGAGTATGGGTAAGTTTCATTAAAAAGCATTCTTAATATCCAAAAGAACAAAAATTTACCAATATTAACATTTTCTGATTAATATTTGAATGTTTTTAATGAAATTTGTTTAATTTAAATACAAAAAGATAATTGGACTCAATCTTTCAAGATCTAATTCTTAAGTAAACGGGTAAATTAAAAAATTAAGTTATATTACATTTGATCCTTGTAGGTGCAATTATTACCGCAATTGAGCTTGTCCAGTGCTAAAAAAGCTTTGCAATCGCCACTGCTTTTGATCTAGCTAACTTGAATTCTTTTAGGCATGTCTGTTATTATGCAACGCTTTAAAAAATGATTAAATTATGTTAGAACAACCAGCAGAACTTAAAAAACTTCTTCACTTTCTAGAAGATAATCAAGCCATTGATATTAAAACGATTGATGTGAGTGAACAAACAGCGGTGACTGACTTTATGGTCATTAGTAGTGGCCGCTCTTCTCGCCATGTCAAAGCGATTGCTATGAATGTGATGGAAAAAATGAAATTAGCGCAGATACCTATTTTAGGCTCGCACGGGCTAGATGGTGGTGATTGGGCTTTGATTGATTTTGGCGACTTCGTCTTACACGTTATGCAACCTGACACCAGGGCTTTTTATAATTTAGAAGCACTCTGGCAAGATAACCCTTAAATATAATGTTTAAAATTACTCTTATTTCTTGCGGCAATAAAATGCCTGCATGGGTTGAGCAAGGTGTTAATGAATATACTAAGCGGTTAAAAGACTATATTAAATTTAATCTAATAGAAATTCCTTTAATTAAGCGTGCTAAAACAAGTGATTTAAAACGTATTTTAGAAAAGGAAGCCTTATTAATTAACGCGTCTATACCGGATGGCGCAAGAGTTATTGCACTTACCATTGATGGCGAGACGTTTAGTAGTGAGAAGTTAGCTACTAAATTTGAAGCATTACAACAAATGGTAAGCCATGTATGCTTTATTATAGGCGGGCCAGAAGGCTTGAGTGAGCTTACTTTAAGCCAATGCCAAGAACGATGGTCTTTGTCAGCTTTAACGCTACCTCATCCCTTAGTTAGAGTTGTTTTAATAGAAGCCATCTACCGAGCTTGGTCAATTATTCATAATCACCCTTACCATAAGTGACATTTTACGCTAAGATGTTTTCTCGTTTTTGCACTTAGTTTTTTCAAACTTAAATCAGAATTAATAATAAAATGCGCTTAAACTCACGTGTAAACAATGAACAAATAGAATTTCATATCCACCGCTCTCGCCTAAATATATTAATTGCAATGATTATTTGTTTCTCTGCGCTTTTAATCTCAAGGCTTGGTTATTTACAGCTAGCACAATACAAACGTTACGAAACGCTGTCTTTAAAAAATCAAATGAGTATTATTCCAATCGCACCGCCACGAGGAATTATACTGGATAGAAAAGGTGTGGTACTGGCAGAAAATACGCCCGTGTATGTTTTAGAAATTATCCCAGAACATGTCAAAGACTTAAACAAAACATTAGCTGATTTACGAACCCTTATTCCGTCAATTACTGATGAAGACATTAAGAACTTTAATCGCACACGGCGCCAGAATCGTTCGTTCGTTCCCATTCCTTTAAAACTTAAATTAAATCAGGAAGAAGTAGCTATTTTTGCGTCTCACCAATATCAATTCACCGGTGTCAGTATCAAGGCACGCTTAATGCGTTATTATCCTTTAGGTGAAATTACCGCGCACTTTTTAGGGTATGTAGGGCGAATTAATATCCCAGAACTTAGGCAAGTTGATCCGACCAATTATCGCGCAACTAATTTTATTGGTAAGGCAGGCATTGAAAAATACTATGAAAAATTACTACATGGAAAAGTTGGTTACCAATTAGTAGAGACTGATGTCAGTGGCCGAACATTGCGAATTTTAGACAAACAAAATCCTGTTTCTGGTGAAAAATTATATTTAACGATTGACTCACGTTTACAACAAGTTGCTTTTGACGCCTTAAAAGATAAGCGAGGCGCGGTTGTTGCCATGAGTACTCATAACGGTGATATCCTAGCAATGGTCAGCGCCCCAAGCTATGATCCCAATATCTTTGTAAATGGCATTAAGCTAAATGATTACCAGAAGTTAGCCACCGCAAAAGATAAACCCCTTTATAATCGCGCTGTCAGAGGACTATATCCACCTGCTTCTACTGTCAAACCCTTTGTGGCTCTAGCTGGATTAGAAAAAGGTGTAGTCGATACGAACTATCGAGTTTTTGATCCAGGTTGGTTTAAATTACCGGGTGTTAGTCATGAATACCGTGATTGGAAAAAAACAGGCCATGGGATGATTAACCTTACTCGCGCCATCACAGTTTCTTGTGATACGTATTTTTACCAACTCGGACATAAGATGGGAATTAAATCCCTAGAAGAAATGCTACGTAAATTTGGCTTTGGCCAACTTGCCAATGTAGACTTAAATGAAGAAGCGCCTGGTATTGTGCCAAGCGCCCACTGGAAGCGCAGTAGTAAAGGCGTGCCTTGGTTTCCCGGTGATACACTAATTACAGCCATTGGCCAAGGATTTATGCTAGCCTCACCGTTGCAATTGGCCAATGCCACAGCAGCATTAAGTCAAAAAGGCCATCGATATCGACCTCATTTATTAGCAAAATCCATTCAAAGTGATAAAGAGGAAGTTCATCTTTTTAAGCCAGTAGAAGAATACCCTGTGCGACTAAAAGATGATAAGTATTGGACTATCGTAGCAGAGGCAATGCATGCGGTTATTACCACTGAGGAAGGCACAGGTTATCGCTTTGGTCGCACAGCACCTTACTCCGTTGCTGGTAAAACGGGAACCGCGCAAGTATTTAGCGGTCGTCAATATGAGAAAAAACGTTATGAAGATATACCGGAATTTCTAAGAGATCACTCGTTATTTATTGCTTTCGCGCCCGTTGAGAAACCCGAAATTGCTATCGCTGTTATGGTTGAAAATGATTTTGCAGCCGCAAGCGTAGCTCGTAAAGTTCTTGATGCTTATTTTCAATTTAAACAAAGCGAGGCTAGCGCATGAAACATCAGCAAACACGCCCAGTTTATCGGCTAACTGCTAAATCGATTCACCTCGATTGGCCTTTGCTAGGGTTACTATTTATATTAACCGCCTTTGGCATGCTTATTTTATATAGCGCTTCTAATGAGAATATAAATATGATCATGCGTCAAGCAATGCGCTTGTCTTTTGCCTTTACTGTCATGCTAATCTTTGCTGCCATTCCTCCGCATAAATATAAAATATGGACACCCTGGATTTATGGTATAGGACTTGCCCTGTTAATTGCGGTCATGGTCATCGGAAAAATTGGTAAGGGAGCACAGCGATGGCTTGATTTAGGGTTATTTCGTTTTCAGCCCTCAGAAATCATGAAATTAGCTGTACCGCTTATGGCGGCCTGGTATTTAGACAGAAAACCCACCCCTATTGATTTAAAAACCTTAGCGTCGGTGGTCTTAATCATTTTTATACCAGCCCTTCTAATCGCTAAGCAGCCTGATTTAGGTACTGCTATTATGGTGATCTCAGCAGGTTTAAGTGCTGTCTTTTTAGCAGGCATATCCCTGCGCATTATTCTGCTTGTAGGAATATGTGTTGGATTTAGCGCACCTCTTTTGTGGCATGTTATGCATGATTATCAAAAGCAGCGTATTTTTACCTTGCTTAATCCTGAGCAAGATCCACTTGGCTCAGGCTATCATATTATTCAGTCTAAGATTGCGATAGGCTCAGGGGGTGCTTTTGGCAAAGGTTGGCTACAGGGATCACAATCGCATCTTAATTTTCTTCCAGAACATGCAACTGACTTTATCTTTGCGGTGAGCGGAGAAGAGTTTGGTTTTGTTGGCAGCAGTCTGCTAATTATTCTTTTCATTATTATTTCTTGGCGAGGATTACAAATTGCTAAACAAGCTCAAACCTGTTTTACCCGTTTGTTGGCAGCGAGCCTTGCCATGACTTTTTTCCTTTCTGCCTTTGTGAACATTGGTATGGTAATGGGTATCTTGCCAGTCGTTGGTATTCCTCTACCGCTTGTTAGCTATGGCGGAACAGCCATGGTTACTTTTTTAGCTAGCTTTGGGATTTTAATGTCGATTAGTTCGCATCGAATTTTATTTAATGCCCATCGCTAGGCTAAATTTTTAAGCTTCAACAGGCATTGGCTGTGCGAGTTGGTTAGCTTGAGCAGCCAACAATTTAGCAACGGGCCCATAGCTTTTTCGATGAATAGCACAAGGGCCAAGTAGTTGCAGTGCATTTAAGTGCTTAGCAGTTGGATAGCCTTTATGCGTAGCAAATTCATATCCAGGATAATGCAATTCCAGGGCATCCATTTCAGCATCCCTCGCTACTTTCGCCAAAATTGAAGCAGCACTGATTTCCGCTACAAGTAAATCCCCCTGCACAATCGCTTCGCAGCTAATTTCTATAGTTGGAACATATAAACCATCTACCTTAATATGATGTGGGCATATGGGTAGGTTTTCGATGGCACGCTTCATGGCTAATAGGGTTGCATGGTGTATGTTTAAATGGTCAATTTCTGCCACTTCCGCTCGACCATAAGCAAATGCTAAGGCTTTACTTTGTATTTCTAGAGCAAGCACGCTTCGTTTTGCGGCCGTTAATTTCTTTGAATCAGTTAAACCCGCAATAGGTTCATTTAAAATAACAGCTGCTGTCACAACTGGGCCTGCTAAAGGTCCGCGACCAGCTTCATCGACACCCGCAATATAGTTAACCATGTTTTTAGCCTTTTTGTATTACCTAGCATTTTGTAGGCTGCATACTAAAACAGCAAGTCTTACTTTTCAAATTGATTTATCAGCTAAGACATGCGATCATGCGCTTAAATTACCCAATTTTAATCTTCATGAATGTGTTAAAATGTGCTGTTATTGGTGTTGGCTACTTAGGCCGCTTTCACGCCCAAAAATACAAAAGCCTACCTAATATTACCCTGGTTGGCGTATGCGACATTAATCCAGATGTCTGCGACCTTGTAGCTCAAGAACTTAATGTCCCCTCTTATTATGATTATAAAGAATTATTTGGAAAAGTGGATGTTGTTAGTATTGCAACAACCACAAATCAGCATTTTGCTGTTGCTAAAGAGTGTTTAGAGCAAGGTATTCATGTTCTCATTGAAAAACCGATTACCGAAACCGTAGAGCAAGCTAATCAGTTGATTGCTTTAGCAAAAAAACACGGCGCCAAATTGCAAGTTGGTCATTTAGAACGCTTTAACTCGGCACGTTTAGCCTTAGAAGAACATCTTGATAAACCGCTTTTTATTGAATCACAGCGATTAGCACCTTTTAATCCACGTGGCACAGATGTTAATGTAATTTTAGATTTAATGATTCATGACATTGATATCATTCAAACCATCGTAAATAGCCCTATTACTAAAATAGATGCGCAAGGAACACCAATTCTGTCTTCGTCAATCGATATTGCTAATGCGCGCATTAAATTTAAAAACAATTGTGTCGCTAACATTACAGCGAGCCGTATTAGTTTTAAAACTGAACGTAAAACGCGTATTTTTCAACCCAATTCTTATATTTCTATTGATTATCACAATAAGCAATTTGCGGTATTTCGTAAAGGAGAAGGCGAAATGTTTCCGGGGATTCCTGAAATCACTAGACACCAATCTGTCTTTGAGAAAGGTGATGCGCTCTTAGAAGAAATTAATTCATTTATTCATTGTATTCGTGCCGATACCACACCTTTAGTTACTGGAGAAGAAGGACGCAACGCGCTAGCTACTGCTCAGAAAATTACCAAGCTTATTAATACGGATCTCGTATCTAGGCTGACTGATGCTTATGCCTAAGCATATTGTACTTCTTGCAGGTGAGGAATCGGGCGATCACCATGCGGCGCATTTAGTTAAAGAATTATTAGCCTATGACCCAACATTACAATTTAGCGGCATGGGCGGCAAACACATGCAAGAAGCAGGCGTTGACGTCATTGCCGACTTAGGTCGCTTTGGTGTTATAGGTATCACTGCTGTTATTACTCATGCCTTTGTCATTAAAAAAATACTTACTACTGTAAAAAAGCATTTAGAACAGGTTAAGCCTGACTTAGTCATTTTGGTGGATTGCCCAGGTTTTAATATTCCTATGGCAAAATTCGCTAAACAGCGATTGGGACTCCGTATTATTTACTACATTAGCCCGCAAATATGGGCGTGGAAAGCAAATCGCATTCATACCCTTAAAGCCTGCGTTGATCATATGGCAGTTATTTTCCCTTTTGAAAAAGAAATTTATCAAAAAGCAGGCGTTCCGGTATCGTTTGTTGGTCATCCGTTAGTAGACAGGGTAAAACCCTCAAAAGATATTGAACAAATTAAGCAAGCGCTTAATCTTCCTCGTGATAAGAAATTAATTGCCATGCTACCTGGTAGCCGTCGCAATGAAATAGAAAAACACCTGCCCGTTTTGGTTAAAACTGCCGAAAAATTAACCGCCTTACATCCAGATCTCCATTTTGTTATTCCTATTGCGCAAACCATTAAACCTAATCTTATTCAAGATTATTTTAAAAATAGCCCAGTCAATATAAGCTTTATTCCTGGACAAGCCATTGATGTTCTTGCTTGCAGTGACTGTGTCGTGGTGGCTTCAGGAACTGCATCCCTTGAATGCGCTTTAATGCAAAAACCCATGTGTATCATTTATAAAGGTTCTTTTTTAAGTTATCTTATTGCTGTAAAAGTAATTAAGGTTAAATACTTAGGATTATGTAATTTATTACAAAATAAGATGATAGTTCCTGAGCTGTTACAATACGATTGTAACGATGTTGAGCTAACGCGTACTTTAAATGAACTTATCGTTGATAAATCGCTGCAAGAAAAACTTACCAATCGTTTAACAAAGCTTAAACATTCTTTATCTAGCGAGCAAGCTGACCGCTCGATGGTTAATGTTATAAAAATGGAACTTGATAAGGTTTAAAGGTCATTAAATAAAAAACAATTAACAAGCTAATTAGCGCTGGCCAACCTAAGATAAACCAAGATTTAAAATAAGTATAATATGCCTTAGGTAATGGAGTTCTTGTTTTTGCTGCATAAGAAGTTAGGTTGCGAATTTTAATTTGTAGATAAACCACAATTAACCAACATAACAAAGCAAACCCATAAGCTATTAAGCTTCCCATTATCCAAAAAGATGTTAAAGGAAAGCCACTGATATAAACCATCGCTAAGCCTGTTAGGGGCTGAACTATCATGGTGCTGCCAGTGAAAATCCAATCAACAACAACGACATACTCATTAATAGCACCCATCACCACAATGTCTTTTTTTAAATGACCATAAAGCATGATGCATGCGGTACCAATACCGGTGCCAAATAAGATAGTGGAACTTAAGATGTGTATGTATTTTAGCCATAAATAGAGCATATTAATCCATTAAATAGAGAATAATAATACTAATTAAAACCGGAATATTCTTAACTATAGAGCCAAATGGCTCTAACCACAAATCGGGTAATTTGATGGTAATAATAACCGTGTAAGCAGCCATAACCAGCACTTGTAACACGCAATTTAGCTTTGTTTTATAATTAAATAATAAGCTAATTCCAATAAGTGCATTAATGATACAAGCACTATTTAGTAAAAACGGTTGCCAAGAACTAGCTACCCCAACCTTCGCTAAAAGCGTATAAGACGCAACCCTGGGAAAGAAAAACGCACTAACAAGCGCACTGGCTAACCACATAAAGGCTAAGCTTAAGCGCAGTAAAGGTTTGATAAAAAATAATCGAGCATAAAAACGATCTGGCTTATTGCTCGGATAGCTATAAACACCTTCTGTAAAACTTCTTGGCGTAAGTCGCGCCGTTTGGGCAAATTTTTTCGCCTCAGCGGGGCTCGTCACATTGCCCAGTTCAAGCATCGCAATCGCTGGTGTATTTATAGTAGAAAAAGGCAAATAATCTCCCAGCTTAGCACCTAATTTAATGAGGATTAAAGGAATAGATAAACAGTAACCACGAGCGAGCTGTAACCAGCTGCGCAGGGTTAATAGTATTTCTTTTAAGGTGATTGGCGTGCTTGCTACAGCCGCTAAAATAACGGCTTCATTGATATCATGCTCAATCATATTACTTATAGCGTGTGCTAAATCCCCAACATGAATAGGCTGAAATTGCTGCATTCCTTTTCCTGGTAAAGGAATAATGCCAGGAAAAGCGGCCAAAGCACGCATTAACGCCATCCCGCCCTCTGATGCGGGACCATAAATAAAAGAAGGTCTTAAAATAATGGCAGGAATTTTTAGGGTTAATAAATAATCCTCAATCGCTTTTTTACTGGTTGCATAATCAGACTGGTAGCAGTCAACACCTAAGGCTGAGAGGTGAATAATTTGTTTAACGGTTGACTGCTCAGCCGCTTTAAATAACGCCTTTGGCGTATCAAAATGGATAGCCCACATGATTTTAGGATTTGAATGGTAAAAGATACCTACGCAATTAATGACAACATCAATGCCTGCTAACCGAGGCAGCCACGCTTCAACAGTTGTATCCTTCACAAAATCACAAGCCTGTACTTGCGCTTGTGGAAATAATTTTTGGGTGTACGCTATATCTCTTACTGCAGCAACTACTTGATGCCCTTTTTGAATTAACTCTCTGGTGACCCAAGTACCAGCAAACCCTGATGCGCCTGTAATTAAAATATTCATTACAATTCGCTCACCTTAATTATCTTGTTTAGTTAGCGCGCGGCCATAACCTAAATAACCACCAATACAGCTGGCTAGAGCCCCAACACAAAACATGATAAAAGTAATTAAAGCATTAAGTACGATAACTTTCTTATCTTCCTCTAAAGTAACACTCAAGGGTGCTTTGCCACTTAAAAATATCTCAGTTAACATAGGTGCGTCATTGGTAATTTTTATAGCGACTAAACTTGAAGTAAAATTAGCATGAAAGATAGTAAATTGAATCATATTGGTAATTAAAATAATGGTCATGATTAATAATAAAGCCCACGCTAAAAAACCAATAAAGATGCCCCAAAATCGATTTAAGGTAGGGTAAGAGAGCCTACCAGCTAACCAGCCTGTTGAAAACATAGCAATAACGGCTGCGATACAAAAGCAAATAAGCCCCCACAGAGAAAACTCAATTTTACCGGATAACCTGATAGTAAAGCTGGCTATACCTAAAGCAAGTGCTAATAAATTTAACAAAAAATTAAGCCCAACGCCGGCAATAGCTGCTGAAAAAATGGCTGACCAGGTAATATAAGTACGATTTTTTAATTTATTCATTAACATTTCAGCCATACTTGCTCCTTACGAGGCCGTAAATTGAAATACAATCAAACATATAAAAGCAATGACAGCAATAAGGCCATGACCTACTACAAAAAATTTAGGAACGGGCTTAAGCGTTACATCACGCCAAACCATATAAAAACCACCAAGAGCCGCTAAAATAAATAAAATTAAGCTAACAACAGGCGAGGATTGACTGGAAAAAAAATATAAAATGAGTAAAACAATTCCTAGTGCTGCAAACGCACCATGGATCATGACAATACCTTTAGGGGTATTTTTATCTTGAAAAATATAGTTAATTAAATAAATACCTAATGCAGCTGCAATTGCAAAAACAATGGTTGCCAAAATTAACATGGATAAACGCTCCTTATCAAAAATCTATTCTTGTTTTATGGTCAAATCAGCCATGGCCGGTCCCTCAATGTATTTACCTTGCTTAGTAAAGCGGCTGCCGTGGCAAGGGCAATCCCAAGTTTTTTCAGCGCTATTCCAATTAACAATACATTTCATATGTGGGCAGACAGCAGAGACCATGTGTAGTTCATTTTTATCTCGGCAAACAGCAAATTTTTCCTTATTAATTTCGATAACTTTGCCTTCCCCCTCTTTAACTGATTCAATATCAGCCGCTGCAATGGGTAAATCCTTACTATATTGCATAGCAACATTACTATTTTCCTTAGCCATAAAGCCTAAAGACGCACCAAGGGTGTTGCGATTAGCTTGATAGACATCCTTAAAGGGTATAGTTTTTTTAAGAATCAAATCAGCAATATTAAGTCCTGCTAATGTGCCATACGTTAATCCATCTGCAAAATAGCCAGTAGCCATAAAGGTATGTTTTGCAGTTCGTGAAGCTAGGCCTATGTAAGGGATATTATCAGCTGATTTATAATGCTGGGCTGACCATTTAAAAATAACTTCTTCGATTGGCAGGAAGGTTTTTAAATACGTTTCTAATTCTTGATAATGCTTTTCGGTATTATTCCCTTGCCCGGTTTTATGATGGCTACCAGAAAGCATCAATAATTCAGGATCATCACTTTGATAAGCATGCGCCGAAAAGATATGAGACTGCTCACTTAAATCCCAAAAGTGTCCTTCAGGACAAACGTGATTTTTTAAACGCACAGCAACGACATAACTTCGATAAGGAGCCGTAAAAAAGTGAGCATTATTGATACCAAGCGGCGTATGGGTAGCTAAGAAAAGCTTATCTGCCTTAATTTTTGCATTTTTAGTGTAAGCAAAGCATATCTCTTTTTCTTCAAAATGCGTCACCTGAGTATTTTCATAAATCATACACCCTTTTTCATGCAGGTAGTCTGCCATGGAAATAACATATTGTAGTGGATTAAAGCGCGCTTGATTAGGCATGACAGCTGCTTTTTTGTAGGGTACTGCAAGAGGCATTTGAGTTGTGTAATCAATATCAATGCCTAAGCGCTTAAATAACTCAACTTCCTTTTCAATAGAAGCACGCTCTTTTGCAGCCGTCGTGTAGCAATACCAAGGCCTGCGGTTAAAGTGGCAATTGATATTTTTTTCACGTACATTTTTTTCGATATGATCGATAGCCATGAGCCGCGATTGCGCAACCACTTTAGCGGTATCTAAATCAAATTTTTTTTCAATGGTTTGATAAAATGGCTGTACAGCAACGTATAAATTACCGGTTGAATAACTGGTTGTTAGTCCACCAATTTGACCAGCTTCAATGATAGCCACGCGTTTACCGGCTTCGATTAATTGACAAGCAGCAGTAACCGCCGTAATACCGCCGCCAACAATAGCTACATCCACCTCAATGTCAGCCATTAGCGTTGGATAATTTTTTTCTCGCTTACTAATAGCAACCCACAGCGATTTACCTTCTTCCATTACCGTTCCTTAGCGTTAATTAGCGTTAGTTGGCTTAAACCCGCTTTATAGCCAACTGATCTTTAACCTAGATCCTTTATGAATACTGCACAAAATTCTATAAAATTTTCCGTTAAATTCAAACATCTAATTATAGCCTATATAATAAATCAAGCTTAAATAAAAACTTATTAAGTTAAATTTTATTTAAGACTATTAGCGATGGCAATTTAATAAGAAGTCTAATGTAACATGCTATAATGCAAAATGAACAACTAATTGAAAAGATATGAAACTAAATTTTGATAATAGTTTTGCGCGCTTACCTAATTATTTTTTTACGAAGCTCAACCCCACTTCTGTGAAAGAGCCTAGGCTTGTTCATGCTAATCATGAAACAGCTGCCTTATTAGAAATAAGCGATAAAGATATTCAGAAAAAAACCTTTGCTAATTATTTTTCTGGCAATACGCATCTACCAGGAAGCGAGCCTTTAGCCACTGTCTATTCAGGCCATCAATTTGGTTATTATGTGCCACAGTTAGGCGATGGTCGGGCTCTTTTATTAGGCGAAGTCGTTAATCAGCAAGGTGAGCGTTGGGATGTGCAATTAAAAGGCGCAGGCCAAACACCTTATTCGCGTATGGGCGATGGGCGCTCCGTATTGCGTTCCGCAATCCGAGAATATTTATGCTCAGCTGCCATGCATGCCTTAAATATTCCTACCACTCGTGCCTTATCTATTGTCGCAACCAATGAATTGGTTTACCGCGAAGTGCCAGAACCTGGTGCGGTATTAACGCGGGTTGCCGAATCACACATTCGTTTTGGCCATTTTGAGTACTTTTACTATACCAATCAACATCAGGCGCTAAAAGAATTAGCAGACTATGTTTTGCATAGACATTATCCTGATATACCAACTAATGTCGAAGGTTATCTTCACTTATTTGAGCAGGCCGTCTTA
This sequence comes from Legionella beliardensis, assembly GCF_900452395.1. Lineage (NCBI taxonomy): Bacteria > Pseudomonadati > Pseudomonadota > Gammaproteobacteria > Legionellales > Legionellaceae > Legionella > Legionella beliardensis. Next base: position 1,730,375 of record NZ_UGNV01000001.1, read on the forward strand.
AAAACCGCACAATTAATTGCAAAATGGCAAGCAGTAGGGTTTTGTCATGGCGTCATGAATACAGATAATATGTCCATTTTAGGATTAACTATCGATTATGGCCCCTTTGGCTTTCTTAATGCCTTTAATGCAAATCATATTTGCAATAGTTCTGACTATACGGGACGTTATGCATTTGATCAGCAGCCAACAATTGCCTTTTGGAATTTATTAGCGTTAGCACAAGCACTAACACCTCTTATTGCTGCTGAGCAACTGCAAGAAACCGTGGCGCGCTTTGATAATGAATTACAAGCTCATTACTATCAGTTAGTTCAGCAAAAATTAGGATTAGAAAGAACACACAATACTGATAAACAGTTAGTTGCTGAATTATTCTCTCTACTACAACGTGATAAAGTAGATTATACCGTGTTCTTTCGTCGTTTAAGCAATTTTAATCCACAAAAAGACAATGATTTTTTAGCTTACCTTTTTGAGAATAAAAAAGAATTAAATACCTGGCTAGCTCGCTATAAAGATAGATTAACGCATGAAGAAATGCCTATTAGCGTTCGCCAAGAAAAAATGAAGAAGATTAATCCAAAATATATACTACGTAATCACCTAGCGCAGCAAGCTATTTCACAAGCTTACGAAAACCAAAATTATCGTGAGATTGGCAAATTATATACTATTTTACAAAAGCCTTTCGATGAACAGCCAGAGTATGAATTATATTCCCTACCACCGCCAAAAGACTTAGCAGAAATTAAAGTAAGCTGTTCATCTTAATTTTGTTATAAACCAATCTAAAAATAGCTAAAAATAGAAAGTTTGTAATTAATCGATTATGATTGCATTAACTCAGTTAAGAAGGACTTAAACATGCTAGTCACTTTTACGTGTGAGTCTTATGGAAAACTCATATTCTTTGGTAATGTTGCAAGGCATTTAATTAAGCTAATGGGTCATAGCGATAATATACCCGGAGCCATTAAGGCTGAAGAAGTGGAGCAAGCGTTAAATAATTTATTAGCAGGGCTTAATCAAACAAATAAAAACGCGCCCTTACCAAGGGATAAAGAAGATGAACCACCTATTAGTCTCGCAACCCGCGCTGTTCCTTTAATTGATATGCTTAAATCAGCGCAAAAACATCAATCTGATATTATCTGGCAATAGCTTAGAACCTATTGCCAAATTATTTAATACAAACATGCTCTTCAGCTTATTGCCATATTTTCAACAACTGCTAGTAAAAACTGTTCACACTGTTGTAGTTGCGCAAGTGTTACAAATTCATTAGCCCGATGCGCTTGCTCGATACTACCTGGGCCACAAACAATAGTAGAAATAGCAGCTTCTTGAAATAAACCTGCCTCAGTGGCGTAAGCTACTTTTTTTGCTGCATATTGACCCGTGATGGCTTGGCAAAGTTGCGTTAATTTAGAATCTGCATGGGCAGCAAAACTTGGCACGCCCGCTATTTCATTTAAATTAACAGCAGCTAGGGGATATTCTTGCTGCATTTCGTGTAATAAATGGCTATTTATATATTGATCTATTTGATTTTTTATACTACTAGCAGCATGTTCAGGTAAATGGCGAAATTCGAAAACAAATTCACAATAAGCTGGAATTATATTATGAGCATTTCCGCCTTGAATCATATTGGTTGTGAGCGTCGTAAATGGTACATCAAAATCTCTATCAAGCTGCTCTTTTTTGAACTTTTCAGCCAATTGCCTTAAAAATAAAATCAATTTTGCTGCATACTCTATCGCGTTACAGCCATTGGGCGTTAAGGAAGAATGTGCGGCATTGCCTTGAATTTGACAACGAAATACCCGAATGCCTTTATGAGCTACCACAGGCTGCATATTAGTCGGCTCACCAACAATACACAATTTCGGATTACAATTTAATGGCTTTAAATCGGCAATCATCACCGGTGCCCCACAACAACCAATTTCTTCGTCATAGGAAAAAGCAAAGTGCACTGGGAAATTTAAATTAAGGGCTTGCAATTTAGGCAATAAAGCCAAAGTAACGGCAATAAACCCTTTCATATCGCAAGCACCTCGCCCAAATACTTTATCGTCACGTAGTTCTGCTTTAAATGGATCACTATCCCAAGCCTGTCCAACAACAGGCACGACATCCGTATGGCCTGATAAAATAATACCGCCTTGAGTGTTTCCATCGACACTTGGTAATGTTGCAAATAGATTTGCCTTATTATCTGCTTTTGAAGTGAATCTTGATTTAATATTGTGCTGTAAAAACCAATCGGCAATGGTATGAATTAATTGCAAATTAGACTTAGATGAAGTGGTATCAAAAGCGATTAACGCTGAAAGCCAATCAATTGTTGTCATTATTAAGAATCCTATCAATACTACCGCTTACTTTGTGGTTGTGATTACAGTATAGACCCATCGCTTCTATTTAACTAATTGAATTTAATAAATAAAATAATAGTCAACTAAATCAACTCTTGAACAAAATAGCCTTTATGGTCAATATTTGCTACTTACGTTAGTAGATTATCAATTAACCTTGAGGTACAATAATTCAGCTTTCGGCAACCCGAGGGCATTTGGATTAAGCTTTTAACAAAAATAAGGAAGTTATGATGAACGTGATTGATACACAAGCATCTGCTCAAGGCATAAAACAAGAACAAGGCCTCCAAGAATTAGTTTATACACTAGTTACCCGTTTTCTTGCAGAAAACAAAAATAAACCTATAGATGATTTATATGATATGATTTTGTCAGAAGTTGAGCCACCTCTTCTACAGGCTGTCATGGAAAAACGCCGTGGCAATCAATTACAAGCAGCTAAAATGCTTGGTATAAGCCGTGGCACCATTAGAAAAAAACTATTACGTTATTTTGGAACAAAATATTTCCGCTTAACAGACGAGTAATTCGTTAATGTCGTGATAGTTTAAAGGCCTGCTTAGATGGGCCTTTTTTATATAAAAATATATCTTTGGCTTTCTAAAGACAAACGCCATTAATGCAGTCGCACCAGGCAAACCTTAGCCGTGTTAAAATGCGAAACATTTGTATGGGCTCACATTAAAAAGATTAGTTTGCTATAAAAAGGATTTAAAATGCTCACCTTATATTCCTACCCTGAACTTTTTGGCTTACCCGATAATAATCCTTTTGGTTTAAAAGTTGATACCTTTCTCCGCTTAGCAAAAATTAATTACAACCATGAGCATATTGTAGATACTAAAAATGCGCCCAGAGGGCAGTTACCTTATATTAAAGATAACGAACAAATTATTACTGATAGCAATAAGATTATTCATTATTTATCAGAGCACTATAAAAACTTGGATACAGATTTAACAGCGGCACAAAAAAATCTACATTTCTTAGTGACCAGCATGTTAGATAATCATCTCTATTGGGTAATGTCATATTCGCGTTGGCAAGATGACGCGTGTTGGCCGCTATTTAAAGCGGAATTCCTACGCAATTTACCAGAGCTATCTGCAGACGATCTAGAAAAATTTAGAACCTATAATATTGAAAAATACCATTACCAGGGCATTGGTCGTTATTCTGCTGAGGACATTTATCAAGCCGGTGTTGCGGATTTAAAAGCTATTTCCTTCTTATTAGAAGATAATGATTTTATATTTGGCAATACAGTACATGCTTTAGACGCTTGTTGTTATGGTTTTCTCGCAAATATCGTCTATTTTGAGATACCCACGCCCCTTAAAGATTTTGTAATCCAAACAAATCTTAATGCTTATGTAATAAGAATAAGGAAATTACTTGATTATTAAAAGGTAGCTTCCTTGCAATCTGATACACTACTTCCATTAGACAATCCACGTACCTATTATACGCTATAGTATAAATACTATGTACAAGTGAGAGCACGATGGTAGATATCATTAATCTTAATAAAAAAAGAAAGGCTAAACTGCGTCTGGAAAAAGAAAAAAAGGCTGCTGAAAATCGAATTAAATTCGGCAGGACAAAAAAAGAAAAGCAGCTAGAGAAACAAGACAGTAAACGCAGCGAGCGGCATCTCGATGGTCACAAGTTGGAAGAAAAAGAGAAAAAATAGAAACTGTAAGTCTTTTAGCGTAGAAAACTAAGCTTGTAGCCTGGGTGCAACAAAAGTGAAACCCGGGTTCCGGCCCTTTGGGCCTGCACCTAAGCTACATTTATTTGTAGTAGCTCAGACTTGAGTTGACAGTTTTCCATTTACAGAAGTATCTTTATAGTTTAATTTTTATACTTTTTACTCTACCTTCTTCTGTTAAGACTTGAGCATCGTTTTTCGCTTTTTTTTCATCAATATTGGATTGATTAGATGGCGAGCCTGGCTGGTAAAATCGATAATACTCTCCTTTTTTTCTAACGTCAGAACGAGTTGTAATCAATCTTCCTTCTTGTCGACTTTCTGGATAAAGCAGCTCTCGGTACCCTTTTACCACTTGAACTGAGACTGGCTTTTCTCTCGATTGCACTTGCAACTCACTAACTACTCGCCCTGCCAAAGTTGCCATAAGTTTTTCAAATTCTTTATCTTGAGCGCTAACTTCTACCCCACGGGTGATTGCTGGTCTCTTGTTTTTAAGCAAATCAGTGTAGTGAGTATTGCGAGTATGGGTTAAGTACCTCTGAGAAAGTATCCAAGGTAGGCGATTTTAAGATAGCAACCTTGTCTTTATTGTTTGTACACCATCCACCGCTGATGGGTTCAAATAAATGTTTTCTCTCGCCTTTTTTGCCTTTAACCAATTCCGGCCTCCCTGTAAGGCGCGCAACTTGCTCATCATTTAATGAATCAGAGATAAGCGCACAAGTGATGCCATTTATGCCCCTTTCTAGATAATAAGCAGCAAAAGAGTTGGTTTGTTTTTTATTTACAAAAACATAGGCTGCATCTACGGAATTATCCAAACCATTTTCAATCAGTATCTCTGGCGTTATCTTTTCTTGAGATTCCACAACTACCTGAGCTCCGCAACAACGTAGATCCTCCTGCCAATAAATATCATCAACTAATTCATCTTGCTGCATCTTCATTTTAAATCCGAAACATCTATATTGATTTAAATACTAGCATCTTCACTTCAGGGAAAAATAAAACTAATTAGATAATTATAGTACAATTTTTGATTAATTTGTTTTTGTAAGTTGATCTAATAGAATAGGAAACCGTAGAAGAACTAAACAATTTAATTATTAATCATTAGTTTAAATTTATCGTGCTATACGGGCCATTAAAATCAAGATCTAATCCTTCATACAAATGGGTTTTCATAATTTGAATCACTTCATCTGCATCGATACCTTTAAAAGTAAATGTAGTTGGGTGTAGGCCCAAAGGGACGAAACCCGGGTTTCGCGTCGCTGCACCCAGGCTACTTGCTACTTACTTCGCTTTTTAAAAGACAGCCACCTGAAAAAGCTATATTAAAGACACATATTGTACTGGTTCCTCTACTTGGCTTTCTTCCTTTGGTAATGCATTCTGCATTAAAAAATTAAACTGCCTTTTTAATTCTTTAATTTCATTGCCTTGAGATTCAATTTTCTCTGCCTGTAATCTGATTATCTCTCTTTGAGCTTTCATTTCCTGTTTTTGAGATTTTATTTCCTTGCTGGGAGATTTATATTCACTCAATTCAGTCTCAAAAGGTGCCTTTTCTGCCAATAATAATAATTCCCGCTCATTAAATCTTAATGGATGCTCAAGCAAGGTGGCGGTAGTAGATATTGTTTCTGTGTATTCTTTATCAGCCCTTCGCCTGGCTAACAGCTCATTTAAAGCTGTCATTTCAGTTGGTGTTGCCCAACGTTTTGGGTGATCGGAAATTTGGCCATTAACAGTACAATAGCAATCCCCATTTTTTCCCTCTGAGGAGAATTTTAAGCCTGGCTGCATGAAAAAAGCTTGGGCTTCTTGCTTTTCTGCTGCTGTTAACATATCACTCCGTACCACGGTATCTCGAATAGGGACATAGGAAAGATAAGTGATGGCTTCTTCTATAAACGTGTCAGCTGTAAATTTTTTAGTTATAATGCCTGACATCAGTAAATCTGATATATGCAAAAAGGCATATTTCGCTATTATAGCTGCCTTTTCAGGCGGTAAGTTACTCATACTATCTTTATAATAATGAAAAATAGCATGTGACAAAGATTTGGCTTTACTTAAGGCTGTTGTTAAATTCCCAAAACAATTTACCAAATGATCGCATGAGTCTCTCATGGTTGCGCCATGAATTTGGCGAATGATAAAATTTTTAATGTCATCGCTACAAGGAATATGCATGATAATATCAGCGACTTCCGTGGTTTTGCCAATGAGCCCTGCGCCCTCAAGTACAACAGTCTTTAAGCCTTCTCCTGCGAATTCTAATAACTGACAATGTCCTTCTATTACCTTACTAAAACCACTTAACCCTAAAATGAGATTTTTTGCCATGCTGATCATTTTTTCAGCCGGTGTCACGATTTGACTATCCACATGACCGCTAAATATATTCCAAGAAGCACTAAATAAGGCCTGCATGTTATTTTCAAACGTAGAGCGAAAAACCTCTAGCGAATTTTTATCTTTTGTCTTGTATGCAGTAATTATTCTTAACACATTTGAAGTACGTGAAAGTTCGAGAATTTTTAATACCTCATCAAAGCATTGCACGAGATCAATAAAATCATTTTCTAACGCAACATCAATAAATTTCATTAATCCAGCTGCTATTCCTTCTAAATAAAGACTGATATCCTCTCCGGTAAAATCTTTCTTACAATTATTAAGATACTCTATACTTTTCCCTAATAATGCGGCTGCTCTTTCTTCATTAGGGCGGTAGCTCGTTAACTTATTTTTACATTGCACGATAGCACCAATAAAATAGGAATTTCCTTGGGTGGTGCGAATGACATCTCTATCTGCTGCTGGCAAAGCCGCAAGCACCGCCTCAGGCACATCGAAATCAATTCTCTCTAATTTAGAATCTTGTGGTTTTTCTTTTAGAAAATTGAGTAACGTATTAATATCCGCTTTATCTAATAGGCAACCTTTTACATTAAGGTATTGCAGTTGTGTATTCTTAGACAGCGCATGAATTAAATATTGAAAGCCAGAATAAAGAAGCCCTGGGCGAGAGCCAATTTTTTTGTTATTACTTAAATCTAAAGATTGCAAGGTAGTATTATTTTTTAATGCAGCTGCTAAGTCGCCTAATCCGCTATGTGACAAAGAATTATTTGATAAATCAAGTTTTGCAACATAAAGATAAAATTCTTTGAATTTTAAAACATCGGCTAAATTGCTTAAGTCAGAATCATTGATATCACGATTAGATAAATCAACCGAGATTAAACGTTTAGGATTTTTTTCCTTCCAGTATGAAATTAAGCCGGTAAAAAGTGATCGACTATTAGCATCACAAAAACAATGAAGGTGAGCCTGAAGGTTATCTTGTTCTTGCAGGTAAGGAGGTGGTTGATGTGCCCATAGCAATTGGATGATGTTCGCTGCTTGTTGACGCTGCCCCTCATCATTTTTTCTACATGCTTTTTTCCATAAAAATATCACTTCAGCTAAAGTCGTTGCCTTAGTAAGTGCCCAATGAGGATAAGGCTTATTGATATCAGCCCCCCTATTTAACAAAAATGTAATCATGTCTGCATTTAAATTGGCACAAGCAAGCGACAAGGCAGTTTTGCCATCTGGATTTACAGCATTAACGTTTAGCTTATACTTGCTAAAAAGGATCCTCACCTTTGTTAAGTGTCCTGATTTAACAGCTTTAAAAAATGGTTTATGATCTTGCAGGGGCAGTTTTTCAAATCTATAAAAATGCATTAGTTTACTCCACAGTTTACTTAAGTTATTACAACGAGCTATCTCTTAAGTAAGTGGATTTTTTTTAACCCAACCCCTCAATACGATCTCTTTTTGCAGGCAATTATTACTAAATGCGCGAAATTATATTATGGTGATCATTAATAAATCAATGAAAATTATATTAGGTTAAATGATATAAAGAAGCTAAGGTTAATTAACATGAAAAAAATCAAACGTTAATTGAATGCAGGTAAACTATCTCTTAACAAGCAAGCGTAGGTCGGGCGCATCGCCCGACACTTCCTTTTTGCTAAAAAAAATTAAAACTGATATATACACTTTTCACAATAGAATACAGACAACAATCCGACATGCGCTATCGACGAGTGATTATGCCCGGGGTATCTTATTTTTTTACTGTGAACCTGCAAAATAGAAAAAATAAATGACTCATTGAATAGATTGATTTATTACGAGCTTCTTTCGGTCATGCGAAACGCCATCATCCTTTTATTAGTGATGCCATTGTCATAATTGGACTTATGAAGAACGGCCTCATGCGCTTAAATTTTGAGAAAAAGAAATGTCGGGCGAAGCGCCCGACCTACGCTTATTTTATTAAACTGTTACCCATGTCCCGTTACATGTGTTACCTATGTCACAGGGCTATATACAAGCCACAGTAATTCGTTTTTTCTTTGGCTTCTTTCAATTCTCTCGAAATACCGTGGCTTAACCACGGTATCCAGTCTGATTTTTGCGTCTGACTAAGGCAGCTAAATAGCTCATCTAGCAAGCAGCCTGGGTGAAAGGAAATACAACCTAAGTTTTAGTCCTTTGGGTCTGCACTTATCTCTTAAAGAGAGGTGGATCAGAGACAGCTAAGAGCAGCAGTGATTTTTGGACTATGTTAAAAGAAACTTATCTAGTTTAATCAAAGTAATACTCACCCATATTTTCCGTAAAGAAGTCTGGTGTTTCATAGTTTTGTACAATGATTTTTGCTTTTTCCAATAATGAAGAATCGTTAAATTCTAATAATTTTTTAATGTCTTTAGCAATATACTCTGGCCTATCTGCGCCTAAGATAACTGAGCTAATGTGATTGTCTTGATAGAGAAAAGCAAGAGCAAGGCTTGTTAACATATCATAGTTGTGTTGGGTTAACTCTAATAAAGCACGTACTTTTTGCCCATAAGGCAGGTTAGGATCATTAATGTGTTGTTTGACATAAGGCGTTAATAAACCTGTTCCTAGTCCACCGCGTATAATAACTCCCATACCTTTCTTATACGCTGCATCAATATAGGGTTTATTACGTTGGTTAATTAAACTGTACTCCATTTCAATGACATCAAATAAATTCATATCAATGGCATATTGTGCGGCTTCGCCATTAACAGAAACACCAATAAAACTTAATTTTCCGAGCGCTCTTAACTCTTGTAATGCGCGCACTGCTTCGCCTTTTTTTAATGTTTCAACGGCGTTTTTGTTATCTAGATGCAACAGTACTACATCAAGTTTGTCTATTTTTAATTTTTGTAAACTTTCTTCAACGTCTTTAAAAATGGCTTTACGACTAAAGTCATAAGCAGCAGCAGGTTTTGCACAATAAATTTCATCATAGGCTTTTTTTTGGCAGCGTGGATCAGTGGCTTTAATATTATGCTCACCGGGTTTGGTAATTAACAAATAATCAAAACGCGTGCGAGGAATATAACGGCCGATTCGCTCTTCGCTTAAACCGTAGGAAGAGGCCGTATCAACAACAGTTATGCCATTTTTTAATGCACTTTGTAGTACATCTTTGGCGATTGATTCTGATGGATGTAAGCTATCTTTACCAGCAATACCCCAATAACGTCCTAATTCAACAGTACCTAATCCTATAAAGGATACCTGTTTATCTAATTTTTTAATATAGCGCTTAGGCAAGTCTGTAGATTGATCAGGTAGTGATTTTCTAGCCATGGAATAATTTCCTACAAATAGAATCAATAGGCTTAAAAGAAATACTAAAAACTTCATTGTAAATTCCCTGTCCATAATTAATGCGCATAGGCACTATACATGAATCCATAATAAAAAGCACATCTATTAATAATTTGGGTAATAGATGGGCTTATTTAGAAGTACATCCAAACTAAATTAAGCAGTAGTCATTAACAATTTATTTACTCGGCTAACAAAGTCAGCTGGGTTATCAAGTTGACCACCTTCAGCAAGGACTGCTTGTTCAAACAGCATAGTCACCCATTCAGCGAAACGCTCATCATCTTCAATATTATGTAAACGCTTAATCAAGGTATGCTCAGGATTAATTTCGAAGATAGGTTTAGAACCAGGCACTTGTTGGCCTGCAGCTTGTAAAATACGTTGCATTTCTAGGCCCATATCTTGTTCATCAGCAACAACACAAGCAGGCGAGTCAGTTAATCTATTAGTTAGATTGACCTCTTTAACTTTATCGCCTAATACATCCTTCATGTGCTTAAGCATAGGTTCTAGCGATTTTTCTTGCTCCTTAATATTTTTTCCTTCACCGTCATCCTCACCTTCAAAATCGATTTTACCCTTGCTAATGGATTGTAATTTTTTGCCTTCAAACTCACTTAAATAACCGACTAACCATTCATCGATACGATCACTTAATAATAAAACCTCAATGCCTTTTTTCTTAAATATTTCTAAATGCGGGCTATGTTTAGCTGCATTATAGCTTGAGGCGGTAATGTAATAGATTTTATCCTGTTTTTCCTTCATGCGTGCTAAGTAATCCATCAAGGATACATTTTGTTTTTCAGAATCAGTGTGTGTTGATGTAAACCGGAGTAATTTAGCGATGGCTTCACGATTAGCAAAATCTTCAACAGGCCCCTCTTTTAATACCAAGCCAAATTCATTCCAAAAACGCTGATACATGTCTGCGTCTTGCGTACTCATTTTTTCAAGCATGGATAAAACACGCTTTGTACAAGCAGAGCGAATAGATTCGACTTGCTTATTGTCTTGTAAAATTTCTCGAGACACATTTAAAGGTAAATCACTGGCATCAATAATACCTTTAATAAAACGTAGATAACGAGGTAAAAATTGGGTTGCGTCATCTAAAATGAATACTCGTTTTACGTATAACTTTAAACCATGTTTCGATTCTTGCTGCCATAAATCAAATGGCGCATGCGCTGGCACATACAATAAACTAATATAATCATGTTTGCCTTCAACATGGTTGTGCGACCAAGTTAAGGGATCTTGGTAATCATGAGAAATATGCTTATATAACGCTTTATAATCTTCATCACTGATTTCAGATTTAGGCAGTGTCCAAAGCGCTGTTGCTTTATTTACTGTTTCATAATCAACAGCATTGTCATCTTTATTGTCTTTATTCTCTTCATCATGTTGTTTTTTCATGAGGATAGGCCAGCAAATATGATCGGAGTATTTGGTAATAATTCCTCGCAGCCGCCAATCACTTAAGAATTCCTCTTCCTCTTTCTTTAAATGAATGATTACCTCAGTACCGCGTTCAGCACGTGTTTCTTCAGCAATGGTAAATTCACCCTCACCCTCTGACTGCCAAACAATACCTTCTTCAGGTGCTAAGCCTGCGCGGCGGCTTTTAACCGTGACTTTATCCGCTACAATAAATGCTGAATAAAAACCAACGCCAAATTGGCCAATTAAATGAGAATCTTTGCTGCTTTCGCCGGTTAAATGACTTAAAAATTCTTTAGTTCCCGATTTTGCAATAGTACCTAAGTTTTCAATCGCTTCATCCCGACTCATACCAATACCATTATCTTTAATGGTAATTGTTTTTAGCTTTTCATTATAATCAATGGTAATTTTAAGATCAGAATCTTTCTCATAGAGAGATGAATTAGCCAAGGCAAGGAAGCGCAGCTTATCAAGCGCATCAGAAGCATTTGATATCAATTCGCGCAGAAAAATTTCTTTATTACTATAAAGTGAATGCACAACCAAATGAAGCATTTGCTTTACTTCAGTTTGGAACCCCATTGTTTGTTTCTTACCCGCCATTTAAAATCTCCCCTAAAGCATTTTTACTTAATGCATTAATAAAATAAACGCTGTTCCTCAATATAGGGATGGTCTGCAAAATTTCAAGGGGCATTATTTGCTGGACGTGTTTGTGGCACCATGCCAACGCGTGGCCTTTGCATATGAATAGAAATTTTATCACTTGCCTCTAAAACACTGCCATCAGCACCAACAACCTGTACTGCAATAGTATGTGTGCCACGATTAACATTATTTAAAGTAAAAATTTTATTAGCTTGTGGTTTTCCTATGGGCTGACCATCAAAAAGAAGCTGTAGAGCATCACCAGGTTGAAGATCTGGTTCAATATTTACTACCACTGAGACATAACCTTGATTATTACGAATCGTTGAATCAGTCTTAGGCTGTGAAATAACAATTGATTCATATTCATGAGTTGCCGCTGCAGCAGAGGCATTGTTCGTTGTGGCCGCAGGTGTGGTTGGTTTAGGCTGTGGTGCTGTAGTCTCTATGGGTGGTAGTGTTACTTTTTCGGCGCCCGGGTGCGGTTCATCACTGAAGTGAACAACACCTTGACTATCTGTCCATTTATAAATTTCAGCATGCAGCGGGCTAATTATTAGAGAAAATAAAAGAGAAATAATAATTTTTATCATCAATGCATTCCCTTAGCGTTTTTACTTAGTAAATCTTCTTTTAACAACTTAATAATTGCTAAATTTAATTTATAAAGGCCAGTTTATATAAAACTAGCCTTTTATATCTACTTATAAATGATAACTTAAGCAATTTATAAACTATAATAAAGTTCAAATTCAAATGGATGAACGAAACTGCGATATTGGTTAATCTCAGCTTCTCTAAGCTCAATATAACTTTCTATAAAATCTTTGGTAAAAACATCACCTTGCAATAAAAATTCATGATCACGGCGTAAGTACTTCACTGCTTGTTCTAACGAAGAACAGACAGTAGGAACGTCTTTTAGCTCTTCTGGTGGTAAATCATAAAGATCTTTATCTATAGGATCACCAGGATGAATTTTCTTTTGGATACCGTCTAAGCCTGCCATCATCATAGCTGCAAAAGCTAAATAAGGATTTGCCATCGGATCGGGAAAACGCACTTCAATGCGCCGACCTTTAGGATTACTAACGTGCGGTATACGTATGGCTGCAGAGCGATTACGTGCAGAATAAGCCAGTAAAACAGGTGCTTCAAAACCAGGAACTAAGCGTTTATAACTATTGGTCGCAGGATTTGTAAATGCATTTAATGCACGCGCATGCTTAATAATACCGCCTAAGTAATAAAGGGCAGTTTCAGATAAACCTGCATACTTATCACCACTGAATAGATTAACACCATCTTTTACTAAAGACTGATGGCAGTGCATACCGTTACCATTATCACCTACTAAAGGTTTAGGCATAAAAGTGGCCGTCTTACCATAATTATGAGAGACATTGTGCACCACATACTTAAGTAGCTGCATTTCATCCGCTTTACGAACCAAAGTACCAAACTTCGTAGCTATTTCACACTGATTTGCTGTGGCCACTTCATGGTGGTGAGCTTCAACAACGACCTGTAGTTCTTCTAAGGTACGGCAAATATCTGAGCGAATGTCTTGCGATGAATCTACAGGAGGCACTGGAAAGTAACCACCTTTAATAGCAGGACGGTGACCAATATTACCACCGTCAAAGCTCTTTCCTGAATTCCATTGCGCTTCTGCCGAGTCAATTTCATAGAAAGAACTATTTATCGTTGTTTTCCAACGGACATCATCAAAGATAAAAAACTCAGGTTCAGGGCCAAATAAAGCGGCATCAGCAATACCTGTTGATTTAAGATAGGCTTCAGCGCGTTTAGCAAGTGACCGAGGATCCCTGTCGTAACCGAGCATCGTTTGGGGATCGACGACATTACAACGGATAATTAAGGTGTTATCCTGATAGAAAGGATCTAGTAAAATTTTCTCGCAGTCGGGAACGAGCGCTAAATCCGATTGGTGAATTTTTTGCCAGCCTTTAATTGAAGAGCCATCAATCATTTTACCGTTTTCAATAAAATCTTCATCAACCGCAGAAATAGGAAGGGTAATATGCTGCTCTTTGCCTCGAGTATCGGTAAAACGTAGATCAACAAATTTAGCATCATGTTCTTTGATTGCTGCTTGAACTGCACTAAAGCTCATTATCATCTCCAGCATTAACTAATCAGGATTAACTAACTAATAGTTTACCTTAAGTGACTTCCGAAACCTAATAGATTAAACTAATTGCACGCATGTTCTTTTAAAAAATTATGGGCGCCTATCATTATCAAGCATTAACTCAGTCTGGTAGCACTAATAAGGGTGTTATTGAAGCTGATTCTGAGCGCCAAGCGCGGCAATTATTGCGCGAGCAAGGATTAATTCCCACACAAATCCGCACTTTAACTAAGCAGTCAGCCACGCCCCGTAGACGAGACAAGATCTCTGCACAAGATTTATCATTACTCACAAGACAATTAGCTACGCTCTTAGCAGCAGGAATTCCTGTAGAAGAAGCACTAAAAGGCGTAAGCGAGCAAACCGAAAAAGACAAAGTCAGAAGTTTACTAATCGGCATTAGAGCGAAAGTATTGGAAGGCTATTCACTGGCTCAAGCTATGGGTGAATTCCCTAATTCATTTTCGGAGCTTTATCGTGCTACAGTGAGTGCCGGTGAGCAAACGGGCCGTTTAGATTTAGTACTCGAAAAGCTGGCAGATTACACTGAAAATCAACAAGGAACGCGGCAAAAGATTCAACAAGCACTTATCTACCCCTCGCTAATGATTATTGTCTCAGTGACCATTATTAGTTTTTTGTTAGCTTTTGTTGTACCTAAAATTATTGAGGTATTTACCAGCAGTGGTCAGAGTTTGCCCCAAATGACAAAAGCACTCATTGTTATTAGTGATTTCATCAAAGCATATGGCTTATATGCAGCTATTGTTATCATATTATTATTTATTGGTTTTCGCCGCAGTTTAAGAAATTTAAAAGTAAAAACGGCATGGCATAATGTGTTATTAAAATTACCCGTAACTTCCTATTTAGTAAAATCAACAAATGTTGCGCGCTATATCCATACGTTTGGTATACTCTTCGCAGCCGGGGTAAATGTGCTTGAAACCATGCGGGTGTCAGCGAGCGTTGTTAACAATCTAATTATGCGCAATGCCTTTGATATTGCAGCAACAAGAGTCCGGGAAGGCACAGGAATAAGTACCGCTTTAAAAGAAACAGGTTTTTTAAATCCTATGGCAGTCCATTTAATTGCTAGTGGTGAAAAAAGCGGCCAGTTAGCAGAGATGATGGACCGTGCTGCTTCTCATTTGGATAATGAAGTTAAGCGCTTGATTGATACAGCCCTTACTCTTTTGGAGCCAATGGTGATTATGTTTATGGGAGCTGTTGTATTATTTATTGTTTTAGCAACGCTATTACCTATTTTTTCAATGGAGCAGCTAGTCACTTAGAAATAAAATTAACTCAAACTTAGTTTAAATCATTTTTAGAAGTCATTCTTAGGAGAGAGTATGAGAGCGCAAAAAGGTTTCTCGTTAATTGAAATTATGGTCGTTGTCGTCATTTTAGGCATTTTAGCATCTATCGTTGTACCTAAAATTATTAGCCGTCCTGATGAGGCACGTGCTGTTAAGGCAAAACAAGATGTTTTGGCCATTCAAAATGCGCTTGATTTATATAAGCTTGATAATGGCTTTTATCCAACTACCGATCAAGGTTTAGTGGCTTTAGTAGAAAAACCTACCAGTAATCCCACGCCTCGCGATTGGAAACAATATTTAAAGTCGGTGCCTAAAGATCCATGGGGTCGTGATTACTTGTATTTAAACCCAGGTGAGCATGGCGAAATTGATGTGTTTACCCTAGGCGCTAATGGTCAACCTGGTGGAACAGGCAAAGATGCTGAAATAGGTAATTGGGATGCGAAATGAGCGTGGTTTCACACTCATTGAAATACTCGTTGTTATTTTAATTATTGGCATTATTGCAAGTGCAACCTTATTTGCTTTCGGTGATTTTGGCACAAGCAGGCGTGTTAAAGTCACCGCCGAACAGTTTATAGCTTATACCAAGCTCGTACAACAAAGGGCAATATTGGAAATGACGACCCTTGGCATAAATGTAAGCTCTGGAGGTTATGAAACCTATCGCTATGTAAACGATAATTCTTGGCAACCTATGCCTAAAAATAGCCTTATTTTTCATCGTACCTTTCCAAAGGATGTGATCGTCACGTTGCAAAACAATATAAAAAACAAAACCAATGGCCCGAATATTATAGTCACTTCGTCAGGTAATATGACTGAATTTAAGCTTATATTTGGCACATCTGCACAGCCAAATATTATTACCATAACCGGTGAACACAATGGCAATTTAACCTTAGATACCAATCCACCAAACAAATGAAAAATCAACATCACCATAGACACCACCAAGTTGGGTTTACTCTAATCGAAGTGCTACTTGCTTTAGCAATTATCGCTATCGCACTAACAGCCATATTAAAAGTCACCGCGCAAAATGTTGCGAATACCGCGCGTATTAAGGATAAAACAATCAGTCATTGGATTGCTTTACAAGGCGTAACAATGGTACAACTAGGACTTTTAACCCCTAGCTTAAGTCAGGAAACTACCCAAGTAACAACCATGCTAGGTCAGCGTTGGTATTGGCGTGTTAAATTAAATCAAACACCTATGAAAACAGTACAAGAGATTTCTATTAAAGTGAGTAAAAATCAGGCGGGTCCTTTTACTGAAGCATTAACTGCTTTCCGGTATTTTCATGAACAACAGTAATGGCTTTACTCTTTTAGAAATACTTATCGCGCTTGCTGTCTTTGCTATCTTAGCAACTCTGACTTCTTCTGCCTTATATTATGCGTTTAATACACGTGCACGCGTTACCGCGCAAGCTGATCAATTAACTAACTTACAATTAGCTATTAGTTTATTAGAGCGTGACACTGCTCAAATGGTAAATAGGTCAATTCGTAGTACTGAAATGCACTTATTTCCAGCATTTATCGGACAAAAAGAATACACTGAATTTACCCGCGGTGGCTTAGCTAACCCAAATAGCTTAGAAAAGCGTAGCACCTTAACCCGTGTAGGACTACTGTGCAGGGATAATCAATTAATTAGAAGAAGCTGGCCTAGTTTAGATCCAGTCAATAAAGAGCAGTATGAAGATAAAATCTTGTTAAAAGATCTTGGTAAGTGTCAATTTGCTTACTTAAATAAAACCCTGCAAGTTCTACCACAATGGCATGATAGCGCAGGTGAGGTTGAACAAGTGGAGCCCTTACCTAAAGCAGTACAATTGAATTTAACCATTAAAGAATGGGGTAAAATAAGTTTTCTTCTGCCTATCCTTGGGGCTGATTATGCAAGTTAACTCTAAACGTGGCGTTTTTTGTTTTTTGCAGCAAGGAAGCGCGTTACTCTCTGCTCTATTTATCATGACTTTAGTGGCAATCGCCGCGACCGCCATGAGCGTACGTCTACAGCTTGATATTTATAGAACCCAATTAACCATTATCAGCGATAAGCTTTATTTAGCATCGCAAGTAGTCTCCTTTTGGGCTATGGGTGAGATACTCAATACTAAAAACCGATTTGCAATAGCTGATAAGTATGGCAAAGTCATGGATTTTCCTAAACAATATGAAGCGATTTACCCGGGATTTGTAATCAGTGGTTCCTTATATGATTTACAAGGACGATTTAATCTAAATAATGTCTCTGATCGTAATTATTACCCTATCTTTCTAAAATTCCTAAAAAATACCCTTAATAAAACGCCAACACAAGAGCAATTAAATATTGCGGCTGCTACCTATCAATGGCTAAGCCCTTATACGCCAGGACGAGGTAACGATGAATTCATGACTTATTATCTTAAACAAAAGCCTGCTTATTATCCTAGCAAACAATTATTTGAAAGCGTGACCGAATTTCGCTTGGTTCGTGGCATAAACGCGGTAATTTATCGGCAATTAGAAAATTTTATAACCGCTTTACCTGCTGTTACACCCATTAATATTAATACCGCCTCACGTCAATTGTTAATGTCACTTGGTGATAAATTAAATGAGCAGCAAATTAATGACATCATGACCGCTCGCGGAAAAGACGGCATTATGACTGATAAAAAGCTTAATGCATTGTTAAAAAAACTAAACCTTCGTAAAGAAATTATTACCATTGAAAGTGAGTATTTTTTAAGTATTGCTAAAATAAAAAGCAGCGATTTAACATTAGTGAATTTTTCTATTCTAAAACGTAGCAAAGATAAAGAAGGAAAAATGTCTGTTAGTCTGGTTAAAGAGAGTCTAAATACTTTATAAATGATAGCTCAACAGATATCCGATCTTGGCAATAGTTAAGTGAGCCATCATCTATTCATCATCCTGACCTTCTAGCACAGGACCTTTTTTCTTTAACTCTTGAAAAATTTGCTCACCCTGTTGTTTCTCCTGCGGTGTTAATTTTGCTTCGAGTCGACTAAACTCACGCGTTGCCTGTTCATTTTTATTATCAATAGCTAATTTAAACCAAGCATAAGCTTGCGCCGTATTTTTGGTAACGCCTAAACCGGCTAGGTATAAATAGCCAAGTTTTCCTTGCGCGACAGGATCACCTTGGGCTGCTGATTTGCCAAACCAATAAGCTGCTTGTTGATAATCTTTTTCAACACCTGTGCCACTTAAATAGAGTTGCCCTAGTTCAGCTTGCGCCTCAGCATGACCTTGCTCTGCAGCGGCCTGATACCAGTACGCAGCTTTCTTTGGATCTTGCGTGATGCCTAAGCCATTTAAATATTGATAAGCTAAATAAGCTTGTGCATTACGGTGTCCTTGGCTCGCCGCTTTCGCAAACCAGTAGGTCGCGGCCTGTTGATCAGGCGCAATACCATACTTTCCGGTATATAAAAGACCTAAACTAAATTCTCCTTTGGAATCACCTTGCTCTGCTGCTTGGTTGTACCAATAGAGGGCTTTATCGACGTCTTTCTCAGTCCCCGAGCCCATCATATATTGATAGCCTAGATTTACTTGCGCTTTAGCATACCCTTTTTCAGCAGATTTTTTAAACCATACGAAAGCTTGCTGCTCATTTACCGCGACCCCGTCACCTATCGCATACATAAGTCCGACATTGCGCTGTGCAATAGCGTTTCCTTGTTCAGCTGCTTTTAAATACCATTTAAATGCCTCTTTAAAATCTTGCTTTACGCCTTTACCTATATCATACATATAACCTAAGCTAAGCTGGGCAAGGGCATTGTTTTTTTCAGCTGATTTTCGATACCATTCCATGGCTTTTGTATCATCTTGATTAACACCATGACCATATTGATACATTCGTCCAATGAGATACATAGCTTCTTCATTTCCTTGATTTGCTGCCTGCATTAAATGAGGATAAGCAGTGTTGTAATCTTCATTTTCATAGGCAGTAAAACCAATAATTTCATCAGCGAGGGCTACGTTGGCAAATAAGCACGCAGCGATAATAAATGGACGCATGCAGGATCCTTAGGAAATTTTCCCTTATCTTATAGCGTAGGATATCCACAGAACAAATCAAATTTTAGACAATAAATTTTATTATTAGTCAATGATAAGCAGTTGACTTTTCATAGGTTTTTGTTTTTTCACGGATTTAAGCTAAATGATTTAAAAGCAAGAAAAAATAAGCAACCGTTTAAGATAGACAAAGAAGCAAATCTTAAGCGACTACTTATCGCATAGTTTATCAAGTTAAATAATCTTAGCAAAAATTCGCATTTTTGAGGTTATTTTGCTAGCAACCAGCCCTAAAGTTAGGGCTGAATAATTTATTAATTAATTTTCACCGTTGCTGTAGAGCCACCGGCTGTTAACGCATTAATTTTAATATTATTTGTTGCATCAACAAAGGTTTGGCCAGTACTCAATGTTCTAATAAAATAAGTATGGCTATCACCAGCGCGCGTTCTATGTATACTAATTTTATCTAAATAGGTTGGTGCACCTGCACCAAAGGTACCCATATTTTTACGATAGGAAACATAATAAGTATCTGTTGCATTCTTTTTTATTTTTAAGACTAATAATCCTGCGCTGTTAGCACCAGACTCTAGTGGATAGAGGACATGAGTACCCGATGTAACTGTCGTAATGCGATTGGGGAAAGCTGCAAACCAACCTCTTAAGTCTCGATGTGGCGCATTAACTTCTTTATAATATTGAAAATCACCTACACCCATAATACAAGCAATATCCCCATACTCTGATTCGACTGAACCATCATTATTCGTATCTGTCGCTGCGTGATGCATGCCTAAATTGTGGCCAAGCTCATGAGTATAAACAAGTTGAGAGTAAACTTGAGAAGGGTTATATGCTCTAATCCAAGTATTACAAGTCGTGCCGCAACCTAAATTACCTAAGCCGCCCCAGTTACAATTCACATCTTGCGGGATAACAAACATATGATGTTTATATAAAGATAAATTAACCCCAGCTTGTGCTGCAGCATTCTTAGCATCCGTTGCCCATTGATTGTAATTACAGCCGCTGGCAGCATAATTTAAATTAACGACATAGATATCTGGCCTGCCATCACCATTGGTATCACGCACCAGATTAAGTTGGTTAAACGAGCTAAGTTGAAAATTTTTCTGAGCAGACTTAAGACCTGTATACAACATAGAATCAACATTACTGGTTGATACGGTATTGGTTGCTTTTATATTAGTAAAATTAACTAATAATGCTAAAACCTTTCTTGTATCAGCAAGGGCAGAATCTTTTGTTGCACTCTTCAGACTCATTTTTTGTTGTACAGTAAGGGAATCCACTTTAATGGCTTTTTCTTTTATGCCTTTAATCTCTTGGCCTTCAATAATGACTTTGTCACCAGACAAAAGTGTACCTTTATTAACCGAATTAGGCAGCTCTAAAATATAAACTTCGCCTCCCTCATGTAATTGATAAACAGTTTTTGATTTATTATTTTCAAAATCATCGAAAATTAAAACTTCTAATTCACCCTGGTAGGTATGAGCAAATAGAAATGATGAAAAGCTAAGAAAAAAGCAAAGAACGATATACTTTAATTTATGCACAATAACCTCCGTGTGATGGTAATTTAACGTTTATGTCCGAGTTTGTGTTACTTTAAAAGACGAACAATAACAAACAAAACTATCGCGAATCCTTTCACGTAACCTATAGTTCTGTTAACGTTTCAGTCTATGTTATAAGGTTTAAACAGTCAATTAAGCTAATTTATCTTTCAGCTAAGGCGTAACCATTTACTAACTGATAAATCAAAAAAGTAGCCCGCTCTGTTTGCATAAGTAATGATGGAATATCTAATGTTTCTTGGGTGGAATGAGCGCCACTGCCAACGGGGCCTAATCCTGCTAGAGCGTAGGGTACATTTGCAGCAATGTAGGAAATATCACCTGCTCCTCTTAAAGCTGGATCAACAGGCTCAATTTTTCCATAACCTAAATGAATACTTATATCGCTATATAACTGTAATAATTTTAAATTAGCTTTCCTAGGAGGCATCGATGGGATACCCTCATTAAAAATGATCTTTGCTTTCGTGTCTGGTAAGTGTTGCTCGACAATAGAGATTATTTTTTTCTTAGCCGCATCTTTTTGCGCCTCAGTAAGAAATCGCAAATCCCCTTTGGCTATAGCTGTTTTGGCAATAATATTCTCCTTGCCAGAAACACTAGGTTCGGCCTTGTCTATATGATTAACCGTAGTTCCACCTACTATTAACCCCGGATTAAAAGTTAAATATAATTCGCCAGCGAGTTCTGTACGCATGGTATTTAAAATACGAACTAATTCAAAAACTGCTCCACTGCCAATTTTTTCCTTAAAAATTTGCGATGAATGCGCTTCATTTCCTTGTGCATCTATTTGCCAGTCAGCAATCCCTCTGCGTGCTATTGTTGCTGTATTTGGTGATATAGCCCACTCAAAATCTAGCGCGACATCATGGTGATCTGCTGCCTCAATTAATGGACGTCTAGAGATTGTTGAGGGCTTCCCAGAATCCTCTTCGTCTCCAGTAAATACCACTGTAATGGTTGCATCACTTAACGCATTGATATTGGCTAATGCTTTTAAGGCATAAATAATGACAACATCGCCGCCTTTAGCATCTATAACGCCTGGGCCGGTCGCTTTATTGCCCATTCGTTTAAAAGACTTAAAAGCACTTTGTTTGGGAAAAACAGTATCAAGATGACCTATTAATAGTACCTTCTTACCCGTATTACCCTGATGATAAGCTATTAATGTACCTGCTCGATTCATATTAGGCGGCATAGCCACCCAATAAGTCTTAAAGCCCAGCTGTTCAAGTTCGGCTTTTAAAATGTCTCCTACTTGCTTAACACCAGGAAGATTTGTTGTTGTGCCACTATTGATATTTACTAATTTTTCTAGAAGGTTTAATTGCTCTTGCGATTTAGAAGCAAGGTAATGCGATATTTGTGCTTCCTTGGAGCTAGCGGTATTTAAGCCATAAACTTGCGTTACAAACAATAAACTTAACAAAAAGCCAATATTTTTTTTCATAATTATGCAAACAACGATGACTAAATAATAATTTGTCTTAGAAAGGGCTAGCTGCTTATTTGTTTAATTGCAGATTGATTACGCTGAAAGAAACTGCAGGTTAAGGAATAAGCGAATATAAGTTAGCCTTTCTTTATATCTAAAATCGGGGCAATCGCATACTGCATGCAGTAAGCGATTGTCAACATTTAAACTGCTTCAAAAATTGCCGCAGCGCCCATACCTGTACCAATACACATAGTCACCATGCCATAGCGCCCTTTTGTACGACGAAGACCATGCAGCAACGTTGCTGTGCGAATAGTACCTGTAGCACCTAAGGGGTGACCTAAAGCAATTGCACCGCCTAAGGGGTTTACCTTTTCAGCCGGTAAATGCAGAGTTTTAATTACCGCTAAGGCTTGCGCAGCGAACGCTTCATTTAACTCTATCCAATCTAGTTGGTCTAAGGTTAGGCCTGCTTGCTGCAGTGCTAAAGGCACAGCATTCACTGGCCCTATACCCATCACGGCTGGGTCAACACCTGCTACCGCATAACTAAGGAGACGGCCCATAGGTTGTAGATCAAATTTTGTTAATGCTTCTTCACTTGCTAATAGTGCGATAGCAGCGCCATCACTGGTCTGTGAACTATTACCAGCTGTTACACTGCCTTTAGCAGCAAACACAGGGCGCAAACGTGCAATGGCCTCATAAGAGGTATCAGCACGAGGGCCTTCATCTTGAGAAATGATTTTTTTTGTTGCTATAGGCGCTAGCGTATTTAGATTTGGATGCCGTTCAACAATTTCTATAGGAACAATTTCCTGATCAAAGTCACCACGCTGTTGCGCTGCAATTGCTTTTTGATGGCTTAGCGCTGCAAATTCATCTTGCTCTTCTCGGGAAATATGCCATTGCTTGGCTACATTTTCCGCAGTAATTCCCATGCCGTATGCAATAGCAACCTGCTCGTTTTCAAAAATCTTAGGATTTGCTGTATATTTATTACCGCCTAAAGGAACCATAGACATGCTTTCCACGCCACCAGCTAAAGCTAGGGGCATAGCACCTTGGCTGATAGCCGACGCTGCTGTAGCAATACTTTGCACGCCTGAAGAACAAAAGCGATTAATTGTCATGGCTGGCACTGATTGGGGCATACCGGCAAGCAGCGCCGAAATACGCGCCACATTCATGCCTTGCTCAGCCTCAGGCATAGCACAACCAATAACGACATCACCAACTGCCGCCCAATCCACAGATGAATTACGTGCCATCAAAGTTTTGATGGTATGAGCGAGTAAATCATCAGGCAGAGTATGTCTAAACACACCTCGAGGTGCTTTACCGACGGGTGTGCGCAATACATCAACTATATATATATTTGTCATCGATAGGCTCCTTGATTAATTGCGCAATGGCTTGCCAGTTTCTAGTAAATGAGCGATACGGGCTTGGGTTAAGGGCGTTTCTAATAGCTTTATAAAAGCGTCTCGCTCTAATTTTAGCAACCATTGCTCATCTACTACCTCACCCTGATAAAGATTTCCGCCACATAAGACTTCAGCGAGTAAATTCGCTAAATAATAATCATGTTCAGAAATAAAACCGCCTTCTAGCCAATTGACTAATCCTGCTTGTAACTTAGCGTGTCCCTCACGACCTGCCACTTTAAAACGTCGTTGTAATGGGGCTTGATAATTTTGGGCTACCAGCGCTTCAACTTCTGCTAATGCCGCATAGAGCACTTCTTCACGGTGCATAACCCAGTGATCAGTGGGTTTTAAAAACCCTCGCTGCAAGGCATCAGCAGCACTGCTTGCTACTGTTCCTGTTGCAATTTGCTCAAAGAAAGGTTGAATAAATGTCATCAAATCCACTTTACCCGCACTTTCTGCTGCACGTAACGCCATTTCTTTGCATCCGCCGCCAGCAGGAATAAGCCCGACACCCACTTCGACAAGACCAGGATAAGATTCAAACGCAGCAATCGTTCTGTGGCAATGCATCATCAGCTCACAGCCACCCCCTAGTGCTCGGCCCCGTAAAGCAGCAATTGTCGGTATAGCACAATACTTTAAACGCATCGCCGCCTGTTGAAAGTGCTCGATCATTTCTTCTACGGCGGTTATCTTCCCTGTTTGTACTAAGGAAGCGACATGGCGTAAATCTGCCCCAGAACTAAAATTATCAGCATTATCTTGATAAATAATTAAGGCTCTACATTGACGCTCAGCCCTATCAATGGCCTGGTGCAAACCGTCAAGCACGGATTGCCCAATTGTATTGGCTTTGCTTTTAAACGAAACTAAACCAACATCGTCTTTAAACCTACATAAACGAAGCCCTTCATTTTCAAACAAAGTCTCTAATTTAATATTCTTCTCACCAGGTAATTGATAAGAGAAATACTGCCGTTTATAGACAGGCAAGGAGCTTCTAGGTACTAGAGAATGCGTTGCAGGTGCAAAGGCGCCTTCCTCAGTATAAAAAGATGTACGTTCATTAACCCAGGCTGGCAATGAGGCGCTACTCAGGGTTTTATGCTTAGCTAAATCTGCTTCTATGAGTGAGCGCATTCGTTCTAAGCCCACATATTGCCAAGTTTCAAATGGGCCAGTATTCCAACCAAACCCCCAGCGCATGGCTAAATCAATGTCACGGACACTTGTTGCAATATGCTCTAAATGATAGGCGCAATAGTGAAAAAGATCACGGTAACAAGCGGTAAGAAACTGTGCCTGCTTGTCTTGAGAGGCTAATAAAGCCTGCATGCGTGCCGCTGGCTCCTTAATACCCATAATTGCTTTAATTTCCGGGTTAACTTCGCCTGCTGCTAGTCGATAAGAACCACTTAAATAGTCAAATACCTCTATTGTTTTGCCAGTTTTACGGTAGATACCTTGGCCTGTTTTCTGCCCTAGGTGACCCTCACTAATTAATTGAATTAACCACTCAGGTAATTTAAATAACCCATGCCATGGATCGTCAGTTAGAT
Organism: Legionella beliardensis; assembly: GCF_900452395.1. NCBI lineage: Bacteria > Pseudomonadati > Pseudomonadota > Gammaproteobacteria > Legionellales > Legionellaceae > Legionella > Legionella beliardensis. Next base: position 1,755,866 of record NZ_UGNV01000001.1, read on the forward strand.
GCTCATTCATTGTATTAACTACATGCTGCATAGTATCTAAACCTACCACATCCATGGTTCTAAAGGTTGCCGACTTAGGCCGACCTATTAAGGCGCCTGTTAAGGCATCAACCTCATCTAGGCCTAATTGCATAGCTTGTGCATGTTCTAAAGTAGCTAACAAAGAAAACACACCAATTCTATTGGCAATAAAATTAGGCGTGTCTTTAGCAATAACCACGCCTTTACCTAGGTAACTCGTCAACCAAGCTTCTAAGCTTTCTAGCAAGGTTATCGACGTTGTTTTAGCAGGAATAAGTTCAGCAAGATGCATATAACGTGGTGGATTAAAGAAATGCACACCACAAAAACGATGATGCAATGTTTCAGGAAGTACACTACAAAGTTTATTAATACTTAAACCTGAGGTATTACTGACTAGAATGGCATGCGAGCTAATAACAGGTGTAATCTTTTTATAGAGATCTTCCTTCCAATCCATCCGCTCAGCAATTGCTTCAATGATTAAGTCGCATGTTGTAAGCTCATTTAGGTCATCACTATAATTTTTAGCTTGAATTAATGAGGCTGTGTCCGAGGTAGCAACAGGTGAAGGCTTTAACTTATTCAAATTCGCGATTGCTTTATCAACTAGCGCGTTACTTTTGCCTTCTTTAGCTGCTAAATCAAATAACAACGTCTCAATGCCAGCATTGACACAATGAGCTGCAATCTGAGCACCCATGACACCTGCACCAAGAACTGCAACCTTCTTAATCAGAAATGGCTCCTGCATAATTTATCCTTAATTAATATAAGTTAGATATAAAAGGTGGCTCCTTCTCTACCCAACCTGCGTCTTTCATTTTAATATCTCGTCCAACTGCTTCACTTTTTACAGGGTGAGACCTCTTGCCTAGCCGGTAGATTCTACTTAATTCAAGAGGTCTATTCTTAGTTGTTAACCGATGTTGAAACGTATACCTTGAGCTAATGGCAACACATCGCCCCAATTAATGGTATTTGTTTGCCTACGCATATAAGCTTTCCATGAATCTGATCCAGACTCACGACCACCACCGGTTTCCTTTTCGCCACCGAATGCGCCACCAATTTCTGCACCTGAGGTGCCAATATTAATATTTGCTATCCCACAATCACTGCCAAAGGCGCTTAAGAAGCGTTCGGCATGCTTAAGGTTTTGCGTAAATAAAGCAGACGACAGCCCTTGAGGAACACCATTTTGTAGGGTAATTGCCTCTTCAATATTATTATAGGGCATGACGTATAAAATAGGCGCAAACGTTTCTTGCTGTACAATGTCCCAATGATTTTCAACATCTGTCACTAATGTAGGTTGAACGAAATAACCTTTCTTGGCTAGTGCTTCACCACCAAAAGCAATACGACCGCCAGCAGCCTTAATGCGCTCAATAGCACGATTAAATTGTTGCACTGCCTGCTCATCAATTAATGGTCCCATTAAATTATGCGTATCTAGGGGATCGCCAATAGTCACTTGCTCATAAGCATGCTGCAGACGTTTTATTACATCGTTATACATTGACTGATGTACAAATAACCGACGGGTTGTCGTACAGCGTTGGCCAGCTGTTCCGACTGCGCCAAAAACAATGGCAGGTATCGCTAAATTAAGATCAGCTGCTTCATCAACAATGATGGCATTATTCCCGCCTAGTTCTAAAATTGTTTTACCTAGCCGACCTGCGACTTTAGCCGCAACTTGTCTACCAACGGCAGTTGAGCCGGTAAATGAAATCAATGGCATGCGGCTATCATCAACCATCTTTTCTACAACATCATGAGAATGAGGAATAAATAAACCAAAAATCTCTGGGCAATTATTTTTTTGTAAGACCTCACTACAAATCTTATGAGTTGCAATGGCACAAAGCGGTGTCTTAGCGGAAGGTTTCCAAATGGTTACATTGCCACAAATAGCAGCAATAAAGGCATTCCAAGACCAAACAGCCACAGGAAAATTAAACGCCGAAATCACCCCAATAATACCATAAGGATGCCACTGTTCGTACATGCGATGATTAGGACGCTCAGAATGCATGGTATTACCATAAAGCATGCGTGACTGACCTACTGCAAAATCAGCAATATCAATCATTTCTTGAACTTCACCGTCACCTTCTTGTTTAGATTTACCCATCTCTAACGAAACAAGGCTACCAAGCCAATCTTTATGCTCTCTTAAAGCTTGGCCAATTTGGCGGATGATTTCACCACGTTTTGGCGCAGGATACTCCCGCCATGCTAGTGCTGCTTTTTCAGCGCGCGCCATTAAATTCTCATAATCTTCTTCCGAGCAGCCAGCTACTTCACCTAATTTTTCTGCGGTTGCAGGATTTAAAGATTCTAATCTATTAGAATTAATTTCACTTTGCCAACCAGCGCCACTAAAAGCGCCAGGATTTAATTCATCAATTTTTAAACGCTTTAGAAAATCCATACTTCACTCCTAAGCATAATACTGGCCAAAACGATTTGCTAAAACATCCGCTAAGCGGAACTTTTCTTGCAATACCAGGCCGCGGTATTCATTTGCCTGCCCCATCACTAAATCAACAACCGCACAAACACCAGCTGCAGTACTTACTTGAATTGCAGACCACTCTAAGCCATGAATAACGGCTGGATAAACCTTCTTAACATAGCTTTTTTCGGTAAGCTCGCCTTGTTTAATACCTTCAACAGTGACATAGACAATGACAATATCTTGGTAGGTTTTTGGAATAGCGCGCTCAAGTATGTGTTTTAATGTATCGCGGTCTTCATTTAATTTTAGATCATTCATCAAAAGACGCATCTTTTCACAATGTCCTGGATAGCGCATTGTTTTATAATTTAATGTGTTCACTTTGCCATCGTAAAGGTCAGCTAAACTACCTAACCCACCTGAGGTATTGAAAGCTTCATATTCACAACCATCGATTTGAATGGATTCTAAGCCTTCTAATGGCTTCATGACGATAGGTTTACCGTTTTCAATGCCGTAACAAGGATTGCCATATTCATTAATCACGCCGTCAGTAGACCACGTTAAAGAATAATGTAGCGCATTGTTAGCGCGTTGTGGCAACGCACCAACTCGAAGCTTCGCGTGAAAACATTGTTCAAATTCTTGCATTAAGCTATTAGCAGCAATACTAATAAATCCTGGCGCCAAACCACATTGGGGCACTAAGGCCGTGGTTGCACCTTCTGCAATGGCTTTAACAGCCTCAGTCACAGCAGTGTCTTCCGTTAAATCAAAGTAATGAGCCTTAGATGCTTTTGCGGCTTCCGCAACATACGTATTTAGAAAGTAAGGAAGACTTGAGATGACCGCGATAATATTATTTTTTTGTAAATAAGATTTTATTGAGCCTTCATTCGTAACATCAAGGGCTACAGTTTTTATATTAGGAAGAGCATGAAGTAGGCGAGTTACATCGGTTCCTGAAAACTCCAAATCAGCTAAATGTACCTGATAATCACCACTACCTGCTAGCATACATGCGATTAAACTTCCAATCTTGCCTGCGCCAGTAATCATAACGTTATACATACTTTCCTTCTCCATGGTAAAACGACGAGTCATCCTACACTAAAAAATTAATTTCTTGAACATTAAAATTTATAAATTCTAAGCCACCCCACTTAGTCTTTGCGAGCAAAGCGAAGCAATCCAGTTTAGATGACAAGCAGCGCATCACTCTGGATTGCTTCACCTTCACTTCATGAAGGCTCGTAATGGCGACCTTTTTTAAGGTTGGATAAGGCCCAGTTAGCTGAGCACCTTAAAGCAGTTATTAACTTAATATATAATCCTGTAAAATTCTTGACCTTTAAAGACCAGTATCTTATTGTCTTGTTTTTCACAACACTATGCCGCTAAGATGATAAGTACGTCTGTAAATAAACTTGAGCTTTTTTCAGCGCGTGCAGTAGAGCGTATTCCCTATCTTCAATATTTTTTATTCGGCTTGTTATTGCCTTTAGGGTTTGCGCCCTTTCATTTACCAGGGTTTACCTTATTAGGCTTAGCGCTGTTTTATCATCAATTAAATAGTAGAAAGACTAAGTCACCTTTTTTTAGTGGCTTATTTTTCGGCTTAGGTTTTTTTGGCTTGGGCACTTCTTGGATTTATGTCAGTATCCATGACTATGGCCATTTAAGTATTATTACCGCAGGCTTCATTACTTTTTTATTCTTACTTTATATTTCTTGTTTTCCAGCGCTTCTTTCTGTTATTTTTTGCCGGCTGTTAATCAAGCCTTATACGCTTGGAGCTAGTTTACTCTTTAGTAGTTTATGGTTGGGGAGTGAATATTTACGCGCTACCCTCTTAAGCGGTTTTCCCTGGCTACTGATAGGCTTTGGCCAGATTGATGCACCTACACGGTTTCTTTTACCTATTCTTGGCGTTTTTGGCGTCGGGTTTTTGACGTGCTTGGCTGCTACTTTATTAAGCAATATTATACAAAAAAATAGAAACTATAAGCGTTATAGCTACCTGCTTCTATTCATTATAATTATTGGTTGCCCAGTTTTACTAAAAGACATAAATTGGGCTGCCGTTGATAAACAGCCTATTTCTGTTGGCGTTATTCAAGCTAATTTATCTATGCGTGACAAATGGGATGAAACTCTTTTTTGGCAGCTATTAGAACGCTATCAAAACGCAGCCAAATCTTTATTAGGCACACAACTTATTGTGATGCCCGAATCAGCAATTCCACTGCCGCCAACTTATATCAGTGATTTTTTAGATAGTCTAAATGACGATGCTAAACAGGCAGGTAGCGCTATTTTATTAGGAATCCCTCAGCCTACCAGCATTGATGAAAGCTCTTATTTTAATTCGTTAATTAGCCTTGGCAAAGCAAAAGGTGTTTACCTTAAGCAACATTTAGTGCCTTTTGGAGAATACATCCCACCAGCGTTTCAATTTATTATTAATAAATTAGGTATTCCTGATCCTAATATGAAGCCAGGACAAAGTAACCAGCGCTTAATTCAAGTACACCATCACCCTATTGCAACCCTTATTTGTTATGAAATAGCGTATGGCAATTTACTACGTGAGCAACTTCCTACCGCAGAATGGATTGTTTCTATTAGTGATGATGGTTGGTTTGGTCACTCATTAGCACTTTATCAACAATTACAAATGGCGCAAGTTCGCTCACTACAAGCAGCTCGCTATCAAATAGTAGCAAACAATGATGGTTTATCAGCTGTGATTGATACCCAAGGAAAAATTGAAAACTTTTTACCTGCTTATAGTGAAGGCGTATTAAAGGCAGCTATTTTTTCAGCAACGGGTAAAACACCTTGGGTAACCTTAGGAGACCTGCCAGCGCTTGTTTTTGGGTTATTAATTATTCTAATTTTCGTTAGTTATCACTTAATGTTTGCTAAAGTCTCTACTCAAACTATTGCTGCCAAGCACAAGAGACGCTATCCTTACCAGCCCAGTTGAATATAACTTATAAACTATGGATACCAGCTATAAACCGCAAGAAATTGAAGAACAGGCACAACAATATTGGCACAAGAAACAAAGCTTCAGTGTGACTGAAGACTTAAATAAAGAGAAATTTTATTGTTTGTCCATGTTTCCCTATCCCAGTGGCACGCTCCATATGGGACATGTTCGTAACTACACGCTTGGCGATGTCATCTCTCGCTATCAGCGAGCTTTAGGAAAAAATGTATTACAGCCTATTGGTTGGGATGCTTTTGGACTGCCCGCAGAAAATGCAGCCATTAAGCATGGCATTCATCCTGCTGAGTGGACAAAGAAAAATATTGCCTCGATGAAAGAGCAATTTCTAAGGTTAGGTAACGCTTATGATTGGAAGCGTGAATTAGCAACCTGTGATCCCGATTACTATCGTTGGGAGCAATGGTTTTTTATTAAACTATATGAAAAAGGCTTAGTCTATAAAAAGAATTCTGTAGTCAATTGGGATCCTGTCGATCAAACTGTTTTAGCAAACGAACAGGTCGTTGATGGTCGCGGCTGGCGCTCTGGTGCATTAGTTGAACGTCGAGAAATTCCTCAATGGTTTATCAAAATTACAGCTTATGCTGATGAGCTATTGCGAGATTTGGATACGTTAACTGAATGGCCTGCGCAAGTAAAACAAATGCAGCGCAATTGGATTGGCCGTTCTGAAGGTTGTGAAATTAGTTTTACTGTACATAATTACTCTAAACGCTTAAAAATTTATACCACACGACCTGATACATTAATGGGAGCGACCTATCTCGCCATCGCGCCTGATCATCCCTTAGCTAAAGAAGCAGGCCGGCAATCAGATGAGGTACAATCATTTATTGATAGCTGTCAATGTGGGCGTGTTGCTGAAGCAGACATTGCCACCATGGAAAAACGTGGCATCGCAACACCATTTACGGCAAGTCATCCCATTACCAACGAAGAACTACCTATTTGGATTGCCAACTTTGTATTAATGCAATATGGCTCAGGCGCCGTTATGGCAGTTCCTGCCCACGATCAGCGGGATTTTGAATTCGCTATCAAATATCATTTACCTATCAAACAAGTCATTAAACCTCTTGGCAATGTAGCACATGATTTTTCTAAATCAGCTTTTACAGCAGAAGGACAACTGATTAATTCGGGGCAATTTGATGAATTAAATTCCCCTGAGGCAATAAAAGTCATTGCAAATTATTTAGAAGAGCAAGAACTTGGCAAAGTAACGGTCAACTATCGCTTACGTGACTGGGGTATTTCGCGCCAAAGGTATTGGGGAACACCTATCCCCATGATTCATTGCGATGATTGCGGCATTGTTCCTGTGCCTGAAGAAGAATTACCCGTTATGTTGCCTGATAATATTGAATTAACAGGTAGTGGCTCGCCATTGGCGAATTCCATTGAATTTACCCAAGTTCAATGCCCTAAATGCGGCCAAGACGCAACCCGAGAAACAGATACATTTGATACATTTATTGAATCATCTTGGTACTATGCTCGGTTTGCTTGTAAAGGCCAAGATAATGCTATGCTTGATGATCGCGCAAAATATTGGACACCTGTTGATCAATACATTGGCGGTATTGAGCATGCTGTTATGCATTTATTGTACGCTCGTTTTTTTCACAAATTAATGCGTGATGAAGGGTTAGTCAATTCAGATGAGCCATTTATACGTCTTTTGACCCAAGGCATGGTATTAAAAGATGGCCACAAAATGTCTAAATCACTAGGCAATGTAGTCGATCCAAACCACTTAATTAATACCTATGGCGCAGACACTGCTCGTTTATTTGTTATGTTTGCCGCCCCACCTGAGCAATCCTTAGAATGGTCTGATACAGCGGTTGAGGGTGCGCATCGGTTTTTAAAGCGCATCTGGACATTTAGCCATCAACATCAACAATTATTCCTTGAAACCAATGACTCGATTTTTGGTGGTAACGGCCATATTGATTGGGATAGTGCTGATTTACGACTAAAAAAATCCTATCGCAATGTCAATCAAATTTTAGCGCAAGCTAGCCATGATTATGAGCGACAACAGTTTAATACCGTGGTTTCAGGCTGCATGAAATTATTCAATGAACTATCAAGTTATGTCATTGAAACGGATGCTGATCGATTTTTCTTACACCACGCCATGAGTGTTTTACTTCGACTTTTAGCTCCTATCACGCCACACTTATGCCATCATCTATGGCTAAAATTAGGCTATGAAAAAATTATCATTGACGCACCTTGGCCCAAGGTAGATAAAAACGCTTTAAAGAGCGAAGAAACAACATTTGTTGTGCAAGTTAATGGTAAATTAAGAGCACAATTTACCGTGGCTACTGATGCTGATGAAAGTAAGCTCATTGAAATGGCTAAAGAACAAGCCCACAATTTCCTTGTGGAAAAAGAAGTAATTAAAGCAATCGTTGTTACGCATCGCCAACTGATTAACTTGGTTATTAAATAATGAAACGCTTAATTTTATTCTGTCTTATTGGCCTTATCACGAGTTGCGGTTTTAAACTTCGTGGTTGGGTCGAAATGCCAACGTGGCTTAATAATGTTGCTATTATCGTTAGGGGCGCACATCACGATTTGATCCCAATGCTTAAGGACAGCCTACAAGCTTATCGCATTCATGTTACGGATAATCCAAGCCAAGCTAGTTATCTACTCATTTTAGAAAGAGATGCAGTACAACAACAAATTACCAGCGTAGGCGCTAGCACAAACTCACGCCAATACTTATTAATTTATACATTACAATATTCTTTGCTCAAAGTTGGTGGAGAACAGGTGATTACATCTCGGACAGTTACGTCAAGCCGGCAACTTACGGTTAATAATAATCGCATTTTAGGTTCAGATAATGAGGAAACGATGCTTTATCATGAAATGCGCCAGGATGCGGTAAGACAAATTGTTAATCAATTAAGTCAACGAAAAGCTTAACTTATGTTAGTAAAACACAATAGCCTAACTGTCCAGCTACCAAAACAATTGCCGGCCGTTTTTTTTCTTTTAGGCCAAGAGTTATTTCAAATCAACCAGCTCCTAGAAGCAATTAAGCTAGCTTGGCGCCAACACCAACGCGAATCCGAAACGATCATTTTTTCTATTGAAAGTACCACAGATTGGGCGAGCCTTGAGCAAACAGTAAATAGCTATTCTTTGTTTACCGAAGCGCGATTAATTGATATTCGTTATGATAAAAAAACACTGGAACCTGCAGGAAAATTATTTTTTTCAAACTACTTAAATGATCCAAATCCTGACTGCTTATTATTATTTAAATCGTCCAATTTAACAGTTAAGCAATTACAACCCTTTTTAAATCATAGTAATGCTTATATCATGCAAACAATGACACCAAGCTCTACTCTTATTAAAAAATGGCTTCAAGAAAGATTACAACCATTTGGCATCACCGATCCGCACATTTCTACGTTAATTTACCAATTTAATGAAGGCAACTTATTTGCGTGCGCACAGCTTTTAGAAAAACTAAAATTAATCAATGAGCCTAACACACCTCTTACCCTAACCGACATCAAAGAACATTTACATAATCAGTGCAATTATTCACTCTTTGAGCTTGCTGAGACATGCCTTAGCGGGGATACATTAAAGGTCATTCAGCTTTTAAGGCAAACACTTAATAATAAAACAGAACCAGCATTAATTTTATGGCTATTAACCCAAGAAATTCGTCTTTTGTTACAACTTAGTCATTTAATTAGCCAAGGACAAGCTTTTCAAGCAGTAGCTAATCAGTTAAAAATATGGTCTACCAAACATAATCTTTATCAAAACGCTTTAAAAAAATATGATCATCATTCTTTAAGTTGTTTATTAAAACATTGTAATAAAATAGATAAACAAATAAAGACCACACAAAGCAAACAAATATGGCAACATATCGAGCTTGTTGCTATATCTTTAAGCAAAGGAAATACGGTAGGTACACTTGCCTAATTTAATTATTTTTGGGGGGACGTTTGATCCCATTCATAACGGCCATTTAAACACTGCGATCAATGTGCAGCAATTTTTTCATTTTGAGCGGTTTATTTTTCTGCCTTGTAAAGTACCTATTCTAAAAAATAAAGCGCTTGCTACAACAACACAGCGTCTGGATATGCTGAAGTTGGCACTAAAAGAACAGGACCAAACAGCAAATTTTGCAATTGATACCCGAGAAATAACACGAACCTCACCTTCCTATATGGTAACTACCTTAGAAGATTACCGACGTGAATTAGGTCAAACGCTAGCCATTTCATTACTAATTGGTGTAGATAGCTTTGCAACACTGACCAAATGGTATCAATGGGAAAGATTACTTCATCTAGCCAATCTGGTTGTTATTGATAGGCCAGGCTATCATATCGAATCACAAGTCTTGCTTAACTTACTAAAAAATCACGAAACCAGTGAAGTACAACAAATTAAAAACGTGCCCAATGGTTTAATTTTTAAGTTCAATGCCGGCCTTTATGATTTATCTTCCACGGCAATTCGCAGCCAAATCCAGCAAGGTTATTTATTAAATGCTGATGTACCTAAATCAGTCGCTAATTATATTAAAGAGCACCAAATTTATACTAGAATTAAGGAATGAATGGAAGAAAAATTGACCAAGAAGGTCGCTACAGCTATTACCCAGGCACCACTGTCATTGCTGAAATAAGCAAACACGATCATACTTTTTGGCGAAAAATACAGCAAATTATATTACAGGCAGAAGTTGTAAATAACTACTATACACCTCTTCCTTATGATAGTTACCATATGACGGCAATAAGGTTATTTAATCAAGCTGAGTATACCGGCAATAACTGGCAAAAATTTATAATAAGCCAGCAATTTTTCTTTAAAAATATTGCTAATTACCTGCAAGAAAATCAATTTCTGCCACAAATTACCATTGAAAAATTAAACATGGCTGAGACTTTAAATTTACAAGTCTCTATACCTAAGCAGCAAGAAGAACTCATTTTAAAAACAGCTAACTGTTTTAATATAGCTACTAAAATCCCTGACCCTTTTCACATCACCTTAGCTTACGCTTATCAAGTGTTAAATGCTGAGCTTAAAAAAAACATGTATTCTCATATCAATAAAAGCTTAAATAAACTGCTTGCTGTACATGGCAATACATTTACCTTAAACGCGCCACAACTATACTACTACAATGATATGACTCACTTTTCCCTGTGGCATGGCAAAAATTACCCTTTTGCCAAAAAATAAAAGACTTTACCTCAATAAGAATAAAATAATTCTGGCTAGAAAAAGCATTTTACTGCAAAATAGACACCTTAAGTCCCGGTGGCACAGCTGGATAGCGCAGCCCCCTCCTAAGGGGCAGGTCGGAGGTTCGAATCCTCTCCGGGACGCCATTTTTTGCTGGTCTATTCCGAAGACATGGGTTACAAATTATATCGGAGACATAGGTAACACTTTAGGCCCAAAAGGGTTAGGTAAAGGCTCCAGTTTACATGTCTGCTCATCAAAATAACCTAAATCATACTGCATAAAACTAACTAACCATATATTTTCTTCAACCTCCTTAATTCCTACGTTTTGTCCAGCCAGCACACGGTCTATTCTGGAGACATAGCAGGCGTAGCCTGGGAGTAGGCCCCATGGGCCGTATCCCAGGTTTTCATTTTACTTTCCTAACTTAACAAACTCCTCTAAAATTCCCTTCATAGAAAATCTAATTTCATAAACAAAGATGGTTTATTTTCGCAAAGATTTCACGCCTGGCAGCACTTATTTTTTACTCTTACCCTTAGAGGAAAACGGAAATTACCATTATTAAATCGTCATCTTGCTCTGCTGAATGAGATATTTCGAAAAATGAAACAAAACTATATAGCAGCGTCGGTTCTAGGAGCATCGAATACGTTATGTACCTTTAGCTAAAGAATGGCCCTAGTCCAGTTTCATCGTTATATTCAATGAATATAAACCTGGGATACGGCCCTTGGGGCCTACTCCTAGGCTACGGTTGCTGTTTTAGGGAATTTTTAATGGATAATGATTAGTGAAGTAATATTTAACTTCTAAATCATGCATATTCTTCTGAGCCTAAAGTCCAAATAAATGATTGTATATCAATGTAATCGCGGGGTTTTAATGCTTCTAGATCACTTTTCAATAGTTTTGCAAAGTTCATTAAACTTTGATAGGTTTGCCACGTGGGGTGAGAAATATATTCAAATTCATAATCATATTTTTTCGCTGCAACTCTCGTTACCATTGGTTTCAAATATATAAAATGTTTAGGATCTGCAATAAAACTAAATACTGTCACTAAAGGCCAAGTTAACACCCGACTTTGTTTTCTTGGTAATAAAGAGAGAGTTTCTACAAAATTATTAAAACGTTCACTTTTCTTTCCAGGACCATGTATTAAATTATATAAACTTTCAGAAAATTGTTTTGATGTTGAGCAAGTCTTCAAAGCATCTCGTATAGCCATCTTTTCAAAAGAAAATAACAAATGAGTTTTACCTTCTATTGATAAAGCGGTTTGTGAAATTTCTTTATATTTTTTATTTTCCAGTAAGTAGGTAAATTGTTTTTTATTTAATAACTTTTGCCAAAGTAGATGTGCGTTCCATTTATAACCTCTTTCCCATGAGATATATTTAGGATCAGCAAAGCCCGAAGGAAAAAAACCTAAGAATTTTTTATAAGCATCTTTTCTCATATCTTCTGTTCGTTCCATAATCACTTTCACCGCTTTATCTAGGGGCTTATTCTGATTATAGTCAAACGATTATATAAGCACTGATTAGAAATACTCAAAAAAGTCTACAATTTTCTAAGCGATTTGCCGAAATGTACGACATATTTACAGCCGGCGTAGTTTAGCAGTAGACCTAAACGGCCGTTTCATTACGTACTCGATGCTCCCAGTAAGTCTAGGTTAGGTTGGGCCCGTAGCCCAACAACTACTTGTAATTCTACGCTTTCTATTAATTTAAAACCTAACAGCAGGCATGAATTGAGGTAAATGTTGGGCGAGTGGCCCAACCTACACTCTTATCCCATAGGAGTTGCTAAATGATCCTTTTCTTCTTTAGCTGCTTCTCCTGTAGAGCTTTCTAATTCAGGAGCAGAAGGAAATATACTTAGTTTAGTTAGAGCAGAGCCGAGCTTATTTACGGAATCCTCGTCTGACACTTTAGTTGTCGTTGCAGGTATATCAGACTCGCTCATTGATTCTTTAGATAAGTTATCACCCTCTTCGATTATATTTGGTAAGCTTAAGCTTGAGTGTAAACTAGTAGCAGTATGGGAAACAGCTTTTGGATTAGCAAATACTAATGCACTGTCTGATGTTCGACGTGTCACGACGTTGAAAGTAGGCGGTTTTGTCCCAGCAACATTCACATATAGCTGAGGATGAGTAAATGCTTCATTATAATTTTCCTTAAACTCCTGTTCAAAAAGCGCTTTAGCCTCTTGAACGATCTCCTTAGTACTACTAAATGCCCGTAGTTCGATTGACGAGCCAAGGTCCTGAAAGACTTGATGAACAGAGCCATCCAGTAAAAATGACGAAAAAATTGATGAGGAAGGAAACCCTAAATTGATATCTCCATCATATTTAATAGTTGCAATAGTCTTATCACTATTATCCCTTTTTATAGCTTCCAATTCTGAGATTACAGTAGATCGCAACCATGATAATTTCTCAGCCACCTTATCTTTTCCCTCAAGATAGTCTGGAACTACAATTGGTTTAGCGTCTGATTTAAAAGCAAACCCCATCTTTGCGTTAAAATTTCTTCCTTCAAATTTAGGCGCTTGTCTAGACATATCAGTGCCATGAGTGCAATAAATTCCTAATATGTTCTCCGTGGGCTCATACCCAACAAGAAGCAATATCTTCATAAAAAACCTTAAATTAAAAAAAATTAACTTTTTAATGATTATATCAATCTTTTATTAACAAATAATTAAGTAAAAAATATATTAAATTTTAATCCAAAAATTATAAATTTAAAAATAAAAGGAAATCATAAATTTCTACATGAAAATATAACTCATTAAGTCCGTAAATTATTAACTTAATTTAATAATTTTTAATATATTAATCAGCTAATTAATTATAATATTTTATTATTTTACTTATAAAAAATTTATCATTTATAAGCTAAAAGTTAACTAAAATTAGCATAATTATGGGGCTTTTAAAGAAAATTTATTAATAATTTAACAAGATATATTAACTGAATAAGGCTGAACTGACTTCAAATCTAAGCTAATTTTTCCGTTACTTCATGAACAACACGTCGCGTTGCAATTATTGTGCCGTTCACGGAGGCAGGGTGAGCAATTTCAGTGTAATCACCACAAAAAAACAAGTTACCGCATCCTTGTTGTAAAACGCGCTAAGGCAATGCCGTTGGCCCGGTTTTAAATAAAGATAAGCGCCTTGCTGATATGGCTGTTCACTCCAAAAAAAAGATAAAGGCACGTGTGAATTACATGATTTTTTAAACTTACTTCCATACACTTGTGTAATTTGTTCACTGGCTTCAGTAACTGGGGCTGTAGAGTCAATGATTTTTTTACCGATTTCTCCACACGTATGGGATTCTAAAATAGCCTTTTCTGCTGGCAACATGCACTATGATCTTCTATCCACGAAGTGTCTATATCAATAATAGTCATAGCTGTTTTAGAATCTTTTAACCAAAATCGATGATTAACTTCAAAGTAAACTCGTGCGACATTTTGATTAAATGAAACACTATTAATGGCTTGTTTTTTGAGAGAGGATAATTCAGGCTTAAATTTAATCGCAGAAGGATTAGTTGCTTGTAAAGAAGTTAATGAGACTGCCATAACAATATAATTAAAACTAAAATCTTGCTGTTCTTTTAAATTAATGCCTTTGATTTTTAGCTCGCCTGTTTCATTAGTTTCTATACTCGTCATGGGACAATTAAACCAAATCCGGCAACCATTTTTTACTAGAATTTCATACAATACTTGCGTCAGCTTATCATTACCCCTTCAATATTTTCTTACAGCTCCTTAAGCTCTCACAATTCAACCTCCAGGGCAGCAATAGGCTGTCCTTTTTCTTCAAATTTTATTACCTCCTCCCTTTTAATCACCTGAAATAAAGTAACAATTGACATCACAATAAAAGGTAAAATAATAAGACCAATATTTTGAAACGAGCCCTGATAGGTGAAGCCTGCCAGTTGCAGTGATAGCGCACAGAAAATAAGGCGTCCGCCAACAATAATAGCGGAAACACGTCCCTTAGCTTCAGGCATAAAATTTAAACACAAGGGATAGAGCATGGTCGCTGGAATAATTTGGCCAATGACAAAAGGGATAAACGCCATGGTGATAAACAAAGGATTATTGCTATCTACCCAAGTTACCCAAATCATACTTACCAAACTGACAATAAAAATCTGATTAGCCACATAAAGTATTTTCTTCTGTTCAAATCGATTGATTAAAAAACCAAATACAATACTGCCCACGGCAAAGAGTAACGCCAATACCCCTTGATAATAGCCAAAATGGGTGAGGCTTACTCCGAGCGCTTTCATGTATAAAAGCGGCGACATGCCTACAAAAATCCAATAAGGAACAATCATAAATATAATGTGCATCATTAAAAGCAGCAATGGCCTTGATTTAAATAGCGGTAAGTAATGAAACAGCCTCGTATCTTCTTTTTGCCTAGATAAATTACTTGTCGGAATAAATAACGTCGTCATAAACAGTGCGATGAGTGCTAAACCTAATAAAGTAATAAAATTACCTTGCCAATGAAAATAGAGGGTAATATAGCTGCCTAAAATCGGACTCGCTGCAACAGCCATATTCATAACCCCATTCATCATCGCCATGAAAACCTGTTGCTTCTTTAATGGGTAAGCATCTGCAATAATTAAAAAACTAAGAATGGCCGGCGCTGCAATCCCTATACCATGTAAAAAACGCCCTATTAATAGTAATGAATAAAATGGCGCCCATAAACAAAGAATGCTCCCTATAATAAAAGCAATTAGTCCAAGTACAATAATCGGTTTTCGCCCATAACGATCAGCTAAACTGCCAACAAAAAATAAACTTAAGCAATAGCCTAAAAAATTAACTGACAATAAAGCCTCTACCCAAAATGGCGATAGATTAAATTGATGTTGTAATTCAGGAAAACTAGGGACAAAGAGATCAAACTCCATCCCGGTTAATAGATCCATCAACATAATAGTTAATAAAACGAGACTTTTAGACATAATTTGTTTCATTTACAACGCTTCCATTTTAGATTTAAGTAAGCCACCCTGAATAAAATAATGTGATGTAATTCCTATAGCTGATAAAAAATCAGCCTCATGGGAAATCACCACCAATGTCCCGGGATAATCCTTTAATACCTGAATCACATGCGCTTTGGTTTCTAAATCGAGGTTATTGGTTATTTCATCGAGTATTAACAATTTCGGGGTTATAGCGGCAATTTGAGCTAACGATAACCGTGCCTTTTCTCCACCAGATAAGCTTGCCACAAGCGCATTAATTTCATTATTTTTGCGAAATAAAAAATCATTGAGATGTTTTCTAATCTCAATATAAGACCAAGCAGGTACGTAGTCTTGTATGGTCTCTAAAACCGTTTTTTCAGGATTTAAAGTTGAATAATGTTGATCAAGATAACCAATCGCATCGCGATTTAATAATTGCCAATCTCCTGTAGTAACTACTTGTTCATCACGCAAAAGCGCCCTAATCAATGTTGATTTTCCAGCCCCATTATTACCAGAAATTGCTAACCTCTCACCATTAGATATGGATAAATTAATGGCTGTTAAAATTGGCATTTCAAAACCAACGCTCCCATTATTAATGCACACCTGTACCCTGCTATGCTTGCTCGCTTGAATTGAAAAGGTAGGCTTAATGATTTCAGGGAGCCTAAGAGTAGACAGTTGCTGTTTTAAGACTTGGCTTTTAGCGTTGATTTCACTTCGTTTTCTATTAGCTGTTTCATTTCCCCGCCCTAACTTGGCAGAGGAAACAACCGTTGGCCATTTTCTATCTTTAACTTTTTTTTCACCACCCAGACGACTGTGTTTGGCACGCACTTGCTCTTTCATTAATGTTTGATGGAGGCCTTTTTTTTGCCGCGACAACTTCACTAACTCTTGCTCAATCGTTTGATATTCAATAGCCAATTCATGCTGATAATCTTTATACGTTCCTGTAAATATTCGAACCTTATCCTGATCAATATGCCAAATAGTATTGATGACTTGCTCTAGCAACGCCACATCATGCGTCACAATAATTAAAGTTCCCGGAAACAATCGCAACATCCGCATAAGAGACTGCCGATTTTTGTCATCTAAATGATTAGTCGGCTCATCTAGTAATAAAATACTAGGCGAGCTGCCCAATACTTGTGTTAATTTTTCATGAAATCGTTGCCCACCACTTAATGTTTTAAGCTCAGTAATCACTTGTGGTATGTACCCTATATTAATCGTTTGAGGAATCCTTAACTCACCTTCGGTTGGTTCAACAAGCCCTTGCAGCATGCGCAATAACGTTGATTTACCACTGCCATTTTGACCAATAACGCCTATACGTTGGCCATAGGAGATTGAGCCGCTAAATTGTTTAAAGCAGAGTTTGTGTGGTAGTGAAAAACAGAGGTCTTTAAATTGGATTGGTTTATGCATCATATCGTTCTCTTAAGTAAAGGGCGTGATAATTGCTTTAGCAATGCACCACATGGCTGTTAACCACTGCCCAGCGCCTGGGCAAACTTAAGAAATGATATTCATGACTCGCTAAACCTAAAAAGATGTGAAAATAAATACAAGCTGTTATTTTACGTGAATAGATAATAAAAGTCTATTAATGAGATACGCCAGCAAGTAGCCTGGGTGAAACAAAGTGAAACCTGGGTTTCGGCCCTACGGGCCTGCGCCCAGGCTACGCCAAATACGATTTTTTCTAAATAGAGCCAAAATTTTGACTGGCTCTACATGGATATTTTACGTTTTTCGGTATTTGTAGCTAAGTTTTGCTCAAAAATTTTATTATACACTTCAAGAAACTTACCTTTAAATAAGCGTATAATTGTTAATGGAACTTCTACTGGAGAGCTTTTCGCACGTGTAATCAGCGAGCTTGCTGTCCTTAATACATCAATATCACCAGAACGTGTTAGTGTTACAGGATTATTTGAATCATTGGGTACAGTATCTATTGATTTCTCATCACGAGAATATTGCACCACTTGTTGCTCAACTATCATGTCTACCATATTCTGGTAGTTTGGTAATACATTTGCCTCTAAGTAACCATACTTTGGTAAAGCAATTTCCGCTAAATCATCATCATCTGAGTGGTTTGTACCAAAAGAATCTTTACCAAAAAGCTTCATTCTTAACGCTTCAGTAGCAATATGCTTCTCTCGCTCTTGCTTAGCTTTCGTATCAGTACTTAGGTCATTAAGCGCTGAATAATTAGCAAATCTTAATTCTTTCTCAACAGTACACCCCATTTGTGTGTAAGTATTATTAAACCATTTATTTCCTTTCTTATTTTGAAAGCAGCAAACCATAAGCATTTTAAACATATCAAGCACTTCTTTATCGCCAGGCGCATGACCGCCATTGGAGGTTATTATACTCTGAACTTGACTAGCACTAAGTTTAAATAGTGCATGTTGAGCGTCACCCTGATATGGAATTTGCTCAAGATCGCCCATAAGTTTACCAAAATTATTAATCTTTACCTTCTCAGCAACCCCATTGGCCTTAATATAATATGTGCATCGCTTACTATATTGCTTATCCTTATATTGGTAGGAATGTTGGTAGGAAACATAGCTATTTTTATAGTTTTCAAAAGAATCTGGTTTTTCGGACATTGTATAGAAGTTACATTCCTCATTGCTGTTAAACCTTTTGTGATTATCAATAGATTCTTTTAATAACCTGAGTGCATTATTAACATAATCGACTTTAGCCGTGCCCTTATAACGGGGCTGGTTTATTTGCTCTTCTATTACCTTTGCTATGTCTTCCAAACGTGTGAGCCATGGAGGTGATGGCTGGGTGTGCTCTTCATCTCCTAAGCCTTCATCATCAGAGTAAGATCCATCATAATTTAAGCCTGAACTTTCCTCGCTACTCTCTGGTGCATAGAAACTAATTACCTCAGAGTTAGTTTCCTCATCAGAAGTAACGATTTCTAGTTCTGAATTATTTTCTTCTTCCCTATCTGGGGGGATAATTGGTTTAACTAAACTTTCGTTAGACTTGCTTTGAACTTCTATTATCTGCTCTTCTGATTCAATAGATAAAGGCACAATTTTAGATGAGCTAAAATCCTTTGGAGATTTTTCCTCTGATGAATCTGTGTTTGTTTTTAATACTTCAACCTCTTGTGGTTGCGATATAGTGATGCTTTGAGGTTCTTCAGTCTCCCTTCTATCTTCTAATTTTTGGGGATTAATAATTGTGATTTCAGGCTGGTTTTGCACCTCAGGAAAAGCTACACCTTGATCTACTTGTTCATTACTTTCTAGACGAACTGGGATTTCTGCTGTTTTTTCAAGCTCTCTAGCTTTTTCTTGTTCTAAGGCAGCATTAGCTTGCTCGGTAATACTCTGCTGTTTTTCGGCAATCTTTGAGAGTTCTTCTTGCGGCTCATTAAGTTCTAATAGTTTAGATAGACTGTTTAACTTTTCTTTTAAAGCATTTAATTGGGTAATAGCTTTTTCTTTTAATTGATTTACTTCGCCGCTATTTAAGTTAGTAAAATCATAAGCCTTTGCAGTAGCTGTGGCAATCTCCTCTTTGGTTTTAGTAAGCTCGTTAAGTTGCTTTATGCGCTGCTCTTCTTTGTCAATTGCAGCTAGTCTATCTTTATAGGCCTGCTTTATTGCACTTTTTTGCTTATCTAAAGCAGTAGTAATTTTTGAATTTGTCATGTTTATATTCAATTCAGCACAAACTTCTGCTGCATGAGCGAATACATTATCCTTAAGCTTCTTTAAATGAGCTTTGCTTTGAGGCTTATCCTGGCCGGTAAAATCAAATTTAAACGCTTGAATACGGAGTACAGCCTCATTAAGTACTTTATTTTCTTCCTGGATTTTGTTAACCGCGTGGTTAATAAATTGCTTTTTTCTATCCACTAACCTTTCAAGATCACTCCGGATTCCGGGGATATCTGTAATACTTGGAATTTCTTTACCAATGTCTTCTACTGTCTTCAATCGCGCTAGCTTATGAGCCTCCAAATCCTCTTCCAAAGAAGTACTAAAGTCTGTACTCACATCTCTTATCTTTTTTTCAATTATCCCTCTCTTTCTTTTCTCAACTGCACGGTCTAGTTCAGCTATTTTATCTTGCTTAGTTATTTCTAAATATCTAATAGCTTTTTGTACAGCAGGAGAATCAGCTTCGTTAACAGGTACTTTAACCGTTATTGAGTTGATTTGATTGGTAAGCTCTTTTTTTAAACTATCAACATCTGGTAGGGTAATTTTTTTATCAAAATTAATAACAAAAGCTTCTACATTGTCCGTAGCGTCTTTTAACTTTTGAACATAATCTATCCTAGGCACTTTCTGAGTTATGGGAGCTGTTGGTTGTTGTAAAATATTAGTAGGTTTCGACTCGACGTGGTCGGGGATAGGTCTTACTTCTGGCAATGGCTTAGGTGGAGTCACCTGCATGGAAGCTTGTTTTAGTTCTGGCTTAACAAAAGAAACAGATGGTTCTGGTTGTACAGGCTGGCTTACGGGATTTACTACCTTAGCTGTAGCGGGCTGGTAACCAAATTTTGACAACATTCTATCGTTAAAGTCTGACTTATTAATGTCTTTTTGGTCCTTTATATAACGATCCAGTACCTCTCCTATAGATGCAATTTTTTGCTCACCATATCCTCCCACCTTTCGTCTCTCAACACTCAAGGTACCAATATCACGCCATAAATTAGTGAATTTTTCTTTATCAAGACAAATGTCTCTCCTAATAAGCAATTCTTCACAAAGACACTTTATACCCCGGGCCTCATTACCTTCTTTACTGATTTTTTCTTTAGCATCAGCTAGAATCGCATTCAAAGAATCCTCTAAATCTACATCGATCCGTTTCTGAGCAATTACAGCGGGAGAAAGTTGCTTAAGTTTAGCTTCTGCTTGTTCTTTATTTTCTGCTTTTACTTTTACTCTACTAATTAAGACATCTAACTTGTCAAAATGGGGCTGAAATTCGCCTTTTAAAATTATTCCCTGGGCTTTCTCTTGCTCAGCTTGAACCTCGAAATTCCTATCTCTAAGCGTATCTTTTCCGGTATACTCTGGCTTACTACCCAAAAATGCATTCAAACAAACTTCTATTCGCTCTTTAACTGTTTTAGGCAATAATTGAGCAGATAAATTAAATTTATATAAATCATCAAGCATTAAAGAGATCGATCGAACCTGATTTTGTATAGGGTAATTTCTCCAGCGATGAGCCTCATATTCCTTAATAAAATCACCTAAGATACCCTTTAGGTCTGATTGTATCGCTGTAATTTCATCATTTAAGCTTTCTTCTGCGCTTTTATAAACTTGCTCTTTAGCAACATACTTATTACAGTCACTCTGATTAAATAAATCTACTTTTTCTTTATCATCGCCACTCTGTTTAATTGACTCTAACTTTTCATAAGACATTTAAGTTCCACAAATAGATACTGATACTTAAATTTTAACTGATTAATATTAAGACAGTGTTAACAAGATTCAATGGCAGAAAACGATAGCTTTTTGTTTCTGTTTGCTGAGGAATATTCATGATTCCTTTTGCCCACTATCTGGTAATTTTCGATACAACCTTTTAATGAATCTATTCAGCTCATTATATGAGCCGAATATTAGATGTAATCGGCTCATAAAGTAAGCCTGTTATTCACTGAATAAAAATTTATTTTAATTTAGCTGAATATTCTTCATAATCTCTTAATGTTAGTATGAGATAATTTACCTACACAACTGTCAGTACTTGGTATTACTATGTCTCTTTCAGCATCTCAAGAAAAAAAATTGCGTGAAGAATATGATAATCTGCAAGAATTCCTCGTGCCTGAAAAACAAGCCACTTGGCTAGAAAAAAAAGAAGATATTATTAGGTTTTGCGTTGAGCTGGAGATTGAGCTTTATAATATCGTATCCTTAAAGCAAATTGTGGTAAGTCGGCTTTTAACTGAATTAGTTGATCATTTTTCTATCCCACTTAACTTACTGAATGCTGCACAGCATGAGCAATGGCAAGAGCAAGAGCAAGCACTGAGATGGCGCCAATATTTTGCTAAAAGCCTAGAAAACGAACAATCACATTTGCGCCAAATTCATGAAAATGCCCATTTAAGTGTGGCTGATCAATATAGAAAAACACAATCCGTCGCACCCCAAACCTTACTAACTAATCAAGATATGTTAGATCTTTTCAACGTTCATGATTTTGACTCTGATGAAATATGGCGTTCGGAACCTTTCTCCTTAACCGAATTATCGAAGGAACAGGAAAGACAGTTAAAACAACTAGTTCAAAGAAGTAATGAGGAACAAAAAGATCTCTTTTTACCAGTTAACCACGATGGCCATTGGTTTTATCTGTTAAAGCAGGAAGGCGCCTGGTCTTTACAAGATTCCCAGCCTTTTAAAGATGAGCAACTATCGCCTAGACAACACTCTATGTTAGATGAAAGTCAAGAGCTCATAACTAAGCTGACTGATGGAGAAGTTAAATTATTAGAATTCAAAACCAGCGGCAACCAATTAGACGATTATACTTGTGGCACAGAAGTTATTAATGCTTATCGCCAAAAAGTTGTTGGTAATGATTATGAAAGAACTCATTCTGAAATTCTAAGAGAGTTACTTAAAATACAGCTTGATGAGCAAGAATTTCAGGAAATACCAATGGCGCTTCTGAATGATCATCTTGTTGACTATGATCTTGAATACTCAGACGATGTTGATGATGACGATGCTCTCGCGCAGTTGACTAAGCAACAGCAACAAATTATTGCTACTACAGCATCTGCCCAGATAGAGAAAGAACAGGCAAAGCTATACCGAAATAACTTGAAAGACTTAGTCATTGCAGTCACTAAAAAAGGGCTATTTGCTAATATAGAAAATAAAATGGTCGATCTTTCAGAACCTGCACTTGATTCAGCTGAAGCCAAAGACCATGAATCTGATAAAGACTTTGCAAAACGCTTACAGGAAGCTTGGTGTAGAAAAGCTGGATTAAATTACTGATTACTTAAGTCTTGATTAATCATGGCTTTTTAAAGCATCTACTTTATGGCTCAATTTTCAATTTTATTTTTACTTAAAAAGACAGCATGCAACTTAGCTTATTGCTTAGCTAAGTTGCTATTATATTTAACCAATACTCAACTTTGAGAGCACTTGGCTAGTCTCTTCTGGTTCTGAATTGGAAGGAGCAACAGTTGCAATATTATTATTATCTGAAGGAGACGTAAACAAGGTAAAGGGGTTGCCAGCGTAAACTTGGGGCGCAGATTGACTAAGAGTTACGCCACTCGTTTCTTCTTCTTTAGAGAAAACTTCAGGTGATGATTTGCGCAGCATATGTTCTTCAGAGCGGACATATTCATCAGACGAGTAACGGCGCTCACCTAGTTTCCATCCTTTATGCCTAATTACAACTGGTGAGCCAGGATAATCACGTTCATGATTGTCGGCATAAGTCGCTTTATGCTTTTCCTCAGCAGCGTCAACCACATCAGGCGTAGCACTTATGAGCGTTAAATTTATTTTTGCTTCCTTGAAAAACTCTCTTTCCTTAAATAATTGATGAATTGTACTGTTTAAGAGACAATCAGGGAATTTTTCACCATTAAAACCTAAATTAACATCACCTTGATATTCAACAGCAATTAATTTAGTATCTTTTGCCGCTAGATGATTTTCAATTTCATCTAGTATCTCGCATAGCGCTACTACAAACTTTTCATTTATCTCTTTTATCCTCTCAATATCATCTTTTTTTTCTAAATTAAAACTTTTTTGCCAAGGGATAGTACCCCCCAATTTTCCTTTAACAAAAACCGCACTCATCGCTTCTTGGTTATGTACGCCATAAATGACTAATGTCGCTTTTTCTCCCTCTGTTTTAGTACCGTATATTAATGTAACTTTGTTTACCATATTACACCTATCTTGAACTGGAAAGCCTACCTAAATAGAGCCTATAAATAATTACTTCCTTACCCAATAGACAACAAAAAAATTTCACTATGTTTAATTAATATACTTCATGCAGATTAAGGAATTATTAAATAGCAATGCTATTTCTAGGATATGCGCAAATTAAATGTAAAATTGTTGTTTAACGTGACTATTAATCTATAAGACCTTTATAAACGTCTGCAATAATCATTGACGAGTGTCGTTATTTACTTCATCTTAGTCACTTGCACCTATTCCTATGAAATTTAAATAAAAAAATGTATTAGGTGCGAAAAATTCTAATAAAACTCTATTTATAGATAGGAGAAGGATAACAAAATGATGTTAAGGAAAAATAAATCAAGCCATAAAAATAATAGGAAGCGAGCTTTTCCCCTATTAATTTTAAGTCTTTCGTCATTAAATCTCTTTGCTTCGGTAACTGATGGTAATGGCGCATGGGTATATGACACCCTCTACAATAACCAAGGCCAGAAGATTGGCCAATCTCCAGGACTATTTGCTAGTCAAATTAATAACTTTAACGCAGCCGCGACCGGCGATCATACCATTACTAAGTTGTATAGCTATGGTGGCAGCTTAGAAATGTATTGTAAGGGTTCAGGCGGAACGGCGACAAATAAGGCGTGTAACGCAAGCAATATGTATGCTTATTACGATAATGGGAAATTATCGACAGCTGCTTATTATGAAGTTCTAGGTAATGGCTGTAAGCCTGTTGCTATTATGCCTGTGGTCGATGGCAGACTTGATCAAAAAGGGGCAGATGATTATTTAAGCGCTTTAAATAATTTAGACAAAAAAACAGCAGCACTTTTTGCAGATAAAGTAGCTAAATTATACTGTAGTGATGAAAATGTAGCTGGTGTGCAATTTGATATTGAGCCCTTTGATATTAGCAAACCAGGACAAGCTTATTTCTACGAACAAATCGCTAAGGATTTTGCAAGCGACATGTGCATTGATGCTAAGCATCCTAAAGGCCGAACTTTCTCAATTTTTACCTTCTCTGGCAAAGTTGACAGCACAGTTGCTAGAATATTAAACACTTATAACAATGGTTATGTCATTGACTCATTGTATGACTTAGGCTCTAAACCAGGCGGTTCTGTTAATTCACCAGCAGAATACCGTAATTATATTTCTAACGAAGTTAAAAGAATGCTGGATAAAGCAAAGCAATATAACATTAAGTTTCAATTTGCAATTCCAGCAGCAGCGTCCGCCCATGAGTTTGAAAGCAAAGGCGGGAAAAGCACAGGCTTTGCTCAGCTAGATTATGTGAAAGCATCTTATGAGGTCTTTCAACAATATAAAGTTCAAGCAAATCCAAATTTTGTAGGGGTTGCTTTATGGACTTGGCTTGATCAAATGTGGTGGGGTGGACAGCGCTTTACACCTTCTGTTCCAAACGAACAAACAAAAGCATTTCTTGCTAATAATCTGTAACCTTAAATTAAGACAAAGTTGGGTCAAAGCGACCCAACTATTCCCTAAAGCTAATCGAACGGCATTCATTTTAAAATGATAAAAAGTTACTCTTCTTGATATTCAATAATATCACCTGGCTGGCAGCTTAAATAAGCACAAATGGCATCAAGGGTTGTAAGCCTAAGGGCTTTGGCTTTGCCATTTTTAAGAATGGATAAGTTAGCTTCAGTAATGCCTATTGCCTCGGCTAACTCTTTTAAGCGACATTTTCTTTTTGCCATCATTACATCTAAATTAACAATAATTGTCATAGTAAAACCCTTAAATTGTTAATTGCGCTTCAACTTTTAATTGATTAGCTTCTTTAATAATCCACGAAGCAACTAAAATGATACATGCGGTAATTAAGGTTGAGACATTAGTAGAACCTAAAGTAATACTTGCTATGCGCTGTCCCGGTGGATTATTAAACGTAAGAGACGCTGTTATAAGTGGCTGATAAATTAATTGAATAACTTCGCCTAGAATCATGTAAATACTAATACTTCTTATTAATTTAATGGTAGATTCTGCAAATAACTCACCCTTTTCATACAATTTAAAGAGGTTAGCTAATTTATAACAAATTGATACGGTAATGGATAATGGCAACAATTGTACAGCTAATATCATTAAGCGATGTAAAAATGAGAAATGAACCGTATCTTGCACGTGAACAGCAGGAATGATTAACGCAAAAGCGCCCCACTCTAATAACCCACTTAAATGGAATAGGATTAAATACGAAGTAACCATTGGCATAACCCAACAAAGCACCCTAAAAAATAAAGAAAGAATACGGCTAACTGTTTGTATTTTTTTCATAATCAAAACCCTTAACTAATGAATCAGGCTTAATTATAATCACTATTTATTGAATTACAATAATATATTTATGAATTTCAATAAAAAATTATTAAATAATTTTTAAAAGCAGTAGAGATATACACAGTAAGCGTTAGATTATTTTATTTCTGCTTAGGCTATACTTTAATAAGCAAATAAAGGACCAGTGGGATTTAAGAAAGAAAGCCTAAAAATAATTTTCCTTAAACCCATGAAAAAAACAAAATTTGTTACTATTATAAAGCCGATACGGCGCTGTAATTATTTATATTTTCATCAAGCAAGGGAATGGATTAATGAAAATCATATCGACAAGAGTCTTGAATGGTCCAAATTACTGGTCGAATTTCAGGCAGAAATTAATTGAAATTAGGCTCGACTTAGAAAGTTATGAGTACTCTCCAAGCAATATCCTAGAAGGATTTAACACGCGATTAAAAGAACTAATCCCTAGCTTATACAACCATTATTGCTCACCCGGCATTGAGGGTGGTTTTTATATCCGTCTTGAAGAAGGAACTTGGTTAGGACATGTCATGGAGCATGTAGCGCTCGAACTACAAAATCTCGCTGGTTTAGACTGCGGCTTTGGCCGAACCTTTGGTACTGATACAGAGGGAGTGTATGACGTCATATTTACTTATGAAATAGAAAAAGCGGGGCTTTATGCCGGTAACGCCGCTTTTAATATTATTCAAAGCTTAGCTCAAGGTAAAAATTATTTAAATTTTGAACAAGATATTACAGAATTAAAACATATCATAGCCCATGAGAAAATAGGTCCTAGTACCGAAGCTATTCTTAAGGAAGCTAAAAAAAGAAATATACCCATAAGCCCTTTTAAAGATACTTCCTTAATTACTTTAGGCTACGGCGTTTATCAAAAACGGGTTTGGGCAACAATTTCATCCCAAACAAGCTCAATTGGGGTAGACATCGCTACCCATAAAGACATGACTAAACAACTTCTAGCAGCAAATGCCATTCCTGTACCAGATGGTATCACTATCCGCTCACTAGACCAATTAGATGATGCTATCGATTTGTTAAACTTTCCACTGGTTATTAAACCACTTAACGGCAACCATGGCCGTGGCATTATTACCAATATTCAAACCAAAGAAAAAGCTATCTTAGCGTTCAACCTAGCGCAAAAAGTGTCTAAAGATATTATTGTAGAGCAATTTATTGAAGGCAATGATTATCGATTTTTAGTGATTAATTATAAGTTAATCGCAGTAGCAAAACGAACGCCGGCAAAAATTACTGGCGATGGCATAAAAACAATTCAGCAATTAATCGATGAGGTTAACGACGATCCTAAGCGGGGCTTGGCTCATGAAAACTGCCTCACCACGATTAAGGTTGATGAAGAAACACATTCCATTTTAGCCGAGAAAAAACTAACTTTACACAGCGTGTTAAAGGCCGGTGAACATTTATATTTGAAATGCACGGCTAATC
Source organism: Legionella beliardensis (assembly GCF_900452395.1). Taxonomy (NCBI): domain Bacteria; kingdom Pseudomonadati; phylum Pseudomonadota; class Gammaproteobacteria; order Legionellales; family Legionellaceae; genus Legionella; species Legionella beliardensis. The sequence continues at coordinate 1,783,433 of NZ_UGNV01000001.1, forward strand.
TAAGCTCTGGCGGCACAGCAACCAATATCACCAATCAAGTACATCCAGAGAATATCGCCCTAGCTGAACGAGTAGCACGCTTAATACAACTTGATGTATGTGGAATTGATGTGGTTTGCAAAAGTGTACGTGTTCCTCTTGCTAAACAACGAGGTGCTGTCATTGAAGTCAATGCAAGCCCTGGCTTTCGTATGCATACTGCGCCAAATGAAGGTGCACCTATCAATGTAGGTGCGCCGTTTATTGATATGCTGTTTCCACCTGGCAAACCCTCACGCATACCTATCATTGCTGTAACAGGTACGAATGGCAAAACGACAGTGGTTCGTTTAATTGCCCGTTTTGCCAAACAGGCCAATCATTATGTTGGCTTTACCACCACTGAAGGTATTTACCTTAATAATAAACTAATCTATCGCGGTGATTGTAGCGGGCCTTTAAGTGCACGCACCGTCCTGATGGAACCCTTAGTCGATTTTGCAGTTTTAGAATGCGCACGTGGCGGGATTATTCGTTCAGGATTAGGTTTTGATCAATGTGATATTAGTATTATTACCAATATAACCACTGATCACTTAGGTATTGATGGGATTAATACGATTGAAAAGCTTGTTGATGTTAAATCCGTGGTCGCCCGCAGCACACATAAAAATGGATATGCCTTATTAAATGCTGATAATAAATTAGTCTATGATTTGAAAAATGAGCTAGTTTGCAACATTGCTTTATTTGCTTTAACCAAAAACGCGCGCATTAAACAACACTGCCAAGCAGGCGGTCTAGCAGCCTTTATAGAAGATGACATGGTAATTGTGCAAAAAGGCATAGAAAAACAAGCAATTGCTAAAATAAAAGACATTCCGCTTACTTTTAAGGGCAGTGCTACGTTTATGGTTAATAATATTCTCCCTGCGGTCTTAGCAGGTATCATTCAAGGATTTTCAGCCAAACTAATGGCCCAAAGCCTATACGACTTTCAACCGACCGTTGAAAATACCCCAGGCCGTATGAACATGTTTAATTTTGATCACTGCCAAGTAATCATTGACTATGCTCATAATGAAGATGCTTATATTCAACTTAAGAAATTTTTAGATACGATGGAATATGCTAAAAAAGTAGGCATTATTGCTGCAAGCGGTGATCGCCGAGAGGAAGATATTCAACGATTGGGCTATTATGCTGCGCAAATGTTTGATGAAATTATAATCCGCCACAACAAAAATGGACGTGGTAGAACCAATCAGCAATTAACTGATTTAATAACGACAGGCATTCATTCTGCTGATCCTAAAGTAAAAATAAAAGTTATTTCTGAAGAATTTGAAGCATTAGAGTATGCAATAGAGCACGCTGAGCGAAATAGTTTAATTTATTGTTCCGTGGATGATGTTTTTGACTCCGTAGAATTTATGCTGGAACAAAAGCACATTCAACCAGTCAAACAGATTAATGAGACTATTTTCTTATGAGACCAAAAGGCAAAATACTGATTATCGGTGGGGCTGAAGACAAGGTGGATGAACCACCAGATATTTTTCAACATCGAGAAGAGATGCCACGCTATGAAATTTTAAGCGAGCTTTTGTCTGATTGCAAAACTAAACAAATAGAAATTATTACCACCGGCTCTGAAGTTCAAGATGAAGTAAAAAAATCATATGAGCGCGTTTTTTATGAAATGGGTTATAACAAAGTTGGCTTTATACCTATTGAAGAGCGTCGACAAGCTCGATTAGACGACTATTTACAGCGTGTTGAAAAAGCAAGGGCTATTTTTTTTACAGGCGGTGATCAGTTTCGTATTTCAACTATTTTAGGCGGTACACCAATTATTGAAATCATCAAGAGACGTTATGTGGAAGATAAGGATTTTATCGTAGCAGGCACGAGTGCCGGCGCTATGGTGATGTCTTCCGTGATGATTACTTCAGGTGGTTTAACCGAAGCATTGCTTTATCGCAATTTAGCTACTTCATCAGGATTAGGGTTATTGCCAACGTGTATTGTTGATACTCACTTTATTAAACGTGGACGATTTGGCCGACTTGCGCATGCTATTATTATGAATCCCGAGCAACTCGGTATTGGCTTAGGAGAGGATACCGCTTTAGTAATTAAAAATGGCTCCGATGCCGAATGCCGAGGATCTGGCATGGTAGTCATTATCGATGGCAGATATATTAATCAAACGAATATTACTAAAGTGAAAGAAGGGCAACCGGTCTATGTCGAGAATTTAAAAGTTCATTTATTGGTAAAGGGATGTCATTTCTCGTTAACCCAGCGTAAATTAGCAAATCCTGCTGATTCAACCAATTTCGATTAATTAGACTTCTTTAGAAACTAACTTAGGTAACTTATGAAGATAGCAATGGCAGTTCATGGTGGTGCAAGCGAAAGCTCTCCTTTTTTACAAAAAAATGAAGAAGCAACTAAAAAAGTGTTAGCCCAAGCTTGTCAAACAGGCTATGACATTTTAAAGCAAGGCGGCAGTGCACTGGATGCTGTTGAAGAAGCAGTAAAAATTCTTGAAGACAGCCCCTATTTTAATGCCGGCCGTGGTTCAGCATTAAATTGTTGTGGCGATGTTGAAATGGATGCCTCTATCATGGATGGCAGAGAAATTAAAGCCGGTGCTGTATCAATGGTTAAGCAAGTTAAAAATCCAATCACTCTAGCGCGCTTAATTATGTCAAAAACAAAGCATGTCTTTTTATCAGGTTATGGTGCTCTAGAATTTGCAACTAAAGAAGGACTAGACTTAAAACCACCCTCTTATTTTGTTACCAATAACCAATATGACGAATACGAACGTCTGCATGAGAAAGAGACTTATGAGGCGCTCTTAGCTAAAAAGCAAAGTGGCACGGTTGGTGCTGTCGCATTAGATGCCCAGGGTAATCTTGCGGCTGGCACCTCTACTGGTGGAACAAGTAATAGCTTGCCAGGTCGAATTGGTGATAGCTGTGTCATTGGTGCAGGATGCTATGCTAACAATAACACTTGCGCGGTTTCCGGAACAGGCGAAGGCGAATACTTAATTACCGGTGTTATTGCTCATACCATTTCAATGTTGACTGAATTAAACATCCCACTACAAGAAGTATGTGAGCAAGTGCTTTATGAGCGTAATAAAAATAAAGGTGAAATTGGTGTTATTTCTATCAACCAACACGGAGATGTAGCCTGCGCTTTTAACACTGAAATTATGAAACGCGCATGGATTGGTTTAGATGGAAAGCTAGTGGTAGAAATTAACAGATAATTTCATTCTTAGGTGGTTGGGCTAAACAAAGTGCAGCCAACAATCGTTGATCGGCGTTTTACTTAGGTCGTCATTGCTGTATCTACTGTATTAGAAAAGCATGGATACCGTGGTCAAGCCACGGTATTTCGGTAGCTGGTATGCAATAAATCAAAAACGAATTACCGCGGTTTGACCGCGATATCGATCAATGGAGCACGAAAGCTGAATAACGTAGCAAGTAGGCTAAGTGAAACAAAGTAAAACCCAAGTTGCAGCCCTGCGGACTTGAACCTAGACTATCTTACTGATGCAAATTAATCTTGGTTAGTTTTCTTTTCAACGCGTTAAATAACAAGACCGTATGCCGCCTATTATCTTCTACATTGCTTTCACTTTGTTGCAGGCGTAATCGTTCATAATTAGATAAAAATAAGGAAATTTCAGGCGCCATCCTGGGTAGCTTATTTATCAAAATATTACATTGTTTTTTAAGTGTCATTGAAGGCTTAGTCGGCACATTAAATCGCCTTAATTCTTTTTGTAATTGCTGATATGCTTTTAATAACTGATCTACTTGCCTGTGCTGACGCCAAGTATATAAAAATCCAATAACAAACAGAAAAATTAAGAAGAAAATGATAGTAGCCTGCAATAATTTACTGGCAGTTAATTTTTCTAAACCTATTTTCTTTAATAAATCTTGCTGCGCATCTTTATTATAAAAAAGTAACCAACGCTCAGCAAAAAATCGCAGTGATTCAATAAAAAATTGTGACCGTTGTAACCAAGATAAATTAGCAGAAAAAGAATTATCTGTTTGATTCAAATAAGATGAATGGAAATCTCTAATCGCTTGGTCGATACGCTCAGGCGCTATAAAACTTGTAGGATCAATAAGCTGCCAGCCCATGGGTGCTTGCCAATACTCAACCCAAGCATGGGCATTATTTTGCTGAATATCAAGGTAATGGCCAACAGAATTCCATATTCCTCCTTGATAACCAACAACTACTCTGGCAGGAATACCAACGGCGCGCAAAATAAATGCTATGGCACCCGCATAATGCTCACAATACCCCTTTTTTGTATTAAACCAAAAATCATCCATTTGATTTGGCAGGCTGAGCCTATCTGGCGCCAAAGTATAATAAAATGGTTGCTGATGAATATATTGCTGCAGAAAACGAATAAATAACTTTGGATCATTTTGTAAGTTTGTAAAGTGTGCTTTCGCCCAAGCGGCTAATTGTGGATTAACCTTATTAGGCAGCTGTAGATACTGCCTAAGTTCAGTATCATTTAATGTTTGCTGCGGCTTAGTTTGCATGGTTATTATGCCATAGGCAAAGCGCTGCTGTATCATGTCTTCATTCATTGCCCTAACTAAACCATAGTCGGTTGAGAAAAGCAGCCTAGGGCGTGCTGCAAGTGGTAAACTTAAATAAAATAACCATTTCTTTTGATGTGGCTCTAAAATCACCTCATAATCTGCGTTTTGATTAGCAGTAAGCTCAACTAATGGATTAAATTTTGCGCTAGCTAACTGTACAGAATTCCAACTAATACCATTGTAATGGTTAAGCACTAACCCTTGCCAGTAACCATTTAATATTGGTTTGTTATTAAAAGTAACCCGTAATGCGGTACGATCATCATTAAATAACTCAGTCATTGATCCAGGACTCATGCTTTCGCTAAAACCCAATTGACTAATAGACTGTGATGGAACTTGCCACAACGGTTTAGAAATTCTAGGAAAAATATAAAAAAGTAACAAACTAAAAGGGATCGCTATCAGCAGCTGGGTCGCACTTTTCCTACTTAGGTATTTTAAAGAAACTTGCCTAACACTTAACTTAAACATCAGCATTAAGTTAGCTAAAATAGCAGCAAATAAATAAACTACAATCCACAGCTCTTGATTAATAACTAACGCTGAAAAAATAAGATAAAAATTACAGATAATTATAAATTTAATATCACGAACCTTATAAATCTCAAGGCATTTTAAGCCAACGAAAATGATTAAAAATCCGATAAAAAACCCGCTGGTTATCATATTTCCGTAAGCAATTTTTAATAATGCTAACGAAGCCATGACTAAGATTACCCTTATCCAGACAGGTAAAATGGGATAATTAAAATAGGCCGCGATAAATTTATAACCTATTGCCGCTACTGCTAACAGCATTACCCATGAAGGTGATTGGAAAAAATGTGGTATATAGCATAGTAATACGACTAATAGAGTGTAGCGAGTCAAGGTTAAAAAATGGCGTTGTTCGCTATTAGTCATGAGCAAATAGCCAGCTGACGCAAGCATTGTTGTAAATGCTGCTTACCATGAGACAATGGCGTGGTAAAACGCCCTAATTTTAAGCTATATAAATCCTGATTTACTTCGGCATTTTGTAACCAAAAACTTAAATATTGCAGTTTTTTTTCTAAATCATCAAAAGGTAAATCGGATAACTGAAAAAGCCAGTAATTTCCTGCGCTACTATCCATTGTTTTAACATGCCACCCCTGATCTTTAGCAACAATTTTCCAAGCAATAAGATTTGGCTGCGCCCAGGGGTTTTCAACTTGTCTTAAATCATAAAATTCGTTGTCACCTACTAAGGCAACTTGGTTATTACTTTGTACGGTGATGGGTGCCGGCCAAAAACCTGGAAAAACCGGTTGTGGGTAAACATAAAAACCTTCATCAAAATAAAGATAACCCCATGTTTTAAATAGTCCTAGCGGGTATAAAGTATAAATTTTGATTGTAGGTAGCTTGAAGTAGCCTCGGCGATCAGTTGATAGAGGTAGAACCATTCTAAATTCATTTAAAGAGGTTTGTTCTAAGCCAATAGCAGCTTGCTTACCTACTTGAAATTCCAAGGCATAACGCAACTTATTGTTAGGACTAATTAATAAATTAATGCACACAGCTTGTCCCACTTCTGCATCATCAATAGCCAATAATTTTACTGATAGCCCTTTAAGATTAGCCTGCGCCTCCCAAGCGCTACCTATCCCAATTAACGCTAATAAAAATACCAGTAAAAAAATTAAGCTAATTTGATAATTAATTGCGCCAGTAAATAAAGTAATAAGAACAAAGGCATAGAGCCATCCAAAGCTTGACGGTAATATATAGCTATTTCTAGAACCAAATGTTTGCGAGTTGCCCTTATCGTTACGCGCTCTAAACCATTGGTTTAAATTTTTAAGTAGCCTTTCTTTCATCATGTAATCACACAGGGACAGTTACGTTATTGATTAATAACTCTGCTGCAGATAAATTATTTTGTGCCTTTTTAATTAGCAAACGATGATTAACCACAGCGGGTAAAATGGTTTGTATGTCATCCGGGCGAACAAAATTGCGCTCATCAACAAGGGCATAAGCTTGTGCAGCCCTAACTATGCCCTTTCCAGCCCTAGGGCTAAGCCCATGATTAAACCAATCCTGATTACGGCTAGCGGTTAGTAATAACTGGACATAATCAAGTACGGTGTCTGAAATAATGACACGCTCACTTTCCTTTTGTAAGGCGAGTAATTGTTGCGGATTAATCACAGGCTTTAAGGTAGTTAGTTTGGTATTAGCTGCCGGCGCTTTTAAAATCTCTCGCTCCGCATCTGCCGGAGGATAACCAATTACTAGGCGCATTAGAAAACGATCTAATTGGGATTCAGGTAAAGAATAGGTACCAAGATGATAGGACGGATTTTGGGTGGCAATGATAAAAAATGGCTCCGGTAGCGATTCTGTACCGGCATCAGTGGTAATTTGTTTCTCTTCCATTACCTCAAGCAACGCACTTTGCGTTTTAGGTGGCGCTCGATTAATTTCATCGGCTAAAATGAGCTGTGAAAAAATAGGCCCCCGGTGGAAAGTAAATAGGCGTTGCTGTTGATCAAAAATAGATACGCCTAACAAATCACTTGGCAGCAAATCACTGGTAAATTGAATGCGCCTGTATTGCATGCCTGTTAATTGAGCTAAGCCATGGCTAAATGTTGTTTTTCCCATGCCAGGACTGTCTTCAAGTAATAAGTTACCATTGGCTAATAGGCAAGTAATCCCTAACCGAATAATCTCCTCTTTTCCTAAAAGAACATGACTCAATGCATCCTGCAATTGTTTAATCATAATAAAATAAGCAATTTTTAGTCACTATTCTTTAGTATATACCCATTCAACCTGAAAGAAAGTATTGGATTTTCGCTATCGCTTTTTATACTTGCCGCCACTCATTTTTATACTTTATAAGCTAAAAATAAAAGACTGAAATTTAGGATAATAATTAACTTCGATTACTTTTTTGTAACCACTTATTCATTTAGTTCATAATCAAAAATGACTTTTATTTGTATAGAGAGATGGCTTAATTAACAGTTTTTTGCTTCTTTAAATTGAATTAACAAAAAGTCTATTGTATCTAATTAAATTTAGTTATGATGTGGTATTGCTTATTGGGTGGTTGGTTAATGCGAAAGTTTGTTTTAATCTTTTTATTTGTTTTTTGCTTTACTGGTGTACAGGCTGCTGATATCGGTATCAAAAAAATTAATTTAGATGGCAAAACCGCTTATATGGTTGATGCAGGCGCTTTTCCACATGAAAATAACGCGCTACAACTAAAATTTAAGCTTTCTTCCGTATATAAACAACCCATTCGGATTGATTACGATAAAGTGCGCAAGCTCTATATAGTCAAAGTAGGCCCCATTACTGAGCTTGATCTCGCAAAAACAATCCGCAAAGAAGTAAGCGCTAGTAACATGCCATTAACTCATACAGATAATACTCCGGATGTTTCAGTAATCCCACCTATTGATATCGTTGAAGAAAAGAAATTATGGAACTTACGAAATGCGGATATTCGTGCCGTTATTGCTGAAGTTTCACGAATAACGGGTAAAAACTTTATCATTGATCCGCGCGTACAAGGCAAAATATCTATTGTTTCTAACACTCCTATCTCTGATAAAGAATTATATCAAGTCTTTTTATCAGTGTTACAAGTATCGGGCTATGCTGCTATTCCCACTGGTAAAGTCATCAAAATTATTCCTAATATCGAAGCAAAAACCGTCACCGCTGACTTGCTAGATGATTTGCAAAATCCGCCACGTGGTGATGACATGATGGTTGAGGTCGTACCTGTCCACTTTGTACCGGCTGAGCAATTAATTCCCGTCCTAAGGCCGTTAATGCCTCAATGGAGTAATGTTTCTGCTTATGGGCCTTCTAACATGTTAATTTTGTCAGGGCGAGCAAGTAATATTAGGCAATTAGCTAGTATTATTAAACAAGTAGATAGTTCTACCGCCAATGGCATTGATATGGTGCCCTTAAAGTATGCGTTAGCAATGGACATTGCTAATACACTTAAAGATTTAATTAAAACTCAGCCTGGTATGGCTGGCCACAGTCAAGTGATGATTGCCGCTGATGATCGCAGCAACTCTATTTTAATAAGCGGCAGCCGCACAGACCGCATTCGTTTACGTATGCTCATTGCCCAACTTGATAAGCAAAATTTACATGGCGTAAATAGTAATACTAAAGTGGTTTACTTAAATTATTTAAGGGCAGAAGATTTAGTGCCTATTTTAGCCGGTATTGCCCAAGCAAATTTTAGCGGTAACGTAGGTACAACAATAGGGACAATTACACGGCCAGAATTAGACAGCACAAATCCTGCTTCTAACCTGGCTAATGGCACATCAAGCACACAAACATCTAGCTCACAAAATCAAGCCCCAGCACCCTCAAACCCTGCTGCGACGCCTAATACCACAGGCGCTACTACGCAAAATGAAGGCACGACTAAGCCTACCGTACAAATTATTGCTGAACCAAACACAAATTCCATTATTATTAATGCCCCTGCTAGCTTAATTCGCATTTTACAATCTGTTATTAGCCAATTAGATATAAGGCCTGCGCAATTACTCATTGAAGCTTTAGTTGCTGAAGTGGATGAAAATGATATTAATAGCTTAGGAATCGAATGGGGAAGTAACTTGCAAACAGGCGATCCAGCCGCTTTTAGACCTGGCTTTGCGATTATTAACTCACAAACAACCATTGATGACTTCCAAGCGCAACTCTACGGACTTGTGCAGCGGCATAGAGCGAATATTTTATCGACACCATCAGTCGTCGTACTGGATAACCGCCAAGCTAAAATCTTAGTAGGTAGACAAGTCTCGGTAGCGAGTACTACTTATCCTAATAATGCAGGCGGCACGACCACTGCTAGCCCTTATGTTACCTTTGATCGCGTGAATGTTGCCCTGCATCTCTATGTAAGGCCCCAAATTACTCGCGGGAAAGGTATTCAATTACAAATAGACCAAGGTAACGACACCATTGATCCCACAACGCTTTTAAATGTCAATAACCCAGTCTTTAAAATTAGCAGTATTGTCACATCGGTGCATGTAGAAAGTGGTGATGTTGTTGTTTTAGGCGGACTGATTCAAGATAGCTTAGCCAATGATAATGTCGCTGTTCCTATTTTAGCTGACATACCAGGTGTTGGCCGACTTTTCCAACACAATGCGCACACACGCGAGAAAAGAGTGCTAATGGTCTTTATTCGTCCTATAATTTTAAGAACACCTGGCGACGCAGTGCAGGTAACAGGCGCCAAATACAATGATTTAAGACAAGATGAGCTTGCTTATTTACGTTCACAAGACTATGTCAATGTAAATAAGAATATGGTTTTACCCCCGCTGAAGCAAGCCGAGTTACCAAAGCCTTTTAGTCGTTCGCTACAGCAGAGAGTTATTATGACCAAATGATAGAGCCTAGTACGGTAGTAGAAGAAACGCCTAAGCAACTTCCTTATAGTTTTGCTAAAGCCAATGGCGTTATAGCCATAGCAAATGAAGCAGACAAAGCATTAATATTGCATCTGCCCAATCCTTCTTTGCCCGTATTGGCTGAGGTTTCGCGCCTTTTACAGCGTAAATTAGAATTACGCGAAGTGTCTGAAGGTGAATTTCAACAGCACTTAACCAATCACTATCAATCAAAATCCTCTATTTTAGATGCTGCCGAAGGCATGGAAGGTGATATGGATTTATCACTACTCGCAGGCCAACTACCTGCTACCGAAGATTTACTTGATAATCAAGATGATGCACCTATCATTCGCTTATTAAATGCTTTATTTACTCAAGCCATTAAACAAAAAGCCTCAGATATTCATATTGAAACTTATGAAAATCGAGTTCTAGTACGCAATCGTATTGATGGTGTTTTGCATGAAGTATTAGAAATCCAACGCGCTATTGCGCCGCTAGTGATTTCAAGAGTTAAAGTAATGGCTAAGTTAGATATAGCCGAAAAACGTATACCACAAGATGGCCGTATTGCCCTTCGTATTGGCGGGCATAATATCGATGTACGTGTTTCTACTCTTCCCTCTAATCATGGCGAGCGCATCGTTTTACGTATCTTAGATAAACAAGCAGCTCAGCTTAATTTAAGTCTTTTGGGCATGGCTGACGATACACTAGGCATTATTCGCACCATGATTTCACAGCCTCATGGCATCATTTTAGTAACAGGCCCAACAGGCTCTGGTAAAACAACATCCCTTTATGCCATGCTCAGCGAACTTAATGAAGTAAGCCGCAATATTCTTACCATTGAAGATCCTATTGAATATGATTTACCAGGTATTGGTCAAACCCAAGTTAATACTAAAGTACAAATGACTTTTGCTAAAGGTTTAAGAGCCATTTTAAGGCAAGACCCTGATGTGGTCATGATTGGAGAAATACGTGATTTGGAAACCGCCGAAATCGCTGTACAGGCGAGTTTAACTGGGCACTTAGTATTGTCAACATTACACACCAACAGTGCACTAGGCGCCTTAACCCGTTTACGCGACATGGGTGTTGAGTCTTTTCTTCTTTCTTCAAGTATTATTGGCTTAATTGCCCAGCGCTTGGTTAGAAAGCTTTGTTCGGAATGTAAAACGCTCCATGAGCTAAGAGAAGATGAAAAAGAACTGCTAGGTTTAACAGAAAACTCACAAATTGTCCAAGTGTATGAGCCTAAAGGTTGTGATCATTGCAATCAGCTTGGTTACCGAGGCCGAACTGGCATTTATGAATTAATAGTTATTGATGAAACACTGCGAGGCATGATTCATCGCAATGAAAGCCTACAAACAATAGATGACTATTTACGACCGCAAATCCCAACCATTCGTCAAGATGGTTTTAAGCGTGTGCTCGCTGGTGATACCTCATTGGCTGAAATTTTACGCGTAACGAGTCAACATTAATCAGAAAATAACCAATTTGCTATTTTTAATATATCTTAGTAGTATTAACTAGAAGCCTAATTAATCCTTCAGTCTTAAACAAAAAGGAGCCTAATTATGGGAAAAAAGAAAAGCGAAAAAAAACCATCAGAATCTAATGATGTGAAAAAAGCAAAACGTGTCAAACGAGAAAGAAAATACGACAAAGAGGTGGAAGATACGTTTCCTGCGAGCGATCCAATCACTAAATATTAGTAGGTGCTCTTACATACAATGCATGGATACCGAGGTCAAGCCGCGGTAATACGGTTTTCTTTTTAACTCGTTTACCTGCATTCGAAATACCGTGGCTCGATGACGATATTCATGTCTACCGTCTCTAATTCTGGTAAGTAGGTTGAGCTTGGTGACATGCCCCAACGATTAGTTGTTGGGCTGCACTTCGTTTAGCCCAACCTACCTTACAAAAATTTATAGACCAGGCTTTATATTTAAAGCTCTAGCTCACTAATTTCTTACGCCAGGTTGTACCATCGGGGCCATCTTCTAATTCTATGTCGTAATTAAGTAATGTTGCCCTAATTTCATCCGCTTGCTGCCAATTTTTTGCAGCGCGAGCTGCCTGTCTTTCTTCAATGAGTGATTCAATAAGCTCTTTATCAACTTCAGCCGCTTGCGCTTGTAAAAATTCTTTTGGCGAGCTCTGCAATAACCCTAATACTCCCGCTAGTTTTTTTAATGTTGCTGCTAACGCAGGTGTTTTAGATTTATTAAATTCATGGCTTAATTGAAATAAAATGGATAAAGCCACCGGTGTATTGAAATCATCGTTCATAGCTTTATTAAATGCTGCCAGCCAATCTGCCACAACCTCTTCTTCAGATGCCTCGTTTATATCCTTCAGAGACTGATAAAGCCTTGTTAAAGCCCGAGCAGCGCTATGCAAATTTTCTTCAGAATAATTAAGGGGGCTGCGGTAATGGCTGCTTAAGAGGAAGTAACGAATCACTTCAGGATGGTGATGCTGTAATACATCTTGTATCGTAAAAAAGTTGCCTGTAGATTTTGCCATCTTTTCGTTATTAACTTGCAACATACCTACATGAAGCCAATAATTAGCAAAAGGTTTGCCACTGGCTGCCTCACTTTGGGCAATCTCATTTTCATGATGAGGAAATTGTAAATCAAGTCCACCGCCATGAATATCAAATTGCTCGCCTAACTCATCCATAGCCATCGCTGAACATTCAATATGCCAACCAGGACGACCCTCGCCCCAAGGAGATGACCAACTAGGTTCATTAGGTTTTGCTTTTTTCCATAAAACAAAATCAAGTGGTGAACGCTTCTCTTTAACCACACCAATACGGGCACCCGCAACCAGTCCTTCTATGTCTTTATGAGACAATTTACCATAACCTTTAAAGCTTTCTACTGCAAAGCAAATATCTCCATTGTCACTTTGATAAGCATACTCTTTATCCATTAGACGCTGAATTAAGCTAATAATAGGACTCATATAATCTGTAGCGCGGGGTTCAAAGTCAGGTGTTAAAATATTTAATGCTGCTGCATCCTCATGCATGGCTTTAATATAATATTCAGTCAGCTCTTGAATAGACACGCCGCGTTCTTGCGCACGTAAAATGATTTTGTCATCAATGTCGGTAATATTGCGTACGAATTTAACTTTAAAACCTTGGCTGCGTAAAAACCTAACGATAACATCAAAACAAACCATTGAACGAGCATGCCCCAGATGGCAGTAATCATAAACTGTAATGCCGCAGGTGTACAAACCAATCTGGTCAGGTATCAAAGGTGTAAAAATTTCTTTTTTACGTGTTAATGAATTGTATAAATAAAGCATCATTCTCTCTTTAAGATTTTAACTCATTTTTCCCCAGGTATCTTTCAAGTCAACCACCCGATGAAAAGCCGTGACCTTTTCTTCTTCACAAGTATGAACACCATAGTAACCTAACCGCTCAAATTGAAACACGTCCCCTAACGGCTGTTTAGCTAAAGAAGGTTCGCATAAAGCCTGTTGTACAGTTAATGAATTTGGATTTAAAAACTGTAAAAAATCCTCTTCACGTGCTGGGTTTGGATCAGTAAATAACCTGTCATACTGATACACAGTCACTGGATGAGCATACTTACACGATACCCAATGAATCACACCCTTAACTTTTCGGCCTTCAGGGTTTTTACCTAACGTATCAGGGTCATAAGTACAATGAATTTCTTTTATTTCACCATTACTGTCATGAATGACTTCGTTACAGCGAATCACATAAGCATGTCTTAAGCGTACCTCAGTCCCAGGCGATAAACGGAAATAACCTTTAGGTGGATTTTCCATAAAATCGCTTTTTTCGATATAAATTTCACGAGTAAAAGGCAATACTCTACTGCCTGCCTCAGGATTATTTTGTTGATAGGCTGCCTCAATCTCTTGGGTTTCTTCTGAGAAGTTATCAATGATAATTTTAATTGGATCAAGCACACATAAAGCACGTTTAGCTGTTCTATTTAACTCATCGCGCACACATGCTTCTAAAATGGACATATCGATGACCGAATCACTTCGCGATAACCCTATTTCCTCGCAAAATTGGCGAATTGCCGCTGCAGGATAGCCTCGTTGCCGCATGCCTCTTAATGTAGGCAGACGTGGGTCATCCCAACCAGTCACTATTTTTTGCTCAACTAACTGTCTTAGTTTGCGTTTACTAGTTACTGTGTGAGATAAATTAAGGCGAGCAAATTCAGTTTGTACAGGCCTTGCAGGTACTGGTAGATTTTCAATAAGCCAATCATATAAAGGCCTATGATCTTGAAACTCGAGGGTGCAAAGAGAATGCGTTATTTTTTCTAGGGCATCAGAGATGGGATGTGCATAGTCATACATAGGGTAAATACACCAATCATTACCCGTTCGTTGGTGATGAGCATGGCGAATACGGTATAAAACCGGATCACGCATATTCACATTACCTGATTGCATATCAATTCGAGCACGTAAAACGTGCGTGCCATCAGGAAACTCACCTGCTTTCATGCGCGCAAATAAACTTAAGTTTTCATCAATGCTGCGATTACGATAAGGACTTTCCTTGCCAGGCTCCTGTAGTGTCCCGCGATAGGCACGTATTTCCTCCATGCTTAAACTATCTACATAAGCTTTACCCGATATGATTAAATAAACGGCGTAATCATAAAGCTGTTGATAATAATCAGACGAATGGGTGATTTCTTTCCATTCAAAACCAAGCCATTTAACATCATCAATAATAGCCCGGACATACTCTTCTTCTTCTTTAATTGGATTGGTATCGTCAAAACGTAAATAACAGCACCCTTTAAACTCTTCTGCAATGCCAAAATTTAAACAAATAGACTTGGCATGTCCTACATGTAAATAGCCATTAGGCTCTGGTGGAAAGCGTGTTACGATTGCCTTGTGTTTTCCAGTGGCTAAATCATCTGTAATAAGTTGGCGAATAAAATGCGTACGTTTTTCATTAATTTCTGTCATAATCTACTCAATATTATCTATAGCTTGTCGCATTTCTTGTATTAAAGAGGCACCTGCGGCAAAAATATCTTGCGTGACTTCATAAGCTTCTATAATCTGCTGAATTAAAGCTGCACCTACAATAACACCATCAGCAAACTTTGCAACCTCTGCTGCAACAGTAGCGGTTTTAATGCCAAATCCTACCATAAGGGGTAATTTAGTTTGTTCTTTTCTTTGCTGGTAGAGCATTTTAACATTATTTAAATCAAAGGTATTAGAACCAGTGACACCTTTTAAAGAAACATAATATAAATAGCCGTTACCATAATGGTTGATTAATGCCATACGCTCTAAAGTGGTTGTAGGCGAGCAAAGATAAATATTACATAAGCTATAAGATTTCCAAATGGCTGCTACCTCATCACTTTCTTCAGGTGGTAAATCAACTAAAATGGTACCATCAACACCTGCTTCCTGCGCCTGCTTGGCAAAACGTTCGTAACCATAGAATTCGATAGGGTTAGTATAACCCATCAGGACAATCGGCGTATTAACATCTTTCTTGCGAAAATCCCGCACCATGTTTAATACATCCATGCATGTGATATTGTGATGTAAGGCGCGTTCCATAGCGGCCTGAATAACCGGCCCTTCTGCCATGGGATCAGAAAAAGGAATGCCTATTTCTAAAATATCTGCGCCAGCATCTACGAGCGCATGCATTAATTGCACAGTTGCTTCAGGGTATGGATCACCAGCAGTTAAATAAGGGCTTAACATTTTTCTCTTGCCTGCTTGCAAGGCTGATAGTGTTTTTACAATTCGATTCATTTTAACTCCAAATACCTTCAAGCAAGCTTAAATAGTTAAGCCATCAATACTTGCTACGGTATGTATATCTTTATCGCCACGGCCTGATAAATTAACGATAATGCGTTGATTAGGCGTCATCGTTGTAGCTAACTTCATGGCGTAAGCAACCGCATGACTTGATTCAAGAGCAGGCATGATCCCTTCAACTTTTGTTAAAATACGAAACGCGTCTAGTGCTTCATCATCATTGATTGCCACATACTCGACACGCCCTGTGTCTTTTAAATGAGCGTGCTCTGGGCCAACACCTGGGTAATCAAGCCCAGCAGACACAGAATGGGTATCTTTTACTTGGCCAAACTCATCACATAGTAAATAAGTACGATTTCCATGCAAAACACCTGGTTTGCCAGCAATTAAAGAAGCTGCGTGTTGTCCTGTTTCAATGCCTTTACCGCCTGCCTCAACGCCATATATTTTCACTGTTTCATCCTGTAAAAAAGGATAAAACAAACCAATAGCATTTGAACCACCACCTACACAAGCCACAAGCGCATCAGGCAAGCAACCTTCTTTTTCTAAGAGCTGTTGGCGGGCTTCTTGACCAATAATTGCTTGGAAGTCTCTAACCATTTGCGGATAAGGGTGCGGGCCTGCCACTGTACCAATAATATAATAAGTATTATCAATATGACTGACCCAATCACGCATTGCTTCATTTAAAGCATCTTTTAAGGTTTGAGAACCTGCTGTAACCGGGACAACTTGAGCGCCTAATAATTTCATGCGATAGACATTGCTCGCTTGGCGTTTAATATCTTCAGCACCCATATAAACTACGCACTCTAAGCCAAGTTTTGCCGAGACAGTGGCTGTTGCTACCCCATGTTGACCGGCACCTGTTTCAGCAATGATGCGGGTTTTACCCATTCGTTTAGCCAGTAGGGCTTGGCCTACGGCATTATTTATTTTATGGGCACCGGTATGATTTAAATCTTCTCTTTTTAAATAAATTTTACCGCCCTTTGCCAACTCGGTTAAACGTTTAGCAAAATACAAGGGAGATGGGCGACCTACATAATCCTTTAATTCTTCCCTTAATTCATTTAAAAAATTCTCATTGGTTCGATAAGTGTTATAGGCTGCTTGTAACTCTTGCAGCGCATGCATTAAGGTATCGGCAACGAATATGCCACCATAGGGGCCAAAGTGACCTTTATTATCAGGAAGTTCTTTACTCATAATTTTCTCTTAATGCCTTAACAAATTGAATCATTTTATTATGATCTTTTATTCCTGGCGACTGCTCAATGCCACTACAAACATCCACAGCAGCCGGCTTAACTGCCGCAACGGCGTGACTAATATTAGCTGCAGCTAAACCACCAGCCAAGATAAGGGGTTTCGGGCTTTGCGTAGGAATGTCATCCCAGTTAAATGTTTTACCGGTACCACCATATAGACCTTGAGCAGGTGTATCTAATAAGAAAGCTGATGCATCTGGGTATAAGCTCATTGTTTGCTTAATCTCAATAGCGCTAGTCGCTCTGATCATTTTAATATAAGGTAGGTGAAATTGATTACAAAACGCTGCTGTTTCATCACCATGGAATTGTAACCATTGAATCGGTAATTCTTGCACAATCTGCTGAACACCCGCTAACGTTGGATTAACCACTACCGCAACCGTTGCCATAAATAAAGGTACATCGACAAGAAGTTGTTTCGCCTTTTCAATGGATACCGCACGCTTACTACCTGGATAAAAGATTAAACCAATCGCATCAATACCTAATGCTATAGCATAATCTATATCTTCTCGCCGTGTCATACCACACATTTTAATTCGGACTTTGTTACTTCTCATTTAGCGCTCTGAAAAAAATAAGGGACCAGATGTTGTCGTTATAATACCAAATTCTTTTGGATAAACCACATTGACTAAATAAAGGCCATATGGCGGTGCAGTTTCCGCCCCTAAACGTCTATCAGTCGCTTTTAATACCTCATCTACCCACTGACTTGGTTTTTTACCTGAGCCTACAGCAATTAGTACGCCTGCGATATTTCTTACCATATGATGTAAAAAAGCATTAGCGGTAATATCAATAATGACTAAATCACCCTGACGCATTACCTGTACCTGATGAATATTGCGCATAGGCGTATTAGATTGACACTCTACTGAGCGAAAAGAGGTGAAATCATTTTCGCCAAGTAAATATTGACTTGCTTCATGCATATGGCGATGATTTAACTGGCGATACTGCCAAGTCACATTACCACGCAATAAAGCAGGTCGGATGGCTGAATTATAAATGATATAACGATATTGGCGCGATAAAGCGGAATAACGGGCATGGAAATGATTAGGCATTTCCTTACCCCATCTAACACATACATCTTTAGGTAAATAAGAATTAGCCCCTTGAATCCAAGCACGAATCGAGCGTTCCTTGTCACAATCAAAATGAATAATCTGGTTAGTAGCATGTACACCCGTATCTGTTCTACCAGCGCAAATGACAGTTATTTTACTATCTGCAACACGGCTAAGTGCTGTTTCAATAACTTGTTGAACGGTATGTAAACCTGCTTGCGCCTGCCAACCATGGTACTGGCTTCCATCGTATTCAACCCCTAAGGCAATACGCATACGCATTTCCTAATAAAAATGGCCAATGTATACCACCATAATTTGTTTGTCTAGGGAATAAGGGCTAACAATCAGTAATTTGCCGATTTCTACTGATAGTATTATTTATCATTTAAATCTTGCAATAGTTTCTGTGCTTCTTCTTTTTGCGCCTCATTACCAAACTCAATAACTTCTTGCAAAGATTGCTCGGCTGACTCAAAATCTTCCATGCTGATATATGTTTTAGCTAACGATAACAGAGTATCTAACGCAGCACTACTTTTAACCAATTGTTCCTCTTGGGAGGTATTACTTTGCTCTTCTGATGATTGTGCTGTTTTTACACCATCAGAAGCAACATTTGTATTTAAATTAGCTTGCTCTTCATTTTCTTTATCAGGCTGACCAAGTCCTAGGTCTAAGGTACTTAAGTCAGGATCACTCCCTTGTTCTACTTGCCCTGTTTGTTGACCTTCACTACCCTCTGGCTCAGCTAACGTTGCATCACTTGCAGTTAAACCAGGTAACTTATCACCTTTTAATTGGTCATCTAAGTCAAAATTAAGAGCCATGTCATCCTGCGGCATATCTGATTTAGGAGTTGGTATAATTAACTTGTCCAAACCGGGTTCAAAATTTAGGGTATGATTATCGGCTATATCCTGCGTCTGTTTAAAATCAGATTTGTCAGACGTCTCGCTTGGAGTATCTAGATTATTAATATTCTTATTGCCTAAGTCATCTTTTTCTACTTCTGAATTAGCCCGAGCAGGTACAGTCACTTCATTAAAATCAGCGGGCTTCTCTTGATTTTCTTTACGATTATCCATTGTCTTATTAACGTTTGATGACAAATCATCTTCCCTCTCTGCAATCACTGGCTCTGTTTGCTCATTATTTTCAGCGGATTTATCAATACCCACTTGTTTACTTTCAGAAATATTATCGTCATTTAACTCATCTCTACTCTTTTCTACAAGCTTTGTTTCCTCTTGAGCATCCTGGCTCTCACTAGGCTTAGCCAGATTAACTCCCATTACTTGTGGCGTTAGGGGCTCCATTTTATCTGTTGTTTCTGACGATTCATTCATTTCACTAGCAATCGTATGAGCAGGTACATCATTTACTGTTGCTACAGACTTTGTTTCTGCCTGAGCTTGAGAATCTTCTAAGTAATTTGTTGCAACTACAGGCGTTATATTCTCTCCTTCTATGTCTTCAACTTCATAATATCTTTGCCTTAACCAAAACCAATAAAGTAATCCATAGGCAATCACAATTGCTGTGCCACCAATTATTAACCAATAAAGCCAAGAAGTGGAGTTTTCTTGCGGCTTTAATGCCTGCGCCTGCGATTGAATACCTGGTCGCTGCTGAATAATCACTTTAAGCTGCTCTTGTAGACGGGTAATTTCCTGCTGCTGTTTGTTAATTTGCTGCTGTAGCTGCGTATTCGCTGCCTTTAGTTTATTCATTTGTTCTTTCATTAATGAATTTTCAGTACGTACTGAATCAATAGCAGCTAATGTCACGCCAAGCTCTGCCCTTATATTGGCATCATCTTTTTGCGCGTTAAGATTACTCACTTGATTTTTGGTAAAAGGCGTTACCGTAATTGCTGGGTTTAAAAAGACTTCAGGTACCGGTAGCGATGTCGTTGCGTTAGATGTGGGTTTCTCTAAACTAAATTTTGGAATTGATGCAATTTTTGAAACATAATAAGTTGTGTCAATTTTATTAAACTGGGTCGTCCCAGGAACTGCATCAATATAAGGTGGCAAAATGACATGTTTAATTTCTTGTTTATTTTTCCAAGCAGTGTCATGAGCAAGTACTTCTTCCTTGGCAAGTTTTGCTGGAATTTTTGCTATTTCATCGTTTGTAGGTATCCTAAGGCGTTCACCTACTTTTAAACCATTTAAATTCCCTTGAGTAAATGCTTCTGAGTTAGTACCTACAATAGCAAGAATGACCTGTTGCAGGGTCGTCTCAGAGGTTATATAGCGCTGCGCAATTTGCCAGATATCTTCATTAGCTACTGTTGGCCCATAAGTAAGCTCAGCTTTTGTAGGCTTTAAGCTACCTTGGATATGTTGGTATACCGGTTTATCAACGACGCCGGGTTTATCCAGGCTAACCTTATTAACATTTAGGTGCTTAATTTCTGTAACTGACGTTACTTTTTTCAATTGATAGCCAGGAGGGTCTAGTAAGATGGTATAAGCGCGGTAAATCTGACCTTGAGGCCATGCTAAATCCACAACAATTTGGAGATAAGGCTCCGATATCCTTTCTGTTGAGGTAATACTAATAACCGGCTGACCTTGCGCGTTTTTTGTAATACTAAATTTTAGAAAAGACAATATTTCACTTTGTTGCAGCCCGATACGCTTATAATCTTCCATGGACGCTAAATTTGCTTTTATTGCCTCTAAAGAAATGCCCTCTGTATCCATAATTGGAATCTCAGCATTAAAGGGCTGATTAAGAGATGAATGCAATCTTATATCACCCATTCCTAGAGCTAGCGCTGAAAAAGGTAACGATAGAGATAAAATTACTGCATATAAACGATTAACTTTCAAGCAGTGCTCCCTGCTGGCACTATTCCATTAGATGATAGAAAAATAACATCTAAACTCATGGTATTCAACAAGTTAACTAGAATTCCTGCGAAATAAATGGTTTAAAAAATTGCATCAAACAAGTTAGTATTCCATAATTAGACCTCTTACATAACTTGCCTCTATGCGTGTGTAAAGTATTCGTATTCTAAAAAGCGGAGTTTAGAACACGGGCAACGCCGCAATTTTATAAAGAGGTAGGTTATAGGGTCTACTCTCTTACTTGAATTAATTAGGCTAATATGACAGCAACTCTTTTAAATGGGAAACAGCTTGCATCACAATTAAGAGCGGCAGTCGCTCAAGAAATTTTAGCAATGAAAAACCAAAATATACGACCGCCGTCTTTGGCAGTCATTTTAGTAGGTGATGACCCAGCATCAGAAATTTATGTGACTAATAAGAGGCGAGCTTGTGAAGAAGCAGGGATTACTTCTGTTGCGTTTAATCTTCCTGAACACACCAGTGAGAAAAAATTATTAGAATTAATTAAAGAGCTTAATGACAATCCCAATATTGACGGTATTCTCGTGCAATTTCCTTTACCATCCGCCATTAATAGCGATCACATTATTGAATGTATTAAGCCCGCTAAAGATGTTGATGGTTTTCATCCCTACAATGTAGGGCGTTTAGCGCAACGAATCCCTTTACTTAGACCTTGTACTCCGCTAGGAATTATTCAATTACTTAATTTTTATAATATCCCATTACGAGGTAAAAATACGGTTGTGGTCGGCTCTTCTAATATTGTTGGTCGTCCCATGGCACTGGAGTTCTTATTAGCAGGCGCAACGGTCACTGTTTGTCACCGATTTACTAAAGATTTAGAACCGCATGTGAGGCTTGCAGACATCATTGTGGTAGCGACAGGTGTTTATGACTTAATTCATTACGACTGGCTAAATCAATCGCAAGTTGTGATTGATGTCGGAATACATCGCTTAGAGAATGGTAAATTAAGAGGCGATGTTGACTTTGATAAAATCAGTCAACAGGTAGGATGGATTACGCCGGTACCAGGTGGGGTTGGTCCAATGACTATTGCAACACTATTACAAAATACTCTACAAGCGAGTAAGCTACAAAGAAACTAAGCTTTTTAATTTTAGCTCCCGTCTAATGCTAAGCATTTAACGGGATAACGTTCGTCTAACGCTCTAACTCATCCCAGTCAAAATCACCATCTAGCTCATCGATATCTTCACGTATGCGTTTACGCTCAAGCTTTTCTTCAAGCAGTTTGCGTACTTGCTTCTTATGAGCTAAATCTTCTTCCTCTTCTAGAGGAAAATCAGAAAACGATTGCGCATCATCATCCAATTCTCTCTCATAGTCTTTTGATAAGCCCATTATCTGACCTCCTATAATTAGGATTTATTTAAATTATAGTTTAATTTTCGTTCATATTGTCCATTGATTTGAAATTTAATAGTCCTAGTGAAATTACCTAATAAAGTGACTACAAAAAGCTCATGGATTAGGTCAGCATAACATCGTATACTGCGACAATTTTTAGCGGATAATACGCCTATGCTCAGTTACCAACACGGCTATCATGCGGGAAATTTTGCGGATGTCGTTAAACATTTAACGCTTTGTCGTATCGTAAATTATATGATTCAGAAAGAAAAACCGCTTTTTTACTTAGAGACGCATGCTGGCAGCGGGATTTATGATTTAAACGATAAAAAAGCCCAAAAAACAACTGAATTTAATACAGGCATTGCCCATCTTTGGGAACAGCGAAACAAATTACTACCCCTTTTTGATCCGTATATAAAGGTAATTAAATCAATGAACTTAGATAATAACCTACGTTATTACCCAGGTTCACCCTATTTAGCCATAGCAAGCCTACGGCCACAAGACCGATTAATTTGTACCGAATTACATCCGCAAGAATTTAAACAATTAGCACAATTACCACGCCTGAAGAAACGTGTCTTTTTCAGCCATATGGACGGCATTCAAGCAATGCATTCATTACTGCCCCCGGCTGAACGCCGCGGTCTAATTTTTATAGATCCTGCCTATGAAGTGAAAACAGAGTATAAAGACATTGCTAAAGCTGTAAATGCAGCATACCATAAGTTTGCAACAGGCGTTTATTGCATTTGGTATCCTATTCTAGATAATCGCCTACATACGCAACTGGTTAGAAAGATTAAAGAAGATGGCCTAAAACAAGTATTGCGTATAGAATTTTTATTATCAAACACAAACCAGGATGGAATGACAGGTTGTGGCCTATTAATTATCAATCCGCCGTTTAAGCTTGCAGAAGAAATAACAACTATTTTAGATTATTTAGTAACAGTTATTAATCCCGGAAAATCATTTTATTTCATTGAATAAAATGATATTTATTAGGGTCTGCCTTTAAATTGTAATTAAGAGCTTCTAAAAGGACTTACTGTGACTATTGTTCCGCTCAACGCCTTTCAAGATAATTATATTTGGCTACTTATTGATACCGCAGGCTCCGTAATCTGTGTTGATCCAGGTGATGCCCAACCTGTTATTGATTATTTGCAAAAAATGCAATTAACGCTTAAAGCCATTCTAATTACCCATCATCACTGGGATCATAGTGGGGGCGTGGTTGAGCTATACCAACACCATCCCAGAGCTATGGTTTATGCGCCTGCTGACACTCGAATTCCGCTTATAACTCATACTGTACATGATAATGATTTAATTGACTTAAGCGCTTGGCATTTTCGTGTACTAAGCATTCCAGGGCATACCTCAAGTCACATTTGTTATTTTGAAACTAAACAGCAGTTATTATTTTGTGGAGATACTTTATTTTCTGCTGGCTGCGGGCGAGTTTTTGATGGCACTTACGAACAACTTTTAACGTCTTTAAATTTACTTAAAAATTTACCAGAGGATACGAAAGTGTATTGTGGCCATGAATACACGCGGCAAAATTTACGTTTTGCCGCGACCGTTGAACCCAATAATTTAGCTATTCAAAAATACCAGCATGTACTCAATCAAGAACCTAATACTTGCTCTTTGCCTTCCACGATTGCGCTTGAGAAACAAGTTAATCCTTTTTTGCGATTACATGAACCACACGTACAAAACTACGCCAAAATGCGTGGTTGCGAAGCAAAAGACGAGCTATCTATATTTAAACAGATAAGAACAGACAAAGACAATTTCACTTAAAAAGAATCAATTAATAAAAAATTAAGTCAGTTTTAAATTAAAAAAAAGGTTTCTCACCTAAATTTTATCGAGTACACTGATAAACCTTTTGGCTAGACACAGGCTTATATATTGAAGGTTAAAACGACAATTTTATTGAAATTATTTGTTTTGCTATCAAGCTTCTGCCTCTTAATCAATTCAGTACACAGTAATACGCCCCCGACTGTTTGGGATGTACTGCGTGGTCAAATGTCAATGAACCACGAAATAAATCAACCCGAGGTGCAAGCTCAATTGCGCTGGTTAAGTTCTCATCCGGGCTATATACAAATGTTAGCTCGCTCTGAACCTTATATGTACCATATTGTCACTGAAGTTAAAAAAAGAAACATGCCAGGTGAGCTTGCTCTTATACCTATGCTTGAAAGCGCATATGATCCTTTCGCTTATTCTGGTGCAGGGGCTGCAGGCCTATGGCAGTTAATGCCCGGCACTGGCAGTACTTTAGGTTTGAAGCGAGACTGGTGGTTTGATGGACGTCGAAGCATTGGCCCATCTACAAATGCTGCCTTAAATTACCTAGCTTACTTAAATCGCTTTTTTCATGGTGATTGGACGTTAGCAATTGCTGCTTATGACTCAGGTGAAGGAACTGTGCTGCGCGCTATTAAACATAGCCGGCAAACACGCCACGTTCGCTTTTGGTCATTACCCGTGCCCAGCGAAACTAAATTTTATGTACCTCGCCTACTTGCTTTAGCCGAAATTATTAAAAACCCACAACGTTATCATGTAACATTACCTTATATTGCGCATGTACCTTATTTTGAAGAAGTCAATATTGGCAGCCAAATTGATTTAAATCACGCAGCTAAGTTAGCAGGCATACCTTATAAGGATTTAATCAAACTAAACCCAGGCTACAATCGCTGGGCCACCGCACCCTATAAACCCTTTAAATTATTAATCCCTGCGAATAAAGTAGCTAATTTTAACCGTAATCTTGCTAATTTTCCTCAATATAAACGCACCAGCTGGACCCGTCATCAAGTACGCTCTGGTGATAATCTGAGCTCTATTGCTAAGCGTTACTTTACTACCGCCAAACTGATACGAGAGCTTAATCAGCTAAAATCTGATAAACTTAAGAATGGCCAATATATCCTTATTCCCAGCACAAGAAATGCCCCAACCGTTGATGCAAAACCTGCGCCAAATACACCTCATGATAAGCCGCCGGTTATTCAAACTTACAAAGTAATACACATTGTGCAACCAGGTGATACATTTCAGAGTCTTGAACGAAAATACGGTATAACCGCTCAAGATATACAAACTTGGAATAAATTAAAAGAAAAGCAAGCGCTCGCTAAAGGCGATCAATTAATTATTTGGCGAAAGGCAATAAGCCCTGGAGTTTATACTGTACTTGCAGGCGATAGCATTAATAGCATTGCTAAGCGACTTAATACTAAGGTGGCTATTTTAGAAAAACTAAACCCGCATATTAATAAGCGAGTGTTAAAACCTGGTGAAAAATTACTTATTGGTTAAAATGCAGGTACTATTTTAGCCAAATAAGCAATAGCTAATCTATACCTTTAAGCCATGAAATTGATAAAATGCAAAGCATTTATGTGGAAGACTGATTAAATAATTAAGCAAGGTGATCTCTAATAAAACAAGCCCCGTATCGCTATTACGCTTGAAAACTATAGCTATAAATTGTTAGTAATTGTATAATTAATATACGAAAAATCTGCCTAGATACTTGCAAGTTATATTAAAAACATGTGTTATAATTAGTTAATCAGCATATAAACTTAAATTTTATGAAAATACTTTTTGATTTTTTTCCAGTATTTCTTTTTTTTATCGGCTACAAGCTCTTTGATATTTATGTAGCTACAGCTATTGCTATGGTTGCGTCTTTACTGCAAGTTATACTTTTCAGATTAAAGCACCAGCGTTATGAGAAGATGCATTTATTCAGCTTAGCCATTATTCTAATCTTAGGTAGTGCTACATTATTTTTTCATGATCCCTGGTTTATCAAATGGAAACCAACTGGTATTTACTGGTTAACGGCGCTGGTTTTTTTATTTTCACCCGTCATTACCCAAAAACCACTCATTCAGAAAATCATGGATGGCAATATTAATTTGCCTAAAAAAATCTGGTTTAGACTAAATTATGCTTGGTCATTATTCTTTATACTTATGGGCGCTGTTAATATTTACGTAGCCTATCATTACAGTACCAATACCTGGGTTAATTTTAAATTATTTGGTGGAGCTGGCTTAACTCTGTTATTTGTTTTTTTGCAAGCACTTTATTTAACACGACATGTATTAGATAAAGAGAAAGAGCCACAGGCCTCAGACTCTTCTCAACGTTTGCTATAAACGAAGGAGCAACCATGAGATTGCTATTAGTTGAAGATGATGAATTACTTGGCGATGCTGTTAAGACAGGGTTAACGCAATTTGGTTATGTGGTCGATTGGCTTAAAGATGGTGAAGCAGCACGCGCAGCAGTCAAGTCTGAGTCATTTGAATTAATTATTCTTGACTTAGGCTTACCGAAGCTCTCTGGTCTTGGTTTTTTACAATCCATTCGTAGTGATGGGAATGCAACACCAGTTATTATACTAACCGCTAGAGAATCAGTTGAAGATCGCGTTAAGGGCCTTGATAGTGGTGCTGATGATTACATTATTAAACCGTTTGATTTAAACGAATTAAGTGCTCGTGTGCGAGCGTTGGTCAGACG
Source organism: Legionella beliardensis (assembly GCF_900452395.1). NCBI lineage: Bacteria > Pseudomonadati > Pseudomonadota > Gammaproteobacteria > Legionellales > Legionellaceae > Legionella > Legionella beliardensis. The sequence continues at coordinate 1,810,500 of NZ_UGNV01000001.1, forward strand.
TTCACAAGGACGGGCGGATTCTGTTTTACAATATCGCAATATTACTCTTGATCCAGCTGCTCATTCTGTTTATGTGGATGATATTATGGTTAATGTGCCACGCCGTGAATTTGCGCTTTTACAAAAACTGCTTGAAAATAGTGGTCAAGTTTTATCTCGAGAACAATTAATGCAAAGTATCTATGGCTGGGACGAAGACGTAGACAGTAATGCCTTAGAAGTTCATATCCATAATTTACGCAAAAAACTTAATGCTAACTTCATTCGTACTATTCGAGGTGTAGGATACATGGTAGAAAAAAGTGAGAGCCATCAATCCTGATGAAATCGTCGATACGAAAATTCTTATTAATTAATTTACTACTAGCTATTACTATTACAACAACGTTAACAGCTATTGGTAATTATTATTTAGATCAAAAAGATATTCAGGAACATCTAGATACCTTAATGGCTATCTCTGCCCTTTCCTATCAAGCCTTATTAGGCGATGATGTACATCAGCGGCCACTTACAAAAATTCAAGAAAATCTTGAGGTTATTCCAGAAAAAATTGAAAATTTCTATCAGCGCCGCTTTTTAAATGATTTGCCCCCTAAAAACTATTTAGATAAATTTAATTTTCAAGTATGGACAAATGGTGGCAAATTATTACTTCACTCTTCAGCCGCACCTAGACTTCCTCTCACCGCAGAAGTAGATGGTTTTAGTGACAAAATGATCTCTAACCAAAAATGGCGAGTTTTTACTACGTATAATGATCAAGCCGGCATCCGTACTGTACTCGCAGAACGTTATGATACGCGTAATGAATTAGGGCATCGCATTGCGCAAGATGATCTATACATCATGCTGCTTACCTTCCCACTCTCAGGCTTATTAATCTGGATTATTATTGGCCGCGGTTTAGACAGCTTGGATAGAGTTGCTCAAGAAGTGGCTAATCGTGCCCCTACTCATTTAGAGCCCGTTGATTTACAAGAAGTTCCTGAAGAAATTAAGCCTGTTATTGATGAATTGAATAAACTATTCTACCGTTTGCAAGAAGGCTTTGAGCGTGAAAAACGCTTTGCTGCTGACGCTGCACATGAGCTACGCACTCCACTCGCAGCCCTTAAAGCACAAGCTCAGGTGGCATTAAATACTAATGACATTACCGAGAAAAATTTAGCCTTACAAAAACTCATTGCTAGCGTTAACCGCAGCACGCATATTGTTCAACAGTTACTGACAATGAGCAAATTGGTGCCTGAGGCAGCAAGTATTAATGACATTGATGAAGTCAATCTGGTTAAGATAACTCGAGAAATTCTAGCTATGCTGGCCCCAAGCGCTGTTGAAAAACAAATTGAACTTGAATTTGAACATGGTGAAAACGTACCTAAATTTGAAGGCAACACAACCGCCCTTAGTATTTTAATTCGTAACCTAGTTGATAATGCCATTCGGTATTGCAAAGAAGAAGGTAAAGTTTTAGTTAGAGTATATCAACAAGATCAAGAATTAGTCCTGCACGTCCAAGATAACGGGCCAGGCATTCCGAATGAGTTAAAAAACCGTGTATTTGAACGTTTCTTTAGAGTATTAGGTAATAAAACAACAGGTAGTGGCTTAGGCCTTGCTATTGTTAGGCAAATTTGTGATTTACATGGTGCCCGCGTCGAGCTAGATTCTCCTAAAGAAGGTACAGGGCTTATAGTACGTGTTTATTTCCTTATCCAACATCCTAATAGTCCTAATAGTAAAGAAAACACTTAAGCTCATACATTGTTATAGAAATATTATAATCCATGATGAACAGCTAGCTGCCTTAAGGCTTCCCTAATAAGTTGCTCGCATGTTTTTGCACCATCGTCTAATTTCTTAATCATTTTAGCCGCCTCATGCGATTTATAGCCTAGCGCTTCTAAAGCCGAAATGGCTTCTTGTTGCTCTTGGTGCTGACTTACAATTTGCTCAGCAATTGGCGCACTCTCATGTTGAAAGAGTTTAGCTACCGTGTCTTTCATTTCAATAATAAGACGCTCTGCCGTTTTCTTACCGATGCCTGGTAACTTAGTTAAAAATTGAGCATTATTCTGGCTTATTGATTGGATAAGCTCTGTTGGTGTCACACTAGAAAGGATCCCCATAGCAACCTTTGGCCCGACACCATTTATTTTAATTAATGCTCTAAACACAGAACGCTCTAATTTATCTAAAAAACCATATAATAAAAAGGCATCTTCACGAACAACAGTGTGGATATGTAAACTGACTACATCAAGATAGGAATCCATCTTAAAAAACGTTTGTAATGATGTTTCAACATCATAACCGACGCCATTAACATTAATAACTAACTTCCCTGGCTGCTCTTTATCAATAATTTTACCCTGTAGCCAACCGATCATTATTTATTCCTTAAACACAATTGCTTATCTATACGAGTACGCATATGGCTATGGCAAATAGCAATTGCTAAGGCATCAGCCGCGTCTTTTTGCGGTGCGCTATTAAGCATGAGTAAACGTACCACCATATGACTGACTTGATCTTTTTCAGCAGCGCCATAACCAACAACCGTTTGTTTTACTTCGCGCGCCGAGTACTCGCTTACTTTGATACGATGTGAGGCAGCAGCAACTAAAGCTGCACCCCGAGCATGGCCTAATTTAAGCGCAGCATTAGCATTTTGATGCATAAATACTTCCTCAATAGCAACTTCATCAGGCGTAAAATTTTCCATAATTTCACAGATGCCATCAAATATTTGCAGCAAGCGCGTACTTAAATCATCTTTAGAAGTGCGAATACAGCCGCTATCTAGGTAATATATTTTTTTCTTTTCTTCTTTAATGACGCCATAGCCAGTCACGCGTGAGCCTGGATCAATGCCTAGTATAATACTCATTAATTAATAGATTCTAATAAAGACTCAGGAAGCTTTGCATTACTATGTACTTCTTGCACATCATCTAAATCTTCAAGCATATCAATTAACTTAATCAATGATTCTGCTGTTTTTTCATCAACTTCTACCATGGTTTGGGCATGCATGGTTAAATGCGACTGCTCAATTTCAAAACCATTATCTTGTAAGGCTTGTAAAAGGTCATGGTAATTTTCTGCAGCAGTAATAATTTCAGTTTGCCCTTCTTCAAAATTGACGTCTTCAGCGCCCGCTTCAATAGCCACTTCCATGGCTTTATCCTCTGCCTGCCCTGCAGTAAGCAAAATTTCACCACGTTTGGTAAATAGATAAGAAACCGAGCCATCAGTGCCTAAATTACCACCGTGTTTGGTAAATGCATGGCGTACTTCAGAAACGGTACGATTTTTATTGTCAGACAGACAATCTACTAAAATAGCAACACCACCTGGCCCATAGCCTTCATAACGCATTTGCATCATATTATCGCCTTCAAGGCCGCCAGCGCCTCGCTTAATGGCATTATCAATTGTATCGCGTTTCATATTAGCTTTTAATGCTTTGATAATAGCGTCCCGTAACCGTGGATTACTTGTCTCATCAGCACCACCCATACGAGCAGATACGGTAATTTCACGAATTAATTTTGTGAAAATTTTGCCACGCTTAGCATCTTGTACGCCTTTTCTAAATTTAATATTTGCCCATTTACTGTGACCGGCCATAGCTACCTCTATTTACTCAAAACGAAATGATAAATTATATCCTGTCACGGCGTTAAAAAGAATGTCTAAAAGACGCCTGAAAAATTATTCTTTTTTATTAATAAAGAACTTGAGGATTAAAGTAGTGTAAAGTAATGTGATAAGCAAAATCTGCAAATACTTTTCAAGGAGATAGGTTGTGTATCTAGCAGGATTTGGAAATCATCATCAAACAGAAGCAATTACAGGTGCCCTACCACAACATCAAAATTCCCCACAACAATGCGCATATGGGCTATATGCTGAACAATTAAGTGGTAGTGCTTTCACAAGACCACGCCATGTGAATTTACATAGTTGGTTATACCGAACAGTACCGTCAGTTGTACAAGGGGATTATAGCTATCATCATGAAGACCCTATTAAGTTTATCGCGTTACAACCACCAAATCCTTATCGCTGGTCACCCCTGCCACCACCAATAAATCAAATTGACTTTGTTGCCAGTTTATTTCATGTCGCAGGTAATGCCCTGGTAGATGCTTATTTGTATCAATGTACCCAATCTATGGTTAATCGCTATTTCAGTAATTACGACGGTGAAATGTTATTTGTACCTTACCAGGGAGACATTGTTTTATTTACAGAATTTGGCCGCTTAGAGATTGGGCCTGGCAAAATAGCAGTAATTCCGCGAGGTGTGAAATTTAAAGTTGAGTTAAAAGACAACTTAGCTTGTGGCTATCTTGCTGAAAACCGAGCGCAACCATTAACAATTCCATCCTTAGGTGTTATGGGATCCAACGGTTTAGCCAATCCACGTCACTTTCTTTATCCTTGTGCGGCCTTTGAAGATTTAAGAGAGCCGGTTATTTTAATCTGCAAATCATCCAATCATCTATGGCTTGCAAGAAGTAATCATTCACCCCTTAATGTGGTCGCTTGGCATGGTAATTACGCACCTTATAGCTATGATTTATCATTATTTAATACGATTAATACCGTAAGCTTTGATCATCCTGATCCATCTATTTTTACCGTACTTACCTCAGAAAGTAGCACGCCTGGTATTGCTAATTTAGATTTTGTCATTTTTCCACCACGCTGGATGGTGGCTGAGCATACGTTTAGACCGCCCTATTTCCATCGTAATATCATGAGTGAGCTTATGGGTTTAATAACTGGTGCATACGATGCTAAGAAAGAAGGGTTTTTACCAGGAGGCTTTAGTATTCACAATTGTATGACCGGACATGGCCCAGATGCGAGTACCTATAAGGCCATGATTGAGGAAGAACAAAAGCCTATGCGCTATGAAAATACATTAGCTTTTATGTTTGAGACATCAAAACCTTGGTTAATTAGCGAAAAAGCCTTTTCGCATCCTGCTCGTCAAGCCAATTATTCAACTTGTTGGCAAGGTCTGAAAATAAATTATACACAACAAGGCTAACTCAAACTTTTATAACTTGTGCTAAAGCTCTGTAAATAATTTTTTTTCTCCTTGTTTTCAATCCAGCATCGCTAAAAATCATAATCTACTTAATAGGTAATGTGCTAAATTAAGGTGAAAGATAATGATGATATATTAAGTTCAGCGTTTACTCATAGCTAATTAATTTTACAGCCATTAAAAATTAATCAATCGCAATTTGCAGCGAAATTATAGTTAGTTATGGGTTTCGCTACCCTCTACAGCGCTTATGCTGAAAAGCACTGTAGAGTAGCCTTATGTGATAATTAAAACAGATCTTCCTGAGTTAAACCAACGCGTTCTAGCAAGCCTCTTAATGTTTTTAATGCCTCAACCTGAATTTGTCTAACCCGCTCCCTTGTTAAATCAATTTCCTTACCAACATCTTCTAAGGTTGCTTTTTCAAAACCGCGTAAACCAAAGCGTCTCGCTATGACTTGCTGCTGATTTTCAGTCAATTTATCTAGGAGTGATTCAATATGAATCCTTAAATCCTCATCAGTCAATAATTCAGCTGGATTCATACTGTTTTCATCTGGAATTGTATCTAATAACGATTTATTTTCATCGTAACCTATCGGTGTATCAATGGAGGTTACTTTATCGTTTAAACCAAGAAGTTTTTGCACATCCTCTAAGGGTCTATCAACTAAGTCGGCAATTTCTTCTGGCGAAGGCTCATGATCTAACTTCTGAGTTAAATGCCTTGCTGCTCGTAAATAAACGTTTAATTCTTTAACGACATGAATAGGTAGTCGTATTGTGCGTGTTTGATTCATAATAGCGCGCTCAATCGTTTGTCTTATCCACCAAGTCGCATAAGTTGAAAAACGAAAACCTCGATTAGGATCAAATTTTTCTACAGATTTCATTAAGCCTAGATTACCCTCTTCTATTAAATCCAATAAGGGCAACCCGCGATTTAAATAGCGTCGCGCAATCTTAACCACTAAGCGAAGGTTGGATTCAATCATTTTTTTGCGCGCCGTAGCATCGCCTTTTAAAGCAAGCTTAGCATAATGGACTTCTTCCTCTGCCGAGAGAAGAGGAGAAAAGCCAATCTCACTTAAGTACAATTGAGTAGCATCCATTATTTTGTTGGCTTGGCGGCCGCGCTGGAATGATGGAAAAGCTTCTTCATCAGAAAAGTCAGGAAATTCATCAGGCTCAATCTCGAGACTTAAATCATCTTCAGACGCAAGTAGATCAGCTGGCTCCTCCCAATCTTCATCTGGTACATCAGACTTTTTAATTGAATCGTTATCTGCCTGCATGATTTCACCTTTGTGTATCATTCATTCCTGAGAAACTGGTTACTTTGAAATTTAGGCATTCTTTTATAAACTTAAAACTAACTAAGCTTAATAAAGAGTCACAGTCATTATTGCTGTGCCAGGTAGACCAGTGGGTTGACTGGTTGTCCTGCTTTCCTAATTTCAAAATGAACCCCCCAAAATTTCCTTTCCACAATACCCATGTCGGCAATTATCTGACCAGCTTTAACAAATTGACCTTCTTTAACTCGATTGCGTAAATTATTTCCATAGGCTGTTAGAAATTGACCATTATGTTTAATTATAATCAAATTTCCGTACCCTGATAGGCCATTTCCAGAGTAAGCCACTACACCTGAAAAGGCTGCATAAACTGTTCCACCTCTTTTACCAGCAATATCTATGCCTTTTTTACCTAATTGGGGATTAAAATTATTAATAATTTTACCTTGGGCCGGCCAAACCCAAGAAGTAGTCGAGCGAGACTTGGGTGGTTGGTAATGATTTTGTGGACGATTTAATTTCTGTAGAGGCAGAATTTTGGGTCCAATGGGTCTTACTATAGGTTGAGACTGCCAAGACATCGATGAGTTATGATGAGGTAATTTTAAAACTTGGCCAACCTGAAGCACTTTTTTACGTAAATGATTATAGGTGATTAATTCACGAAAATCTAAATCATAGCGAAAAGCTATTGCATAAATTGTTTCTCCAAAACGAACTGTATGGGTTGCAGGCCTTCCTAAATATGAATGCCATTTAATTTCTTCAACCGGAGCTAGGGTACTCTGTCGCTCATGGCAACCTGCTAACACAAAAAGCAGAAATAAGAAGGAAAGCTTGCGCATAATGATCTCATGGCTAAATTAGGTAATATTTTATTTAAGTAGATTTATAGCTTTTGTTTCTAGCCGCCATAATATTTAAGTTATATCTAATTTATTAATCCAAGTTGTTAATTGATTAAACACTTTATGGTGGGTCATATCCAAATGAAGCGGAGTGATGGATACATAATTTTGACTGACCGCATGGAAATCTGTTCCAGGACCTGCATCAGCTTGAATCCCGGGCGGGCCAATCCAATAGATAGGACGACCCCGGGGATCGATATCCTTAACAATAGGCTCTGCCCCATGACGGGTACCAAGGCGAGTTACTTGAAAGCCTTTAATTTTGCTTATTGGTAAATCGGGTACATTAACATTTAATATTGTTTGCGTTGGCAACATCTTAGCTCGCATATTAGAAACTAGCTTACGCGCTATGATTGCAGCTGTATCATAATGCTTAATATTATCGCCTACCATAGAAAAGGCCAGCGCAGGATAGCCAAGGTAACGTCCTTCAACAGCCGCTGCTACGGTCCCTGAATATAACGTATCATCGCCTAGATTTGCACCATCATTAATACCAGAAACAACAATATCAGCTACAGAATCTAGAAGCCCTGTTAAAGCTAGATGGACACAATCTGTTGGCGTACCCTCAACACTATAATAACCATTGTCAAGGCGTCTGATGTGTAGGGGCCTCGTCAGGGTTAGCGAGTTACTTGCGCCACTACGATTTCTATCGGGGGCAACAACATCAACTTCAGCAATCTTAGCCATTTCAGTAGCTAATGCACGAATACCTGGTGCATATACACCATCATCATTACTTACTAAAATTCTCATGAGTGACTCTCTGGTGATTCTAGCCATTTTACTACGGCTAAACGCGTTTCTAATTCTTGTTGATTCTGAACAATTTTATCTTTTAAATTAGGTTGATTGCTGTTTTGCTTTATTTCATCTTGCATTTTGGCTAACTGTACTTGTAGCAATAATATCTTTTGACCAAATTGCTGTGGGCTTAATTGTAATTCATAAGCATACCGATTCATTTCTTGCGCAATATCTTTAAGCACATCGCAGCTGACAGCTTTAGGTTGTTGCTCAGGACAATTTTTAAGCGCAGCTTGTAACTTTTGTGGATTATTACGATAATACTGTTTATCATGTGCCATACAGCTTGTTAAAAAAAGCATCATAAGGCATCCTATTAAACGTTGAGCCATATTAACCTCTTGGTTCTAAAATTAATGATGTTAACACTAGTTAATTACTTGTGCTATGAGCAGAACCTTTATTAATTTTTTTTAAACAACTTTAATTGAATAAAACGTACCAATTAGCTATTGTTGCGCTCTTTATTCGTCAAGAAAAGATAATAATTATGCTAGATTTTGATATTTCTCGCGATGAAGAAACAGGTGAATTATACCTTGAAACCTCAATTTGTGGTAAAGCACTACTTACTTTGCCGCAATTAAATAAAAGCACGGCTTTTACATTCGATGAGCGCCGGGAATTTGGCTTATTAGGGAAGCTCCCACATCGAGTTGAAACATTAGAAGAGCAAGTTAAGCGAGCTTATCTACAATTTTCTAGCTATAAAACAAGCTTACAGCAAAATATCTATCTCAATAATCTACACGATAAAAATCAAATTTTATTCTACAAACTTGTTAGTCGACATTTAGCTGAAATGCTACCTACAATTTATACGCCCATTGTAGGTACCGCAGTGAAACGCTTTAGCCATGAATATCGGCAACCAAGAGGGCTATATATTGCCCATTCCGATAAAAATCAAATTGAAGAAATTATTGATAATCGCTCTAACCCTGAAATTGACGTGATTGTAGTAACAGATGGTGAGGGTGTATTAGGGATTGGTGATCAGGGCATAGGCGGCATGGATATACCCGTAGCTAAATTAATGGTTTATAGTTTATGTGGCGGTATTAATCCTACCCGGACATTGCCGGTATTTCTTGATGTAGGCACAAATAATGCTGAATTATTGAATGATCCTCTTTATTTAGGCTGCCGACACCCGCGTATAAATTCAGAGCAATATGATTCTTTCATTGAAATATTTGTTAAAGCAGTACATAAACAGTTTCCTAATGCTTTCTTACATTGGGAAGATTTTGGCCGCGGCAATGCCAGACGTATACTAGATAAATTTCAAAATGAATTATGTACATTTAATGACGATATTCAAGGTACAGGTGCTGTTACCTTAGCTGCCTTATTGGCTGCATGCGATGTTACAGGCAAAAAATTACATGAACATCGTATCGTAGTCTTTGGTGCAGGCTCTGCAGGGACAGGTATTAGTGATCAGATAGTAGATGCCCTAATTAAACTTGGCATTGATGAAGAGGAAGCCTATCAAAATTTTTGGCTCATTGATCGCCAAGGTCTTTTGATGGACTCTGATTTAGAACTTACAAATGCTCAAAAACCTTATGCTCGTAAAGTCGTTGATATTGCAGATTGGACTATTAACGATAAGCAATACCCTTCTTTAACTGACACTATCCGCCATGTTAAACCCTCGATATTAATTGGCTGTTCAGCGCAACCAGGGGCTTTTTCGCAGGATATTGTTGAAATTATGTCGCTTAATTGCGACAGACCCATTATTTTCCCTCTTTCTAATCCCGATGATAAATGTGAATCGCAACCTGCTGATATTTTAAACTGGAGCCAAGGTAAAGCTCTTATTGCAACAGGTACCGCTTTCCCAGCTGTGGAATATCAAAATCGCTTAGTACAAATTGCGCAATGTAATAATGCGTTAGTTTTCCCAGGCATTGGTTTAGGTGTATTAGCTGTTCAAGCAAGCCGTTTATCAAAAGGAATGATTTGGGCTGCTGCACAAGCGTTAAGCGAATTTGCGCCTTCTAAAAAAGACAGCTTTCTCCCGCTTTTGCCTTCATTAGACGATGCTCAATCGGTAGCAAAATATATTGCTATTGCCGTGGCTAAGGAAGCCATTAGCGAAGGTTTAGCAGAGCGGAATCAAAATTCTGATTTAGAAAAAGTAATTAACGATTTATTTTGGGAACCACGCTACTTACCTTTCCGTAAAAGAAACAGCCAGGACAATTAGACTAAGCTCATTTTTTATTAATAGACCTCTTACCTAAATTATTGTCATTGAGAGCAATGTGAAGCAATCCAGATACTATCTATAACGAAACATCGCTCTGGATTACTTCGCCAAGGCTCGCAATGACGAAATTTACCCACCTCGTGGCCAGTTAAGAAAAGGCCTATCTACTTATTGGCCTATTACCGGTGTATCTCGAAAGTGCACCGTCACCGTTTGGAATGTTTCGTTTTGGGTTGTCCAAGGGCGTGCGTAGCTAAAAACAAGCGCTGTAACTCTGGGCGTAATCGCGCCTGGAATAACTTGAAAATTAAATACAGTAGTTCCTGGGACTCCCATTAACTTTGAATGAGGTGCATTAAATTGGCTAGAAACCAAGCGAAGCAAAGATTTATCATAAGTATGTAATGTCCACTCAAAACCGGTCGTCTGATTAGCAGGCAATATAACCTGAAAATGAGTGTCTGTTGGCTTTAAATGTATGACCATAGGATTATCAGCAGCATAAGTTATAGCTACTATAAAAAATAATAAGCTACCCCCTATTACTTTCATATAGCCCTCCTAATCTTAAACCTACTACTTAAGTATAAACTCAATTTTAAGGCTCACTTATTAATAACTTTGCGATATACTCAAGTGACTTAAATTTAAGGATGATACAATGATGAAAGCTATTGGCTATAAAAATGTTGGCACGCCCGATGTTTTAGAGGATATAGAGCTGCCAGTTCCTAAAGCGACAGGTTATGACCTCTTAGTTGAGGTTAAAGCAATTGCCGTAAATCCTATTGATTGCAAAGCTCGCGCTTATTTAGTTAATCCTGAAAATAATAGCTATAAAATTCCAGGCTGGGATGCAGCAGGCGTTGTTAAAGCCGTTGGCGATAAGGTTTCTTTATTTAAGCCAGGCGATGAAGTTTGGTATGCAGGCTCTTTAAATCGTCAAGGCTGTAATAGTGAATATCATTTAGTTGATGAGCGCATTGTTGGCTTTAAACCTAAAACACTTTCTTATAGTCAAGCAGCAGCACTACCCTTAACTACCCTCACCGCTTGGGAACTATTATTTGATAGATTAACGATTAATGAAAAAGAACAGGCAACCCTACTAATAACAGGTGCTGCCGGCGGCGTGGGCTCTATTCTTACGCAACTTGCACGCCAGCTAACATCACTGACCATTATTGGTACGGCCTCTAGAACACAATCTCAAGCCTGGGTAAAAAGCAATGGCGCCCACCATGTGATAAACCATAATCAGCCTCTTAAAGCGCAATTAAACGAATTAGGATTCAGTGACGTTGATTATGTCATTAGCTTAACGCATACAGATGAACATGGTTCGCAGCTCATAGATTGTCTAAAGCCTCAAGGAAAATTTGCTCTAATCGATGATCCAGAACACTTTGACTTTAGAGCATTTAAATTAAAAAGTATTTCTATTCATTGGGAACTTATGTTTACCCGCTCTATGTTTATGACGTCTGATTTAATCAAACAGCATGACATTTTAAATGAAACAGCCAAACTAGTGGATAGTGGATTAATAAAAACAACCTTAAATGAAGAATTTGGTAGTATTAATGCGCTTAATTTAAAACGCGCACACCAATTAATTGAGAGCGGGAAATCAGTAGGTAAAATCGTTTTAGAAGGATTTAATCATTAATGGTGTATACATAAGCTGAGATTTTAGAGCATACCTGTTAATAAACGTAATAAATATAGCCTGGGTGCAGGTCCGGAACCCGGATTTCACTTCATCCACCTAGGCTACTTGCTAATTGATTTAATTCATTTGATCATCTTTGTGAGCCTTGGCAAAGCAATCCAGAGCGATGTTTCGTTATCGGTAGCGTTTGGACTGCTTCACGTTGTTCGCAATGACGACTATAATTTTATGCCTTTCCCTAAAGCAAAAACTACCGGTTATACGCGAGGCCTATTGTTTTTTTTATCGAACTCAAGTTAAATTAATTGACAGTTCTAGTTACTTAAGAAATACTAGTTTCTAAAAGTTCTTTAAATACTACCAAAAGCTCTTTAACACGACTAAATCACTTAGGATTCTGTGATTTATTATTCATTAAGCACGACTAATAACCCATTAAGAATGGATTTAATTGAAACTTGTGCACCCTGCTATTTCATTAATATTACAGCAATTTTTAGGAAAAAATTAAATCAATTGTTTATAAAATTTAAACTTAAGAATTTAATCCATTAGCAGCTAGTTCAAATAGTTTAATTTATTATTAATCAAGGAGGAGTCTGTTATGAGATATCTGTTACTTGGCTTAAGTGCCGTAATTCCTTTCTATACGTGTGCGAGTATCCCTATTCAGGAAGCAACCCCGCCGCCTATAGCACAACCTACCACCTGTATTTCCTCTCAATTCACTTCTACCGGTACTCAACATTGGAAGCAAGTTATCCTAAAATTAACTAATCAATGCGGTACACCAGTAGATTTTCAAAATGCGACGATTACTTTTAAAAGTAAAACAGCGATAAGCACTTCATTTTGGGGCGACTTTGCACCACTACCTTATCCTGATAATAATCTTACTATTACTTCACAGTCGCAATCCGATAGCAGCTTTTTAGCGACCCTTAACCTACATTTCCCTTCCTACCCAGGCTCAACTACTATGTTACCTGCTGGAAGCTCTATTCAACTAAAATATGGTGTTCCTTCAGAGGATCACATAGAGGGTAGTACCAGTGTCTATTTACAATCTACGCCAAGCACCGGAACTATTCGTTTAAAAAATAATTCTACTAAACCTGCAAATGTCACGCAAAATTATGCCCTTGTTCACATCACGATGAATGGCCAGGCGGTTAAAGATGTGCAGCTAGGTTGGGGGGCAACCACAGATGTAACAGGCTTAGCAACAGGAAATTATAATATTTCGCCTGAAAATGTAGCCGATACGACAGGTAATACTTATCAAGGAACGGCTGTACCAAGTACGCTCACGCTTACTGCCAATCAAACTGCTACTTCGACTATCACTTATACTGCCGTACAAAATACGGGTAAAATTAGCATTAAACTTCAATCCTTACCGTCTCAGTTAAACGGCTATACAGGAAACCCTTCAGTATTACTCACTCAAACCTCCTCAGGCACGTCTACTTCACAAGCGCTTGCTTGGAATACGACTACTACCGTTTCTCAATTAAAAAATGGCAGTGCTTATAGCTTTTCAACAGCAGCCATAAATTACAACAATTATAAATGCACACCTACCTTTAACCCAACGAGTGCAATAGCGAATGCAACCACAGTACCTGTTGTTAATTTAACCTATCAATGTGTACAAATTGCACAAGCAAACGTAACGCTAAATGTACGTAATGCACCAACGACATTAACTTCTTTGAAAGTCACTCTTACTCCTAACGATAATACAGCACCTATCGTGCAAACTATTACGTTAGCCAATGGTGCTGGCTCTAAAGTTGTTGATTTGACAGAAGGAGCGATTTATACCGTTTCTGCTGACAATGTCTCTGGTTATTCCGTCTCGTTTTCGCCACAGCCTTTAACAGCTACAGCAAATGGGGTTGAAACCATTACTTTCACGCCAAATAATAACACAGCAAATGGTAGAATTATTACCTACATTCCCGGATGGAAGACACCGCCTTCTGCACAGGCTTTGGCAAATGCAGGTTACACACATGCTATGATTGCCTTTGGTGTATTTAGCACAACAAATCCAGGTGCCATTGTTCCTGCTTTTGATATGGTGACTAAAGAGTATATTCAATCTCTGCACACTGCAGGCATTAAAGTCATACTATCATTAGGCGGGGCATTAACTAGTATTCCTAATACTAGCGTTGATTTTCATCAAGTTTTGAGTGCCGCGTCTTCACCAGATGCATTCAAACAAACGTTTATCAATTCTTTAAATGGCTTAATAACGCAATATGGTTTTGATGGTTTTGATATTGACATAGAGCACGGCATTAATGCTGGTGGCACGTTCTCACAACCACAAGGGGATATTGCTGTCTTAGCTAGTATTATTAATACCATGTATCAGCAAAATTCAGCTTTATTGATTACTCTAACACCACAAGTAGCTAATATTGCTGCAACAAGTGGCTTTGATCAAACTTGGGGTAATTATGCTGCTTTAATTATGCAAACTCATCAATCTTTAGCTTGGGTTGGTATTCAGGTTTATAACACAGGCTGTGCTTATGGTATTGATTTGGTTTGTTATGCTGATTTGGCAAATTCACCTAATTTGAGCGTAGCCATGGCAACAGACTTACTAGAAAATTGGCCTGCTACTATTAATGGTCGTGCAACAGGTTTCCAACCTTACATTAGCTATCTAAAACCAAGCCAGGTTGTACTGGGTTATCCAGCACCTAACGCGAGTGGCGCTAGTGATGGTTTACCAGCAAAACCAACGAACATTATCAAGCGAGCTCTTGAGTGTTTAAAAACTGCTGTTAAAAGCCCCACAAGCTGTGATACCTATGCTCCACCACGTGCTTATGGCGCGATTGGCGGTGTTTTCAATTGGGAAGTAACTTATGATCAGAACAATAATTTTAAATTCGCAACTGATCTAAAAAATTGTGTCCTCAACGGCAATTGTAATTAACTCTTAAGTGCGCCAGTACTGGCGCACTTTCAATTATTCTATCGCGTCACCCACTAAGCTTTATACTTCGTTGCAAGCTCTTTCGGTGAAGTACAGTACTGCATGTAGACTCCTTTGCCTCACTTCACTTGCGCCTCGTCTAAAACTTAGTGGGTGACGCTAGTTAATTTTAAAGCTTGATCTTACTTAAGAGACAAGCGATCATTTTCTTTTTGTTTAAGAAGGAATTAGGCGTGGAACATGAAACAATGGAATATGATGTTGTTATTGTCGGTGGCGGCCCTGCGGGACTCGCTGCCGCAATTAAATTAAAACAACTGGCGCTTCTTGCTAATAAAGATATCAGCATTTGTATTCTAGAAAAAGGTGCACAAATAGGCTCACATATTATTTCTGGCGCCATACTTGAGCCAAGAAGCCTAAAAGAATTATTACCTGATACCTGGCAAAATGCCCCTTTAAATACGCCTGTTAAGGAAGACAAATTTTACTATCTTACTGCAAAAAGAGCCATTCGTTTTCCCAAACCACCACAAATGCATAATGATGGTAATTTTATTATTAGCTTAGGCGAACTCTGCCAATTCCTTGCTAAACAAGCAGAAGAACTAGGCTGTGAAATTTACCCAGGGTTTCCGGCAACAGACATTCTTTATAATCCTAATGGCGAAGTAATTGGTGTCGCTACTGGTGATGTTGGTATAGATAAAGCTGGAAATAAAACATCCAATTATCAACCTGGGATGCATTTATATGCTAAGCAAACTCTTTTTGCCGAAGGGTGCCGTGGCCAATTAAGTCAAAGCTTAATGAATCGTTTTAATCTAAGGCAAGATGTTCAGCCACAAACTTATGGCATTGGCATAAAAGAAATTTGGCAAGTTAAACCTGAAAAACATCAGCAAGGCAAAGTTATTCATACATTTGGCTGGCCTCTCAATCAAAAAACATACGGGGGATCTTTTATTTATCATCTGGCTAATAACCAGGTTGCACTAGGCTTTGTTATCGGTTTAGATTATGAAAACCCATGGCTTAATCCTTTTGGTGAAATGCAACGTTTCAAAACTCACCCATTCGTACGCGATCTACTAACAGGGGGTGAGCGAATTAGTTATGGTGCCCGAGCAATTAATGAAGGCGGCTGGCAATCTTTACCAAAATTAACTTTTCCTGGCGGCGCTTTAATTGGTGATGCAGCAGGTTTTTTAAATGTACCTAAAATTAAAGGCATCCATGCTGCGATGAAATCCGGTATATTAGCTGCCGAAGCTTGCTTTGCGGCCTTAAATACCGGTGAAACAGAAGAAGGCCAAACCATTGAATTAACTGATTACACTCAGCAATTCAAAGACTCTTGGCTTGCCAAAGAATTACGTAGTGTGCGTAATATACGTCCAGCATTTAAATATGGTTTATGGGTAGGTCTAGCTAACGGTGCTTTAGAAACCATTACTCAGGGCTTAACCCCTTGGACACTCAAACACCATGCTGATAATACTACCCTGAAACCTGCAGATCAAAGTAAGAAGATTGAATACCCAAAACCTGATGGTGTTTTAACGTTCGATAGGCTTTCTTCGGTATTTTTAACTAATACCTATCATGAAGAAAATCAACCTTCTCACCTAAAGCTTCGTGCTCCATCCCTTGCTATTGAAATTAATTATAAACAGTATGCTTCGCCTGAAATTAGATATTGCCCTGCAGGCGTGTATGAAATCATTGAAGAAGAAACAGGACCACGCTTACAAATCAATGCTCAAAACTGTATACACTGTAAAACCTGTGATATTAAGGATCCAAAACAAAATATCGTCTGGGTAGCACCTGAAGGCGGTGGCGGGCCTAATTACATGAGTATGTAGCTTAATTGTTAGTTGAAGATTGATGGGAAGGAATAGAAAGTAGCCTGGGTGCAAAAAATTGAAACCCGGGTTCCGGCCCTATGGGCCTGCACCCAGGCTACATTTACTGTAAAACCTGTGATATTAAGGATCCAAAACAAAATATCGTCTGGGTAGCACCTAAAGGCGGTGGCGGGCCTAATTACATTAATATGTAGCTTAATTGTTAGTTGAAGATTGATGGGAAGGAATAGAAAGTAGCCTGGGTGCAAAAAATTGAAACCTGGGTTCCGGCCCTATGGGCCTGCACCCAGGCTACATTTACTGTAAAACCTGTGATATTAAGGATCCAAAACAAAATATCGTCTGGGTAGCACCTAAAGGCGGTGGCGGGCCTAATTACATTAATATGTAGCTTAATTGTTAGTTGAAGATTGATGGGAAGGAATAGAAAGTAGCCTAGGTGCAAAAAAATGAAACCCGGGTTCCGGTCCTATGGGCCTGCACCCAGGCTACATTGATTGAGAGGAACTTTAAGATCGCCTCAATCAGCCCCCTCGCCCGCGCTAGGAATGTGTTTAATGTGAGTATGATGTTCGCGGGAGAGGGTTGGGGAGAGGGAATAGCAAGCAAGTCATAAGGTGCAGACAGTCTGCACAAACTATACAGACGTTACCTAGCTCACCTGAACATGGTTAATATAATTTACAATACTTCTAGTGGAATCAATTGATTTGACTTGATTAATTAAACCAGGCATTAACCCAGAAAGCCAATTTACCATAGGGTCAAATTGAGCATAAAGCTGAGATTGGGCAATGTACTGTTGATAAGGTAAGGATGTCATTTTAATAACAACCATAATCAAAGAAACTATAAAAACACCTCTAACAAAACCAAAGGCCATACCCAATAACCTATCCGTACCACTTAATCCTGACCGCTTTAAAAATAAACTTAGTAAGAGATTAACAATAGCGCCTAAAATAATGATGGCCAGTAGTACAGCAACAAAGGTGATAATAGTTCTTGCTGTTTGATTTTGAATATAGCTTTGTAGCCAAGGATCAACAACATAAGAGTAATGGAAAGCCACCCAAATCGCTACAATCCATACGCATAAAGCGACTAATTCTTTAACAAAGCCACGAAAAAGTCCTGTTATTACGGAAAGAGAGATGATACCTATGATAGCTAAATCGATATAATTCCATTGCATAATTAACTAATCCTTGTTGTAACAATAAAACCTTCCATTTGTATTGCTTTTGCTAAACGCTGCTGTAATAAAACAGCTTGTTGTTTTTGATTTAGCTGACCTACGATCACGCGATAAACGATACCTTTTTTGCCCTTTACTTTTGTATAGGCAGCAGCATAACCTTTACTTTTTAATTTATTAACTAATGCAATAGCATTATTTTGTTGCGAAAATAGTCCTAATTGTACAGCATAATGCGCCCCTTTCTGACCTTGTATAGTAGAAGTCTTAGGGGATGGTGCTGTTTTTAAAATAACTTCCTTAAGTTTATTTTTAGGTTGCATAGCATCTGGCTGCTTAGGAAGCGGTTTTTGCTTGTTAGAAGCAAGAATGACTGTGTTGGGTTGGGTTGGCTTTGTAATGACGGTAATAGGCTTTGAGCTTTTAGGTTTTTCTGCAACAAGCAATTGACTACTGGGTTTAATGCCCTCTTTGGTTGCAGTAACTATTGTTGTTTTTAAGTCATTAAGGGTACTAATTGACTCAGCCTTAGGCACAGCTTTTGCTAAGGGCTTGGTTTCGGCTGGCACATCGGGTATTTCTACATGAGCTACTTTCATGCTTTGAAAAACACGCTCTTTCTCTGGCATAGCTAGCTTAGGGGCAGGCGGTTTAAGAGGTAGTGTTATAGACATATCCTCATCAAAGCGATGGCTTGATTTTTTTATTAAAGCGGGAGCAAAGATAGTACCAATGGATACAATAACAGCAATGCCGATTAATCTATGCTTTAATCGCTCATCAATTACTAATTTCATAGCCACTCCTTTAAAGTGCTAAAAACTACTATTGGGATATTTGCCTTCACTGGTATAGAGTAGATAAAACGGTGCCCACTATTATGAAAGACCCAAAAACTACAATTAAATCATGCTTGTTTACTTGTTTACAAGCAGCTTGGTACGCTAAAAATGGCGTATTGTAACATTTATTTATATATATTTCGTTAGCTTCTAAAGAAGAAAGCAGTTGGCTCGCGGATGCTGCTCGTTTTCCAGATAATAATGCTGGGTACCAATGTTGTATACAAGATTTAAATGGCTTGATCATAGTTACAATATCTTTATCAGCAAACGCTGAAAAAACAGCATGAATTCTAACATTAGCATAATTAGTCATTAAATACTTGGCTAAATACTCTGTTGCCTGCGGATTATGGGCAACATCTAAAATAGTTTTATGCGGATGAGTAATAAGTTGCAAGCGGCCAGCTAGGTTTATTTCTGCTATACCTTCAATACGATGTTGTAAATTAACTGGCAATTGCTCTTGTAAGCAAAAGGTAGCCATCAATGCTGCTGCAATAGAATTAGCGTGCAATGGTATATTTGGCAAAACAATCCTATTGCCATTAAATGTAAATGTTATTTTTTCATGTACCTGATAGCTATATTCATGGCCATATCTATACATAGGAGCAGCGCAACTTAAGGCATGCTGTATGATACTTTGCGGCGGATTTTTATCCGCATAAATAATAGGTTTTTTATGACGAATGATTCCCGCCTTCTCATAACCAATTGCTTCAAGGGTATTACCTAAGTATGCTTCATGATCATAATCAATGGTTGTGATGATAGCTAAATCTGTATCAATACAGTTTACGGCATCAAGACGCCCCCCTAGCCCGACTTCAAGAACAATTACGTCAAGATCATGCTGTTTAAAACACCATAAAGCGGCTAATGTCGTCATTTCAAAATAAGTTAAAGGAATGTCTCCTCTAGCTCCATCAATTGCGGTGAATGCTGCAGTTAATTCCTCATCCGCAATGGGTTGCTGATTAATACGAATGCGCTCATTAAATTTAATTAAATGTGGGGAGGTATAACTAGCAACCTTATAGCCTGCTTGGCTATAAATTGATTCAAGCGCCGAAACAGTTGTTCCCTTGCCATTTGTTCCTGCCACCGTAATAATAAGCGCATTTAAATCAAGAAGCTTTAAGAGACTACCCACTTGCTTGACACGATCTAGGCCTAGCTGAATTTCTTGCTGATGGCGATTTTCTAATTCGGTAAGCCAGTCTAATAAGCTTTTTGATTTGACTAAA
Source organism: Legionella beliardensis (assembly GCF_900452395.1). NCBI lineage: Bacteria > Pseudomonadati > Pseudomonadota > Gammaproteobacteria > Legionellales > Legionellaceae > Legionella > Legionella beliardensis. The sequence continues at coordinate 1,830,606 of NZ_UGNV01000001.1, forward strand.
TTCATATCATTTGTGGGTAAGTTTAGAAATTAGCTCGGCAATAGTGGAACGTAACGCTTTACGTTCTAAAATCATATCGACATGGCCATGTTCAAGCAAAAACTCGCTACGCTGAAAGCCTTCAGGTAAAGTTTGCCGCACTGTTTGTTCAATAACGCGTGGGCCTGCGAAACCAATTAAGGCATTCGGTTCAGCAATAATGATATCGCCTAAGCTCGCAAAACTTGCTGATACACCACCCATCGTTGGGTCGGTGAGTACGACAACAAATGGAAGTTTTGTCTTAGAAAAATGAGCTAAAGCAGCTGAGGTTTTAGCCATTTGCATAAGGGAGAATAAACCTTCCTGCATACGTGCGCCCCCGCTGGCGGTAAAGCAAATATAGGGCCGATTTTCAGCAGTAGCTGTATTCACAGCGCGCACAAATTTCTCGCCTACTGTGGCTCCCATAGAGCCGCCCATAAAGTTAAATTCAAAAGCACTGACAACTACCGGATGTGATTGTAGTGTTCCTTTCATCACAATAATTGCTTCTTTCTCGCCAGTCGCTTTTTGCGCTTGGCTAATTCTATCCTTATATTTTTTTGAATCCTTAAATTTTAAGCGATCAACTGGCTCAAGATTTGCTGCAATTTCTTCTCGGTTATCTTCATCTAAGAATTGATTTAAACGCTCACGTGCTGTAAGGCGATGGTGGTGATTGCAACTTGGGCAAACAGATAAATTCTTTATAAGCTCTGTGCTATATAATACCGAATTACAACCTTGACATTTTATCCATAATCCTTCTGGTACCCCTTTTTTTTGGGTAGAGTCTGTTTTAATAATGGAAGGTAATAATTTTTTCAGCCAACTCATACATAAACCTATACTAATTGAATAGCGATAGTATAACGCGAAAATAACTTTAAGGTTAGCACACATTAGACTTCTTCATTACTAAGCTAAAATCCGTATAAATACTGCACATATTAGAAAGTTAGGTCTGTATAGCGTCGTCAACACTATTTTATTAACCTCACTTCGGAGTCTTTATTAATTTGATATTGAATTTAATTTAGTTAAGTTTTTTTTAAAAAAGCCGCTAATACGATCAACAACCATCGGTATCGGGGTAATTATGAAACAATTAGCAATTATAATTATAACGATGATGGCCTACATCGGCGCTGGGTGGTCACAGACTCGCTATGGAGAAAGCCTTTGTAATCAAACCGACTATTTCTGTGTAAAAGTGAATTCTGGCGAAAGTTGGGAAAAATTATTCCCAAATCCCGAGGCGCTTGATATTGTAAAACGCATTAATAGAATGAATGTCCGCCTACGCCCAGGGATGGTTATTGCGGTACCCAAAAATCTAGACAGGCTAAGTATTTATGATGTTGCTCCCTTCCCACGCTATATTGAAGGAAATAATGAAAAGACAATTTATGTTAGCCAAAAACAATTAGCTTGGGCTGCTTACGATGAATCGGGAGAATTAGTTTGGTGGGGGCCTATTTCATCTGGCTCTGATAAGTGTGCGGGCGTCTATGGTGGCTGTGTAACACCGACAGGTTCATTTCGTATTGTCAGAAAACAAGACATTGATTGTATCTCAACAGCATTCCCAAGACGTGCCGATGGCGACAATGGGGGCGCTGTCATGCCCTTTTGTATGCATTTTTTTCGGGGCTATGCCCTCCATGGCAGCAATGAAGTTCCCGGCTACCGCGCAAGTCATGGCTGCATCCGGATGTTTACTGAAGATGCACGGTGGCTCAATGAAGAGTTTATTGACTTGCCTGGCGGCGGCATGCTCGGCACCCGTGTTGTTATCGATGCACCAAAATAATTTAAGGACTGATAATGGTAGGTTGGGTCACTCGGCCTAACCTACCAGAATAGGCAGTCTATTGTAGCATGGTAAAAGAACCTAATATGCCGTGAGCTGCAAGCTGCATTTTAAACGATTCGGTCATTTGCTTATTCGCAAAAGGGCCTACTTTTACAATAAAATGCTCTTGATGATTTTCAATAACAACAGGCGATGGCGTAAATTTAGTTAACTTTTTTTGCAGTGAGTTGGCTAAATCTTTCGATACAAATGCACCTGCTTGCACATAATAGCGAGCTAATGCTGATTTACCGGGAATAGTTAGTGCTTCTATTTCTACAGGGGCGGTACCATGTGGTAATAAACCTAGCTTTGTAGCAGCCGCATAAGATAAATCAATGACTCTGTCATGTCGGAAAGGGCCTCGGTCATTCACTTTTACAATAGCCTCGCGTCCATTACTTAAATTTTTCACTTTCACATAAGTTGGCAGAGGCAGGGTTTTATGCGCAGCAGTCATCGCATACATATTATAATCTTCGCCACTTGAGGTACGTTGACTATGAAATTTAGTGCCATACCAAGATGCTATACCTCGTGTTTTATAACCACTCGCAGTCCTAAGTATGGAATAGGTTCGGCCTTCTATTTTATAAGATTCAGGATTTCCATAGCGACTTAAAGGTTCATAAGCAGGTTTAACATGTGGAAATCGAGTAGGTGGCGGTCCTGGAGGAGCGCCATCTTTACTCGTTGAAAATTTTGAAAATACGGCCTTTTTTGGCAGGGTATTTTTTTTGAATTTAGCTTGTTGCTTCGCTGCGGGTGCTTTCATCGCCCCAGGCTCATGATAGCAACCACTTACGGCTACCGCTAAAATCAAAATTAACCAATTCATAAGTGATACCCTTTAATTTTTTTCATTAATATATACAATGCCTCAGCTCAATAAAATACTTCTAATGGATCATTGGATGGTAAGTTAAGGCTGTGATACTATGGCAGCATTTTGGAATAACGAGTATAAAAATGAGGATCTTACATACTTCAATTAAATTAGCAATTGCCACATCATTGCTTTTCAATTCAACTAATTTTTATGCTACATCCTCTTTATCTAATGTACCAACCCCGCCTGCTGCTGTAACTAATAAACCGTTAATTATTCCATCACCTCCAGCTATAAACGCGCAATCCTTTATTCTTATTGATGTTAACAGTGGTAAAATTATTGCTGAAAAAAATAGTGAGCAAAAATTGCCTCCGGCAAGCTTAACTAAAATGATGACGCTTTATGTTATTTCTAATGCCCTGCGCAGTGAGCAAATCCATCTTAATGATGCCGTGCGCATAAGTCGCGATGCTTGGAAAACAGGCGGCTCACGAATGTTTGTCAAAGAAGGGCAAGAAGTTGCAATTGAAGAGTTACTTAAAGGAATTATTGTTGATTCCGGAAATGATGCGTGTGTGGCTATGGCAGAGCATCTAGGTGGCAGTGAGGCCGGCTTTGCCGAAATCATGAACCAACAAGCACAACAACTCGGCATGAAAGATAGCCACTTTACCGATAGCACAGGCTTACCTGATGAAAAGCTGTACACCACAGCTAAAGATTTAGCAATCCTAGGCAGAGCGCTTATTAATGATTTCCCACAATACTATCATTGGTATAAACAAAAATGGTTTACTTTTAATGGCATTCGCCAACCAAATCGTAACCGTTTATTATGGCGAAACAGCCAAGTTGATGGTGTTAAAACAGGGCATACCAGTGAAGCTGGCTTCTGTTTAGTATCTTCAGCTAAACGCGACAATATGCGTCTGTTAGCTGTTGTGATGGGCTCACCTAGCGATTCAATTCGCGCCGATGATAGCGAGCGTTTATTAAATTATGGTTTTCGTTTTTATGAAACCCATGAATTATATAAGGCCAATCAAACGGTTACAGAATTACCAATTTACAAAGGCAAAAAAGATAAATTTAATGTGGGATTATTACAAGATCAATCGATTACTATCCCAAATGGGCAGTATCAACGTTTAAGTATTAAAACTCAGATTCCACAAATTATTCAAGCTCCTATAAAAAAAGGCGATTCTGTAGGCAGTATTATTGTACGCTTTGATGATAAAGTCATTGAAACTTACCCCTTATATTCCTTAGAAGAAGTACCTGCTGGCGGTTTTTTTGCACGCTGCAAAGACTCTATCTATTTAATGTTTAAACGCTGGGTTGGCTGAGGTTTTAATGAGTACTGTTGTCTTTTTAAATGGCGACTATTGCCCTGCAAATGACGCAAAAATTTCTATTTTTGATCGCGGCATTCTGTTTGGAGACTCTATCTATGAAGTCATTCCTGTTTATAAGAGTAAACCCTTTTTTCTTGACTTACATCTTGACCGCTTGGAGTCAAACCTTAAAAAATTAAAAATTAATAAACCATCCTATGATTGGGTAGCAACACTTGATCAATTAATTCAATTAAATGGTGGCGGCAATTTGCAACTGTATGTTCAGATTACCCGGGGCAATCCTGGTATTCGCAAGCACGACATACCTTACGATATTAAACCGACCTGTTTTGCATTTACCTTGCATAACCCCTTCCCTACTATTGAAAATAAGCATCAAGGTTTGCATGCTAAGCTTGTTGAGGATTTACGCTGGCTAAGATGTGATATTAAAACGACGTCCTTGTTAGGAAATATATTGCTTCATGAAGAAGCCTTATCTGCTGGCGCAGACGTGGCGCTACTAACGCGCCATGGTTTTCTTACAGAAGGCAGCGCGACTAATTTCTTTATTGTAGACAAACAAGGTGTGATTAAAACACCGCCACTCAGTAATCTTTGCCTACCAGGAATTACAAGGCATATTACTATTGAATTAATTAGGCAGCTTAAGCTACCCTTTATAGAGGAACCTATTTCTGTTCAATCCCTTTTTAATGCGAAAGAGGTTTGGATTACCAGCACAACAAAAGAAATTTTTCCTATTGCAAGTATCGATGGGATTCCTGTTGGCAGAAACGATGGCAGCTCTTATTGGGAGCAATTAAATCATGCGTATCAACTACTAATCAAAAGGCTTTAATGACTGATAAACCACTTATTGAATTTCCTTGTGATTTTCCAATTAAAATTATTGGCACTTATTCTGTTACATTTAATCAAGATATTACAGCGATTATTCTTAAGCATTTTCCTAAAACTGATGCTAGTAATATCAGTTATAAGCAAAGTGAACATGGGAATTATGCTGCTATTACAGCAACAGTCTATCCAACCTGCCAGCAAGAATTAGATGCTCTTTATCAAGAACTTACTCAATACCCTGGCATGAAGATGGTGTTGTGATGATAATTCGTCAATTAGGTCAGCAAGATTATCTTTCTACTTGGGAGCAGATGAGGCAATTTACGCTAGATCGAACTCGTCAAACTCAAGATGAATGCTGGCTACTTGAACATCCTGCTGTTTATACTCAAGGCCAAGCCGGAAAAGCAGAACATATCATTAATCCTGGCCATATTCCTATTATCCAAACAGATAGAGGAGGTCAAGTTACCTATCATGGACCCGGACAGTTAGTTGCTTATATATTAATCGATTTAAACCGCCGCAATCTTGGTATTAGAACCCTAGTACTTCAGCTAGAACAGCTCCTTATTTCCTTATTGGCTACGTATAACATTACCGCGCTTACTCGGGAAAAAGCCCCTGGGGTATATGTCCTAGATAAAAAGATAGCATCTATTGGGCTGCGCGTTAAAAATGGCTGCACCTATCATGGCATTGCTTTAAATGTAGATATGGATTTAACCCCTTTTGCTGGCATAAATCCTTGTGGTTTTGCTAAATTGCAAATGACTCAGATGCGCGATTATGTGCCCAATGTGGATTTTGCAGAGGTTAATACTAAATTAGCAGAACTGTTCTCTAGACACTTTAAAAATTAACAGGCTATGCAATTATTTTCGGAATATGTACAACCTATTACAATTTGGCTTGAGGCCCATCCCCATTGGGCATTGCTTTTTACTTTTTTAGTATCGTTTACTGAATCTCTAGCAATAGTTGGCAGCATTATTCCTGGCTCAGTGACCATGACTGCAATTGGCATATTAGCAGGCTCAGGCATTATGCGTATTGATCTTACGCTTTTAGCTGCTATTTTGGGCGCCGTAGGCGGCGATAGTTTTAGCTATTTATTAGGCTATACATTCAGAGATAGGTTACGGGATATTTGGCCTTTTAGCAAAAATCCAACGTGGCTTGCCTATGGACAAAATTATTTCCAGCGTCATGGTGGTAAAAGTGTTTTACTTGGCCGCTTTATTGGCCCGCTGCGCTCCCTTATTCCGCTCATTGCTGGCATGATGCGTATGAGTCAATGGCAATTCCTTACTGCCAATGTTCTTTCAGCGATTGGCTGGGCACTATTATATGTTATGCCAGGAATCTTTATTGGCGCCGCCAGTAGCGAGTTATCACCCGAGATTGCTACGCGTTTGTTTATTGTTGTTTTAATTTTTCTTGCTGGATTATGGCTTATTACTGTTACGGTCAAATGGCTAGTCATTCAGCTTAATTATTTTTTGCGCATACAATTGCAGGATTTTTGGACTTGGTCAGGAAAGCACCCGCGCCTTGCCAAATTAATACAATTCTTAACACCGCCTGGCGAAAGCAAGCATTATCAAACTGCTTCTTTATGCCTTGTTTTTATTTTAAGTTTTTTTCTTTTTTGTCTATTGAGCTTTTTTGTCATTCAAGGAATAGGCCATAAAACAATTAATGAACCTATTCATTTTTTTCTGCAAAGCTTAAAAACACATCCCTTTGATGTTTGTTTTATTAGTTTTAGCCAGTTTGTTAGCAATCTGAGCTTAATCTGCCTGTTTGCCTTTATTCTACTGATAGCTATTTATTTGCAAGATAGGCGTACCCTTACCTATTGGTTAAGCCTTAATTTCTCTTGCGTCGTTGTCTTAGCACTAACTCACTTTTTCATTGATAGCCCAAGACCTGTTGATCTCTTAGAAATTAAAGCAGGAAACTCTTATCCGGCAATACATTTAACCTTTGCAACAGCGCAATTTTTAGCAATTATTTTCTTTTTAAATAAGTATGGGAAATGTCGCTTCAACCAATTTTTAGCGGTGTTATTGCCTATTGTCTTACTTATTGCGGGTATTGCTTATATTTATTTAGGTGATAATTGGGTTACGGATATTTTAGGTGCTTATCTTGCAGGTTTGAGCATCAGCTTATTGCATTGGCTTTTGTATAGGCGTCATGGCAACCCTCTCGAATACCAACCTTTTTTATCGCCTTTGTTATTTTTAATTCTTATGGCCAGCACTACTTTTTCTTTATTTATTAATTATGAGACAGCAGTACGCTCTCACCAGGCCTTTTTAGCGCAATATGTTTTTACAGATGATCTTTGGTGGAATCAACAAAAGCCCTTGTTACCAATTTTTCGTACTAATCGCTTTGGTAAAAACATTAGTCTATTTAATATTCAATACGCAGGCAATTTAAGCCACCTGGAAGCAGCTTTATTAAACTCAGGTTGGCATAAAGAGAATGAGTCCTTTGTTAAATCATTAGTTAAGCGTATAAGCGGCGGTCACTCCTCATTAGATTCACCATTAATGGCTCAACTCTACTTAAATAGAAAACCGGCACTTGTCATGACTTATCAACCTAATCCCAATGAGCCTGGTGTGATTTTACGTATGTGGCGCTCAAATTACCATTTAACCCACTTTCAGCAACCTATCTGGCTTGGATCAGCTAATTTATTTTCTTTAGCAAAAGTTAAAGCAAATCATAAAGACATTGCCATAAACTATGTTAGTTCTTCTGTGCCCCACTTCTTGCAAAGACGTAATATTATTCAAGTAAGATTCCCACGTAAATTACGTCGTGCGCCTTATTACGTAGAACCGGTAATTTTATTAATTAAAGAAAATCCTTCGTTTAATGAAAAAAAGCACTAGAATTTTCTTTTTTTAATCATTAATCTAGTACTTAATATTTAAAAGTGAACTTGGAATAAAAGTAAATTGATATAAAAAATAATTATTATTTTTCATATCGCATTAAGTAAATAAATATGATTTAGCGAAGATACTGTTATTTACGAGTCAATGGCCAACAAGGAAATTACAATGAATTATGTCAGAGATTTAATCCATATGATTCTGCCATTAGTCAGTTTGGCATTACTTATCATAGGCATTAAGAATAAATATAAAAACTATATTATCCTAGCTCTTTGGATAAATATCTTTGCTCTTATTATTAACTATCAATTAGCAGGCGGCGAGATACTCGGTTATTACTTTAATTACTTCCAAGCACTAATTTACTCTATTAATCTTTTAGTGTTATTAGCTTGCATTAGCTATTTAGTTCTTAGTTTTAGCAGTGAAATAACACCTATCCGTTACCTAAATAGCTTTCTTGCAGCCGTTTCATCCATTGGGGTGGTGCTACTTCTTATTAATCTTTGGGTTAATGCTTGGTTTATAGAAAACAGGATGCCTGGCACGCCGGTTTTACAAGTAGCTGCATTTAAGCCGCTAGATTATTGTGCTTATCGTTATGTGTTTTACAAAGTGAATAACGATGGTACATTAAAATTTATGTGCCCTAATCATTACGGTCTAGTCCCCTCAGTAGGCACTTTAACCAAGGCCCCTGACTTTTTATTAAAGCAGTTACCTACTAATTTAAAAAATAAATTTCAGCATACGCAAATAAAACATAAACCAAAGGTACTAGCCTAGTATAGGCACTAGACAGCTTCCAGCTAGTACTCTGGTTTGCTGATGCTGGTTATTTCTTTCTTTAATATTTCAACGTATTATATAGTCATTGAACTTGAAAATATGGGATTTTTGCTATCGCTTTTTGTACTGTTTAACTTAAAGATCAAGTTGCAAAAAAAATCAGTACTTTCAGGATGATTGGGTATATACTAAAACTCATATTAAATTTGACACCTTAATGAAGTTTATTGTTTTGGGTAAATTCTATAAAGGTTAGGCATCGTAGTTACCGCAGAGCCTTTGCTAGATATTTGTTCTATTATTTAGTATTTTTTTGATACCATGCTGAAATTTTCATCGTCGCTTAATTTTACGCGTGCCTTACTCGTTTGCCTACTAGCAAGTTTGAGTCATTTCGTTCTAGCTATGGCGCCTAAAGTAAATTGGGATAAAGCGGTTGATCATGCCATTATCCGGTATGGATTACGTACTGAGCCAGAAATGATTCGCTTTTTTAATAAAGCGCATGTAAATTATCCTCCTAAAGAAATTGCCTTACTTGCTTTCAAAAAAGAGAGAGAAATTGAGCTTTGGGCAAGAAATGATAAGCAAGCCTGGCATTTTATTCATAGCTATCCGCTAACTGCCTTTAGTGGCCGATTAGGCCCTAAATTAAAAGAAAGAGATGGACAAATTCCAGAAGGGATTTATCGTTTAGTCAATTTTAATCCCTTTAGTAGCATGCATTTATCAATGATGATTGATTATCCTAATCATTTTGATCGCTTGCAAGCCAGCAAAGATGGCCGGCGTAATTTAGGAAATAATATTTTTTTACATGGAAAAGCATTTTCAGTAGGCTGCTTAGCTGTTGGGGACTGGGCCATTGATCAATTATTCTTATTAACAAGACGAGTTGGGCTAAATCAAGTAAAACTAATCATTGCACCTAACGATCTACGCAAGGCCAAGCCAGCCACCACTAACTTTGCCCAACCGCGCTGGCTTCCGGAATTATATAAACAGATAAATACAGCCTTGATTGAATTTCCCAGCGCGAGAAAACTACTTTAAATGACGCTCTAATCCTGCTTATAAACCAGAGAATGTAGCAAACGGGAGCAAGCTCAATTAAGCCAAGGGTAAGAGCTTCGTTGAGTATCAATTTTGCAAACAGCTATCTCTTAATCACATCTCATCAAAAGACAGGTGCAAGTTTAGAGTATTGAACCTGGGTTTCACTTTGTTTCACCCAGGCTACATTAATTAATTTAACTGACGTTTTGACTCTAATTATTCATGCTCTGGCGATACTACAAAAATACCAGGGGCATTCCGTAAGTATTCATTATAATCCATGCCATAACCAAAAATATAATGATCATCTACGTGCAAGCCGACAAAATCTGCATTTTTTAAGCCATTGGGAACACGCTTATGGTGTTTATCAACCAATACCGCACTGTACACATTAGTTGCGCCCATATCTTGTACATCTTTGATAATCGCAGCTAAGGTAAGCCCGCCATCAAGTATATCATCAACAACTAAAACAGTTCGATTAGCAAGGCTAAGGCTAGGTTTAACTTTCCAAATCAGCTCGCTTGCCTTGATATCACCTTTATAGCGAGTTGCGTGTACATAATCGACCTCTAATGGAAAATCTAGCCTGGGTAAAAGATTACCCATAGGGACTAAACCGCCTATCATGACACATAGAATAATAGGATTTTTATCATGAAGCTCTTGATGTATGTTAATTGCCATTCTATCGAGAGCCGCTTCTACCTCTTTCGTTGTATATAAACAAGTAGACTTTTCATATACTTCTTTAATCTTACTTGGAATTGACATGGATTGACCTGCTTAATAAATAATTAGTTAACGCTTATCAGGCACAGGAAACAAACTTATTTTGCTTTCATCGCCTTTTATTTTTTCTTTAACTTTTCCTACACCTTGTTTACTTACTTCGTCTATCCTATACACAAAATGCATAGGAATAAAGGTTCGCTTTACATTGCTAAACTCAAGCTTTAAGCGCTCCTCTGAAGGATCTACCACTAAGGCTGTATTCTCACCAAATACAAATTCTTCTACTTCAAGAAAACCAAACATTTCGCTTTCACAAATCTTTCGCGCATAAATTTCATAAACCACATCTTGATTGGCAAAAATTAAACGGTATAAAGATTTTTTGGACATGCAATTTAACCGAAAATTAAATGGCTACATTATACAGAGAAAACTTTTTTTTCATACTACTGAATAAAGCTAATCCTCAATGCTTACACGTTGGTTGCAGTGAAACAGGACTTGCAGCAGCAAGCGTTTCTTCCTCTTCTAGCACAATAGGACCAATTAGATTTTCCTGCTGTTTTTGTACGACAAGGCAGTAAAAACCCGCAGGAATTGGTGAAATCATTTTGCCTATTTCATTAAAAAACTCAAGCCTTGCGAGCCATTTTTCTGCTTTACAAGGTGGAATATAATAAAAACTTGATAAATGACACTGCACATAACCTCGATGCAGCATCGCTCGCTTAATAGATAAGACTGATTTGGGCTTACCTGATAAGGTGCCAAAAAAATTTTTGCCAGCTTTACGCAGCCACCATCCCCATAAGCTAACTGGATTTACTCCCAAAAAAATTGCATAACCTGAAGGCTTAAGTACCCTATCAATTTCATCAATTGGGCTTTTTATAGCTAAGGCTTCTAAAGTAAAAGGCACTATAATGCAATCAACACTATCTCTATCCAGAGGAAGCTGATTAAGTAAGGTGATAACGGTAGAAGAAGAACTAATATAAGGCGTTGCTAACCATTTATGTTGAAAGCGCAATTCAGAAAAAAAAAGATTGTCACCACAACTACCAAGCTGTAGCAGCGTATCGCCATGTAAAAGGTCTTTAAGTGGAGCTAATTCAGAAAAAAAAGCCTGAGCAATTTTAATCCCCTGCTCCGTGGAAAACCACTCATTTAAAGCCTGAAATTTATATTGCTGTTCCTCTAAAGACAAAATGATAGCCCTAGAAAGTGATGAAATTTATCTTTTTACCACAGTGGTTCTAGGACAGCAAGGACCACTTTTTTCTAAAATTTAATAAAATCCAAATATATCTAAAAAGATTATAATTAAAAATAGATTTAAAGATAATAAGAAATTGTAACTATTTTGCAGTTTTTTTTAAAACTTTTTTACGTTTTTAATGCACTTAACCTCAATTTTGTCTATAGTACTCATAGGATTATAGGAAAACCAACTAAGCCATGAGAGCAACAGCCGAAGACCAACGCTTGCAAGGTATTGCCCAGCTGATAGTGCATGAACAACTTTTAGATAAAGTAAAAGCACTAGAATATCAACATATTGCCCAAAGTAATGGGCAAAGTTTATTACAATATCTTGTTTCTAATCATATTCTTAATTCAGAAAGAATTGCATTTACTATTGCTCATAATTTTGGAGTTCCTTTAATTGATTTAGATAGTATTGATCTTGATACTATACCTATTTCACTGGTCAATGAAAAACTGATATCTCGGCATTGCATCATTCCACTTTATACGCACGGCAATCACTTATTTTTAGCAATAGACGACCCAAGTAAACAAGCAGCCTTAAAAGAAATACAGTTCCATACCGGTTTGCATACCAATGCTATCGTGGTAGAAACAGATAAGTTAGGCAAACTGATTGATAAATTCCTTCATGATAAAGAAAGTGCAGGGCTTGCTAGTTATGAAAATACCGATGATAGCTATGAAGGTATAGAAATTAATGCTGGCGATGAAGAGCAAGAAGTTGATGCGCTTAAGCAAGACGATGCGCCAATTGTTAAATTTGTAAATAAGCTAATCATTGAAGCAATCAAAAAAGGTGCATCAGACATTCATTTTGAACCATTTGAAAAAGAATATCGTATTCGTTATCGCCTGGATGGGGTATTGATGGAAGTTGCATCACCACCAGTAAATTTAGCGAGCCGCATTACCTCGCGTGTTAAGGTCATGTCAAGCTTAGATATATCTGAGCGCCGGGTTCCACAAGATGGTCGATTTAAAATGAGGTTATCAAAAACACGCGCTATTGATTTTAGGGTTAGCACCTGCCCTACAGTGGGCGGTGAGAAAGTCGTCATGCGTATTTTAGATCCTGGCTCAACTAAACTAGGCATAGAATCATTAGGCTTTAATCCTATTCAAAAGAAAAACTTCCTCAAAGCCATTGAAAAACCGCAAGGAATGATTCTCGTAACAGGTCCAACAGGTAGTGGGAAAACAGTTACCCAATATACAGCATTGAATATTCTTAATACCAAAGAAGTTAATATTTCAACTGCCGAAGATCCTGTAGAAATTAAACTGCAAGGTATTAATCAAGTAAATATTAATCCTAAAGCCGGTTTAACGTTTTCTGGTGCACTTCGCGCCTTTTTACGTCAAGATCCAGACATCATCATGGTGGGCGAAATAAGAGACTTAGAAACAGCAGAAATTGCGATTAAAGCGGCCCAAACTGGGCATTTAGTACTTTCTACCTTGCATACCAATAGTGCAACAGAAACATTAACACGCTTAATTAATATGGGTGTGCCTTCCTTTAATATTGCAAGCTCTGTCACGCTAATCATTGCCCAGCGTTTAGCAAGACGTTTATGTGAACAATGCAAGGCTGTACGTGATGATATCACCCCTAAAGGATTAATTGAGCTAGGCTTTAATGAAGAAGAGGCTCAAACCATTAAATTATATAAAGCAGCCGGTTGTCCTCACTGCTCAAATAATGGTTATAAAGGGCGAATTGGCTTATTTGAAGTCCTGCCTATGTCAAAGGCAATAGGAGAAGTTATTATGTCGGGCGGAAATTCCTTTGACATTTTACAACAAGCCCAATCTGAAAACTTTATGACTATTTATCAGTCAGGACTGGAAACAATAAAGGCTGGCGTTACAACACTTGAGGAGGTCAATCGAGTAACGGTTGAGTAAGCTATGGATAGAAGTAAGAATACGATTGTTACTTATCGATGGGAGGGAGTCAATCGCTCGGGAGAACGAGTGAATGGTATTATTGAATCAAACAGCATTGCAATAGCCAAAGCAGCCCTACGTAAACAAGGGATCATCACCAATAAAGTTATTAAAAAGCGCAAGCCCCTTTTTGATAAGAAAAATAAGAAAATTACCTCCGCTGACATTACGGCATTTACCCGTCAGTTAGCTACCATGCTAAATGCTGGTATTCCTTTAGTACAATCTTTCGATATTATTGCTCAAGGCCAAACAAACCAAAAGGTTAAAGCTCTCCTTGAAACCATTAAAAAGGATATTGAATCAGGCTTAACATTATCAGAAGCTTTGAGAAAACACCCAAAATTCTTCAATGAACTTTATTATAATTTAGTTGACGCTGGCGAAAAATCAGGCTCACTTGATGTGATGCTAGCTAAAATTGCTACTTATAAGGAAAAAATAGAAAAAATCAAAAAGAAAATTAAAAAGGCTTTAACTTATCCTATTGCGGTACTGATTGTAGCCTTTCTAGTAACAGCTGCTTTATTAATTTTTGTTGTACCACAATTTGAGTCCCTGTTTAAAGGTTTTGGTGCGGATCTGCCGGCTTTAACGCGGGGAGTTATTGATATGTCAGAATTTTTTCAATCCTATTGGTATATTATCTTTGGGATTCTAGGCATCGCGGTTTATGCTTTTATTCATGCTAAAAATCATTCTGCTAATTTTGCCCATACCATTGATCGTCTAATGCTTAAATTTCCTATTATTGGGCCTATTTTACAAAAAGCTGCCATTGCACGCTTTGCCCGTACCCTCTCTATTACTTTCGCTGCAGGATTACCTTTAGTCGATGCTTTAAAATCCGTAGCTGGGGCAACCGGTAATATTATTTATGCGCAAGCAACGGATAGAATACGCGAAGAAGTTTCAAGTGGTCAACGGATAAAACTAGCAATGGAAAATACCCGTTTATTCCCTAGTATGGTTGTTCAGATGGTTGCAATTGGTGAAGAATCGGGTGCTTTAGAGCAAATGCTCACTAAAGTTGCTGATTTTTATGAAGAAGAAGTTGATAATGCGGTTGATTCGTTAAGTAGTTTATTAGAGCCCATAATTATGTCAATATTAGGTATTTTAGTTGGCGGTTTAGTCGTTGCTATGTATCTACCTATCTTTAAACTAGGCTCCGTGGTTTAACTCATGTTAGACAGCGAATTAATCCTGCAAAATAGCGCAATCTTTTACTTTTTGATTGCTTTGTTTTCATTAGTTATTGGCAGCTTATTAAATGTCATTATTTATCGCTTGCCCTTGATGTTAATGGCTGAACAGCTAGCTGAATGCGCCTATTTACTAAATTTATCTACTACAGAAAATCGGAAAATCAACCTTTTCTTACCACGCTCATTTTGTCCTAATTGCAATAACACCGTTAAGGCAATTGATAATATTCCAGTCCTTAGTTATATTGCGCTGCGAGGTCGTTGCCGTTACTGTCAAGTGCCAATTTCATGGCGTTATCCAATGATTGAAGTCTTAAGTTGTTTATTAGGCCTTTATGCAAGCTGGCATTTTGGTTTTGGGATTGCTTTAATTTTCTCTTTAATCTTTATTTGGATAACACTTTGCTTAGTTTTCATTGACCTAGATCATCAATTGCTACCAGATAGCTTAACTTTACTTTTACTTTGGCTTGGTTTAATTGCTAATACCCAAGCCTTATTTACTGCCTTACCTAATGCTGTTTTAAGTGCCGCTGGCGCCTACTTTTTATTATGGCTATTCATAAAAATTTTCTACTTAATTACTGGCAAAATTGGCATGGGGCATGGTGATTTTAAATTATTTGCAGCCTTCGGCGCCTGGTTTGGATGGACTGTTTTACCTTTAATTCTACTTTTGTCTTCAATCACTGGCGCTATTGTTGGTTTAATTTATTTAAAATTAAAAAAGCAATCCAAAGATACGCCTATCCCCTTTGGGCCATTTCTTTGCATTGCTGGATTAGTTACCCTATTTTGGGGACAAAAAATTCTTACGCTTTATTTAAGTTATTGGAGTTAAGAAAAATTAACGTGCAGCTCACCCTTTTATCAAGATTCAGATACCCACCTGCTATATTATAAACTAATAGAAGGCTAGTAATTTACCGATGGGAATAACTAAGGATTAAGTTTGAGGTCTTTGGTAAACCTTCAAAGCACAAGGATGTGCTTTGAGAACGACAGGATGGCTTTATGCGTGTTTACCAAAGACCTCAAATTTAATCCTTAGTTGGCACTGATTTCAGTAATTTAAAAAGCCCTAGCTAAATTTAGCCCCTTTAATAACACAAAGTCTCGCTAAACAGATTAAATATTAACCTTTACCTCGATGCTTAGCTAGAGCGGAAAAAAACTCAGGCTTGTTAAGCCCCATAGATGCAAAAATTTGCGGTACTTTATCCCAGCTATTTTCTTTATCAATGCTTTCGACAATTAAATCAAATCCTTTCTTCTTATCTGATTCAACTCCCCAGCCATTAATATAACTAAGACCGCGTAACCTTTTTGCCTCAATATGCCCTAAATTATCTGCAGCAAGTAAATAAGCATGTGCTTCTTCATACAGTTGTTTTTTTTGACGCTCATTACTAACATTTGCAAATAACTCTTCTTGCTCAAGTTGATCCCGGAATTTTCCCTCTTCTAGTAACTTATTACCAAGCTTATACTGCGCCTCGGTAGAATCTAGGGAGGCCGCAGCACGTAAGCACTCTTCTTCCATTAATATTGCAAAGGGAAATTTTTTTCTATTTTTTACTGATTGATAAATTTTTGCTAAATTTATATACAGACCAATTTCTTTAGCAATCGCCTCATCTGAAGCAGGATTAAGCAAACGATTATGCTTCAGGGCTTTAAGCTTTTTCTTCATGGATCGGATAGTAAAACGTGTAAAAAAATTCATTAACAACTCCTATTGGTTTAGGGCGGTACTGAAAGTAACCAATGTATACTATAGACACCTGCAATAACCAGCCCAATAATTATCAATAATTGCAGCGTAACTAATAGGGTTTCTTTACTACTGTCTTTTACAGCTTTTGTTCTAAACTCTCTTTCAGGTGGCGTAAAACCATATAATTCATTTTCAATCGTATTTGACGTTAAATAAGCAATAAAGGTAGCGAGAATTGCTGGTATAAAAAAAATTAAAAACACAACAAGGCGAGCTCCTATATTAGTAAAATTATAGTTCTGTTTAAGACTTTCACTCCATAGGTAGATAAATGAAGGGACATCATAATTAAGATCCCAAATTAAATTAGGTAAAATATAAAGCGAAAAAGCTAACAATGTTAAGCCAATTATTAAGCTAGCTATGCTAATAATAAATAACATTTTGTTATGCTGATACCTATCATGTTCCATAAAGTTATAGCCTAGCTAAATTTAAAAAATCAATCAAAAACTGTATAACCTACCTCTGAGTCAACTAACTTAATTAGTTCATTTATTTGCTTTTTTGTAATCCTACTTAATGATAAAGGTGGCAAGTTATTTAAAGGAAAAAAACTGATATCCATTATTTCATGATCACTTTCAAATTTGCCGCCGAGAATTTCACACTGAAAAATGCACTTGTAAGTATAAGGCCAATGCGGGGGATGATCATGCCGCGCCGTATCCCACAAAGCGACTAGCTTAACAGCTCTACAAATGAGTCCTGTTTCTTCTTTCACCTCTTTTACTATACATTCTGAAGGTGATAAATTTACATCAGCCCAACCGCCTGGTAAAGCCCACTTACCATCTTGTCTTTCTTGCACTAATAATAATTCATCATCTTTGCGAATAAACGCCCTTACATCTATTTTAGGAGAGGCGTAACCCCTTTCTGCTAAGAATTTTACTTTTAATTCTAGCGCCTCTTCTGACTTTATATTAAACAATTTAGCAGATACGGCCATCAATTGCTTATACCGCTCCCTATCATACTGGTCTTTACAATACGCCAGTCCTATCTGCGCAATAGCCTGTATCTCATTGGCGATAGATAATAGATTTTTAGTATTCAAGACAGCTTCTTTCATAGTAAACTTCTATCATGTGAAATATTATTCAACATAGCAGAAGAACCATACCCAAGCAATGAACTTTTAAGCCTTAAATGGTTGAAAAAGCGTTATTTTCTAACTTCGTACTGCTATTATTTATCTTATTCTTAATTGAGAACCATTATGAAGCGCCATGTATTTATAATTTCTGACGGTACTGGTATTACTGCAGAAAATTTAGGACACAGTCTACTTACTCAATTTAATAATATTGAATTTGAAAAACACACCATTCCTTATATCGATACTTTACCAAAAGCTAAATCAGCTGTTGACCAGATTAATCAGTTATTTAAGCAAACAGGCGTAAAGCCATTAGTATTTATCACCTTAATTAATTCCGATATAGCTCATACTATTAACCAAGCCAATGCTTGTGTGCTAGATTTATTTAATACCTTCCTTGGCCCTCTTGAAAAAGAATTAGGTGAAAAGTCATCCTATACAGTAGGTAGAGCACATGGTGTTTCTCAATCCTATACCCACCGTATTATTGCGGTTGATTATGCTTTAGCTCATGATGATGGCGTAAAGATCAAAGGTTATGAACAAGCAGACATCATTTTAATAGGCGTCTCACGCTGTGGTAAAACACCAAGCTGCTTATATATGGCACTCCACTTTGGTATCTTTGCTGCTAATTACCCTTTTACTGAGGATGATTTAAGTTCCTTTAGGCTGCCAGAATTACTGCGGCCTTATAAAAACAAATTATTTGGCCTAACTATTGATCCAGAGCGTTTACAACAAATACGCACTGAGCGTCGGCCAAACAGTAGGTATGCGTCAGCTGAGCAATGCCGCTTAGAAGTTTCTGAGGTTGAAGCCATGTACCAACATGAAAATATTCCTTATTTAAATTCTACTCGTTTTTCTGTCGAGGAAATTGCTACTAAAATAATGAGTATTACACGCATACCACGTAAATTTTAAACCATTCATTCTAGTGAGAAATTATCCATTTCTCACTATCATTGCACTAATCAAGCTTGCCAAAGTGCCATAAAATCAACGACAGATAGACTACTTAATACATTGGTATCACTCATTGTCTCTGAAATTTGTTTAAATTGAGCTTCGTTAAAACGACTGCGTAGATTACGTTCAAATTTAGCTAATAAAACAGGCATGCCTTCTTGTCTTCGGCGCTGATGACCAATAGGGTATTCAACAGTAACTAGCTCTGATTCTTCACCATCTTTGAAAATGACTTTAAGGCTATTGGCAATGGAGCGCTTTTGGGGATCATGATAATCTTGTGAAAATTGCTTATTCTCAGTTACCTGCATTTTATCGCGTAACGCATCAATGCGTGGATCGGTCGCTGCCTCATCTTCGTAGTGCTCAGCTCTTAGATCCCCATGCAATAAACCTATAGCAACCATGTATTGAAGGCAGTGATCTCTATCGGCAGGATTATGGAGTTTTCCTTGTTTGCTGATAATTCTAATGGCTGATTCATGCGTTATTATTTCTATGCGAGCAATGTCATCTAATTTATCTTTGACTAAAGAATGCAATTTGACAGCGCATTCAACGGCTGTTTGTGCATGGAATTCAGCAGGATAAGATAATTTAAATAAAACATTTTCCATAACATAGCTGCTATAAGGCCTTTGGAATTGGAAGGAATTGTGCTTGAAAAGCACATCATAAAAACCCCAAGTAGGTGCCGTCAAAGCACTTGGGTAGCCCATCTCTTTTTGAGCGGCTATCAATGCCAACCTGACAGCGCGAGACGTTGCATCACCAGCTGCCCATGATTTACGTGAACCTGTATTTGGTGCATGCCTATAGGTTCGCAAACTCTGACCGTCAACAAATGCTTGTGATACGGCACTTAACATGGTGTCACGATCGCACCCTAAAAGCCAACTCGCGACAGCCGTACTTGCTATTTTCACGAGGATAACGTGATCAAGGCCTACTCGATTAAAGCTATTTTCCAACGCTAAACAGCCTTGGATCTCATGGGCTTTAATCATTGCTGTGAGTACGTCATGCATAGTAAGAGAACGTTTAGTGTTACGACTGACATAATCAGCAACAGCAAGGATAGCGCCTAGATTATCAGAGGGGTGTCCCCACTCTGCTGCCAGCCAAGTATCATTAAAATCAAGCCACCTTATCATCGTACCAATATTAAAAGCAGCTTGCACGGGATCAAGTTCATAGGATGTGCCTGGAACTCGAGCACCTTGAGGTAAATTAGCATGAGGCACAACTGGGCCTAGCAATTTAGTACATTCTGGAAAATTAAGTGCTAACATGCCACAACCTAAGGTATCCATAAGGCAAAAGCGCGCTGTTTCATAAGCAGTTACACTAGCAATATTGTAATTCAAGACATAATCAACAATATCCACTATAACGGTGTCATACTCAGGTTTAATGTTATCTTCAACATAAGCATTCATTTATTCTCTATCCTCAATAGCAACAAAAGGGCGTGGTGCAGGGCCAATGTATTCGGAGCTAGGCCTAATTAATCGGTTATCAGCACGTTGCTCAAACACATGCGCTGCCCAACCTGTGATACGAGACATAACAAAAATTGGTGTAAATAAAGGTGTTGGTATATCGCAATAGTGATAAGCAGAAGCGCTATAAAAATCTAAATTAGGAAATAGCTTCTTTTCACGCCGCATAACCGCTTCAACACGCTCTGAAATTTCAAATAATAAGGTATCATTCTTACTTTCGGCTAATTCTTTTGACCAGGCTTTAATAATATCAGAACGTGGATCGCAGTCTTTATAGACTCGGTGCCCAAAGCCCATGATTTTTGCTTTGTTGGCTAACATAAGCATTAGCTTTTCTTCAGCATCCTCTGGCGATTTAAACTGGGTTAATAATTCCATCGCTGCCTCATTTGCCCCACCATGTAAAGGGCCGCGCAAGGTGCCTATTGCTGACGTAATGGCAGAATAAAAATCAGCTAATGTCGCAGCCGTCACCCGGGCTGCAAATGTTGATGCATTAAATTCATGCTCAGCGTATAAGATTAAAGAAACATTCATCATCTTACGCTCAAGCTCGGTAGGCTCTCTCTCGTTTAACAAGAAAAGAAAGTGGCCACCAAGTGTTCTTTCCTCACTCAGCCCACTAATTTCTTTCCCATGGAAATGGTAAGCATACCAAAAGCACATGATGCCTGGAAATAAGGCTAATAGCCTATCGGCAATATCATACTGTTGGGAAAAATCATTTTCAGGCTCTAATGTGCCTAACATAGAGCAGGCAGTACGTAATACATCCATGGGATGCGCTTGCTTTGGAATCAATTTTAAAATATTTTTTAAGATACTTGGCAAGTGACGTAAGCCTATGAGTTTTTCTATATAAGTATTGAGCTCATGGCGAGTAGGTAGGCGACCATAATGTAATAAGTAAGCCACTTCTTCAAACGACGCTTTTTCAGCAAGATCATCAATAGAGTACCCCCGATAATTAAGGCCACTTCCCTCTTGTCCTACGGTAGCAATTGCTGACTGCCCAGCAATCACACCAGCCAATCCTGCTGTATTATTAACCATCTTGTTCCTCCATTAATTGATCCAATCGCTTTTCATAACTATGGTAACCTAATACCTCATATAACTCATTTCTTGTTTGCATAGCAGGTAGCATTTCTTTTTGTGTACCCGCACCTAAAATTGTCTTGTAAACATCTGAAGCAGCCTTAGACATGGCTCGAAAAGCACTTAATGGATAAAGAATTAATTGTATGCCTACATCAGCAAGCTCTTGCCTAGTAAATAGAGGCGTTTTACCAAATTCAGTGATATTTGCCAAAACAGGCACCTTAACTGATTGCGTAAATCGCTGATAATCGGCAAGAGATGTAATTGCTTCAGCAAAAATCATGTCTGCGCCAAGTTCAACATAATACTGGGCTCTTTCAATCGTAGCTGCTAAGCCTTCAATAGCATAAGCATCTGTCCGCGCCATAATGACAAATTCATCATCTAGTCTTGCATCAACTGCTGCCTTAATTCGATCTCCCATTTCATGTTTAGATACTACTTCTTTATTAGGTCTATGGCCACAGCGTTTAGCAAGAATTTGATCTTCAATATGAATGGCAGCAACGCCTGCACTTTCCATAAGCTTTATGGTTCGCGCGACATTAAACGCATGCCCCCAACCCGTATCAACATCAACTAATAAAGGGAGTGAGGTGACCTGATTAATGCGGCGCACATCTTCTAGCACATCGGTTAAATTGGTCATACCTAAGTCAGGTATACCATAAGAGGCATTAGCAACACCTGCACCAGAAAGGTAAATTGCTTGGCAACCAGCTTGTTCAGCAAGCATGGCACAATAGGCATTAATTACGCCTACAACCTGTAATGGTAGCTGATTTGCAACTAATTCACGAAAAATTCTTCCTTTTGAACTAATCATAACCTAGTTCCTTTTGAGCTTATGAATGGACTTTTTATCATGACCTTAAGCTGATAGCAACTTAAAATTATGCGTGTGTCGTGTTTTAAAATTCCTCGCTGAAGGCGAGGAATTAGATTAGTAGAACGAACTAAAAATTAGATAAACAATAATTATTTACTGGGTGAAATTTCTTTCCACCAACTGGTCTTTGTTTCAGTAGCCCATTGTTGCTCACGCATGCGAGATACAAAGGCTTCTGTTTTTTCAGGGGTAGAGGCCTCACCATTAAGCTTAATACACCAATCCCAATCGCCCATAGTAGACCACATTTTCTCTACACCTTCCCACTTTGCCATCGCATTAATTTCAGACCAAGGCTTATTTGTTTTCATAAAAATAACACTGTTCCATGCGTTCATTGTTTATCCTTATAAAAATTAATAAAAGGCCGAAGTTACCTTCAGCTTTATTCATCATAGTGCAATTTCTTCTAACCTGCTACGTACTCAAAGCGTTTAACTACCTGGTTCGAAATATTTATTCCCTATTTGCTTGTCTTTAAGGCCTTTTCAAGCAGTTGAAGGGTATGGATGTGTATAGCGTGTTTGGAAAAGGTCTTAAAGACAAAGCAAACACGCTTCCGTGAAACATAAAAACCTCAAAGTGGGGTTTTAAACTTAAAATTTTACTATTGAATAAAAAAATAAACTTACCCACAATATTAATCTGGTTAAACTTGGTGTTTGGACAGTAAGTCTTATGCAAATGAAATTAAATAAACTTTTTTTAATTGTGGTAATTTTAATAATACCTATAAAAAATGGGCTTGCTCAAATAGAAGTGGCAAAAATTTGGAATACCTTGACTATTAACATTAACAGTAATAACTATCGATTTTATTTAGAGCCACAATTGCGTGTACAAGATGCGCCTAACCCACTTGATCAGTTTTTAAATAATATAGGTGTAGGTTATCGGGTTTTACCTTCTTTGACTGTCTGGGTTGGTACAACATCACTTATTATCGGTTCCTTAACAGCAAATGTGCCTGATAGGACTGAATTTAGAACTTGGCAACAAAGCGTTCTAGCAGGCAAAGTAAACCAATATAACCTGCAATTAAGAAGCAGGCTTGAAGAACGTAGACGCGATAATTTTTCAGCATTAAATTATCGATTTCGTAATCGCTTAACGATAAATAGGCCCTTTTATAAGTCTTTAAATTGGGTTTGGTATGATGAGTTTTTTATAAATTTAAATAGGCCTATTTGGATTACCAGTAATACCATCGAGCAAAATCGTTTTCTTATTGGCATTAATCAGAAAGCTTCTAAGACATTCACCGTTGGCGTGGGTTACCTAAATCAATATATTTTTACTAAACCACGAATCATAGGCCATGTCGCTTCCCTTTTTGCGCAAATAGAAATTGATGGTTAGTCACTTTAGGTAAATTAAATAAATAACTTTCCTTTTAAATACCATCGGCAGTGGCCGGAAATAGAAACGCGTCGGTCTTTTACTTCACAAAATACTTCACCTTTTCTGTAAGAACCTTGAATACCATGTAAACTTATTTTATTTAGACGCGCAGACCAATAAGGCGCTAAAACACAATGTGCTGAACCTGTTACCGGATCCTCAGCAATATTATGTTTTGGATAAAAGCAACGTGAGTAAAAATCAGCCTCACTACTGATGCTAGATAATATTAATCCGCGCTTGGCCAAACTGGTTAATGCCGTTAAGTTCACTGTCGAACGGCTAACCTGCTCTTCATCAGCAAGAATGGCTAAATAATCTAACTCACTTTCGTAAACTTCAATTAGGGGCTTATCAACGATTGTCTTAATTACATCGGGTATATTACATGCTTGATAGCTTAGGCGCGGAAAATCTAATGTGTAGAGGTTATCTTTTTTACTTACACTAATCGAGCCGCTTTGACTAGAAAATTCAATAATCTCATTGGCATTACCCAATTCAAATAAAACAAACCCCGCAGCTAGTGTTGCATGACCACACAAACTTACCTCACCTCTTGGCGTAAACCAACGAATAGAAAGGCCCTTCTCGTCTTCAATAATAAAAGCCGTCTCGGAAAGATTATTTTCAAAGGCAATCGCTTGCATCAATTCATCATTAAGCCATTCATCTAAAAGACAAACTGCAGCTGGATTTCCATGGAATATCTTATCAGTAAAAGCATCTATTTGAAAAATCTCAATGTCCATGGAGTACCCTCATTAAACTTTAAGTAAAGTGTGGCGGAAGATTACCTATCTCAATTTAAATTAGCAAGCTTCTTAAATTAAAATAAAAGCATTCTTTTATGCATAAATAGATATAGCCTAAATTAGGCAAGAGGTCTATGACTCACCTGCTCATGATAACTGGTATTCAGAGAAAATGCTTGTTTAACTTGTGGCTCAATCAATTGATTTATTAAATTTTTTAACGTTTGCATGGCTGATTTTGCGTCATTTTCACTTCCAAATTCAATGCCTTGTCCTAAAAAAGTAGACTGGGTTTTTAATGTATCAAGGACTTCTTTTAGCAAAAAGGATGAATCTAAACTCATTAATTTATCAAAAAGTGCCACAAACATTTTTAATAGTTCAATATAATTATCTTCTTCAGTCATCATAAATTGCGTGTTATCCTCTTCTTGCAAAACAGTAAGGATGACTTTAATGACTTGATTATAAGTCGTTTTTAATTGCTCTGCTAAAGCTTGCTCAAATTCTTTATTTGAAAATAAACGAGCTTGATAAACCATATTGTAGTGTTTTCCTTTTTTATAAAAAGCGATCAGATCTTTTTTACTTGGGCATTCTAAGGTTAGAGCAGAAACCATGAGTGCAAATTGATTATGTAAATGAGCGTTATTTACATAATTAAGGGCTTCATCGACTTCAATACCACTTATGAGCGCTTCACAGATATAATGTAGGAATTTTTGCAATTCAATGTCATGAGACGTCATTGTTTTGCCTTTAAAAATTGCTTGATTAATTGCCTCAGATAAATACCCATGCGCTACTTCTTTGGCTGAAAAAAAGCCGTAATGATAGCTCCAAGAAAATTCTTCATTACTTACAAGCTCAGCTAATACAGGCTTTAATAGTTGATAACTACTTTCTATTACATCAGGTTGAGGTGGAAAATGCACTTCGGTTAAGGGGATGGTTATTTTCTTAGCAAATCGACCCATCTCAACAAGCTCATCTAATCCCATCGCAAATGGTTTAATAGGCCTTAGCTGCCCCTCTCGCAATTGCTGTAAATACTCGGGTAACGTCCATACTTGCATCGTAAACTCCTTTTATAGGGTATTATAAAAGTATAGAACATTTCATAAACTCACTTAGCTTATTGCGCCTTGCTTCATCATTTCTTTAAGCAAAAAGCGCGCAGGCGATAATGCACGAATAAAAGAATAAGGTAAAAAAGTAGGTTGATTAGCGATTAAAGCACTTAGCCAATCAGCACAAAGAGGGATACTGGTTAAACCTCGTGAGCCAAAACCGGTAAAAAGATAGATACCGGGGTAATAACCTCCAGCCAAGGGTAAGCAACGTTTAGGATCTTTTGCTAAACGTGCGAAACATTTTTTAAAATTAAGCTTATCAGGCAGTGGTCCAACAATGGGTAAGTAATCAGGCGTTGCTGCACGTATACCATGCCAACTGCCACACACAGTCATTGGTTCATTTAAATCAGGTAATAACTTGCTTAATTTAGTCAGATTTATCAAATGATCAGCTTGAATACTATCTATTTTAAGTTTATTTGGGTAATAAGTTGCCCCTATGGCGTGTTTATTATTGTGCTTTGGTAAAATATGCCCAGAACCACACAGAGGGATTCGCAATTGCGCTAATTCTTCATTAGTCTTAACAAATGTTAATTGCCCAAACGTGGGTTGTATTGGTAGAAAAGAAGACTCAGTAAATTGGTTTGCTTGGTAACCATTAGCCAGTATGACTATTTCTGATTGGTAGTCACCACAGTGCCATAACTTTTGATCATAAGACAGTGAATCAACTTGATAATTAGCAACATGCTGTATATTTGGATGATTAATTAATACTGCACACAGTGCCTGGCTATCAATCCAACCGGACAGGGGCAAAAATAATCCCGCGCACTCAAGCTCTAAATGTGCATAGCTTGATACTTCTTTAATAGTAAGTAATTTACCTAACTCAGGATAATACGCCAATAAACTATTATTTATTTTAGTGATTGCTTTATACTCTTTATCCGTATAAGCAAGTTGTAATATACCTGATAAATCACCAATAGGCTCAGTTATTAATAATTCCTTATAAAATCGATGAGCATATAAATAAGCCGTTAGCATAAAGTTAGCAGCAGGCGAGCTAAATGCTGAAAGTTGAGGATATAAAATAGCTTGTCTATTACCAGATGCCCCATTGCCCACGTGTGGGTGATTATCCAGTAAGATAACTTCCTGCCCTCGTTTAGCTAGAAAATAAGCAAGAAAACACCCAGCTAATCCGCCACCAATCACCGTAACTTTTTTATTTTCTGTAGGATTTAATAAGGGCATATGCCATGGCGTTGTCTTACCTTTTACATGGTTAATTGCTCGCGTAAATTTAGCCTTTAAAATGTAATTATCATTTTTATATTCTATTGTTTTAGCACTTATAAAACCTACCTCTTTTAAATAAGTTTCTACTAGGCATGTTGGGTTAAAACAGGCTATATGAGTTTGAGGCTTTGATAATAAAGCAATGGTATTAAATAATTCCTTCTCTTTTCCTGATGAGGTCAATTGAGGTTGTTTAAGCAACCAGGCATCTATCGCATAAGTTCGCAATTGCCTTTCAAGGTTTTTTTCACCACAAATCAATAGCTGCTGCAGGCAAGAAAAAACATCACCTAGCATTAAAATTAAATTGACTCGGCCCTCCTCAAATCTTAAGCAGTGAAAACCAGGGATTAAAATAGGGTATTGGGCTAATAAATGCCCTGCTTGCTGCTTAAATTGCGGGAAATTAGCTAAAATTTTTGCTAAATCCTCTTTTTGTAAAGGCTGCTCATCACAGCAAAGATAATAAAGGGAGGCAGATCTTGGCGCATGCTGTTGCCAATAATTCCAGCTTAATAAAAAAGTTAGGCCTGCTTTAAAATGCGTATCAGCAATAATGTAGTAGGCATCTTTTTTTTGACTTAGCTGTTGCCACCTTGTAGGAATACCTAGGCTCTCAAGGTAGGATTTTTCAATCTGCAGCTGCTGCTCCGGCGCGAGACAGTATAAACTGCCATCTGCAGCAGAATAAGGTAACTCTTTATCCCATATTACATTTAATATTTTAATTGGGTTAAACAAACTACTCAATTAACCAACCTAATTAGTATCAATTCGCTATGGCATTATTGCGTGGATAGAATAAGTGCTCAAAATGACCTTGTAGCCTGGGTGAAACAAAGTGAAACCCAGGTTTAGGCCCTATGGGCCTGCGCCTAAGCTACGTTTTAATTTATCCATCCATGCAACAATGCCGTTCGCTATTAAAGGCGTCATTTTCTTAGCGAACTGACTTTTTTAATCCAATATCCGTATAATTGCATCGCTGTAAAAGACTATTTTAAAGCGTTTATTTTAAATTTACTTTAATTACACCGTAACTAACGTAGCACTGCTTTCTTCAATTTGCTTCTTATCATTCATCCATCTTTTTATAACTGGCGATATAATACATAAACAAGCGCCTGCGGCAATAGCTACACAACCTAAAATTAAAAACACGCGACTATAGCCGGCATTTGTTAATAATGGATTAACCGTGTTTTGCCCGATTGTCATCCAGTTCGAACTATAGCTAGACAACGTGGCCCCTACCCCTGATGATAACATCCATATACCCATCATCACCCCTTGCAGGGAAACTGGCGCGAGTGCACCAATCATGGCATAGCCTATGGGTGAAATTAGTAGCTCGCCTGCACTTTGCAAAATAAAACTAAGCACAATCCATTCAGGCCCTATTAAGCCCTTAGCATTCGCATTGACAATACCAAGCGGTAAAATAGCAAATGCTAAACCAATTAAAAACAAAGCAGCAGCAAATTGCATCGGAATATTAATATAAATGCCGCGGTTTCGCATACGAGTAAATAACATACTTAATAAAGGCCCACCTAATACAATGCAAATAGTATTTATATTTTGAAACCATTGCGGTGGAATCGTAATCATTAGCCAATGCCTTTGTACATTATGATCAATAAAATGCGTTAATCCCATAGGGCCTATCTGATAAAGCATCCAAAATACAATACCTATTACCATGAGTATGCCAAAGGCGAATATCTTTTGTCGCGCCTCCTGCTCAGCTTGCTTAAAAGCTAGTACGTAAACTACGCCAAGCATAATAATGCCTGTTAAAAGAACGAGTTTATTAGCAAGATCAGCAAAATGCAGCAGTGGGCTTAAAACAAAAGGCAAGCAAATAACCATTAATAAGCCCTTTAAAGATAAACGTCGTTGCCTTGCCTTGTCCTGCTGAATAAAAAGGCTATACCTGTCTGCCAAAGCATGCCAAAAATATAAACAAATTAACAAAGCCACTAAATTACCAATACTACTTAATAGAAATAAGCGATGATAATTTTGTAGTAATTGAAAATAGCCACTTAAACTAAAACCGGCAAAAAAACCAATATTCATACCAGCATAATTATAAAGAAAAGCACTTTCTCGCCTGGTATCTTCAGGTTCAAAACGCTGGGTTAGCATACAATTTAGACAGGTAATGTTTACGCCTGACCCAGTTAGGAAAACAGCTAAGCCATAGTAAAAATAGTCTATTTGCACAAGCGAAAGCAGTACACAGCCCAAAATTTGCGCGAGCATGCCGACACAAAATAAAGCCCGATAAGATAAAAATCGCCCTCCCCAATAACCGCCTAATAAATGCAAAGCAAAATTAAAGGCTACAAAAACACCCATCACACTATTGGCATATTGCGTCGTTAAATGTAAAGGGCCAGTCATATAGAGAACTAAGGTTGAATATAAAACACTAAAACTTAATGTCGAAAAAATCTGAATACAAAACAGTGCAAAAATGCTTTGAGAAAAAAGACTACTCAATGATTTATTGCTATCTTTAGTCGACATGCAGTGCTTCCTCCGTAGCGATAGTCTCTTTGACTATGCCATGCAATTTTTTAACTGTCTATGCTCACTTTAAAGGAAAATCCAAACTAAATATCTTTTTTACAAGAAAATACATTTTCTTTACAAAATTAGACCTAAAGAAAACAGCGAGGTTAAGGCAAAATAGGGGTTTAATGAAGTAGTTTAGAAGCTCTAAATGATCAAATTAAAAACATATCTTCAAGAAGAGGTTGGGGTTTTTTGTAAGCCATGAAAATGTTATTATTAGAGCATATTGCTACTTACCCATTCAACCTGGATGCGTATATTTTAATCCTTAGCTAAATTAGCTGAAGCTATACTTATAAAATCGTTTAAATTTCTGCTACATTAATTTATTAAAACTAGGCTATCTACATGCATAAAAAAATATATTTATCCGGTATTGAAAAAAGGCCTGGAAAATCATTTACTTCATTAGGAATTGTAGCTCTTTTACAAAAGCATTTTTCATTACGCTGCGTGAAGCTATTTCAAGAATTAGATAATGAACAAAATTCTCTTCTTAAAACCATTGTAAATAAAACGATTTCTCCCGTCATGGAAATTACCCAAGCTATTACCATGATGCGTAATGCGCCTGATGATTTATTTTCAGTTATTTTTGAGAAAATTAAAGATAATAAAAATGATGAAATAACTTATATTGAAGGCAGTGATTTTGAAAGCGATAATGATGTTTTTGAATATGAATTTAATTTAACTATTGCCACACAATTAAATTGTGAAATTCTTCTTACAGTTTCCGCAAAAGATAGAACATTAAATCATACCCTTTCAGTCATTGCGACCGCCTTAGATATAAGCAAAAGAAACCATGCGCAAGTTATAGGTATTATCGTTAACCGTGTGGCACTTAAAGATGAAGTTAAAGCTTATGAACTATTTACCAATCAATTTCCTCAATTGGCCTTTATTATCATTCCTGAGTTTGATGATTTAGCCAACCCTTCTATGGGTGATATCGCTAATAAATTAAACGCTAGCATTATTTGCGGCAAAGATGAATTACAACGCCGGGTTAAGCAATTTACAGTTGCTGCTAAAACCATAGGAAATTTTCTTGAATCCCGACTTGAAAGAGAGGGTATGCTAATTATTACGCCTGGCGATCGTATTGATATTTTATTAGGTTCGTTATTAGCTGATCAATCAAGCTTTTATCCTAAAATAGCGGGCATCGTTCTCACTGGAGGCGATATACCTGGTAAGACAATTCGCCAAATTATTTCAGGCCTTGAACACCCTTTCCCAGTTTTACTAACGTCTCATAAAACTTACGAAACAGCTACCTTATTGTTTTCCTCTAAATTTAGCCTTAATAAAGACAATCTAACTAAAGTTAATACCGCTATTGCAGCGATGGAAACTTACCTATCACAACCGCTTTTAAAATTAATTAGTGAAACCCAACAAATTTCAGGGTTAACGCCAGCTATTTTTCTCCATGAATTACTCAATAAAGCACGACTCGCCAAACGCCATATTGTTCTTCCAGAAGGCACCGATCCGCGCATTTTAATTGCGGCAGATTACCTTTTAAAACGTCATGTGGCTCAAATTACGTTACTAGGAAATAAAGAAAAAATTCACCTCCTAGCGAGAAGGATGCAGCTTGATTTAGGCCAAGCTCAAATTATTGATGTTGAAAAGTCCGATAAAAAAGCTAAATATGCTAAAGAATATTGGCAACTTCGTAAACACAAAAACATTAATCTTCCCATTGCTACTGAGCGCATGGCTGACGTTAATTATTTCGCAGCGATGATGGTTTATTGTGGTGAAGCAGATGGCATGGTATCTGGTGCTGAACATACCACAGCAGATACGGTAAGACCTGCCTTAGAAATTATAAAAACTAAACCAGGAGTTACTAAAGTCTCTTCAATCTTTATTATGTGTATGCCAACTCGCGTACTCATTTATGGCGATTGCGCTATTAATCCCGAGCCAGATAGCCAAACACTTGCTGAAATTACACTACAGGCGGTACAAATCGCTAAGCACTTAGGAATTGAACCAAAAGCCGCCCTTCTCTCTTACTCTTCGGGCACATCAGGTAGTGGAAAAAGCGTTGATAAGGTGGTCAATGCCGTGCAAATTCTACAACGTGATTTTCAGGGTATTCCTGTCGAAGGGCCAATGCAATATGACGCCGCAGTAGACCCTGAAGTAGCCGCAAAGAAGCTACCTCATTCAGCGATAGCAGGCAAAGCCAATGTATTAATCTTTCCTGACCTTAATACAGGCAATAATACTTATAAAGCCGTACAGCGCGAAACAGGCGCTTTAGCAATTGGCCCTGTTTTATTAGGCTTAAATAAACCAGTTAATGATTTAAGTCGAGGCTGTACACCGCAAGATATTATTAACACTATTTTAGTCACCGCCTTACAAGTAGAAGATCATCATGGTAACTGAGCAACTAAACAAAAGACAACCCTGTATTTTAACCATTAATGCGGGCAGTTCTTCTATTAAATACAAAGTATTTACTCATCAGAATAATAATAAAAATACTGTTTTATTATCAGGTCTTATTGAGGGTATTGCTGAAAAAACTGGCCAATGGCATCATCATTATCAGCAAAAAGAACAGCTTAATTGCTATTTTAGCAATCACCAAGAGGCGTTTAGCGCCTTAGAAGAAAGGCTAAAGAAAGATTTAAACAATAAGATTATTGTTGGTGTAGGGCACCGGGTAGTTCATGGTGGCCAACATTTATGGCAGCCAACAATCATTACCTCTGCAGTACTTACAGAGATTAAATCCCTTGCTAAATTAGCGCCACTGCATAACCCAATTAACGCGGCTGGTATTGAATATGCCCAGTCACATTTCAAAGAGGCTATCCATGTCGCCGTTTTTGATACGGGCTTTCATCATACTATGCCTAACCATACCCATTTATATGCTATAGACACGCAAATAGCGCAGCAATTTCATATTCAACGCTATGGTTTTCATGGTATCAATCATGATTATGTTAGCCATGAAGCAGCAAACTACTTAAAAAAATCGCTACTAACGTGTAATTTTATCTCATTGCACCTAGGTAATGGCGCCAGTGCTTGCTTGATTAAGCAGGGTAAATCATTTGATACATCCATGGGCATGACACCCCTTGCAGGTTTAATCATGGGAACACGGTGTGGAGACATTGATCCAGCTATCCCAATTTTTTTGCAAGAACAGGGTCTTGAAGCGTCTCAAATTAATGATTTATTAAATAAGAACAGCGGTTTAAAAGGGATAGCCCATGAAAACGATATGCGCGCTATTGTAGAACGCTTTCATCTAGGAGATAAGGAGGCAATATTAGCATTAGAGATGTATGTTTATGCCATTCAAAAAATCATTGGCGCTTATTTAAGCCAAACAGAAAACCTCGATGCTTTAATTTTCACAGGTGGTGTTGGTGAAAACTCAGCCTTAATTAGAGAAAAAATAATGACGCCACTAATTCATTTCGGTTTTATTATAGATAAAGTATTAAATAGTGCCGTTAAAAAAGGCTGTTGCTATCAACTATCTTATCAAGGAATTCCGATTATTATTGTTCCTGGTGATGAAGAAAGTTGGATAGCAAAACAAGTCGCTGAAAAACTAGTTAACCGTCCGCAATAAATTTAAGCTGGTCAATTTAATTAGATGGATTAGTGAGAGCGATTGGCGACATAACTACTTTTTATGTCGCCAATTGCTTAAGGCAAGGAATTATGGTTGGCTTACTCTATTTATTTCATCTGTCCAATAGGCTGCACTAGGCAAAGTATCCCAAGGATTAGGAAGCACATCTGGTGTGACATAAACCCAACCCGCATGTCTTTGCTTCGTTAAACTGATGGCATTACTAAGCGAACTCTGAGCTGTTCCATAAACTAAATGCCAAAAGCGTGACGCAGGATACTTTGTTTCCCAACCAACAGGACGCCAGTTTACATAGGCTCTATAGTCAGATTCAAAGGTAACCAATATATCAGCTGAATTAATATAACATTCAGGCGTGCCTGTGCCAAAATTTACGATAGTAATTCCTTTACCGCCCTTCGCTTTAACATAATTATTTAAATTTTGATAATAACTAAGCTGGCCGCAATTACTAGAAAAGCCTTCATCGAAGAAAATACCATCCACAGCATACCATTGGTAAAACTTATCGATATCAGCCTTCACTGCAGCAAGACTTCGTTTAGCATAACTGGTATAAACGTAACCTAGCACTGCTTGCCCAGCATTTTTACTTCTAGTTACTTGCTGCGCATAAGCCGTACTTTTACTTGAGCCTGGGCCATTTGCAGGATTAATTAAGGCAATACCTGCTGTTGGTGCCGCTTTAATTAATTGATCCCAGTAACAATTACTAGAGCCTGTACAAGGGTAAAAATAAGAAGGGACAGCTATTTTTTGTGAATCATTTTCCCCGCCACCATCACAATCTGGGGTAGAAGGAAAAGGAAGATTCATCTTTACTAGCGACGAAATTCCGGCCGCTGACTCAACCTGATAGAGATAATCTAAATTACCTGCACAAGCTTGCGTGGGCAATAAATCACTTCGAGGTATTACCCAAGTTTTAACCGTACTTCCCGTAACAGAAACAGATTTCACAGGCGTCCAATTCCATCCCGGACCTACATACTTATACAGCGTTTGATTCTCAATAAGATAGTTTGCCATGAGGCCCCCTTGGGGAAAACCTGTATCGGCGCGATGCTCAACATCAATGTAAATACGAGAATAATCCTGTGGAGCAGTTACCCCATAAGAAAAAGTAAAGGAGCTAGGACCAGCTGCCGCTTTTGGGTTAATAATTACATCAGCTGCCAGCGGCGCACACCAAGAAGCACACGAGTAAAAATAGAGGGAAAGTATACTAATTTTTTTTAGACTCATTTTATATCCTTATTTTAAATTAATACCCTTAAACTACAGTAACAATATAAATGAGTTTTGTTAACTTACTTTGAGAAAAATTTTTATAATTATTAGTTTAAATAAAATCACTTTGTAAAAACTAAAATTTATATCAAAGACGATATCAATCTACCTCTTTGATATAAATAAATTTTTTGAAAGAATTAATTTTTTTGTAAAAGACGAAATACTTCTTCTGCAGCGCTTAAGGTTAGGCGTATTTCTTCTAATTTATGAGCACTAGAGATAAATCCTGCTTCATACATAGAAGGTGCAAAATAAATACCTTTTTCTAACATCTGGTGGTAAAAATCTTTAAAAAATAGTTCATCAGAAGTAGCAACATCATCGTAATTCCATACCTGTTGTTTCTGATTAAAACAAAAACCAAACATACCACCTAAAGAAGCTTGGCAAAAAGGAATGGAAAACGCCTCTGCTAATTCAGCCAAGCCCGTCATTAATAATTCTGCATAGGAAGTTAATTGCTGATAAAAATTAGGTTTTTCAACTTCATATAATGTCGCTAATCCAGCAGCCATTGCTAGTGGATTACCCGATAACGTCCCTGCTTGATACACGCTACCTTCGGGTGCTAAATGCGCCATAATTTCTTTGCGCCCGCCAAGCGCGCCAACAGGCATTCCTCCACCTATGACTTTACCTAAGGTTGTAATATCAGGGGTAATGTTAAATAACGCCTGAGCACCGCCTAAGGCTACTCTAAAGCCAGTCATTACTTCATCAAAAATCAGTAATGCTTGGTTTTCGTCACATAATTTACGAAGCCCTGCTAAGAATCCAGGCTTAGGCATAATAAATCCCATGTTGCCTGCAACAGGTTCAATAATAATAGCAGCAATATCATTAGGATATTGCTTAAATAAAGCATCTACTTGCTCTAAATCATTAAAATCAGCTGTTAACGTATGTTCAGTAATACTTTTTGGTATCCCAGGAGAGGCAGGAATTCCTAACGTTAAAACACCAGAACCTGCCTTTACTAGCAAGCTATCATTATGCCCATGATAACAACCATTAAATTTAATGATTTTATTTTTAGCCGTATACCCGCGAGCTAAACGTATAGCGGTCATCGTGGCTTCAGTCCCTGAATTAACCATTCTTATTTTTTCAATGGATGGCATTAATTCAATAATTTTTTGGGCTAATTTAATTTCTAACTCCGTTGGCGCGCCAAAACTTATGCCTTGATGAAGTACTTCTGCAACTGCTTCAATAACTTTTGGGTGACAATGTCCTAAAATTAAAGGCCCCCATGAGCCAACGTAATCAATATAATGACGATCATCAACATCCGTTAAGTAAGCACCTTTGCCTTGCTTAAAGAAAATAGGATTACCTCCAACGCCTTTAAAAGCACGCACAGGTGAGTTAACTCCTCCTGGAATGATAGCTTGGGCAGCAGCAAACAATTGCAGAGAATTAGACATTGATCCTTCCTATTTAAAAAAATAATAATTTTACTAAATTTTAATCATTATACAAAATACAGGATTATCTTTACATTACTTAGCTCAATCGGCAAAATTACCCTTTTGTAAAAATTGAGATACATTATGCAAGATTATAAGCGTTATATTTGCGTTATTTGTGGTTTTATTTATGATGAGGCAGAAGGATGGCCAGAAGATGGCATTGAGCCAGGTACACGCTGGGAAGATGTACCTGAAAACTGGTTTTGCCCTGACTGTGGTGCCGGCAAAGAAGATTTTGAAATGGTAGAAATGGAATAATCCTTAAAAAGGTTTGACCACAACTAACAAGACAATTCCAGTTAGTAATACGGTCGGAATTTCATTAAATATACGAAAAAATAATACAGCTCTACAGTTTGAATCCCTAGCAAAGCACTTAAGGAAATAGCCACAGCCTAAATGATAAAGCCACACTATAATCACTAAGGTAAGCTTGGCATGCATCCAGGGTGCTTTTAAATAATAGCTAGGATTAAAAGTAAGAAGCCATATTCCTAGCCCAGTCGTCAATAACGCAGCTGGCCACGTAATACCATAATACAGTCGACGTTCCATGATCTTAAAACGATCATCGCTTATTTTATCCTTGGCAGCGGCATGATAAACAAACAAACGGGGTAAATAAAAAAGACCTGCAAACCAGGCTACCATAGCGATAATATGAAATGCTTTAACAACTAACATAATTACTCTTTTTGTTTTTTACGGTGTTTATTCTTACGAGAACGCTTAAGCAAGTTTAAACCTTCTACACCTAGTGAAAACCCCATAGCGAAATAAATATAAGCACGAGGAATATGAAATTTAAAACTATCTGCAATTAAAACCATACCAATTAAAATTAGAAAGCTTAGTGCTAACATTTTTACAGTTGGGTGTTTATCAATAAAACGACTTACCGGCTCACTAGCATAAATCATCACTAAGATAGCGCAAGTGATTGCTATGGCCATGACCCACAAGCGAGTCGTTAAACCTATGGCGGTTAACACGCTATCTAGTGAAAACACAATGTCCATAATGCCAACTTGAATGACGACTCCCTTAAAAGTAACGAGTCTAGCTTTTATCTCTTTGATTTCAACATCATCCTCACCAACTTCATGCCTAATCTCTTGTGTCGCTTTAACGATTAAGAACCCACCACCAAGAAAAAGAAACAAGTCGCGTGCTGAGATCCCAAAATCGCCAAATTGAACTAAGGGCGTTGTAAGCTTAACTAACCAAACAGCAGAGGCTAATAAGAGTAAACGCGTTACCCAAGCAAAAGTAAGCCCCCATCGTCTAGCACTGCGACGTTGTCCAACTGGTAATTTTTCAGTCAGAATAGATAAAAAGACTAAATTATCTATGCCCAACACAATTTCAAGAACGATGAGTGCACTTAAACTCAAAAGAATATCTATAACATCCATACGTTTGCCTCAAATAACATCCAATGATCGTTGGCTAAGTCATAAAAAAGCTAACAATAACCTTAACTTAGCTTTTTATGCAATAGTCTTCTTGCATAAGCGGCAGATTTTGCCTTAGTGGAAGGCCTATTAATAATTTGTCTTGAAACGCTATTGCAAACGTTTCACATTACGTTCTATCTTAGTTATAATATGATTTGTTATACAAATTAATTGTGAGTATCAGCAATAATTAAATTAATTAAAAAACTATTACGTAAGTCTCGGGGCAAACATGCACCAGCAGTTGCTAATTATGTTATTCCCCGCAACCAGCATAATATCTCTAAAACAGATATTAGTACAAATGCTCTAAAGGTCTTAAACCGACTCAATAGCGCAGGTTTTCAAGCCTATTTAGTTGGTGGTAGCGTTAGGGACTTACTTTTAGGTAAAGCACCAAAAGATTTTGATGTCGCAACTAATGCAACGCCGAATGAAATTAAAGCCCTTTTTAGAAATGGGAGAATAATCGGTCGTCGTTTTAAATTAGTTCATATTATTTTTCATCGCGATATTATCGAAGTAGCCACTTTTCGTGGTAATGACGTCTTAGACGATAGCCAAGTTCAAATGACCAATGAGCGTGGTATGCTTATACGCGATAATGTATACGGCACTATCGATGAGGATGCATGGCGGCGTGATTTTACGATTAATTCCCTCTATTACAGTATTGAAGATGCAGCTATTGTCGATTTTACGGGCGGTGTTAAAGATATTCATAATCAGACTTTACGAATTATTGGCAATCCTCACATTCGCTATCAGGAAGATCCTGTACGCATGCTAAGAGCTATTCGCTTTAGCGCTAAACTTCACTTTAATCTTGCCCCTGAAACAGCTAAGCCTTTAGAAGAGCTCAGTGCTTTGATTTTAAATGTTTCAAGCTCTCGTTTATTTGATGAAATGATTAAGCTTTATCAGTGTGGTGAGGCAGAAACAGTACAAAATTTATTAATCAAGTATGGCCTTTTCAAGTATCTTTTTGCGCAAACACATGCGCTATTCGACAGCCCATACCCGGTTAAGGCGTTTTTAGGTGTGTCATTAGAAAATACAGATGCTCGTATTCATGATAATAAACCAATTACCCCCGCCTTTTTGTATGCTGTATTTCTTTGGTTTCCTTTACTTAATTATGCAGCTAACTTACAACGAGACGAGCAACTGCCACCCTTACCTGCTTTAGAAAAGGCAATGTCGCATGTCATTAGTGAACAAAACAAAGTGATTGCGATTCCTAAACGATTTAGCCAAGTTATGCGTGAAATATGGTTATTGCAATTTCGTTTTCCTAAGCGCTGGGGTGGGCGTGCTATTAATTTACTTAAACATCCCCGTTTTCGTGCAGCTTATGATTTTATGTCACTGCGGGCCTTAGCTGGTGACGAATCAATGGAACTAGCTCAATGGTGGACTACCTTTCAGAATGCTTCAGAAGAAGAGCAAGCTCACATGATTGCGAGCCTCCCTACACCCGCCGGTAAAAAATCAAAAAGAAGAAAAAAACAGAAAACACTCATATGATTTTATGTTACTTAGCATTAGGTAGTAATTTAAATTCTCCTCAACGCCAACTGCAACTAGCTATTAAACAATTACAGAGCTTACCGCACACTCATGTTAAGAAAATTGCCACATTTTATAAAAATCAAGCTGTAGGTAGGAAATCACAGCCTAGCTTTTATAATACTGTTGTTGAGATTTCTACGACATTACCACCAGAGAAGCTCTTGGCTAAATGTCAAGAGATAGAGCGTAAGCAAGGAAGAATACGCCGTGTAAGGTGGAGCGCAAGAACTATTGATATTGATATATTGCTTTATGACAATCAGGTGATAAAAAGGCCTTATCTGGTTATTCCACATCCACAATTATTGAATCGTGATTTTGTACTTATACCATTAATCGAAATTGCTCCTGCCATTCGCTTACCAAATGGTCAACCTATTGGTTTAAAAGTTTAGGTAACATGCTTTTGACATAAAAAACATGGAATAGCTTTTATTCACGTTACTTTGTAAAATATGCAGTATTAGATGGAGCGAGTACTAAGTAAATAGTATTAATTAAATTTACTTTAGCTTCCGAAAGAACTTAGAATAATTGTCTTTAGCATTTATTAATTCGGGATATTTAAGGAGAAAGATTTGTATAAAACGATATTACATGCAACCGATCTAAGTGAAAATCATTACAATCTTTGTCAGCAAGCAGTCAAACTAGCTCAATGCTTTAAAGCTTCCCTTCATTTTCTACATGTTATAGAAACACCTGCCTCTTTACAATGGGCACAAAGCTTAGGATTTGCTGAATTAGCAACGCCTGTGAAAGATGACGCGATAACAACAATGGCTACTTTAGGAGAGGCACTCAATATTCCTCTAGCCCACCAGCATGTTGAAGTTGGCTCAGCTTATAGCCATATTTTAAACAAGGCCAATGAATTAAACTGCGATTTAATTATTATAGGCAGCCACTCGCGCCATTCACTGCCACCTTTCTTAGGGAGCTCATTTTTAGGAAGCACAGCTAACACCATCGTTCATCACGCACCTTGTGCTGTTTTAACCTTAAAAGCGGAGTAAGTGCTGAGGTTTTACTTGAGTTTTCTTTTTAATTTCATCTTCAACGCCACAACGCTGGATACCGCGGTCAAGCCGCGGTAATTCATTTTTTTGCTTTATTCTATATGATTAAACTAGCCTGGGTGCAAGCCCATAGGGCCGAAACCTGGGTTGCACTTCGTTTCACCCAGGCTACTTACTGGATACCTCATAAAGCGCGGTACGTAGCGATGTGGTTATATTCATAGAGCGATGCCTGATAATATTAAAGTGTTTAACTTCTTTTAACGTGCCTCATTAAGCGCTTCTTACGCTTTACTTGTCTTGGCGAGAGCTTATTCTTTTTATCTTTAAACGGGTTAACATTACCTTTAAACTCTAATTTTAACGGCGTTCCAACTAAACCTAAGTGGTTTGTGAAATGATTAATTAAATAGCGCTTATAGCTATTTGGTAGAGCATCAAGTTGGTTGCCATGAATGACAATAATGGGCGGATTATGTCCACCTGCGTGAGCGTAGCGAAGTTTAATTCTTCGGCCTTGCACTAATGGCGGTGGATGTTGACTCACTAGATCTAAGAGTAAACGAGTTAATTTTGGCGTAGAAAAACGCTGTGTTGCAGACGCATAAGCTTCCTCAATGTCATTAAATAATAATCCCACTCCACTACCATGTAGGGCAGAAATAAAGCGCATTTTAGCAAAACTAGCAAATTGCAATTTACGCGCTAATTCATTGCGTACATGCTCTTTATGGTCTTCATCTAAGCCATCCCATTTATTAACGGCTATGACTAGTGCTTTACCCGCCTCAATAATAAAGCCTAATAAATGCATGTCTTGTTCGGTTAAGCCTTCTCTTGCATCGAGCAGCATTAAACAAACATGAGATTCTCGAATGGATTGTAACGTTTTAATGACGGAAAATTTTTCAATCTTTTCATCAATTCGTGCACGGCGTCTTATCCCAGCCGTGTCGATTAATAAATATTGTTTCTCATCTCTTGCAAAAGGAATCGTAATGCTGTCACGTGTCGTACCAGGCATATCATAAACAACGACTCGTTCTTCACCTAAAATACGATTTACTAAAGTAGATTTTCCGACATTAGGGCGTCCAACAAAGGTAATTTTAATCGCTTGATTATCAGACTCTATAGGTTCAATATTTATTGAAAAATTAGCAGTAAGGGCTGTAAGGAAAGTAGCTATACCACTGCCGTGGGCTGCCGAAATAGAGTAAATATGGCTAAAACCTAAGCGCTGAAATTCTGAGCACGCAACCTGCTCATCTAATCCTTCAGTTTTATTAACAATAAGAAAAACAGGCTTATTTAATTTACGTAAACGGCTAGCAATTGTTTCATCAATGCCGGTTAGGCCAGCTCTGCCATCTACTAAAAATAAAACTATAGTTGCCTCATCGAGTGCGGCTGCCGACTGCTTTGACATCAATTCATCCACAGCCAAATCATCAACACCTATGCCACCTGTGTCAACAACAATGAATTGCTTTTTCTCAAACTCTGCTTCCCCATATTGCCTATCTCGGGTTAACCCTGGAAAATCAGCAACCAAAGCATTTTGGGTATGAGTTAAACGATTAAATAAGGTTGATTTTCCTACATTAGGCCGACCAACTAACGCTACAACAGGGACCATTTTTAACCTACAGTAAAATGACTTAACTTACCGTTTGCAGTCATAACATAAATATTATTACCAGAAACGCTTGGCGCTACATGAATAGCGCTGCCTAATTCAGCTCGCGAAATAAATTCGCCAGTTTGAGTGGATAAAACATGTAGTATACCTGTCTTATCCCCTACCACTACGTAATTTTCCATTAAAACTGGCTCAGTTAACCCGCGGGCTTTTAGGGCATCTTGCTTCCATTCTACTTGGCCATTATTCTTATTAATAGCCCAAATAATATCCTGACTATCAGTCATAAAAAGTGTTTTACCCTTAACAGCTATATTTGTAAACGTTGAAGCAGGTTTACGCCATACAAATTGGCCGTCAGTAAGTGATAAAGCGCCAATGTAGCCTTGATAACTAGCTAATAGAGCAATATTACCTTGCACAATGGGATCAGCATCAATATCGACTAAGCGTTCAACATCACTAGAGCCATTAGCAAAAGCAATACTGCGTTGCCATAACACTTGTCCTGTTTGAATATCAACTGCATCCATTTTACCATCAGAATATCCGACTAAGGCAGTACTATCATTCATAATAACAGGTGATGAGCTTGCTTTTAAAATTAGACTAGGTGCACCATGATCGGATACCCAAAGCTTATTGCCTGATTTTAAGTCAAACGCATATAAGTTCCCATCAATTGTTTTAGCAATAACTTTATTTTGAGCAATAGCAGGTTGGCCAAGTACATCACCAGAAACCTTAGCTTGCCAAATTTCTTCACCATTGCTTTGCTTAAGAGCAACAAGGCTTGAAGAATCTGTACTAACAACTAGGTGATCTTGGCCTATGCTAGGCCCGCTTACTACACCAGTCGTAAGCTGTTTTGTCCATAAAATTTTACC
The DNA here is from genome assembly GCF_900452395.1 of Legionella beliardensis. Taxonomy (NCBI): domain Bacteria; kingdom Pseudomonadati; phylum Pseudomonadota; class Gammaproteobacteria; order Legionellales; family Legionellaceae; genus Legionella; species Legionella beliardensis. The sequence goes on from NZ_UGNV01000001.1 coordinate 1,872,906, forward strand.
CGTTGCTTTATCAACTGCCTCAATAATGCCATTATTATCAGCAGTATAAACAACGTTACCGCGTATAACAGGTTTTAACTTTAAATAAGCAGTTTTATTCTTTTGCCCAGATCCGATAGCCACTGTCCATTTTTCTTTTAATTTTGTTTTTGTAGCAACAGGCGCTAAGGTTTGTGGGGTAGGCGTGTTGTCTTTGCCAAGCATATAATCATCAAGCTTAGTGCAACCTGCAACCGAAAGAGAAAGAATTAAAGAGAACAGTGTTTTTCTTTTCAGATTTGACATAAAACCTCTTAAGCTATTTTTGCCGAATTATTTACAGATTGAGCTAACGCAGCTAACTCATTTGTTTTCATTTCCAAATAAAGATTTCCCATTCCTTGCGTACGAACTTCTGAAATTGCTTTTTTATAATAGTTAATTGCTTGCTGGTATTGACCAGTTTCCGTATAGATATCACCTTTTAATTCATTGACTACTGGTATATAAACCAAATCGTCAACTTTATTTAACTCTGTTAACGCTTTGTCATAAGATTTTTGTGCTGTATAAAGCCTAGCCGTACGAATGCGTGCGACATCTCTTAAGGGCTTCATGGGGCAATTATTAGCCACATAATCTAGCAGCTCACTTGCCTTACTCAAATTTCCTTCATTAACATATAATTTTGCCAATGTTAATCGTGCCGCATGAGCATAGATAGTGTGACTATGTTCTTTTATTAATTGGTTAGCATAGGATTTTACATTCTTATTGTCTTGATTTGATAAGGCAACCATTAAGTGCTCATAGCTGTTAGACGCTTGAGTCACTACTTTATCTTGATGCCAATGCCAATATTTATAACCTGATATAATAAGTAGGATGACAGAAAGCACAATGGTAATTAATGTGCTATGTTTATGCCACCACTTTTTGATTGCTTCTAACTGCTCTTCTTCTGTCATATACATTGACATGCTTATCTTCCTCTCTATAGGATTTTCATACCCTTTGTTTCAAATCATGTAAAAACCATGTCCTATGAAACGATGCTTCACCAATAATATTGTTTAGACTTTATAATCTTGTAAATAGCTAATTAATTGTTTTTGCGAAATGGTGACTTGTTGTGCCGTATTTCGCAAGTCTTTAATGCTGATTTGTCCATTTTTCAACTCCTCTTCCCCAAAAATTAAAGCGAGATGAGCGCCAATTTTATCAGCTTTTTTAAATTGGCTTTTAAAGCTTCCGCCAGCAGTATTCGTAATCACTTGCCAATTCTGGTTATGATCGCGCAATTGTTCTGCAACAATAAGAGCTTGCTGCATACCTTCCTCATTAGTAGCTATCAAAAACAAACTAAGATTAGCTTTAGGAATTAGATTAACAGCTAACGTATCCATTAATAATAATAAACGCTCAGCACCCATCGCAAATCCAACAGCAGGCATTGGGTTACCGCCTAATTGCTGAATTAAGGAATCATAGCGACCGCCTGCACATACGGTAGCTTGGCTACCTAGTTTATCTGTTACCCATTCAAAAACAGTATGGCCATAATAATCTAAACCCCGAACTAAAAATGGATTGACTTCATAAGCAATACCCATTTTATCTAACCCTGCACATAAATTAAAAAAATGTTGTTTACTTTCTTCTCCTACATAGTCGATGAGTTTAGGCGCATCAACTAGTAGAGCTTGCATATCAGGGTTTTTACTATCTAATATTCTTAAGGGATTTCTTGTTAAACGGCGCTGACTATCTTCATCTAATTTGTCATGATGCTTATTAAAAAACAACACGAGCTGCTCTTTATAATTTTGCCGTTCATTTAACTCACCTAAGGTATTAATTTGTAAGTGGACTACCTCATTAACACCCAACTCTTGCCATAAACGTTTACAAATGGCAATAAGCTCCAGTTCAATTGCCGTGCCTGCTATTCCTAGTGCTTCAACGCCCAATTGATTAAATTGCCGGTAGCGCCCTTTTTGTGGTCGCTCATGGCGAAACATAGGCCCAATATACCATAGCTTTTGCTGCTGATTATATAAAAGCCCGTGCTCTAAACAAGCCCTAAGGCACCCTGCCGTTCCTTCAGGACGTAACGTAATGCTATCACCATTGAGATCTTGAAAAGTATACATTTCTTTTTCAACAATATCTGTGACTTCACCAATAGTACGCTTAAATAATTGCGTGCTTTCGATTAAGGGAAAGCGAATCTCTTGATAAGCATAATTAGTTAAACAACGTATAAAAGTTTGCTCTAATAATCTCCATGACTCAGTTTCATGAGGTAAAACATCATTCATACCTCGTACTGCACGAATTTTATCAACCACTCTGCTTCTCCGCTGCTTGTTCATTATTACCAGACTCTTCACTGGCTGCAAACATGGATTGCATTCTTGAGATTGCTGTTAATTTTGTTTCAGCCTCAGCTTCAGCGTTTTGCATTGGCGGAATCTGGTTAACCGTGCTCTCATGCTTAGTGGAAAAAACAGGCTGCATATTATCTTTATTTTTTTGCCACCATAAACCAATAGAAACAATGGCAGCGATTGCCACAAGCGCTGTAAACCAGCGAACAAAACGCTCACCTTTATTAATTTCTCGCCTGCTTTGCCATAATGCCTTTTCGGGCTTTCTTTCATAAGCATAACGACTATTAAAAATTTGTAAAAAAGGCTCAGGCGATACACCGAGTAACTTCGCATATGCTCGCAGATACCCTTTTATAAATACTGGTTCTGGCATATTTTCATAGTCATCTGTTTCAAGTAACTCGATAACTTTCACCCTTAAATGCAATTTTCCTGCTACATATTCTTGTGTGAATCCTTTTTTTTCGCGAAGTTGTGCTAATTGTGATCCTGGGCTACCTTTATCTGGTGTGTTAATTTCATCCATTATTGTTGTTGTATTCATTTATTACTCCAGAATTGTTCGTTAAGTAAGTTAACCTACTTAACCGTAACTTATAATCTGCCTCTAAATCAGGTTTACCTGCTTTGTTTGCTGCTTGGGCAGCTAATTTTAGTAAAATGGCATCGGTTAATGATATATCTTGGTACGTTTGTAAATAATTTAAGGCCTTATCTGGCTTATCGTGTTTGAGTTGAATTGACACTAATTCAATCAAAGACTGCTTTCGGCGCGGGTCTTGCTCTAAGGCTTTTAGAAAATAATTTTCTGCTTTTGTATCATCAGGAATTGCAGAAGCACATAAGCCAGCGTTTTCATAGGCGCCAGCAGTATGAATATAATTAACATTATTAGCTGCCTTGAGAAAATAGCCTTCTGCTTCCTGATAAGAACCATTTCGACAAAGAAACGTACCGTAGTTATTTAATTGTGCACCACTCGTTGGCGCTAGAGTCAACGCTTTTTTATAAAATGCTTTTGCCTCATTTAAATTGCCTGTTTTTTCCATGTAATAGGCTAAGGCTGCATTTGCTTCAGGCGATTTAGGTGATAATTCTAATGCTTTAAGAAACTTCTTTTTTGCACGCGGCCTATTGCCCTTTTGTAAATAGCCTAAACCTAATTGAATATTGTAGGCAGCGGTATTACTACGTTTAGTAGCCTGCTCTGCTTTTTTTGCATTGTCCTCTGTATTAATCTGACATCCTTGTAATAATAACAAGCCCAATAAAAATAATGACTGCACCACACTAGACAAAGTTTTATTCCAATTATTTATCTTTATAAATTGGGCATTATAACCGCTAATGGATAAATTAAAAAAGCTTATTGTTAAGCAAATAAGTGGCCTTTTGCTAATTATAAGTTTAGAACCTGGTTTTCAATTCGCTTAATTGTAGAACAAACAAAAATGGTCACGTTTTTATAGAAGCAAAATCTTATGATTTAGGCTTTTTTTTCTCTAATAGAAGGTGCTTTTTCTTTAAGGCTTGATACTGTTCATCTTCCATGACTTGCTGATAAAAAGCTAAAAATATGCGCGCTGACTCAGCTTTTAGTGAACTCTCTGAGTTTGGCTCTTGGGGCTTTACCGCACCACTACTATCATACTTACGACCACTGGCATGGTTTGCGTAGCGTCTTGCGCGTGTAAACCCCATTTGTAAATACTTCCTTGCCATATCCATCCCTACAAAATCGTTACCATCGCGATAATTAAGGAATAAATTATAAATCGTTTCTGCAGATTGCTTAGCAATTTGCGGGGTTTTGAAACGCCAATGAGGAAGTATTTCACTTTTATAAGGTTCAGCAATCAATACACCCTGCTCTCCTTTGCCAATAATATATCGCTCAGGATGAAGTCTGAAATTAATATGGCGATAGCGATTAGCATAATCCGTTTTATCCATATATTTATCTCAATAATTGTGGGCCTTTTAATTTTAGCCAATAAGATAATTAATTTTGTTCTTTAGTTAAATTAACGGGCTGAAAATGTAACTTCTGCCAGCGAGACGACCGACTTGTTTTATCTTTTACTGAACCAGCTAATTGACCGCAAGCTGCATCAATATCATCACCACGAGTCTTACGAGTAATGGTATTAATGCCTTTAGACATCAAAATATCCCGAAAATGATTGATTGTGGCTTCTGAAGAACGCTCATACTGTGTCAAAGGAAACGGATTAAATGGAATTAAATTTACTTTAGCCGGTACATTATGTAATAACTTAACTAATTGAAAAGCATGCTCTGGTTGATCATTGACGCCTTTAAGCATCACATATTCAAAGGTGACCTTTCGCCTTGGCTCGTCTTTAAAATAACGTTTACAAAGCGCCATTAATTGAGACAAGGGATACTTTTTATTAATTGGTACTAATTCATTACGTAACTCATCGTTAGGTGCGTGCAAGGAAACTGCTAATGCAACTGGACTCACTTCACGTAAACGCTCTAAATCAGGTAAAACGCCTGAGGTGCTTAAGGTCACCCGTCGTTTTGATAAACCATAAGCAAAATCATCCATCATGATATCCATAGCGGTTACTACATTATCAAAATTAAGTAAGGGTTCACCCATACCCATCATCACGACATTGGTAACCCGTTTATCATGAATACCATTATCTTTTGACAGTTCACGCACAGCGAGCCATACCTGGCCAATAATTTCTGCTGTGGTTAGATTGCGATTAAATCCTTGTTTAGCTGTCGAGCAGAAACTACAATTTAGTGCGCACCCTACTTGTGATGATACACAAAGTGTTCCTCGATTTTTTTCAGGAATAAATACCGTTTCGATGCAGTTATTGCAATCAAGTTTTAATAGCCACTTGTGCGTACCATCACTTGATTTTTGACAGGAAACAATTTCCGGCAGCCGGATCTCGGCAAGCTCTGATAAGCGTTCGCGTAAGGATTTGCTTAGGTTAGTCATTTGAGAAAAATCATGAAAGCCCGCTTGATGAATCCATTGCATCACTTGCTGGGCGCGAAATGGTTTTTCACCTAATTGCTTAAAAAATTCTCTCATTTGTTGAGAATTAAAATTCAACAAATTGGTTAGTTCAGCCATACAATCCTCAACGCTTACCAGTACATACAAAAATTAAATGTACCATTTAGCATACGCAAATGAACGTATGCTCTTACCATTAATTCATCAGTTTTCACTTAGCGTACACAAACCTCATGAGGCTCAAAGAAAAATGCTACTTCTTGAGCCGCGGTCTCTGCACTATCAGAACCATGAACAGCATTAGCATCAATACTATCAGCAAAATCAGCACGAATTGTTCCGGGAGCTGCTTCTTTTGGGTTAGTAGCGCCCATCAATTCACGATTCTTAGCAATGGCATTTTCACCATGTAAAACTTGAATCATGACTGGGCCTGAAATCATAAAGCTAACTAAATCATTAAAGAAAGGACGTGCTTTATGAACGGCATAAAAACCCTCTGCTTGCTCGCGTGTTAACTGTTGCATTTTAGCAGCAACAATGTTTAACCCAGCTTTTTCAAAACGCGTATAAATCTCGCCAATGACTGATTTCTTAACAGCATCAGGTTTAATTATAGACAAAGTGAATTCAACAGCCATGCAGGTACTCCATGATTAAAATTAAAAGGCGCTATTATACATGAACAATTACCAATGTGGATAATATTAATTCGCTGCTTAGCAATTTGTGCTAACTTATACAGGCAGTTTTACCTAGTAAAGGTGGGCAATCTAGTATCGCCGCCATGTTCAGCACCCAGCCTGGATTGCTTCGCTGTGCTCGCAAGGCATTGTTGCGTAGATAAATTAAAATGTAGCCTGGGTGCAGGCCCATAGGGCCTAAACCCGGGTTTCACTGCGTTTCACCCAGACTACAAGGTCGTTTTGATCACTTATTCTACCCACGCAACAATGCCTACTTGCAAAAACGAGCTATTCTGAGCTTTTAACAGATGCACCGTCATTGCACTTACTGCCTTAGCTATCTATCGCCTAAGTTAGGATCAAAAAAGAGAGATTCTTTATTTTCTGCTTCTTGGGTTAAATCACGGCGATAATTAGGTAGAAGTATAATAATGTCTTTCGCTCTTAAGATTAAATTATAAAAATCAGTCCGGAACTCGCGTATACGTCTACCCATACTTGCAATTTGCTGAGCAAAATCAGCTAAATTATCTTCCGAATCTTCAGTATAGGCAGCTAGTTCATTAATTTTATCAGTAATTTTGGCACGTTCTTCATTACCAAGTGACACGCCTAAAATTTGCTCAGCGCGACGCCAATCACTTGGCTTATCTTTAAAATTAAAATTGCATAACAAGGCAGTAAGCGCTTGCGCAATAGCTGTTTCGCTTTTTTTAATTTTTAGAGCTTGTAACTCTTTCTTAAGCTCCTTAGCAATAGTCATTAATTTAGCATGCCAAGCTTGAGCTTTTTTAATTAATATGGCTTGGCTGCCAGCAATTAATTTCTCATGCTCCAACTCAAGCTCATGAAAATCCTTATTTAAATCAATTAATAATTGACGCTCTTTTTCTAATTCTGCACGCGCTGACGTGCCCGGTGATCCTTCCTCTTTGCCACTTTCACCAGATAATAAATAATCGATTATTAGTTTCTGTGCATAAAGCTGGTAATCTTGTGCTTGTTGAAAAATAATACCATTAAAAACATGCCGAAACGGTAAGCGTAATAATTGGTTATAGAACGTATCTGGAATTTTTAGAGCACATAATAAATCTTCTTGTGGTAATTTGATGCGATAACGCTCAAGGATACGTTGTGCTGTAATTAGCCCATAGGTTGAAAACCATCCGGTTAATTCATTTTCTGATTGTTCACTCATTATCAATCCAACTTGATTTTACAACAATGTATGATATAACGCTTTCAATTTTAAAGATTCTACTTAATATGATAAGCGCTCCTATACAAAATATACCTAATTTTTCTACTTTTTTACGTATTTCTACGCCAACTGCTTGGCTAGAGGCAGCCACACAAAATTTACCGCTTCTTTTGCTGGATCATGCACATTGTGAACGTAAAGCTGCCGCGACCGCAATTAATTTTATGAGTAAGTATCCAGGCTATCAAGAATTAGTCAATATGATGTCTCCGTTGGCGCGCGAAGAATTACTTCATTTTGAAAAAGTCCTAGCGTTTATGGCACAACGCGGCTTAAAATTTGGCCCCCTACCTCCTTCTAATTATGCTCAGCAACTTCATATGTTAGCTAGCAAAAAAAACACCCCTGAACGCTTAAGCGATTTATTATTAATTGGTGCTATTATTGAAGCGCGCTCATGTGAACGGTTTAATGCACTTGTTCCACAGCTTACCGATCATAGTTTAGCACGATTTTACGCGACCTTGGTCAAAGCTGAAGCAAGGCACTTCGAAGATTATTTAAAGCTGGCGAGTTTATATGGTAGGAACATCGAGCAACGTCTAGATTATTTTCTTACCGTTGAAAATCAATTAATTAGTAAGCCAGATTGCGTATTCCGCTTTCATAGCGGAATACCAATTGAATAAGATTAGGGAGAAAGGGAAGTAGCAGGTGTTGGCGCTGCGTCAATTATTAATTTAAATTTATCTGCAAAATAGGTTTTCATGCCCTTTTCATCATCTTTTTGCAAATCCTTGAGCACAGCGGGCGTCACCGGTTGGCCAGTACTATCCGTAAGCTTTTTATTTGCTGGATCAAAATTGTAGCCTCGTTCTTTAAGCCATGCTACAGCCAATGTATCAAACATTTCCTTTTCATTATCTTGTTCATGCTCTTCTTTCTTCTCTACTAACGGTTCTCTATTTTTAAAAGCTTTTGTTGTTAGGACGCCCTTATCATCTATCTCTAGGGAGTAGGTCAGCTCATGAGACTGTTTTTTCGAACGCCAATCGTCATACTTTAAGCCTAATTTTATTAGCTTACCGCGCGTACCCGCTTCATACGTACCGTCGTCTAAAGCTGCTGCAAATGGCGTAAATCGTAATGCCTTAGCTAAATCCTCAGCGGCTCCAAAAATATCCATCATCCCCGTATGCCATTCTACATAGGACTGCTGGCCAGTTGATTGAATAAAATCTTCTGCTTTACGAGCGACCCTGTCCCAGTATGTTTCTTTTTTACCGTGCTGATCTACAACCCCAGTGAATTGGCCCGGGTCTGCACGCACAGCTTCATCATTTCTTCGCGCTTCAAGTAATGCTCGATCGTAATCTTCCTTAAATTTTTGCTGTTTAAGCGTATTTTTTAACTCTTCAGCTGCCTTAAGTTCATTCATGGTAGGCATAGGGCTAACCTCTACAGATAAATATGAGTAAAATAGAAACCTTTTGTTTTATGATAACACAATAATTGTGGGTTGTCATCCCAGTCACTTAATACATATTGATTAAATAAATTACCCTTAAAATAGTGTTTTGTTAAGCCTGGCTTGTGAGTATGCCCATGAATTAATAGTTTAACCTGGTAACGTTGCATATGGTTTAACATAGCACTAGACTCAATGGCCATCTGATTGATAGGTTTTGCACGATTATTTTGACTATGCTGCCTAACCCGAGCCACCATTTTCTGGCGTATTGTCTTAGGAATATGCAAAAAAAGCCAAGTAAACAAGGCATTACGAGTTAATCTTCGGAATCGTTGGTGTGCTTTATCCTGAGTACAATACCTATCGCCATGCACTAATAAGATGGGCGTGTCTGCTAATTTAATGACACTTGGCTCAGGAAGTAAGGTTATGTGAGCCATGCGACTAAATTCTCGACCAACAAGAAAATCACGATTGCCATGCATAAAAAAAATTTTAATGCCCTGACTAACAAGAGATTTAAGCTGATTAGCAATCGTTAAACTCCAAGCTTCTATCGTATCGTCACCAGCCCAAGCATGAAAAAAATCACCTAATATATAAATAGATCGGGTATTAGTAGCCGCCCACTTGGTAAAGCCTTCAAAACGCTTAGTAATCTCTTCAGCTTGCGGGTGAAGGTGTAAATCTGAAATAAATACCGCATCTAACATAAAGGCTCAACTAAAATATGCTCATCCTGAAGGTAAATTTGACAAGGCCCGGTTTGTGCTTGAATTGCATCGCTTAAGCGATAGAAGCCGGCAATAGAGACTAGTTCCGCCTCCAGTGACTGGCAAAAAATGCGTGCATTTTTATCACCAGAAATGCCAGCTAATGCTCTACCGCGCAACGCGCCATAGACATGAATATTACCATCAGCTAATAACTCTGCACCATGACTAACTGACGCTGTAATCACTAGATCACCACCCTTACTAACTACTTGTTGACCAGAGCGAACTGGTGAAGTTAATAATTTTGTTTTTAATGCTTCAGGACTTACAACAGGGGCTTCATCTGTTGTTAATTCTGACGTTGATACATTAATAAGGGGTTTATCATGGGTAGAGGACGCATGTAAAACAGCTATGCCTTTTGATTGGGCCATAGTAGCTAAAAAGGAATTTGCCCCTTGGATGCCGACTGGAAAAATGCTATGTAAGCGCATGCAGTGGCAAAAGGCATCTAAGTCAATTTCTTCATCTTTTAAAGCACTGCAATCAATAACTACTGGTGTATTGTTAAATAATTTGGGTGCTTTTACAACAACCTCTTCTAATTGCTGCGCAAATAAAAGCTTATCTGCACTTAGTAATTGAATGACTGTAAAAGTATATAATCTACCTTTAAGCTTAAACACTTGTGATTTCAATGTATTATCTATCATGCTTACAATATCCATAGCCCCCTTTTTTGTTTATACTAACACGTGGGGATTCATAACAGAAGGACATCATCGTGGAGAAAATTTGGTTAAAAAATTATCAGCAAGGCGTGCCCCATGAAATCGAGCCAAATCAATATAACTCATTGGTCGAATTATTTGAACAGTCCTGCCAAAAATATGCTAACCGGGTTGCCTATTCTAATCTGGGTTATGATATAACTTATGCTCAGTTAGAGCAAAAAAGCAAGCAATTTGCTCATTTTCTTCAAGGGTTTGGCTTAAAAAAAGGCACTCGCATCGCTATTATGATGCCTAATTTGTTACAATACCCTATTGCTTTATTTGGAATTCTGCGGGCAGGTTACGTTGTTGTTAATACTAACCCTCTCTATACAGCAGATGAAGTTATTCATCAAATGAATGATTCCGGTGCCGAAATCATTATTGTTTTAGCAAATTTTGCCAAGACCGTTGAGAAAGCGCTTCCTCATACAGCCATTAAACATGTTATTGTCACGCAAGTAGGTGATGTCTTACCTGCTTTAAAACGAACCATTGTCAATTTAGTTGTCAAATATGTGAAAAAAATGGTTCCTACCTATCATTTACCACAAGCAATACCCTTTAAATCTGCTTTTAAACAACCCGATAAGCCTCTAGAGACGCTGTCTTTAACTCATAAAGACATCGCTTTCTTGCAATACACAGGCGGCACGACCGGCATTGCCAAAGGGGCTATTTTAACGCATGGCAATATGGTAGCTAATGTCTTACAGGCTTACGCATGGATTGTCCCCTTAGGCCTTAGTAACCAAGATATCATCGTTACAGCATTACCTCTTTATCATATTTTTTCTTTAACAGCGAATTGCTTAACGTTTATTAAAGCAGGTGCTAAAAATATTTTAATTACCAATCCACGTGATATCCCACATTTTATTAATGAAATCAAAAACAGTAAATTTACAGCGTTAACCGGTGTAAATACATTATTTAATGCATTACTCAATCACTCTAAATTTAAAGAAATTGACTTTTCTAAAGTCAAACTTACTCTGTCAGGTGGCATGGCTTTACAAAAAAGTGTGGCTCTTAAATGGCATGAAGTAACTAAAACCAGGATACTTGAGGCCTATGGATTAACTGAAACCTGCCCTGCTGTAACTATTAATCCTATGTATCTTGAAGATTATAATGGCAGTATTGGCCTACCCTTGCCTTCAACAGATGTATCAATTCAAGATAACAATGGTCAAGAACTAGGTATAGATGAAGTGGGTGAGCTTTGTGTAAAAGGCCCACAAGTGATGGCAGGCTATTGGCAACGTCCTGATGAAACAGCTTTAGTTATGACTAAGGATGGCTATTTAAAAACAGGTGATATTGCTAGGATAGATGATCAAGGCTATGTCTATTTAGTCGATAGAAAAAAAGATTTAATTATTGTTTCTGGGTTTAATGTTTACCCTAATGAAGTTGAGCAAGTCATAAGCCTGCATCCGGGTGTACTTGAAGTGGGTGTTATTGGTGTAAAAAATGACAAAGTTGGTGAGCGAGTTAAAGCTTGTGTAGTAAAACGAGATGAAAAAGTTACAGTAGAAGATATTATTGCTCACTGTCGTGAACATTTAACTTCTTATAAGGTACCCAAAGAAGTTGAATTTTACCAAGAGTTACCTAAGACAAATGTAGGTAAAATCTTAAGACGCGCTTTACGTTGATTGTGAGCCAGCGGGCGGCCTTGTTGCGTAGATAAATTAAAACATAGTTCAGGCGGAGGCTCATAGGGCCTAAACCCGGGTTTCACTTTGTTTCACCTAGGCTACAAGGTCGTTTTGATCACTTATTCTATCCACGCAACAATGCCAGGCGAGGGAGCCTGAAGCTTGGTGAAAGGTTAGAGTGGCGAGCTATGGCTATTAATTGCTCTGTAATCCTTGCATATAAGCATGCACTGATTTAGCTAATGCTTGTAAATGATAGCCCCCTTCAAGGACTGAAATTATTTTATCGTCTGCATAATTATTAGCAATTTCCATTAATCTTTTTCCAAGCCAGAAGTAATCTTCTTCATCTAAATTTAATCCACCGATTGGATCAAGATAATGGGCATCAAAACCTGCAGATACAAATAAAATTTCAGGCTTAAATTGTTCAAAACGCATAAGTATTGTTTCTTCAAATTGCTTACGATAAGCCCTCCCTGTAGAACCTGCACCTAACGGCATATGTACAACCACTGGATGCTCAGCAATAAGGGGATCAAAAGGATAAAAAGGATACTGAAAGGATGAGCAGAACAACACATGGGGATTATTATGAATAATATTTTGTGTACCATTACCATGATGCACATCAAAATCCATGATACCAATGCGCTTGGCACCATAGTTCTGAATAGCATACAAAACACCGCAAGCAAGGCTATTGATAAAACAAAAACCCATTGCTTGCTCAAGCATTGCATGATGCCCTGGCGGCCTCACTAAGCAAAACACTTTTTTAGCCTCACCTTTATAGACTTTATCTACTGCCTCTATAACACTACCAGCAGCATGAGATGCTGCTGATAATGTTTGCGTATTCATAAGTGCATCTGGCCCTACTAAACTGTATCCTGCTTGTGGTGCAGCTGAGTTTAATAATTTTAAATAATGCGAGGCATGAGTATTTTCTAATAAAAAATTTGGAATCGCTTTTGATTGGTGCCAAATCAAAGGCAAAGAAGAGGATTGCAGCTCATCAATTAATACTTGAAGACGTGCTGGTGATTCAGGATGACCACTGCCCATCTCATGTAACAGGCAGCTATTATGCGTCATTAAATGTATTTTATCGGTAGTCATAGCCAGAAACTAATTATGCTTTCTATTATTAATTTTATAAGATATTTCTAATTATGTGGCTTACCATATATTTTTTTGTCTGGTTAACAATTTTTTATTAGGGAACGCCTTTAAATTAAATAACACTTATTTTCCACTGCACATAACTGCATCATAATTCTGGCAGTAACGCCCCATACAAAGCGCTTTTCTGCAGTAAATTGATAGGACTTTATTTTAACCCCTTGGCGCTCCACTTCAACGAGCTGATAATTAGCTAGATTACAAGCATCGATGACCGAAACTTTAAATACCGTGTCTACTTCATTTTCATTAAGAACATAAGGAACAATTGTTGCAATCGTAGCAAGCCAGGGATAAATTAAGAAACCTGTTACGGTTTGCTCAGGTTTTAATAATTTTTTAGGCACTACTCGGTCAGCAGTTATGCCTAACTCTTCATGCAATTCTCTTAATGCTGTAGCCCATAAGGATTCATCCTGCTGTTCAAAGCGTCCGCCGGGAAAACAAATTTCACCTGGATGAATTTTTAAATGATTACTGCGTTGGGTTAATATAATAGAATTTGTTGCTTGCTCATATAAAATAAGAACAGCCGCATGGTGACTTTGCATAGTTGCACTCTTTATCTCATAGAATAAATTAGACCAATCTAACGCTTATTTACATCACAAGCGCTATTTTAGAAATCATAGCCCTCGTAAAATAGCAGCAATTTTGGTAAAACATTCTTCATATTCTTCCTCACACACTGAATCAATGACAATACCACCGCCGCTAGCAAGATAAAGGCTATTATCAGCAGCAATTAACGTTCGTATCGCAATATTAGTATCAAAGCTGCCATGTGCAGAAAAATAACCAACACTACCACAATAAACACCGCGTTGATAAGCCTCTTGTTCAGCAATAATATGCATCGCTTCCCGTTTGGGCGCCCCCGTAATAGAGCCACCTGGAAAACAATTAGCAAACGCTGCAATAGGCGAAACAATGTCAGCACATTCTGCAATAATATGACTAACTAAATGATGCACTGCCTGATAACTTTCGACTGCACATAAAGCAGGCACTTGCACTGAACCGACTTTAGCAATCTTGCTTAAATCATTGCGCATTAGATCCACTATCATAATATTTTCTGCACGATTTTTAGGGCATGTACTTAATAATTGTTTTAAAGCCCTGTCTTCTGCTTCTGATGCTCCCCTAGGCTTTGTCCCCTTAATTGGCGAGGTAAGTAAATTCCCCTGCTCTAATTTAATAAAACGCTCAGGCGAAAAACTTAAAATACTAACATCACCAATTGTCATAAACGCGCTAAAAGGCACAGGATTATAAGCCTTTATCTTATTATAGATTGCCCAAGGCTCACCCTGATAAGCTGCCTTAAAGGGTTGAGTATAATTTACTTGATAACAACGACCGTGCCGTAGCGCTTGATGAATAGTGTAAAAGGCCTCTTCATATACGGCTTTAGTCACTAAAGGCGTAAACGATTTTTTGGGAACAAAGCCTTCTATTTTGCAATCTTGACTGTGCCATCTTAATAAGACGTCTTCGACAATAGCAACCGTTTCAACTTGCGTGTGTGCGGCAAAAAGAGAGATTTTTTTTAAATGATGATCCGTAATAATAGCCCAATCATATAAACCAACCACCGCTTTCGGTAAATTAACTAATGCCGCTTGATCAGACGTTATACCAGCCAATTCACAACCAAAATCATAAGAGAAAAATCCTATACCGCCCCCTTGAAAAGGCAAATCTAATTGATAATCAACAAGGGGTATATTTCTTTGTAATGCATCTAAAAAAGCATTGGCAGTAAAATGCTCCGTTGACAAAACATCATAAGGACAAGCGCTTAAAATATCATATCGGCCACGAATAACATCGGTACTTTCTAAAAGTATAAAACCAGGTAACTTTATTAGCTTTTTATAATAGTCACTGACCTTATCAATATAAGGAATATCAATTACTGTAAATTTAGTCATAATTTTTATAAAACACTACCTTACTATTAGCCACTTAATGTTGCGCTTATTTTTCACAAAAGTAAAAAAAACATGAAACTTTAATTTAAAATTATTCAACTGCATAGTAACTTCCTTTTAAAGGCTAAGCATAGAGATGGTTTTTATTAAAATTTATGAGTATTCTATGTCTTTGCGCTAAAAAAGGAGACTCAGTGTGACAGTAATCGCACAGTTTGAAATAGCATTTAAGCAATTTATTAATGCGCAAGGAGAGCAGAGTAATTCGCTACCCTCTTGGGCAGAGGATGGCGCTATCTTGCAAGAACTTTATCGTATTATGGTTCTTACACGAATTTTTGATAAGAAGGCCATTGCTCTGCAGCGCACAGGTAGAATGGGAACTTATGCTTCTATTAATGGTCAAGAAGCAATTTCTACTGCCATTGGCCATGTTATGCGTAAAGAAGATGTGTTAATTCCTTATTATCGTGATTATGCAGCTCAAATACAACGTGGCGTTAAAATGTCTGAGATTTTAGCTTATTGGGGCGGCGATGAGCGTGGTAGTCAATTTGGTTGTAATTCTGAAGATTTACCTATTTGTGTTCCTATTGCTTCACAATGTTTACATGCTGCAGGCGTTGCTTTTGCATTTAAATATCGCAACCAATCGAGAGTCGCTGTGACTTGCATAGGCGAAGGCGGCACTTCTGAAGGTGATTTTTATGAGGCAATGAATGTTGCTGGTACCTGGCAGCTACCTGTGGTTTTTGTTGTAAATAATAATCGCTGGGCAATTTCAGTCCCTTTAACCAAACAAACAGCATGCCAAACGATTGCACAGAAAGCAATTGCTGCCGGTTTTGAAGGTATTCAAGTCGATGGCAATGATGTGATAGCTTGTCGCGAAGTTTTAGCGGAGGCTATTGAAAAAGCACGACACGGAAAAGGCCCAACGCTTATTGAAGCACTTACCTATCGCTTATGTGATCACACGACTGCTGACGATGCGACACGTTATCAACCTGCAGAAGAAGTCCAAGAAGCGCAATTAAAAGAACCTGTTAGCCGCTTAAAGCACTTTTTAGAAGAGCGTGAGCTATGGGATAAGGATAAAGAACAGCAATTGTTAGACGAATGCAGTCAACGTGTTCAACAACAAGTCGATGAATATCTTAATCGCTCGCCTCAAACTATTAATACGGCCTTTGATTACCATTATGCCACCTTACCCGATTATTTAATTGAACAGCGTGCAATAGCCATGGAGGAAGCCGCTCATGCCTGATATCACTCTTGTTGAGGCAGTTACCCAAGCGCTAGCCTATGAATTAGCCCATGATGAAAATGTCATTGTTTTTGGTGAGGATGTGGGTAAAAATGGTGGAGTATTTCGTGCCACTGTAGGCTTACAAGATCGCTTTGGCGAGCATCGCGTGTTTGACTCACCATTAGCTGAATCAATGATTGCAGGCCTTGCAGTAGGCATGTCAATTCAAGGGTTAAAACCCGTCGCTGAATTTCAGTTCATGGGCTTTATTTACCCTGCAATGAATCAGATTATTTCCCATGCAGCTCGAATGCGCAACCGTACCCGCGGCCGCTTACACTGCCCCTTAGTCTTTCGTGCACCCTTTGGGGGTGGAATACGTGCACCTGAGCATCATTCTGAAAGTACAGAAGCATTATTTGCGCATATCCCAGGTTTACAAGTCGTTATTCCTTCTTCCCCTAAACGAGCTTACGGCTTACTTTTAGCAGCTATAAGAAACCCTGATCCGATTATTTTTCTAGAGCCTAAACGCATTTATCGTTTAGTAAAACAACCTGTAGAAGACAATGGCGAAGCATTACCACTAGGTAAATGTTTTACGCTACAGCAAGGTGATGACGTCACTTTAATAAGCTGGGGCGCTAGTATGCATGAAACGCTACAAGCAGCAAAACAATTAAATGAAGAAGGCTTATCCTGCGAAGTTATTGACGTTGCTACCATTAAGCCACTTGATATAGAAACTATTCTTAATTCTGTGGAAAAAACGGGCCGTTGTGTCATTGTGCATGAAGGCGCTAAAACAGGCGGCGTGGGTGCGGAAATTACAGCTCAGTTAATGGAAAATTGTTTAGATAGCTTACTTGCGCCAGTACAAAGAGTCACAGGATATGATATTGTTATGCCCTATTTTCAATTAGAAAAATATTACATTCCTAGTGTTAAGCGAATTAAAGACAGTGTCATCAGCATAATGGAGTAATAATGAATATTTTTAATTTACCTGATTTAGGTGAAGGCTTACCCGATGCAGAAATTCATGAGTGGTTTGTCAAAGAAGGCGATTTAGTTAAAGCTGATCAACCATTAGTTTCTATGGAAACCGCTAAAGCTGTTGTTGATGTTCCCTGCCCGCAAGATGGGGTAATTGCTAAACTCTATGGAAAACCCGGGGATATTTTAAAGACGGGCACACCACTGGTTGCTTTTGAAGCCTCAACAACAGCAAAAGTAGACAAAGGCACCGTGGTTGGAAATCTTGAAGAAAGCCATGAGGTAAGCGAAGATACTTTCACCATTGGCTCAAGTGAAAAGAATTCTAGCCGCAGTAAAGCAACCCCAGCTGTGCGAATGTTGGCTAAAAAATTAGGTGTTAACTTAGCCACCTTATTAGGTAGTGGCGAACATGGCATGATCACGCGTGATGATGTTGAAAAGGCAGCGTTTAATCAAACCCAACTACCAGAAGGTTTTGAAGCCTTACGTGGGGTTAGAAGAACAATGCTCACTAGCATGATACAGTCTCATCGCGATGTGGTACCTGTTACTATTTTTGATGAAGCTGATATTCATGCCTGGTCGAGTGAAGCTGACATCACCGTTCGTCTCATCCAAGCTTTAAGTGAAGCCTGCCAAAAAGAACCTGCTTTAAATGCTTGGTTTGATACCTTACATAACGCCAGAAAACGCTTTAATGAAATGCATTTAGGATTAGCGATGGATACTGATGAAGGGCTTTTTGTCCCCGTTATTCATCAGGCGCATAGCCTATCGGCAGAAGAACTAAGGCAAAAAATTAACGACTATAAACAATCAGTCCGCGCACGCTCTGTGCCTGCTGAGGATTTGAAAGGAGCCACAATTACCTTGTCTAATTTTGGTAAATTTGCAGGCCGCTTTGCAAGCCCTATCATTGTACCCCCTACGGTTGCAATACTTGGTGTTGGACGTTTATATGAAGCACCAGTCGTAGAAAAAGAAGGTAAAATAGCTGCACATCAACTATTGCCTCTATCTTTAAGCTTTGATCACAGAGCGGTAACCGGCGGCGAAGCAACACGCTTTTTAGGTATTGTAATTGATGCCTTACAAAGAGCTTAAGGTTAACAATCCATATAAACATTAAAGCTAATAGGATTTACATTTTTAAGCGTGGACTAATTTAGGTGTCATCCCCCGCAGGCGGGGGTACGCATTTGCGTGTTGCTAAACCCAAGTTCGAAGAGTTGTCGCCCCCATGCGGGCGGGAATCCAAACCTTATACTTTCAATCCTTATGCCCCAAATATTGTCATCCCCGCGTAGGCGGGGATCCATGCAACTACATAGCCGACACCTGAATCTTGATCGTGTCATCCCCGCGTAGGCGGGGATCCATCTTGGCGGACACCGTGTTCTTGAAGAGAATATTTGCTCTCTTCTCCGAGCAGAGCCATCAATATAAACTATTGGCTAAATTTACCCAGCGAGGATTATGCTGCTCAATAAGATTGATTTTCCATTATCTATTCCACTTCTTTATACATCTCTCTCTAGCTACTGCTTGATAGGCATCAGAATGAACTTCATAATATATTAATTGATGTACATTATATTTTTTTGTAAACCCATCAATCAATCCTGCTTGATGTTGATATATTCGTTGAATCAAATTACTTGTAATACCAATGTATAAAGTACCATATGGTTTACTTGCAAGTATGTAAACATAATACTGCTTATCCATTACAACTAACTTCCATAAATATTGGACTATTTAAGCATTTAAGACCTTTCCTTCATATATCTATTTAAATGCTTTGGCTATCTTATCATGAAAATAGGCAAAAATTTTAATGTAAAATTGGATCGTTAGTTATTTTAAATCTGTTCCATCATCAACATGGATCCCCGCCTACGCGGGGATGACACGATCAAGATTCAAGCATCGGCTATGTAGTTGCATGGATCCCGCCTACGTGGGATGACAATACTTCTAAGAAATTAAGATGAATACAATCAAGTGGATCCCGCTTGTGCAGGGATGATTCTAGCTTAATGTTGGTATCTCTCTTAGTTAACTCTTTCTATCTTAAAGATGTACTATTAAGACGTAGGACCTATTTCATAGACATAACTACTTTCTACTGTAGAAATTAATGACTGCTCTATTGCTTCAACTTTTTCCATACGCGTTGTTTGCTGGAAAAAGAATGAGGCATGACCAGTTATAATTTTACTTACTGCGAGTTTAAGCAGTGCGAGCAGGTTAAGTGCTATATTAGCCACTATCGGCTTCCAGGAGTCCTTATCTCTATGTTCGCTCATGGTATCCGCTTGGCTGTACAAATGCGTATCAAAATCTTGATAGAAAGTATGCATTAACTGGTTACGTGTTGCACCTGGTTTTTTAATCTTATCCTCATTGACTACTAGAAATTCATCTAAGCGTTCTTTTAAACCTTCCGCGAGCTCAATAGGGGTTTGGCTTAGTTCCTTATTAGTGCCACATTCATAATTTAAGGTTTTACCATACTGCAGCATGTCTTCAATATCTTGATATATTTGTTTTATTTTTGCCGCTAATTCCTTTGTGCTCTTACTCAATTGTAATCGCTGCAAAACACGTGGAGCTTCCTCAAGGTTAGGCTTAGGCAAATGAATTTCTTCAGTAAAATCTGCGTTGTATGCTTGAGGTAGCGTTTTATCATGATTCTGAATAGCTAGTATTAATCGGTTTAATAGGGGTTGTAAATATTGGCCTGGAAATTTTGACTTGTTATTCCTGATAAGCTCCAATATTAGTTGGCTGTCGCCATTCTCAGTATAATTATCTAGTCTATCTTTCAAAGCGCTCACAAATGCTTCGCGATGGTTTTTATCAATTGGAATTAACTTATCTTTAATATTATATTTCTCAGCGCGCTTATCTAAATACGTCTGTAAAGCTTGCTTAAATTGATTACTTAGCTTTTGTCGCTCTATAATCCTTATTTGCGCAATGTTAACGCAACCTGCTTTAGCAATTATTTCATTACGAACTTTTGTACTGCTTACTTCACTTGTTGTGATTAATTTAAGTAGTTCAGCACTTCCTCTTAAAGGAGTGACCTGTAACAATTCTTTTATTTTGATAGACTTATTAATTGCTGCATTTACAAGCCGGTTAGCATCGGCTATCTCTTGACTATAAATGATATTTATTGGCCTTAGATGTACTGCCTTAATATCAGTAAGCACCACCCGATCGCACGTTTCTTTAGCAGCGGCTGCTGTTGTATCGATGTATTCTTTCATCTTTCTTACTAAAGAATTAGCAATTAGCTCTTCTGAAACAGAATTAATAAAGTAATTTTTTACAGCAGACTTATTTATAGTCGCTTTGAGCGCCTCAGGAATTTTTTCTAATTTTTCCTTAATGTCTTTCTTAGCTTTTTTGAGTGCTTCTAGTTGCTTAAATAATAAAAGAGTACTGTCTAGGGTAGGCGCTCGATTTTGCCTATATTCTTCAAGGGCTAAATTAAAGTCGCCATGTAATTTATTTAAGGTTTCAGATTCTAAACTAAATTCACTCACTAATCTTTGGTAATAAGTACTGGTTACTTCATCAACTTCTTGTTGCAACGTACTGAGATTATCGCTTAACTGATTTACTTTTAATGCATAATCATTATTAGCATTATCTAATTGCGGTAAGCTTTTCAACTGCTCAATCTCTAGTACTATCTCGGCTAGAACCTGCTGTAATTTTTGCATAGCTAGCTCAGTTTCAATTAACACAGTCATTAGATTAGGACTAGTTAATATTGTCTTTAAATCGTTAAATGCTTGCGTGACGGTTTGATTTTTTTCTAATAAAGCTATTATTTTTTCTAAAATTAATTCTTCCTGTTTTAAAACAATGATCTGGCTTTCTATTATAGTTAAAGGATTGATCTTTTCTTGTAGTTCTTTTTCTTGAGTTAAAGTGGCAATATCTTTTTCATCTTGAGTTAATTTTTCATTTGTATCTTTTAATACATGAATTAATTTCTCTACTGTAGGCTTTACAAATAAAATGTCTGAATTGTTGTTAAATACTTGACCTAGTGCCTTTAATTTTTCTTTATTATTTGCTTTTGTTGTTTCACCAGAAAAAATCGATGGATGATGTATTTTTTGTAAGCTTTGATAAAATTCTTTCCATTTATTGAGGCTATCAAATTTTATCTCTGGACATATAATATCAAAAAGAGGTTGTATAAGATAAGCTTGATTAAAGTCCTTAGCTTTCTCAAACACCTTCGCTAGTTGATTTACGGATAAATCTTGCTTAGCCGCAGGAATTAACTCTCCTTCTATCCAATGAAATATTCTTTCTTTACCATAACAATTTTCATTAACGACATTGACCTCGTGCAGAGCCAGTAAATTTTCTAGGCACATGATTACTTCAAGGCGATTTGCTTGAGCTAATTTTCTTAATGACTCTACTAATTCCTGTGGTTTTTCTTCATTAATAGGGATAAGTAATTTGCTTAAATTTGTATAAAGAATTTCTAGTGTTTGATTAAATAAATTGCTAGTAGTTTGAATGCGCTCTTGGATTTTAATTGAACTTTCTGTAGGCTTAGAGGCTTGAATAACGTCTAATTCGGTTCTTAGTATTTGCAACTGCGAATCATTTAAGTCTTTTTGTAATATAACCAGTGCCTGGCTTTTTTCTTGTAAAATGGATTTTAATTCTTGCGGATTACTATCACTCATTCTTTTTTCAAAATGTGCCCTTTCTAAGGCAGCGTTTATTTCATTTTCTTGTTGAATTAAGCCATCATTAACGTGATTTAAAACATGATTTACCTCTACTAAGTCATTCTGCTGCTCTTCATAAATGATATTAATTCGTTGTTGCAGCCCCTGACCAAAGAATTTAGAAAAATCGTCTGGCGTTCTTGCATTTAATCTAAATTCTTCAAACTGATTTGCTTGCAAATTAAGTTCTTTTTGCAAAGACTGCACCTGTTGTTTTTTGCTTTCTATCTCCACAAGCGTCGCTTCAAAATAGCTAATTTTTTGATTTAATTCGCCTGGAAGGTCGCTCACTTCAACCCTCACTTGTTCTGCTTGCGCTTTAATTACATTTGCAGATTCACTAATAGTAGCCGTAGCTTGTTCATGTTTTTCTAGTTCTTGTGTAGCCCATAGTTGCCAATACTGATTTATATCTTGCAATATTGTCATTTTCGCCTGATTAAGGGGCTCTTCAATTTCTAACTTTAACTTCTTAAAAACAGCAGCGATATAATCACTAACAGACGTTAAATGTGCTGAATTAGTTAAGTTCCTGACAAAATAAGTAGTCAGTAAATCTTGCTCTACAAACGATGTATCTAAACCTTCCTGATTATATTGACTCAATAACGTATTTAGTTGCCCTACAGGAGATTCAGCATTTATCTCATCTATAAGTCTTGTTGATGTTAATCGACTTATTAGATTAGCTTTCTGTTTCTTTAATTGCTCTAAACTTGCTAGAGTAAGTTGCTCTAAATTGTCAAAGCGCTGTACTAATTCATGTAATATTGCATCTAATTGCAAATTAGCTGACTCTTTTAAGGTTGAAAATCTCTCGGCTTGTTCAGGTATTGCGCGCACTTTAATAAGTAAATCACGATTTAAGTGGTCAATAGTTTGCTGAATCAGTTCAGATTTAGCTTGTTCACTTTTCACCTTTGGCGTTTCAGCAAACTCTTTAAAATAATTAAAGATAACAGCATCAATGAATTTGAAGATGACAGGCAAATTGCGTTTATATTGTAACTTAATATCAATGACTCTTTTATTATCCGGTGTCTCTTGTGCTACAAAAACGAAATCTCCCGTATGATGCATAGGTTTGCCTATCAATTTGGAAGTAGATTCAATAGCAGCTGGGTTAAGAAAAGATAAGAGCTTTGCAACATCATCAGGTAAAGACGATAATAATTTCGCTAACTCAATAAAAAAATCAAATAAAACCGGATGTTTAATTTGAAATTTAATATGCTGAAATGGTTGGCTTAAATAGTTTCGTTTTAAATACTGCAAAATAGCAAAAGAAAAATCTACTGAAAAATTATTATCTTTATTAGCAAAGTAGCTTTTATTGAACCGGGATAAATCCACACTTTCCAATATATCTTCAATAATTTTGCCAGCGTCAGGTGTTTTTAATAGTGTATTTTTTAACAACTCAAACTTTATATGCGCTCTTAATTGCTGTATAGCATGCTCTAACCTCACTTCATCGAGCCGAACTTCACTTGTCAAATAAGAAGATAGATTTCTCTCGATTATTTTCTGTAAGTTCTTATCAAGAAAATCATATATTTTGTAATTGATACTTAAATAATCCTCTCGCTTATTTTTTAATCTTAGTAAAGTTGGGATGGTAAACGCATCAGTAAAACCAGGCGAGCCGCCTTCGCTATATACATTAAGCACACTGCGGAGTTTACTTATTAAGTCTAATAATTCTTGAATTTGATTGTCAGTTTCTATCGCTGTCTTTGTTTTATCATCTCTTAAAGCCGGAACAACTTGAGCATCTTTTAGTCTGCTTTCTAAACTTGTCAGAAATTTACCAAGTGGACTATCTATGA
This sequence comes from Legionella beliardensis, assembly GCF_900452395.1. Classification (NCBI taxonomy): domain Bacteria; kingdom Pseudomonadati; phylum Pseudomonadota; class Gammaproteobacteria; order Legionellales; family Legionellaceae; genus Legionella; species Legionella beliardensis. The sequence goes on from NZ_UGNV01000001.1 coordinate 1,896,773, forward strand.
ATTTAGTATAAGACATAGCAACTCTCCCTAAAATTTAATTATTATTTAAATCCAAGTAGGAGTTAAAATTTGCCAATTGTGCCCTTTCTTTTTCCAAGAAAGCAATAAAAAAATTTTTATTTACTGGTTTTTTACAAGTTGGTTCAATAATTTACCAAGGCGGCAACCAGCCATTGCTAAGCGTTGCTTGCTAATTGTTTTGACGGATTGTTGGTATATTTTTGAGGGTTTATCCCCTTTTTTTAAAAGATAAGCTACTTTGATTGCCAATTGATGCGATTCATCAGCCCATTGTTTTGCACTTGGTTCATCTCTATTAACATGACAAGGCCAACGCTTTTCTAGAAGATGAGCCTGTTTAACCACATATTTATAAGAATAACCTTGTTTCGGTTTAAGGAAACCGCCACCATTATCCCAATAAGCATGTAAATTAGTGGCAACAGAATTAGCTCCTAAAACCACTTGATTTCCACCCTGATCACCTTTAGGGTAATTCACACTAAATAAATTTACAGCATGCATTGGTTGATGAATATCACCCACCACATGCAAAAGAACTCGCAAACTAAATCCCTTATCATAGGACGAGGCTGTTTCACTTTTTAAAATAGACACTGCTTCATTAATGGCATAAACAGCATTAATTTTATCTGGATTGATGGGGGGTGTCTTATCAATAACGTAAGGAATATCAATATAATGCATTGCTTGTAGCCATAGCTCATTACGATAACGTAATCTATCTAGCCAGGGGGCCGCACTGACTAAAGATTTAGCGCTATAAACCCCATCAAGGGCATGGTTATAACGATTATAAATCTGCTTGGCTTCTGGCGTTAGTTGGTCATAAGCAATTTGGGCGACAATACGATGGCCTAAACTATTCCAAGCATTTGCAGTGAAACTAAAGCCTACACTTAATCCTAATATCGCAAGCGTTGGGACTTTTCTTCTCATCATTTATCCTAAATAATATGAGTTCGCTAAGCTAGTAAGTTTTATAGCGAACTGCTTTTTTAAATTAAATCCTGCTAGATGCTTTGCCTGCTATGAAATAATATTCGTCGACATAAAAGTAATGGCACTACTTTTATGTCGAACTCACATTAAATAGGGTGACCATGCCGGCTCTTGCACATCACCTTCACGGATAGGTAAACGTACTTTGATGCGCCCATCAATTGAAACAATACCTAATACACCTTTATCCTGATAGCGAGTTGCGTATAATATTAAACGTCCATTAGGCGCAACTGAGGGTGACTCAGCTAGTGAAGAAAACGTTAATTGATTAATATGTCCTGTATCAACATCTTGTACAGCAATATTAAAACGACTTTTTTCATCACGATGAAAGATGGCAATGTGTTTTTGATCAGGTGTATAAGATGCCCGTGCATTGTAATTACCTTCATAGGTTACCCGGCTAACACTTCCTAAGGCTAAGTCTAACTTATAAATTTGTGGCGACCCGCCTCGTCCTGAAGTAAATAGTAACGAGCGTCCATCAGGTGAAAACCTAGGCTCAGTATCTATCGCTTCTCCAAAGGTAAGCTGCTTTAAATTACCATCGGTTAAGTTAACACTATATACTTTTGGATTGCCGCCCTTGGAAAGCACGACTGCTAGCTCACGGCCGTCAGGTGACCAAGTTGGCGCACCATTTAAACCCATAAAATCTGTCACTAGTCGTCTGCGCCCTGTTTCTACGCTAACAATAAAAATTTGAGCTTTTTTCTTTTCAAAAGAAACATACGCAATTTGCCGACCATCTGGGGACCAAGAAGGCGACATAATGGGAGCTGATGAGACAAGTAAACTATGCGGATTGTACCCATCAACATCTGCTACCTCAAGCGAATACCTAGCACGGCCTCCTTGACGCTGCACTAAAATATAAGCGATACGAGTTGAAAAGACACCGCGCTCGCCGGTTAGTTTTTCATAAACAAGGTCACTGATGTGATGTGCAAGCGAACGAAGTTCATTACCATTAACTTGGAAACTACTACTAAGTAATACGCGGCCTTGAGCCACAGCATCAATAAGCTTATAACTCACTTCATAGCGATTAAATCCTGTTTTAACGACATGCCCCGTTAACAGGCTATCTGCCCCTGCTTGCCGCCATAACTGAAAAGGCACTTCTTCTGTTGTCCTTGCAGGTAGGGGAACAAGTTTAAACCGACCAGAAAAATGTAAATCATTATTAACAACATTGGTAAACACCTGTGCTGCATTATCATTGCCGAAAGAATTAATGGCAATCGGCAATGCAGAATTAACACCTTGAGTTAATTCTAAATCAAGAGCAAATAATGCTGTTGGCCCTATCACTAATAGTAACGCTATAATTCGTTTAAACACCACCTTACCCCCTAACGTTTTCTGGCCTTACGGTTAAACTGATATCACGAAATAAATCAAATGTTGCTGGATCAGTTGGCACGGGTAGCGGGGATGCTTTGTAAATAGCCGTCTGGGCTGATCTGTCAAGAACAGGATCGCCACTACTACGTGTTAAGCTAACTTCTAATACCGCGCCATTTGGCGCTAAGCGAATACGAAATTGACTAGATAAACTACTATCGACATTTTCAGGTAGAATCCATTGCTGGCTTATAGCATTCACTATCATCGCCTTATATTTATTAACTTCTCCAGCAATTTTTGCTTTTTCCGCAGCCTCTTCTGCAGCTTGTGCAGCGCGGCGCTTTTCTGCCGCAGCTTTTTCTGCTTGCGCTTTTAACGCCTCCTCCTGCTTAAGTTTTGCTTCTTTTTCTTGCTCCACTTGCGCTAATTTCATTTGCTCTTCAGCTTGCTGTTTCTTAAGTAGAGCTAACTTTTCTGCTTCCTGGCGCTGCTTTTGTTCCAGTTGTTGTTGCTTGTTTTTGAGCTCTTCTAAGCGTTTTGCTTCTTTCTCTTTTTGCAGCGCTAACTGTTTTAAGCGCTTTTGCTCTTCTTCTATTTCTTTCTTCTTAGCAAGTGCTAGTTTTGCTGCTTCTTCTTTTAATTTTGCTAATTGTTGCTGCTCTTGTAAGCGCGCCAACCGTGCAGCTTCTGCTTGTTTTTTCAAAGCAAGCTGATGAGCTTGTTCTGCTTTTTGTTTCTTAACCCGCTCTTCCTTCAAGCGATTTAAAGTATCCATCACTTCTTGGTTATCAATACTAACCGCTTTAACAAGTTCCTGTTTTGGTTTCGTTGCTAACTCTGTTGGCATAATTTGGCCGGGTTCATTTTTGGTTTCTTTTACTAAAACTGGTCTCGGGCTGGTCACTTCTACTAGTAATAAAATACCTAAAAATACATGCAAGAAAATAGCAGCAAAAAATGCTTTACGATAACTGTTTTCAATGATCATCCTTGGTTCTCCTGCCCTTCGTCTGAAGAATCAGTTAACAAACCAACTTGGGCTGCGCCTGCCTGTTTTAATAAGCCCATGGCTGTAACAACCTTACCATAAGAAACACCTTGATCACCCTTAACCAAAACAGGTAGCGTTTCGTGTGTCTGTTTTGCTAGCTCTAATTCTGCTGCCACCCGTACCATTAACGCTCGCGGCTCAATGGGCAGGTTAGGCTCATTGGTAATATTTAAGAAATAATCACCCTGCTGATTCACAGAAACAATGATGGGTTCGCGATCACCTGTGGCGACTGATTCGCTAGCAGCTTTAGGTAATTCTACCGTAACACCCTGGGTTAACATGGGCGCTGTAATCATAAAAATAACTAATAAAACAAGCATGACATCAATGTATGGTACAACATTAATCTCGGCTACTGGCCGTATACTAGTTCGCTTTTTTCTTAACATGTTAACCTCTAACTGGAGCAGCTGTTTGCTGTTCTATTAAGGCAATTAATTCATCTTGAAATAAATCATATTGATTCAATAAGCCATTTGCCCGAGTTGAATAGCGATTGTAGGCGATGACTGCAGGAATAGCTGTAAATAAACCGAGTGCTGTTGCAACAAGCGCTTCAGAAATTCCCGGCGCCACCATCGCAATCGTTGCTTGCTGTGCCTGGCCTAGTGCCTGAAATGATGTCATAATTCCCCAAACTGTTCCAAATAAGCCGATATAAGGCGCAATGGAACCAACTGATGCAAAATAAGGTAGATGTTTTTCTAATTTTGTTGCTTCTTTAGCCTGGCTAATTTGCATAACTCGCTGAATAGGTTCAAGCGCCACATTACCATGCTTGCGGGAACGAATGTATTCTCGAAAACCTGCATGAAAAATTGCTGCCAAACCATGCTTATAATCAGGGTTGTTATCTATGTCAGTATATAATTTACTTAAATCACTGCTTTCCCAAAAGCGTCTAGTAAAATTATCACATTCACTTTTTTTGCGATTAAAATACCAGGCGCGCTGTAAAATAAGAGTCCATGAAAAAATTGAAGCAACAAGTAAAAGAAGCATCACAACTTTTACGACAAGGCCTGCTTGTAAAAAATAACCCAAAACACTGGCATGGCTACCCATGTTTTTATTCCTCCAACTAATAGGTTTGCTGAGAATAATTACAAAGCGTTAGCTAAAAAATTATTTGGTAAGCGCTTTGGTTTCATTGCTTTATTTACACACACCACATTAATGCTCGCTTGGCAAAGCATCTTATTATCCTGGTTTTTCATTTTTTGTTCAAATAAAAGGCTACAACTTCTTTGCTCGGCAATCACCGTGCTAATAGATAATACATCATCTAAACGAGCAGGGTAATCATAATGAAGCTTAATATCCCTGATAGCAAAGTGGTAATCACTGGTTATGAGTGCCGTTAACGGCAAACCAGCTTGCCTAAACATATCGGAACGCGCTCGCTCAAAAAAGCGAAGATAATTAGCATGGTAAACAACACCCATAGCATCTGTATCTTCTATATAAACGCGAAAGGTCGCATGACTACTATTAAGATTCATTCTTAAGTTCACACTGAGTTGGCTGCAGACCAAAATGCTCATAAGCAAGCTGCGAAGCAATTCGACCGCGAGCTGTGCGCATTAAAAATCCTTGTTGGATTAAGTAAGGTTCAATGACATCCTCAATTGTTCCTTTTTCTTCACCAATTGCAGCAGCAATACTTTCAACCCCTACAGGGCCCCCGGCAAATCGCTCCATAACGGCGAGCAGCAATTTTCTATCCATGATATCAAGCCCATGTTTATCCACATCTAGCATCTGTAAAGCAAGCTTAGCTATTTCCAAGGTTATTATGCCTTCACCACATACTTCTGCATAGTCACGGACACGCCTTAAAAGACGATTGGCAATACGAGGCGTGCCACGCGAGCGCATCGCAATTTCCCAAGCGCCGTCCTCTTCAGTAACAACTTTTAATAAGCGTGCTGAGCGTGACACAATATTTGTTAAGGCTTCAACTGAATAAAACTCCAAACGTTGTACAATGCCAAAACGATCGCGAAGTGGGGAGGTTAATGAGCCTGCGCGTGTAGTAGCCCCGATTAAAGTAAAAGGCGGCAATTCAAGCTTAATAGAACGTGCGGCAGGCCCCTCTCCTATCATAATATCTAATTTATAATCTTCCATCGCCGGATAAAGGACTTCTTCAATGACAGGGTTAAGGCGATGGATTTCATCAATAAAAAGCACATCATTTTCTTCAAGATTTGTTAAGAGAGCGGCGATATCACCTGCTCTTTCCAACACAGGCCCTGAGGTTTGTCTTAAATTAACCCCCAATTCATGAGCAATAATTCCTGCTAAGGTTGTTTTTCCAAGGCCTGGGGGGCCAAACACTAAAACATGATCAAGCGCATCACGGCGATTTTTAGCAGCATCAATAAAAATTCGCATTTGTTGGCGAACCGCATCTTGCCCAATATAATCTTCTAGACATAAAGGGCGAATGGCTCTATCAATAGCTTCTTCTGATGGCGTGGCATTTGCGCTTATTAAACGATCACTTTGGAGCATAATTTTTCAAAACTTAACGATTTATTTTGCAGCATTCTAACACATTTCTTTGGCGAGGTTGATGGTCTTTTTGCTTTTCTATTCGGCTTTTTAGAAGTAGTCAACAGACTCTGGGTCAAATGTGCTACAAAGAAGTAGGTGCTCGGCAAAATAGCAATGATCAACGTATAAAATCTTCATCGTATCTTTTCAATGAGCTGTAAAGAACGATAATCATCTAACGACAGTTGATCAAAAAAAATAACCATCACACGGTGTTTTGTTTCGTGGCTTAATTCCATAAGAAAAAATAGACCGCAATCCAAAATCAATCGATGTTTTTGATAGTTAAATTGGGCGCCATATTTATCAAATAAACGCCATTCATCTTGCACGAATATAAGTTGATTAAAATCTCGATAAGGGCAAGGATAAATGTAAATAGAAACAAGCTTAATAATTAAATACAATAAAAGGCTACTTTTAATAAGCCAAAAAAATTGACAATGAATGACTACATAAGCTGCAAAACAATACAGCACAACAGCCAATCGTCGGTAAGAATCAGAATTACCGAGGTTGATTATACATCTGGATAAGTTCAACAACTGCTAGTAAGTCCTTATTAGAAGGTTTGTCATTGCCCATCAGCCAGCAATAAAGTTCAGGGTCAGAAATTGTAAGTAGCTGTTCAAAGGCTGCAATTTGTGACTCATTTAATTTATCTAAAGCTTGTTTAATAAATTGATTAAGAATTAAATCAAGTTCTAGCATGCCTCGTCGACACTGCCATTTGATTCTGGCTTTTCTGGTTGTATCAATCATCGTATTTCAAGGATTAAAAATAATGATATATTACAGCAATTACCGCCAATTTTCACAGATGGCGATAATAAAAGTTTGACGCAAAAACCAATGGTGAACCTTCATAGCTTAAGGAAGGCTTTCGGCGTGATTATAATGAGCCTGTGCGTTTAGGCTTTGTTGATACTGATTTTTAAGTGATAATTGCTAGGTATAGTACACTACACCTTACATTTACCGCAATTAGGGTTAAGACAATGAAGCAACCATTTTATTTAATTAATAATCGGCAATACACGCTTTTAGCAGACTACAATACTGAGCTTTTTTTAGAAGACAATCAGAATTATCTCTTCGACTTATCTTATTTATCTATCATTCATGTAATAGGTGATAATGCTGCTACCTTTTTGCAAGGACAGCTTACCTGTGATATTCGCGACGTAACGACCAGCACTATGCGCCAAGGCGCTTTATGCAATCTTAAAGGACGAATACAAGCGCTGTTAGATATCGTTAATCCTCGCGGGTATCAATTAATTTTAGCGGCTGATTTAGTTGCAGATACTGTGGCAAGCTTAAGCAAAGTCGCTATGTTATCACGTGTTAAACTACAAGCGATTACCGATTATAAAGTCTATGGTTTTTATTTAACTAACGACTGCGGTTTACTACCTGCTGGCATTAAATTACCTCAAATTAAGTACGCCTTAAGTGTCAATGGAGAAAGTTATTGTTATAGCCTTGGAGAAAAACTCTTTATAATCGTAATTCCCTCAGCTCAGCATGCTGAATTAACTGAGCCTTTTATAAACATGAAAAAATTACGCGGCTCTTTAGCATGGCATCGCTTACAAATTGCTAGTAAACAAATACAGATTTACCCTGATACACGTGGTTTATTTCTACCTCATCGTCTTGATTTACATCGCAATGGCTATATAAGCTTTGATAAAGGCTGTTATAAAGGCCAAGAAATTATCGCGCGTACTCATTACCGTGCTAAATTAAAACATAGCCTGGAAGTTTTTAAAATTTCTACTAATGAATCGATAAGTGCAGGAAAAAAACTGATGAATTCATCAAGGCAAAGCGAAGTCGGTGAAATCGTTGATTATTGCCCCCTACCTAATAAAGATGAATTTTTAATTGCGGCCAGCGTGTTGCATGACTACCCACCGACGGTTTTTATTGAAGGGCAACAAGATGCTATAACATTAGAACGTGTTATCTAATTAAAGCATTAAAAATTATTCTTTTCTGCACGCAGGTATTGTTATATGGATAAACTAAAATGTAGCCTGGGTGCAGGTCCATAGGACCGGAACCCGGGTTTCACTTTGTTTCACCCAGGCTACTTTCTGGATTGCTTTACAGTGTAAAGGCTCGCAATGACAGCTGTTAGTTAAGAAGCAACCGTATCCTTTTCTGACATTTGTACTGTCGTTTGTGTTAGATCCAGTAATTCTCGAATAGCTACAAAGAACATTGTGTAATTAAGTGTTGTGGCTGAACGTAAATCAGTTAAGATATGACGCCATCTGCCAATTAGACTGGCATGCTGCTCAGACCACTCTCTAAAACTAGTCATGTAATCTTGTTTTTCATCACCTAACCTAATAATACCCGCCGTGAGCTGGCGTTGTTGCCAATCTAAGTCGTCTCGCAATGCCTCTCTTGATAATGATTCCCAATTGTTCTCTGCTGGATGCGCAATAACCTGGTTGCGAATCCATGCTAAATCTAAAAATTCACCAATACCAAAATAAACTTCAGCAACACTAGTCACACTAATATCCAGCTGTTGGGACACTTCAATAATATCCATGGCTGAAAATAAAGGGCGAGTTAGTGATAACTCATGCGCTAAACTAGGTGGAATACCTAACTCTAAATACTGGTTTAAATATTCTTCATATTGCGCCCGATTATTTTCACCAAATATAACAGGGATAGCACTTTTAAGCTCAATCACGCCAGGTGAATAAGTTTTAACTGCTTTGCCAATATTTAATCGCATACGCTGATTACGTAAAAACCAACGAGTAACCCGCCTTAATAAGCGAACATAAAGCATCACAAGTTCCATCTGTTTTTCGGCAACAACAATGGCTTCAATATTTTCAATTTGCTTCCATATGCTATCAATCTCAAGTACTCGACGCGCTATCATATAAGCTCGAACGATTGCTGAAATTGGCGCACCTGTTTCTTCCTGCATTCTAAATACAAATGCAAAACTCATCTCATTCAAAATAATATTACTTAACTTCGTAGAAATAATTTCTCTTTTCAATGGATGATCTTGCATCTCTTTGCTAAAACGCTCTTGCAGGGGCTTCGGAAAATAATTGACTAATAACCCTTTCAAATAAGAATCTTCTGGCACATTGGATGCTAAGATTTGCTCTTTTAGCAATGTTTTACTATAGCAAAGCAGTACTGAAATGGTTGGCCGTGTTAGGCCTTTACCCATTAATTTGCGCTCCATCAATAACTTTTCTGTAGGTATAAATTCAACTGATCGATCAATCTTACCCGTACGTTCTAGTTCATTAATGTAACGACTATGCAACTCAATGGTGCGCAAACCTTGAGCTGCTGTTAAGCTAATGGCTCGGGTTTGCATGAAATTATCAGCTAGAACTAAGGAAGCAACTTCACCAGTCATTTCACTTAGTAATTCATTACGTTGTTTAACGGTTAAGTCACCCGCAGCAACAATGCTATTGAGTAAAATTTTAATGTTGACTTCTTTATCAGAACAACTGACACCAGCAGAATTATCAATAAAATCGGTGTAAATAAGACCACCATTTAGAGCATATTCAACGCGAGCTAACTGAGTAAGACCTAAGTTACCTCCTTCGGCCACTACCTTACACCGCAATTGATTAGCATTAATACGTGTCGCGTCATTAGAGCGATCACCCACATCAGTATGGCTTTCACTTTGAGCTTTTACGAATGTGCCTATGCCTGCGCTCCATAATAAATCTACGTTAGCGCGTAAAATGACTTTAATTAGTTCATTCGGCTCAATCTCATTGACTTTAATATCAAATAACTGCTTCATTTCCTTACTAACTGGAATTGATTTTGCAGTCCGGTTAAATACACCACCACCTTTAGAAATTAATTTTTTCTGATAATCCATCCACGTAGAGCGTGGTAAATTAAACAAGCGCTCACGTTCGTTAAAACTAATTTCTGGATCAGGATCAGGGTCAATAAAAATATGAACATGGTTAAATGCACCAACTAATTTAATGCGCTTAGAAAGCAACATCCCATTACCAAAAACGTCGCCTGCCATATCGCCAATACCAACGACTGTAAAGTCAGTCTGGCTTATATCCATATTCATTTCGTAAAAATGACGTTTAACCGATTCCCAAGCGCCTCTCGCAGTAATACCCATCTTTTTATGGTCATAACCAACTGAGCCACCTGAGGCAAACGCATCACCCAACCAGAAATCATATTCCAAGGAAATTGCATTGGCGATATCAGAAAACGTTGCTGTTCCTTTATCAGCTGCAACAACTAAGTAAGGATCATCTTCATCAAAACAAACCACTTGTGGTGGCTTAACAATATTACCTTCTTTATAATTATCCGTGACATCAAGTAGGCTTCTTATAAATAATTGATAACAAGCAACTGCTTCTGCTTGTATTTCTTCCCTATTGCCTGTAGTAGGTAAACGTTTAGGAACAAATCCACCTTTAGCTCCGGAAGGGACAATCACGGCATTTTTAACCTGCTGCGCCTTCATCAAGCCTAGTATTTCAGTGCGAAAATCTTCGCGGCGATCTGACCAACGCAAGCCACCCCGAGCAACCTTACCACCTCGTAAATGCACCCCTTCAAATTTTGGTGAATAGACGAAAATTTCAAACATTGGGTAAGGCTTAGGTAAACGTGGAATTAACTTGCTATTTAGCTTAATGGCAATACATGATTTAGGTTTACCTTGATCGTCCACCTGATAAAAATTGGTTCTTACGGTCGCGGTTATAGCCTGAATGTATTGTCTAATTATTTTATCTTCGTCTAAGTTTGAAACATCATCAAGGGCTTTGAGTATTTGATTTAACTGATCAGTGAATTGAATATCACGTGTAGTAGATTCTTGTGGATTAAACCGAATTTCAAATAGCTGAACTAATTTTCTAGCAATAGTCGCGTTATTATTAAGCGACGTTTCTATATACTCTTGGCTAAATGTAAAGCCAATTTGCTTGAAATATTTGGCGTAGGTACGAAGAACAGCAACTTGGCGCCAATTTAATCCTGCTCCTAAAACAAGTTGATTAAACCCGTCATTCTCAGCCTCACCTGCCCATACTCGCGCAAACGCATTTTGAAAAAGGTCTTTTATTTCATCGATATCAAATGACATTTGCTTGGTGTATTGTAATGCAAAGTCATTAATCCAAGTAATCTTACCGTCTTCAAATTTTAAAACATAGGGTCTTTCACTGATAGCACGCATGCCTAAGTGCTCTACAATAGGCAAAACATCTGATAAGGGAATAGTTACATCATGCTGATAAATTTTTAAACGAAAACTATCCGCCATTTCATCCATAGGTCGATAGAAGTTCATAACTAGTGGATTTTCGGGTGACAATGCCTCAACATGTTTAATATCATAAACTGCCGTGCGTGCAGTAAAATTATCACGGTAATTACTAGGAAAAGCATTCTTATAACGAGCATAAATCCGATTAGCTGCTTCTTCGCCAAACGCTTCTGCGAGAAAATGCAAAAGCTCATCAGGCCAGGAGCGACCTATTTCGACTAACTTACGTTCAATTTCTTTGAAATCCCACTGGGTATTATCATCTGGGTTAGTTCTAATTAAAAATTCAATACGAGCTAATATAGATTCAGTAAAAGTAGTAGAAAAAGTAATGTCTATTGCATGGAAACTTTCCTCTAATATCTTTTGCATTGCTTGGCGCAATTCAGAAGTAAACAGATCTTTAGGCACATAAACCAAACAAGATACAAAACGACGATAGGGATCTGTGCGCGCAAATAATCTGATTCGGCGTCGCTCTTGCATGTAATAAATGCCCATCGCGATTTCTAATAATTCATCTTCAGAAGCCTGAATAAGCTCATCTCTGGGTAAGGTTTCTATAATATTAAGCAGTATCTTGCCAACATGACTACGTGGATCTAAGTTAGAATTCTTCATAACTTGTGCCACTTTATGACGCAAGAATGGAATGTGCTTAGGATTGGTATTATAAGCTGCAGAAGTATAGAGCCCAATAATACGACGCTCACCAATGACTTGCCCTTCTTTATTAAAACGCTTAACACCAATATAATCGGTGTAGGTACGTCTGTGTACGGTTGCCTCAGTGTTCGTTTTAAACATGACTAAAATACGGGGCGATAACGTCAACTCACGAGCCTCAGGCGTCATCGAAGAGATGCTGCGTGCATTTGATTTACTCATATTGGGCCGAAGTACACCTAGACCTGTTTCAGGCAAAGGTTGTAAAACCATTTCCTCGCCTTTTTGTACTAACTCATAGTCACGGACGCCTAAAAAAGTGAAATGATGATCTTCAATCCAATGTAAAAACGCTTTCGTTTCTTCTGCTTCAGCTGGATCAAGTACACCTTTTAACTTATCAATTTCCTCAACTGCCTCGCACACTTTTTTACGCATCAAGGGCCAATCTTCAACTACCGCACGATTATCGTCTAATACACGTTCTATATTGCGATGTAATTCTTCAAGGATAGCCGGGTTAGTTTGGCGGTCAATTTCCATCAAGATAGAGGCTTCTACTAAAACGCCTGCTTTCTTTTCACTACCGTGGGGTAAAACAGCAATAATGTTGTTATTCTTATCTCTTTTAACACATAAACCGCCTACATGAATCACTAAATGGGAAATAAGCCCTAATCGTGTAATGACCATGCGCAGGGAGTCAACCAGGAAAGGAATATCTTCGGTAATTACTTCAACTACTGTATGTGTAGTCTGCCAGCCATGTCGTTCGAATTCAGGATTATAAATACGAACTTTTGTTTCATGTGGAGCCCGATGCTGCATACAAGCCCAAAAATTAATGGTAGCACCATATAAATCATCGATATCCCACTCTTGAAGATCATCTAAAGCCACTGTACCTAAAAATTGCTTGGCAAAAGCAGCACATAATTCTGCTTGCTCAGGGCTCATCTTTTGCTTTATTTTGGTTATCACGGCTTCAATAATTAAATCTTTGCCTTCTTCAAATTTGTAAGACATTCATTCACCTCATTAGGCATGAAAATAAATTGTGCGAATTATATACCGTTACTGCAGAGAGAGCACTGGTTAATATTAACTTTTAACAACTATTTCTCTTATTTTTAACTACTTTTAGTAAGCAGCATTTAATTTTTTAATAAATTTAAACTAAAATCATGCAGCTTAAGCAACACCTCACTCAATACACACATAAGTACCTAACTTAACCCATTCAGCAAATTCAACAATGTCAGCATTATACATACGTATGCAACCATGTGACTTAGGGTTATTCATCTTCGTACTGTCTGGTGTACCATGAATGTAAATATAGCGTTGCAAACTATCAACCCTGCCCTCTTTATTACGTCCTTTTTCTAAGCCATCTAATTGAATAATCCGTGTCAAAATCCAGTCTCGGTTCGGATAGAGAACGGCTAGTTGCGGCGAATAAACTTCGCCGGTCCATCGTCTACCTACAAATACACTATTTAATTGGGCTTCCATTCCAATATGGGAGTGAATGCGATGCCAACCTCTAGGCGTGCATTGACTACCCTCTAACTCGCCTAACCCATTTTTTGCTGTCGAAACAGGATAGGTTTTACAAAGCGTATCATTATCATAACAATACAACTGCTGTTTTTTTGCTGAAATAAAAACAAATTGATTAGTCATTTAAGTCTCAACATCCAATTAATTATTGTCAGAATAAAACAAATAAAAAGCAATAGGTCTTCTATACTGCCAGGCTTACATACCCATTATTTCACTGAGACTGTCTTAACATTGACAAATTCAAGAATACCTTCTTTTGATAATTCTCGTCCATAGCCAGAAAATTTTACACCACCAAAAGGTACTCTAGGATCAGAGGCGACAAAGGTATTTACAAAACAAACCCCTGTATTAATGTCTTGCTTAGCGATAGCTTCACCGCGCTCTAGATCACGCGTAAAAACAGCTGCTGCTAGACCATAACGGCTGTTATTGGCTAGCGAAATTGCTTCTTCTTGGTCTTTACTGCTAATGATGGCGATAACAGGGCCAAATAACTCCTCATCAAACGCAGGCATGCCAGGCTTGACATGAGTTAATACGGTAGGTGGATAATAATAACCTTCACCTGGTGGGATTTTACCTCCTTGTACTAAAACTGCTCCTTTTTTAATACTTTCAGTCACTTGTTTATGTAGCGTATCACGCAAATCTTTACGCGCCATAGGCCCAAGCATTGTGGCTGGATTGGTGGGATCACCCATTGAGTAGTCAGTCATTAAAGATAGAATTTTAGCAACCAATTCATCATGAATGGACTCATCCACAATAATACGTTTGGCAGCGATACAGACCTGCCCACAATTATTTAAACGAGAAGCTAGAATATTACTAGCTGCTAATTCAATATCTGCATCAGCAAGGATAAGGTAAGGATCATTGCCACCAAGTTCAAGCACTGATTTTTTTAAATTCGCTGCAGCAAGACTCGCCACTAAGCGCCCGGTCTTCTCGCTACCTGTAAAACTCAATGCTGCAATTTTAGGATGAGCAATTGCTTTAGCAGTCATCTCATTGTCTAAGATAACATGTTGAAATAAATGAGCGGGAAAACCTGCCTCCTGAATTAAACTCGCAATCGTTTCTCCAGCCTCAATAGAATTAGGGGCATGCTTTAAAATAGCCGCATTACCAGCCATGATCGTTGGTATTGCAAAGCGAAAAACCTGCCAAAAAGGAAAATTCCAAGGCATAACAGCCAAAATAACACCCATTGGATGGTATGAGACAAAGGTTTTAGACATCTCGGTTTGCACAAAACGTGGCTTTAAGAAATCTTCAGCTTGCTCAGCATAATATTGACAAACCCAAGCACACTTTTCTATTTCCGCCTGACTTTGCTTGATAGGTTTACCTATCTCCTGGGTAATGATAGCGCTTAATGTTGCTTTCTGTGCTTGTAATAAGTTTACTAAATTGCTCATTAGTAAACGACGCTCGGTAAAAGGCACTTGGCGCCATTTAGTAAACGCTAAATAACCCTGCTCAACTGCCTGGTTCAGGGCCCCTTCATCTAAGGTTTTATAATTTTTAATCACAGCACCTGTTGCTGGGTTAATCGTTTCAATAGTCATATTCTATCCTTACAAATTATTTATTAAGTGTAGACTAAGGGATAATTGAATCAAATACCTATCCATACAACCATAAGTAACGGGATTTTTTGCTATCATTTTTCTGCCGCCATTAAACCATTCATAATTAAGCCTGATAATCATTATCAATTATTAAAATAATTCAGGTTTAAGCGGCCACAATCCTAAAAATCAAGTTGTAAGGAATTAAACCTAGCCCGCGAATGGATGAATAATTTTTAAACAGGGTTAAGAAATTTAGGAAAGATAAGCTAAATTAGTGGCCTAAAATACAGCTTAAGTCAGTCTTCCTTCGGCAAATTCTTGCGTATTCGATTTAATTGTTGTTACTATCTTGCAAGTTGCTTTATTTCACGATGAACTAAGCTATTATTTCAAATAATAAATTTAATTTATGCACTTTGAATTTAAGATAATCAATTTGCTTAAATATAAATTTTTACTTGAAAACATGTTTAAAATAACAAATTTATGTCTAAATTTAGAACCATTTGATAAGGGCTTCGGATAGAAAATGACGAATAGAACGCTAGGCTACCATCCCGCTCACTACCTGGTTGCCTGGGCTGTGCACGCTTTTACTGCAAGTGCTGCCTGCGCCGGCCTTTTTACCCTTGCCAAAATTTATCAACATGAATACATACATGCCCTGTGGTTTATGGCTATTGCGGTGGTCATCGATGCAGTTGATGGTACCTTAGCGAGAGTTGTGGGTGTTAAAAAAGTTTTACCTAATATCGATGGTGCGTTACTCGATAACATAGTTGATTATTTAAACTACGTCATTACGCCCTGCTTTTTTCTCTTCGTCAAACCGGATATGCTACCCCCTGATTTAACCATTATCATAATTATTGCAGTTATTATCACGTCGTCTTATCAATTTTGCCAAGCCGATGCTAAAACGCCTGATCATTTTTTTAAAGGATTTCCTTGTTACTGGAATATTGCCGTTTTTTACATGTTTATTTTCAATACTTCCATGAACACGAACGCGATGATTTTATCTATTCTTTGTATCTTAATCTTTGTTCCTATCAAATATGTTTACCCCTCAAGATTGGATTACCTGACAGAGTCAAAATTACTCAAATTATTAATGCATAGTTTTTCGTTATTATATGGTATATGTTCTGCGATTGTTTTATGGACTTACCCAACTATCAATAGGCTTTGCTTGGTGCTATCACTAGGCTATATTATTATGTATTTAGCTTTAAGTATTTATCGAACCTTTTCGCCTATGTTGCTTTCTAAAATTGCTTCTTACAAAGAATAACTTAACTAAGCTTGCTATCTTTATTGGATTAAGAAAAATGTAGGCCTTTAAAATAGTCATTGAAAATCCTTACAATCACATTAAAATAGCGGCATTATTTAATAATATAAAAGGGTCTCATGTTTAAGAAATCATCTTTGTTTCCTCTATTTCTATTAGCAAATACCCTAGCTTACGCGGGCTTTCCTCGGGGGTGTGAGGTTACAGGTTTTGGTTATAATGGTACTAACCTTGTAGTCAATGATAAAGGCGGGCAGACGTTTTATTTACTACAAAATCGCAGTAATCGTCCCATTGAATTAAGGCGCATAGAAACCCAAGAAGTCTTTATGAGCCCTTCTCTGACCGCGAAAATTGAGCCAACAAACTGGGCTGCTTTTGCATCAGATGTAGAAAATTTACATTTTCAATGCTTTTATATGGAGGAAAGTAATAATACCTTGGTTGACTGCCGTGAAGTTTTAGACATTTGCCAATACCCACGTGTAAAATTTGCCCTGAGCAACATGGGAAATTATTGGGTTTCTGTGAATAAATCACAGCGAAATGTTATCAATGACGCAACAGCCAAGGGTATTTATTTACGCTGGTAATAATAAAAAAATAAAACAGACTTATGTCTATATAATTAAGCAGCATGTTTAGCAGAAAAAACTATTTTTTATCAGGGGAAGTATAAAACGCACAGGATTGCAATGCTAAAAAAGAATGTTGTTTTTCTGATAATTGGAATAACTGGCTCATTAATTTCGTTAATTGGGTTAACGCAGGCCCATGCAGCATTTTTTTATGTCATAGGCTCAACATTATTATTGTGTACAGCAAGTCACTTTAAGTTGCTTTATTTTATTGCTCTTGAGCTTATTTTAGTCGCTGGGCATGGCGCTAAATTACTAGGTATTGGTTCTATCCTACAGGTCGCAATACCTATATTACTTTGTGTTCAATTAGCAGTTTTCTATCTTTTAAGTGGGTGGCTTAATAATATTTATTTAATGATAGGGATTGCAGGCATTGCTACCCTATCAATAGGATTGTCCTATGAGGATCAATGGATATTTTTTATAGGCAGTACAGCCATAGCTATTTTCGCATATTATTATGCTTATAAAAAACCTGTAGCACTTATTTGGGCTGTTATGAATACTATTTTTGCCATAACAGCCATTGTAAAAATAATTATTTATCGCTAGTTTAGGAAAACCAGATGGCTAAAACACCTTCTAAAATGATACCGCTTGGTAGTCAAGCCCCGCTATTTTGCTTACTTGATGTGGTAAGCGGCCAACCTATTCGTTTAAACAAATCTCCTTCTGTTAAAGGTACGGTTATTATGTTTATTTGCAATCATTGCCCGTATGTTAAGCATATCCAAAAAGGAATTGTTCAATTAGCGAATGATTATGCTACACGTGGCATACAGTTTATTGCCATCAATTCAAATGATATAGAAAATTACCCTGACGATTCTCCCGAAAACATGAAATTAACGGCTATTAGGGAATCCTATCCCTTTCCTTACCTTTTTGATGAAAATCAAGACATTGCCAAGGCTTATCAAGCAACCTGTACGCCCGATTTTTTTGTTTATGACACTAATTTAAATTTAATTTATCGTGGTCAATTTGATGACTCACGTCCTGGAAATCAAATCCCTATTACCGGTGATTCTATACGCAGCGCTCTTGATTGCCTTTTAGAGGGCAAACCTGTTTTTGAAGCGCAAAAACCAAGTTTAGGATGTAATATAAAATGGAAAATGTAGCATTCAATTATAAGTTATCTTTTTATATTCCAGAGAGTCATTTAGACACCGTTAAAGAGGCCTTATTTGCAATAGGCGCTGGCAAACAAGGTGACTATGATAAAGCTTGCTGGCAATGTTTAGGTCAAGGTCAGTTTCGTCCTTTAAGTAATGCTAATCCGGCGATTGGTGAAGTTTGTCAGCTTAATTATGTACCAGAGTATAAAGTAGAAATTCTTTGTAGCTCAAAAATTATAAAAAAAGCCGTGCAAGCTTTACGAGATAGTCATCCTTATGAAGAGCCAGCTTACGAGGTAGTTCGTATAGAAAATTTTTAAGCGATTGCTGCGATTAAGACAGCTTTGACTTAAAAATTTTATCAAACATTGGCGATCACACATCTATAGATTTTGAGCTTGCTTACCTTATGTCTGTAATCAATCTGCTAGCTCTAGATACCGCGGTCATTCGATGATTCATTAATGTAGTCTAGGTGCAGCCATAGGACCAAAACCTGGGTTGCACTTCGTTTTTCGCCCAGGCTACTTACTGTTAGGCTTGCTTACCTTCTTGTAAACGCTTCACCACCATCTATGGATCCCGCGGTCAAGCCGCGGCAATTCGTCTATTTCTTTAACTTTTTTACTTCACCGAAATACCGTGGCTTGACCACGGTATCTATCTCACATGCCACGTTCTTGGATATGGCAGTCAAGACAAAATATTCCGTGATTTGCTGAAATGATAAGCAAGCAAAAGAAACACGTTACCACAACCTAAACGTTTCTAGACTCAATAACCGCTTGCTCGATTGCTACCTTATTTTTCAGGAACAATTTGCACTTGAACTTGCGCTGTAATATCACTATGCACTTGAATTTCAACGACATAGTCACCGGCAGAATGAATTGGACCTTCAGGCAAGGAAATTTCACGCTTGCTTACTTCAATGTCTTTAGCAAGTAATGCTTCTCTAATTTCATTAGCTCCGATAGAGCCATAAAGCTTTCCTTCATCACTAGCTAATGCAGAAATAACTAGCGACGTATCATTTAATTTAGCAGCACGTTGCTCAGCTCGCGCTTGATCTTGTTGCGCTTTCTTTTCTAATTCTGCACGACGATTTTCAAAATATTCAATATTTTTTTCTGTTGCAGAAACTGCTTTACTTTGTGGGATGAGGTAGTTACGGCCATAACCTGCCTTCACTTCAACTCGATCACCTAAATTTCCTAAATTTCTTACTTTCTCTAATAAAATAACTTCCATCATTAACCCCTTAATTCTTGAATTTCTGATTTGCAGCTAAACGTAGCCTTAAATCAAATAAACTATCTAATGAACCAAAAAATACGTACACTGGCAGCATGATATAAGGTACGATTATAAGTGGTACAACAATTAAAAAAATAATTACTAAATCCTTTTTTCTAGCCATCATATTAAAAAGCAAACTAATCCCAGCACTCATTAAATAAACTACTAGCAACGGTAAGCAGCTAATTGCTATAGGATTATTTTGATAGACTCCAAAAGCAGCGATGACTAATAATAGCACACCAGCACGGCTTGCCCGAAACGCAAGCATTTCCTTCCTAAAGCCTCCTGGATAAAATAACGCAGACTGAATACCTCGTGCTAACATAAGCGAGCTTAACGCGGAAAAGACTATGCTTAAGACTCTAATGCCTAACAAAGAATTCAAAATTAAGGTAGGATTTGCACGTTGTTGACTCTCCAATAATTGCGCCATCACATAGTTTGAATCTATTTCTTTTAATGAATTAAGTAATAACGTATATTGCTCATAGGCATAATTCGGTAAAAGCATATGAATTAAACCAATACTTAATAAAGCAGCAATTAAAATACCAAAAATCACTATTCGCCAATTTGCGGTTATTCTTAATGCTATAGCAGCACTAAATCCCACAATAAACGTTATAAAATCGATAGAAAAAACATGTGATGCAGGTGCTGTAAATTGATAAGCAACATAGGCAACAACCAGCCCGCACGCAAATACCTTTAAGCCGCTTACGCTACCATGACGTAAGGTAACTAAAGCAACTACGGCTAAAGATAACCACATGGTAATAGGCGTCAACGCCAATACAGCAGCTACTAAAAATGCATAGAGTTCATTTGCTAGCAAATATTGGCCTTGTTTACGCAAAAAGGTATTCATAACGCTCTTTTATCGGTGACTATCACAGTAAGGTAGTAAGCCTAAGAAACGAGCACGCTTAATAGCTTGTGCCAACTGGCGCTGAAAGCGCGTTGGAACGCCCGTAATTCTGCTAGGAACAATCTTACCAGTTTCAGTAATATAATTTTTTAATAAATTAATATCTTTGTAATCAATTTCACTTGCGCCTTCGGCATTGAAACGTACATTTTTTTTACGACGAAAATATGCTGACATCTTAATTCTCCTTAGGCTGCTCTCGTGTCTTTCTCTTTATCTTTATCTTTTTTCATTAATGGAGATTCATCAGTAATGGCATGCTTTTTAGCCATAATCAACTTACGAATAATGGCATCATTAAATTTAAATACATTATTTAATTCATCTAGAGCAGCTTGATTACATTCTATATTCATAAGAATATAATGTGCTTTATGAACATCTTTAATAGCATAAGCCAACTGACGGCGACCTAAATCTTCCCGACGGTGAATAGTACCACCATCTGTGGTTATGATGTTTTCATAACGCTCAATCATGCCAGGCACTTGCTCACTTCGGTCTGGGTGAACAAGAAGTACAATTTCATAATGTCTCATGAATTCTCCTTATGGATTAAAGCCTTCTTTAAAAGGGAAATAAAGTAAGGCAAGGGATTAAACCGCGCAATTCTAACTTATTTTGGGGCCTGGAGCAAATATACGTCAGAAAATTACTGCCTAAATCTTAATTAAGTTTAGCAAATTATTTATCTTAATAGGCCTGAATACATCAATACTTGTTAAATAAAGTCATCACAATAATCTTTTAATTCACTATAAAATCCTTATCTCTTTATTTAACCACTACTTTTTCCTTACCAGGTCTTTTCCATAAGCTTGCCTTATCTACATGAGTAAGTTTTACCGACATTTTGTACAAACAAGTAGATCATTAATATTTTATTAAGGTTCATGGTTTAAAATCATGCCCAATTTGATTACTACATGGTTAAATATGGCTAGCGGTAAGCACCGAAAGGAAATAAATGCACGCAAGCATTTTGTTAAATCGACTTTACAAAAGCGTTTCAAAGAATTTTTATCTCTTAAAAACAATATCAAATCTGCAATTTCCCTATTAGAGTCAGATATAATTTACACAGATAATATAAAGATTACTCTTTCTGATTGTTTATCTCCTGTTATGCCCTATAAAAATTCTATCCCAAAGGGCTACTTAAAAACACTTAAAGATTTAAAAGCTAAGCTCAAAGAGCAAGATGAAAACGAACAAACTAGCCAGACTAGGAAACCTTTAGCAGCCAATTTAATTGATTTAACTGATACCCAGAGCTTAATGCCTGCTCCTCAGTCCCCTATTGCTTTACATAAAGTACCTTTATTTGAAAATACCGAACTTATCGATTGGCCTAAGGATGGTCGAACTAATCAATTGAACCGCTTAGTCGTTGCCATAAGCAGAATCATAAAGCAAACTAATCAACTTTATGATGTTACCGAGCTCTTCAAGCAACTTGACCAGATTTGGTCAATAGCCCGTTTGCCCATTCCTTCTACTATTAATTTGGATTCGTTTCTTTCTTTCTATAGGCCACTACTGCAAGAAGCAATTGAAAAATTTGCCAAGATTGAAGGAATTAGCCTTATGCCTTTTGAATCGGCAGCAAAAATTAGCGCAGAGCAACGTAATTTTAAAGCGTTTGAAACATTTATAAGACAACAACTAACTCCTAGCAGCAGTTTGGCTGCAAGCGCTCCTCCCATAAAATCTAGCAAAAAAAGCCCTATACCAATACAAAGTCACCCTAGTGGTGATCTTGAACGTATTACAGATTCATTTGATATGCTCTGCAAAGCGCAGCAAGCTAATCGGAATAAGCAAGGGTTTACAAAAAAAGCAATCCACACTTATGTGCTTAGAGCAAATCATTCATCACAAATCTCTATACCTCCTATTTTTGTGAGAAGATTATTTATAGGTTGTGGTTATGCTGGCATGACTTTGATGAGTACTGACCCTTCAGTACCGAAACTAGCTGACACCGCTTTTAAACAATTAGAAGATTATTTTAAGAACCCTGAAAAAACACAACAACTCTTCTTAGAAACGCTTCTTATTTCTGATAAAAAAACTGGGTATTGGACGGAAGCTGAACATAGAGCAGAGCAAGAGCATCCTTTGTTGGAGATAGCGGGCAATGCTAATGCCAGCGATTTTATTCCAAAATCACAAAGTATTAATCGCTTCAAAAGAACAAATACACGTCATTTGTTTTATAGTAATACAGTTAATATGGCTTTAAAATCTACGCCACCTCCTTTATTTGGTGCAAGAGTACAAAAACTAGAAGCGCGCATAAAACACCTTGCAGATTGGGATACCGCTGATTCTTCCTATAACTTTCGGGTAAAAGTGGCAATTGAGACTGAGACAGGCATCATTCTTACTTATATTTATGCTAAAACTATGGACTTTGCTCTAGGTATGGGTGTAGGACAAAATACATCATTTGAAAATGCTCTACAGTATGAAAAATTAAGAGAGCTTAGCCAACATCAAGGACAGCAAATTGAGTCTTTAGCTTTAGAAAATCAAGGCAAACAATTATTTGCAAGGCACTCAATTTATCAGCCGAAAAAAGGTTACACGCCAATTATTCATGGTAATGAATTTGATTTAAGCAATCGAGAAAGGCAATCCATAGCTTGTGTAAAAACAAGACGAGTCGTTATTATAGGAGGCGCTGGCGGGGCTGCGACTGCTTATCGGATTTCATTGCTAGGCACAGATAAATCCGGTTATAGATTACAAAATGAAAAAGGTGAGTTTCTGCAAAATGGCCCAAATATATCACTAAATCCTAATGTCAAAATTTTTTCACGTGGTATTGTTAGCTACAGAAATTTAGCCAAACAAGCGACAGAATCTTTTGAATATGCAAAATCAAAAGGCACACTGTATGAAGGTTATTTATTAATCGGTATTAAGGTAGAATCAGACGATATTATCTTACGCTTTCATAAACGAACTGGGGCTAAAGAAATTGACAAGCAAACGGCCACGGAAATTAAAATTAATGAAAAACACTTTAAAACTGAAGTAGTAGAAGACAATAATAGGTATTATCTTTTAAATCTCCATGAAGAAAGATGTGATCAATTAATTTCTGGAATGGGGCAAGATGCTAGTTAAATCCGTGCCTTAATTCTTGATGAAATCGAAGAAAACCAGTTAAAAATTATGCGGGGTTATGATGGTCATGTTGTTGGCTTAACAACCCATTGTCAGAGTATACATCTTCATGGCGCGATGGCTGGTAATATAACCAATAAATTTACTGAAGATTTAGCTGCAAGTTTGCGTCAAAGTGATTTGCCTCGCAATGGTAATGATCAAAACATTATGCCCTGCGTTGTTTCAAAGTTATTTTCTTTCTTTTCAGCACGCCTCGATCAACCTCAACGTGTGGCTTTTAATGTAAACACCTGCTTACTCAGGCGAGGTGATTTAAGAGATGGGCCCACAGAATTTGAGCAATTTTTAGACCGGGCAGGACTTAATAAGGAAGAGAGGGAAACTTTTATTGAATTTTTATTAGATGAACGTGCCACGGATGAGACTGGCGCAGGTGTTTCCTTTGACAACTTAGAGCAGTATATTAAGCAATCAGGACTTTCTGACAAAATAGCAATTGTCTCTTCCTGTAGCATAATTGCTATGAATAATTTAACGTCATTAGGCCTTTTACATAATCCCTAGTTTCTGCTTTAGTGCAAGGCATCAATGCTTCGAAAAGCAGCGCAGAAATATTTATAATGCCGCAATAAAGCAAAGATGGCAGCTAGGAAAAGGGCTATTTAATCAAATTAGGAATTCTAAATGACTAGTACTTTACCGACATCACTAGATTTGACTAAATCTATAAAATTTGCACAATTAAGTGCAGCTGTACGAAGTGGGAATGTTACACGCGTGTTAGCTTATTTGTCTAACAAAAATTGCCAAACCAGAGATCCCTTAGCTGATCAGGGTTATCCTGATGAAGATGGCTATAATACTACCGTGGTTAATAGCTTACTTTATGAAGCAGTTCCACACTTTGAGGTTTTAAAAATCCTGCTTGAGGATGGACGTTTTGATCCTAATGATAATAATAAAGATGCATTTTATCGCTGCTTACTTGCTGGAAACATCCAAGGTTTAAAACTTTTTTATGATCAGCCAAATTTTACTTTCCCAGATGATACGTTAACTAAAGTAGCTGAATTAGGCGGTAGACAAGTTATAAAATTCTTACTTCATTTAGATGAATTATCTGACTATTCGTTATTTTCGCAAGACGATAAAGTCAATGCGTTAGACAAGGCCCGTGAAAGTCATGATCAATTGATTACAACCATGTTACAAGAAAATATTGATATAGCTTACAGACCTGCGTTCGGGCTCTAAAGAATTAACTTTTTCGCCTTTAAAAATATCAAAGCGTTTGCAATCAGCGATTTTAATTGTTTACTGTTTGTCCTAAAACAACTATTTATTAGCTAATAAGTGTTATCCGTGACAGCCTGGAAAGAAGCTTCTTTTCTTTAACAATTAACAATATATTGCTTTTGCCATGCCTATGGGCTATAACAACCTAAAAAAAAGAGAGTTTATATGGATATCCTTACTGTTAATTTTGAAGAAGCCTTAAAAATCACCATTGATGGTAAATCTGTCCTATTGATGGCATTTAAAACGTTAGAGCATGGAAACATTAAATTTGGCGTTGAAGCACCTCGAGCGATAAAAGTGCATAGAGAAGAAATTTACCAAGCTATCCAATCACAAGAAAAACAAAATGAAGCTACTTAGCTTTGATACCCTTGAACGCCCTGCCCGCACCTGTTCAATCATAGCAGGATTAATAGCATGTTTGCTTGCTAGCATAGCTTTTTACATTAATTCACATTACTACCATTATCTTGGCAATAATTATTTCCCCCCGTTTGCACTATGGGCGGGGTTCTGTCTGATACTTATTTTGCTTGGCTTAAGATTACAATTTAGCCATAATGATTATTTTATTGAAATCGCTCGGGCTTTTGCTGGCATTTATCTTACAATGGCAGTCATTGCTATTGCAACCAATGCCACGCAATACACACCCTTTGCTCCTATTGATAAATACATTGTTAATCTAGAAGCTAGATTCTATATTGATTTACCCGCGCTTATGGCTTGGACAGTTAAACATCCTTTTCTTAAGCGGGCCCTTGCCATGGCTTATGATAGCTTAGCTTGGCAAATGGGCTTTTTACCTTTATTAATAGCTCTTTTAGGTCAATTTTCTAAAGTATGGCAGTACTACTGTTTACTACTGATATCGGTAATTATCGGCTTTACCTTCTACTACTTTTTCCCAACAACTGCACCCGCAAGTATTTTAAAAAGCCCTTTTTTTATACCCGAACAATACATGACTGGTATAAAATTTCATCAAATTCACAGCCACCAACGACCTACTTCTGTAGACGGTGGTATGATTGCTTTGCCTTCTTTTCATATCATTTGGGCGTGGTTATGTCTTTACTTAGTGCGTGGTTTTAAACCCTTATTTTTTTTACTACTACCAATTAATATACTTTTAGCTTTATCGAGTGTTCTTTTAGGATGGCATTACCCTCTTGACTTAGTAGGTAGTGCTATTGTCTTACTAATCACGCATTTTATTTATAATTTTTTGCAAGAAAAAAAATTTTCTAACTTATTTTGACAGGGATACCCGATGGATAACTGATTGCTGTTTGAATAAGTTTATCATTTTTATGGCGTAAATTTTTCTGTTTCATCAGTAAGTTTGCTGCTAAGGTATGTAAATCTCTACCATGATGTTCAGCTAATAAGGGATGTGCTTCAAGAAAAAAATCTCCCTGAGCGTAACCTAACTTAATGGGTTCATTAACTACTCTTACCACAGTGCCAATAGGAACATAGTCAAATAAATATTCAATGTCTTCTGGCATCATACGTATGCAACCCGCACTTACTCGCGATCCCACCACATCACGACGATTTGTACCATGAATAAGATAGGTAGACCAACCTAATCGTAATGCATAGCGACCTAAGGGATTGCCCTCACCCGGTGGAAACTCATCTGGAATTGGCGTGCCGTGGCGGGCAGCTTCTGCTCTTACATTGGCTGTAGGCCGCCATTTCGGATCGCGCTCTTTAGAAACAACTTTTGTGATACCTATGGGCGTTGTCCAACCTTTACGGCCAATACCCACTGGCATGGTAATCACCACGTTATCGTGAGGCACGTAATAATAAAGCCTAAATTCAGCTAAGTTGATAACTAAACCCTGGCGTGGGCCTGATGGTAAAATATATTGCGAAGGAATGACTACTTTCGTTTGTGGGTATAAAGGGCGCAATGGATCAAGCTTAGGGTTAGCTTGTACCATTTCATCATAGCCAATATCATAGCGTATTCCCACATCACTTAATGTTTCCCCTGCTTGTACTGTCGCATATTGAATAGTTCCAATTAGGTCACTGTGTTCTGAAATAACCCAAGTTGCAGCGTGGCAAGTGAACATCATCATGAATAAAAAAAGGCAACTAACCTGTTTTAAACCTCGCAACAGGTTAGCCTTTATCAATAGATAGGTTTTTTTATAGCTAACAGTCATGTTTTTATTTACAACTTATTCATCAACGCTACTTAATAATTAGAGCTTTCACTAAGCTGCTTATCCAATTTAAAGCGTTGGCCATATTGATTTTCTAATTTTAGAAATAATTCATTTAATTTGTCATGACCAAAATGCTTTGCGTAATTCATTGGTCCCCCGCGAAACGGTGCAAAACCTGCCGCAAAAATCATTGCCCCATCTAATAAATCACTATCAGCGACCACGCCCTCACGCAAGCAAGCTGCTGATTCATTAACCATTCTTAAGATTAAGCGGTTAGCAATATCTTGGTAAGATTTATCAGTTTGTGGTTTTTTCTTAATGGGTTTTCCATCCTTATAACGATAAAAACCTTCCCCAGTCTTGCGGCCAAGCTTACCTGCCTTAACCATGTCACGCAATTTCTGCGGCACAGTTCCACCATAGTATTTAGTTAAATTTTCAGCCACGGCTAAACACACATCCATCCCAACCGTATCAGCAAGCTCAACTGGCCCCATAAACATGCCAAATTCTTTAGCCGCCTCATCAATGGTTTCACCTGAATAGCCTTCCTCAAGTAATTGCACACTTTCCATTAAATAAGGCATAAGCACGCGATTCACTAGGAAGCCAGGGCTTGACTTAACAGGTAAGGGCAAACGGCCAATTTGATTAACAAAGGCACAGGCTTTATCACGCACATCGCTTGCAGTTTTATCACTACTTACGACTTCTACTAATTCCATTTTAGCAACCGGATTAAAATAATGAATACCTACAAGACGGCTAGGATCGGTCATGACCTGACTTATTTCATCTAGAGGAATACTTGATGTATTTGTAGCTATGATTGCATCAGCTTTTGCCTTTTCCTCTACCTGCTTCATAATGGTTTGCTTAACAGCCAAATCTTCAAATACCGCTTCAATAATCACATCGGCACGCGTCATACCATAGCCATTAGGATCAGCAACTAATCTATCCATGGCTGCTTGAATTAATCGGGGTTGTTTTAACTTTTTCTTAAATAAAGAGTAAGCACGAGCAATAGCTGGCGCAACTTGGGCATAAGATTTATCTTGCAAGGTGACTCTTAATCCTCGCAGGGCACACCAAGCTGCAATATCACCACCCATTACACCTGCACCAATAACATGAACATGTTCTGCTGCAAATGTACTCGCCTTAGCAAATCCTTTGATACGTTCACGCAATAAAAAAGCGCGAATAAGATTTTTAGCAGTTTCTCCTCGTGTTACTAACTGTTCAACTGAATCAGCTTCTTTTAAATAAGCACGCTCGCCATACCCGCCTTCTTTCTCCCAGAGATCAATAACAGCAAAGGGTGCTGGATAATGTTTCTTGCGTACTCGCTTAGCGACATTGTACCGAATAACAGGTGCCAGTATGGGACGTATCCAAGCATAGTTGGTGAGAGATTGCATAAAAGTAGATTGATGCTTTTTAGGTTTATTTTTAATAAAATAAACAGCAGCTCGCTTTAATTGGCGAATAGGTACGACATCATCTACAATACCCATAGACTTTGCTTTATAAGCCGAAACAGGCATTCCTGGCAAAATAATTTTAGTTAATGCTTCAAAACCACCCATTAAGCGAACAAGCCTAACTGTACCGCCCCAACCAGGATGAATTCCTAACATAATTTCAGGTAAACCTAAACGAGTATCTGGCTCATCTGATGCTACGCGATAATCACAAGCCAGCGCTAATTCTAATCCGCCACCCATGCAAAAGCCGTCAATCATGGCTACTTTAGGCATCGCTAAAGATTCTAGACGAGAAAAAACAGCTTGGCCTTTTCTTAAAAACTCGACCGCTTCATCAGGTGTTTGAAATTTAGAAAAGGCATTGACATCAGCACCAGCAATAAATCCTTTTTCTTTTGCTGAATAAATAACTAACCCAATATGAGCAGGTTGCTTAGCGAGTTCCTGTAAAATAATATTTAATTCGTCTAAGACTTCTGAATTAATAGAATTTACTAGCGCATCAGAACGATCAAGCCCTAACCAGATAATCTTTTCAGCATCCGTTTCAATTTTCCAATGTTTATAATTATTCATTATCCTTTTACCTCAGTCAGTCTTTCTAGATACATAGCGCCACCTTGTCCACCGCCAATACAAATTGCAGCCATGCCATGGGTACCATTTGTTTGCTGTAAGGATTGCAGCGTGTGTAATACAATTCGTGCCCCGCTTGCACCAATAGGATGACCTACAGCAATCGCGCCACCATCTTTATTAACTTTATCTAAGGAAGGTGCTCCTATTGCTTGTTTTAAACCTAACTGCTCACGACAATAGTCGTCATCTTCCCAAGCAGCCAAGCAGCCTAAAACTTGGGCAGCAAAAGCTTCATTAATTTCCCAACAATCTAGATCGGCCGGTTTTAAATGATGGCGTTGTAAAATAGGTGTTGCAGCATGGGTAGGTCCTAACCCCATATGGGCTGGATCTAGCGCTACCCACTCTACATCAACAATTCGACCTAACACCGGCAAATCATATTTTTTAACGGCATCAGCGCTTGCTAAAATCAATAAACAGGCACCATCGGTAACCTGTGAGCTGTTGCCTGGGGTAACCATGCCGTATTTTCTATCAAAAAATGGTTTAAGCGTTGCCAGCTTTTCCATGGTTGTGTCGGCTCTTAAGCCCGTATCTTGACCGTATACTTGCCCTTTGTTGTCAATGATTGGCGTAACCTCTGACATCCTTCCTTCTTCATAAGCACGCAATAGGCGTTGATGACTTTCATAAGCAAAGGCATCCATTTGCTCACGCGTAATATTAAAGCGGTAAGCAACTTTCTCAGCAGTCTGGCCCATGTTTAAACCTACAATAGGATCGGTTAGACCCCGTAGAAGTGCAATGACAGGCGACAGATATCCTGGCCTAAATTGAGCCATTAATCGCGCACGTTGGCCAACACTCTTTGCTGCCATCCAATTGCCTAGCCAAGATGCCATTTTTTGATTAAATAACAAAGGCGCATGACTCATAGCCTCTGTGCCACCTGCTAGGATTAAATTGCTGCGGCCGGAAGCAATTTGCAATGCTGCATTATCTAGCGCTTGTAACCCTGATGCACAATTACGCATGACAGTAAACGCTGGCATACGTTCACCACAGCCTAGGCGTAATGACACAACACGAGCAATATTGGCTTCATCAGGACCTGGCATGGCAGCGCCAAGGATAACTTCATCTAGACTGGTAGGTGAGAATGGCTGCCGACTTAAAAGGGACATACCTGCGGCAACAGCTAAATCAGAACCACTAAAAGGTCCTACATTTTTAGCTTTAAGAAAAGGGGTGCGATTACCGTCAATCACATAGACATCCCTACCACCTAGATTCGATTTGTGTTTCATTACTCCTCCTATCAGTCATCTTGCACACAGCAACCACAGCCACTCATTCAGCTTATAGTAAATTAAGCCTTAAAGTTAAGGCACTTACATTAGATTTAAATAAAGTCAGAATGAGAGGAATAATTAAGGCATTTTACTTTAAATCTTTAATAAGCCACTTACTATATACTTCTCACTGCTGAAGTGACAGGATTTTTACGCTGTAGTGATCTTAAAAACCCATTTAAAAACTCGCCATCGACCTTGCTATGACTCGCTTTTAGACAGCCTTTTAGGACAACAAACAAGTCGCTTAAAAACCAGTCGATCTAATAGTGCAAGGTATATATGAAAGATAGCAGTTAATTAGATAATATGTAAATTACACACTTCATTAAAATAGATATTTTTTAATAGGAATTAGCATAACTGTGATTGACGTAGCAAAAATAACTGTTATACTTCGCCGCATTACTTGGAGAGATGGCCGAGTGGTCGAAGGCGCTCCCCTGCTAAGGGAGTATGGGAGAAATCCCATCGAGGGTTCGAATCCCTCTCTCTCCGCCAGTCCGTTTACGCGCCCGTAGCTCAGTTGGATAGAGTATCTGGCTACGAACCAGGGGGTCGGAGGTTCGAATCCTTCCGGGCGCGCCATTTTGGACTGAATAATCAAATACTTATGTAAAACTTCAAACTGACAAAAAAAGTGATGTAGAAAATTTGTAGCACTTTTTTATCATGCTTGTTACACATAGGTATTACTAATACCTAATGTACTACTTCTGTTTGCTGCAATTTGTAAATGATCACTTGAGAGGTGCGCTTAGGGCAACACTATTTCAAAATTTGACCATCCCTTAATTGTTGTAGCTCTTATAAGCTAGGGCCCTTTTGAACATACTAACTTGCCCATACATACCTTAAATTAGGCATTGTTGCAAAAATTAAATGATAAACTTGGCAATATAGCGGGCGCACATTTATCCTTACTACTCTAACTATAGTTTAATTATAATCCTTTTAGGGCTTACAAAGCGGCTAAAAGGTTTATGAAAAATTCACGAAGGGTTAACCCACTCTGAGCTATTAGTTTAACTAATACAGATAAAAACTCAGCTTAACATCAGCAATTAATTCGTTAAACACAAAGACTATCTTTCTAAACACATTAATTATTCACAGATTATGTAATCGTAATAATAAATCACAGTAAGCTTAAATGGTTCCTCTATGATTAGAAGTTTCTCTATTTATAAATACCCTACTCTCTACACGAATAGATTATTGTTAATATTTTCCACAACAAAACCTAATTGTATAAATAATCTTTGGGAAATAAGTCTAGTTCTGAAAGATTTTATATTAAAAAAATTGCCACTACCGGTATTTTTGTAAAGAAAAAGCAAAAAATAGGTGTTTAAATTTTAATCTATTTGTAAATTTATACAATAACCACGAAATGAACTTTCCCTTGAGATTATTGTTATGTCTACTAAAGAAGAGCGAGATGAAGAGGCTATGAAAAGCCAGCAAGAATATGCCGCATTCTTAATTAAATTCATGAAAGAAGTAGTTGATCTCTTGGCTACTTTAGCTAAAACAGAGCCCCGTAGGGACCCGTTAGAGTCTAACGATACCAAGGCTAAATACGTGCCTAATTTATCTTTTTTTTCTCCAGAGCCTATTTCTACTAATGATTTTAATTTAGATAACTTAACTATGGAAAATAAAGGAATGACTAAGTCATCTAATGAAGAATTAATCGACAATGATACGTCGTTTAGGTTTAGCTAACTAGCGATAAACTTCAGCCTATTATTAGGTTGAGCACCAAATTAAATAGCGTAATCATGGCCTAATCTTGCTCAGGCGATATATTTGCAGGCCATTCGATGTAACTCAAACGAGGCATTAAGAAATTTAAACGATATTTCTATTAATGAAGAGGTTGCTAAAAAACTAGTAGACCTCCTAACTTTAATTCTTCACGATAATGATGTGAGTAAACAAAGTAATGAGTTTAATAAAATAATACAATAGGCACGTTTACTGACCCCTGTAAGGAAACTCTTTTTTAAGCAAAGTCAGCAGCCAACCTGTACTTTAGTTAAGCTATCCCCCGACATAAATAA
Source organism: Legionella beliardensis (assembly GCF_900452395.1). NCBI lineage: Bacteria > Pseudomonadati > Pseudomonadota > Gammaproteobacteria > Legionellales > Legionellaceae > Legionella > Legionella beliardensis. The sequence goes on from NZ_UGNV01000001.1 coordinate 1,929,305, forward strand.
CTATATGTTGTCATTCGCACAGCCAGAGCTTTCATATGATAGAAAACGAGACCATAGCAATAATTTTTCTGATGTTCAAAGTCAATTTAGTGAGCAAGACCTACAACGTATCGCTGAGCTTATAAATCAACTTAAGAAAGAAGTTGATAGTCACTGGCCCTACCCTAATAAAAAAGCTAAAAAGGAAAAAATTAATGCCTTAGTCGAGTTAATATCGCTATCTAAATCAATGACTATTAGTGAAGCGATTGAAAAAATTGAGCAACGTTATCCAACGATAAGGGAAGGCAAAATAAATACAAGGACAAGTGATTTATTGGATGCTTTAAAATGCTCCGTAATCGTACCCAGTGAGCCTTAATCGCGTAAAAATTAATAATAGAATATGGCTTGTGTCTGGCAACTTATTTTATTTGGCAGGTTCTGTTTTATTCAGAGCATTAGGGTCTACTCATTCATTTTATAACGCTCACAGAAAATTTTTTTAATGGCTAGCAGAATCCCGCGCTAAGGCTTAAGTAGGCCCTAGCGCTGAGTCAATAGGATTAATTACAGAACGTCACTTTTTCTTTCAAGCTACCGTCTTTTTTTATAGCACTGAAACGCATCGCATTAGCCTTAGAGCAAAATTTGCTTGTTGCTAAATTATACTCAACATTAAGCACCGCTTTATTGGCATTAATAAACGGCATTAAATCGTCACACTCATTGTACTCAAAGCATTGCTCATTGATGGCAAAATCAAAATAAGGCAATAATTGCTCAACTTGGTTGAGGTCGTTTTTTAATCCGACCGCAAGACCTGCTTGATGTGCCATATTAGCTAACGAGGCATTATAATAAGCTTGCTCAGCACTTTTCAAAGGAAAACCGGTTTTATTGGTATAGCCATCGACATTATCAAATTCAATGGCATCAAAGCCTTTCTCTTTACACATGTTAATACGGGCCTGCATGATAGGTAGGAGAATTTTAGTTTGTCGAATATCAAGCCATTTTTCGCCTGGCCAACCATTGGAGCTCCCTTTAACCGACTCAGGAAATTGATTGGCATCTGGACGCCAATCTTCCCAAGAGCCAGCACTCACATAACAAATTGCTTTACTGCCTTGGGTATGAATTTTATTAACAAGTTTAGCATCACTACTAAAACCGCTGATATCATAAATATCAGCTAAAACAGAAAATTTGGGTGTTTCAGAGATAACATAATTCCATTTAGCTCCCTGAGCGATTTGACTTGTACATTTTGCACAAGCTATGGGTGGCGGTAAATCAGAGTTTTGACCGTCTGCTCCTGGATAAGTTAATGTTAACTTAGTGTATGAAGAAATACCTAAGGGTGATTCTACCTGATAGAGGTAATCCACGGTCCCTGCAAGGTTAGCATTAGCAAGAACATCGGCTCTCGGTACAACCCAGCTGTTATTAGTTCCTGTTGTACTGCCAAGTGACTTGACTTTACTCCAATTCCAGCCAGGGCCTACATACTTATACAAGACGTCATTTTCAATGAGGTAGTTTGCGTAAAGCCCGCCTTGTGGAAATCCACCAGTTGCCTGATGCTCTACGTCCAAATAAACCCGATAGTATTTTTGTAACGAAGTCACTGAATAAGAAAAGTTAAACACGGTGTTATCCGCTGAGGCTTGCGGATTGGTAATCACATCTGCTATAGGGGCAGACCATGACGTATTCATAAAGAAGCAAACAGAAATAATCGTTGTTTTTTTTAAATTCATTATCCTATCCTTAGTGATGATTTTATGAAGTTGGCTCCAAAATTATTAAAACAACTGCTTAGTAATTAAAGCACCCAAACTTCATTTTTCAAGCTGTTTAGCCTCGAAACTCAAAACTAATTTAGAGCGGAAAACCAAGCGTAAGAGAATTTCAGACTACGCTCACGTTTAAGTGAACAATACCTTAATCGAGTATGATGCTAAATTGAAAGAGGTATCTCGTTTGTTAAAAAAATACAAAATTTTATTCTTATTAATTTTCTAATTAATATTTAGTTAATAATTTATCTATGCAATATAATTTTTAATCAAATTGATACATTGCTATATAAGGAAATATGCTTTGAAAATAATAGTACTTCATGGTTATGACAAAGAATTAAAAAAATTAGGCATTTATGCTTTTCATAGTGATAGCCAGATTACTACACTAATTCATAATAAAGATTTTAAGTCAATGGGATTTTCTGGGAAATGTATTGCTACTTTAGATACAATAACTGGAGCGCTTTCTCTCAATGAAGATTGGCTTACTAATTTAGAGATAACAACCTCAGAAAAAAAATTATTACAAGCTACAATTAGTAAAGGCGGCCCATGTACAGATAAAATAGAAGAGCAACAACAGGAGCTCATAGGTAAATTTATATTGCATGTATTGAAGTGTGTTAAAGATAGAGAAGAGAAAAATGAGCACAGCTTAGTTGATAAAATTGAATACGTGGGTGATGTTAACTTAGGTTTTCCAGGTCAAAGTATTTTCCCTAAGTTTATTTTAGATAGCTCAATTCATCAACTTTTTTCCTCGAAAGAAGTCAAGGTATTCAGTTTTAGTAGCACACTAGAGGTAATTGAGCAAGCCTCTTTATTAACAGACCTTAAAGAAAATAACTCACTAACTTTATATGTTAGAAAAAGTGGTGCACAAGACAAAAAGTCACCTCTTTATTCTTCAGATAATCAAATATTAAATAATAATTCGGTCATTAAGCCAATAAAGCAAGCAAGGTTAGACAGTAGTCATTCAGAAATAAAACATTGCGATGATACAGAAAAAGAAGCAATAGCTTTAGATTTGTCTCTGAATCAATCTCAAGAATTACCAAAAAGAAAGCCTAGCTTTAAAAAAATGTTTTTTCAGTCGGAAAATCCTCTCAGTCAAATGCAAGAAATACCCCAAGAAGATAATGAAGATACAAATACAAATTCTATTACTTAATGAAACAGAAAACTATTTTAACAAAGCCATCCTAATTTAAATAAATTACCCAATACCTTATTGTGTTGGTTATTTTCTAAATAACCAACGATTTGCCTAACCAATAATATATTATTCAATAAAATCATTAATAATTACTTTGTTTTAAACAAACGAATACTTTAGCTAATTAAGGGGTCTTAATAATGATGATTTATAAATTAAGAATGGTATCTATATTATCTCATAGGGTCAAAATACCTTTTTAATTCCTACGGTGATAGGGTAAGACAACATGGGACCATTTTCACCACCAATAATACGGGTTAAGCCAAGTGGATTAGGCGGTGGAACGATACTCTGATTACTTTTAATAGGCCCTGAGTAGACAAGCTCTAATAATAAGTTAAGAGAAAATCCCTGTCTTAATAGAAAATCTAGACCAGCTTGCAAACCAGCACTTGGTGTCGCTGCGGATTCTGAAAAGGGTAAATTATTATAAGTATAATTAAGTGGGGTTAAAACGTAGACACTATATTTTCTTGAATCTCGCCAAAGCGCGCCAGCTTTAAAGCCTAAGAAAGCACTGGCCGAAGTATTAAGCAAAGACCAACGGTCAAAATAGTATTGTGAGCCAAGATATACACCTAAAGAATGGTAGTTTGAAAAAGGCTCATAAGTATAGACAGGAGGTAGGCTAATATTTCGAGCCTTGCCGCTGCCTTTACTGTATTCGGCACTTATAAATGACTCAATATGATTAGTTAACACATAGTCAAGTTCCCCTCGTATCGACCAGGGGGCGCGAAAAGTTGGTTTATTAACAGTAGATGATGTTCTATATCCGGAAGGAAACTCAGGGTTAACCAAGGTCGTATTTCGTTCATAAGTGAATTTATATGGGTTATATGCGCCTGAAATTCTTATTCCCACGTGATGAGTATTAAGTGGGCCTGGGTCTGATAATAGTCCATCTGCCTGTCCTGATAAAGGCAATATATATAAAAATCCAATAAAAATTAATAGCTTGCATTTCATGTAACAACTTCCTTTTTAAAGTAAACCACTTAGTTATCTGTTTAAAAAACTACAACGTCGTACAGTCTTTGCTCCTTGGCCTTTTTATTAGCTTTGGCACAGTATTAAGCTATTAAGCAAAGTGCCAAGTCAGGCGTGCAGCCACCCCATTATCAGTGACCTGATTACTATATTGGCCAATATAAGAGACCGATAAATGCAGGTTATTGCTGAGCCTTGCCACATTGAAGCCTGCATCAATTAAAAGCGCATTTTGCGCGATAGGTACGCCGCCAATGAAGAATGGCACGCTGCCTGCGGCAAAATTAAAGGTGGCCTTAGGCGTTAAGTTATCATAGGCATGGCGCCAACCTAAGAATACATGGTGATTAAGCGCATACATGTCAGTCTGATAAAGTAACCCTTTCTCTTGTACACCCAGGGTTGAGAGCAATACGCTTTGACTGGCTTTGTGCGCACGTAAGCGGGCATCGCCGCCTTGCTCTGTTAAGTTGTCGGCCTTCACATCCACATAAGCCACATTGACAAGTGGCTTCATGTCTAAGTAATTAACGGCTAATTCATAGCCTAATTCACCAACTACTTGTGCGGTGTGTGCGTCACCGGTGCTGTTTAACGGGTTGGTAAAACCTGGGAAGGCAATCGTGCGATGCGTGCTTAACGTATGCCAGCTGTAAGCCGCGCCCGCACTGGCCACCAGGTGATTAAACGCCAAGCGGCCATAAGCTCCCAAATGTGCGTTATCACTTTCACTATAAGAATGACGGCTATCGACATCAAAAGTCGACTGACTGTACCCACCTACTACGCCAAAGCGACCCGTCCCGCCAAATGCTTGGTCAGCGCCAATAAAAAAGCCTTGGGTTGAGCGGTCAAGTTTGGCGGCATTGCCATTGCCCTCTAATTGTCCTGCGGCCCCAAAACCGTGCGCCCAGAAAGCAAGGCCGCTGGGTGTTTTGGCTTCGGCTAATGTGTCATTGCTGTCTAGACGCGAACGCATGGCATCACGAACATAGCGGCTTTCTTCCATTAAAGCACTTAAGGTGGACGCATAGATTTCACCGCTTAAATCGTTTAAAGCCGTTTGAATGGTTTGTGGGTTATCTAAATTAACAAACGCATCGTATAACCGATTGCCGCCACCTAAACTTTCAACGCCCATGGCGGTTTCCGCTTGATTGGGTGTGACTGCAAACGAATTAAACGGCCGGTCATTGCGCGCGATGTCTAAATAAACATGGTTCGTATCATAATTTAACAGCAACTCGAGAAACGGTAAGTTTTGCGACAGGTTGCTGTAGGTGCCAACGACACCATTTTCGGCAGCCAAAATCGTGTAACGGGTGCCTGGCGTATACAGTCCTGCTGTTTTTAGCACCGATACCCCAGCGCCTGGCTGTAACGTGGCACGCCCACTGATATTGATTAAATCCGACGCCCCAGCAGGATTAATCTCAACGTCATAAACAGAGCCTGCGGTTTGTACGTAATTACCTGCAACGGTTAAGGTGCCAATCGAATTACCTGGCGCAATCGTACCTGCGACTGTCGTGTTACCGACGGTGCCAGAACCACTTAACCGACCTGCAGCGCTGACCCTTAAATCACCCCCTAATAAGCCATTGACCCTAAGCTCACCTGAATTAACCCGCGTGGTGCCCGTATAATTGGCTGACTGGCCCGTGAGAATGAGTCTACCCTGCCCTTGTTTGGTAAAATTACCTTGGCCTACTAATTCACCCGCAAAGGTTGTGTTACTTCGTTGATTGACAGTTAAGGCGGCTGTGCCAAGAGCTACCTCACCGCCTGTGCCAGACAGTAAGGACATGGTTAAGTCAAAGCCATTTAAATCAAGCGTACCCCCATTAACCTGATAAGCGGTATTCACAGCGAACGCTGTGGCACTACCTGCGCGAAGAATACCGGCTGTCACCGTAGTCCCCCCTTTATAACGGTTTAGGCCATCCAAAATGACAAGCCCAGCACCCATTTTATTTAGGCCACCATTGCCGGTCAAATTACCTCTTAGTGTAAATTGGTCATCTGCTGATAAGGCGGCTAAGGCAACTTTACCGGCTAAGGTAATATCATTAGCCGCACTTAAACTTAAGACTGAGGTAATACCACCCACAGGCTCGCCTCGGTCAGTGCTATTGCCACCGCGAATGAGGCTGCCCTCTTGTAAGACAATGCTGCCTTCCGTACTTATGGCATTGTCGCCACTAGCAACTAAGGTAGCACCTGTGCCTAAAGTAAAACTTGACTCACTCCCTAAAAGGCTAATACGACCTGCAGTGACTAAGGCAGACGGATCAATCGCATTACCATTAGCAACCTCGCCGTCTGCGTATAAATACAACTGCCCTTCGTTCACAGTGAAATTTGTACTTCCCGTATTATCAGCAGAAGTAAAGGTATTTGCGCCGCCTAGACGCCAGGTCCCTTGACCAGTTTGGCTAATAGCAATCTCACCTGCATTATCCGTACTGTCCATTGGGTCACGCATGTCGAGCACGCCACCTGCTTCGATAAAAGCATTAAGCGAACTTAGTCGACTAACGTCAGTAGCTGATAGAGTAATCGAGGAAGCTTGGCCATTAGCTGTATTACCTATAAATTGACTGACATTGCTTGCTGTTACTAACAAATTTATAGTGCTATCAAAATTGTAAATTGCGCCACCAAAGTTACTGGCTGTATTATTACTAAAGGTTGAGTTAGTGATACTAAATATACTATTGTCACCGGCAAGAATTACTCCGGCAGCCCCAACCGCTTGATTATTGCTAAAGATGGAATGGTTAATATTGACTAAACTATCGCCAGAAGCAATTACACCACCCCAAGAGCCAGTAGCTGTATTATTATTAAAAGTCGAATCAGTAATGTTGAGTGTGCTATGTGTACTAAAAAGTGCTCCGCCAGCATAAGCTGTATTACCAATAAAAGTTGAACTAGCAATAGTGAGGAAACTGTTTCGATTAGAAACTGCCCCGCCAGCAGTTTCAGCTATATTACCAATAAAAGTTGAATTAGCGATGCTGAGTGTACTGTTTTGATTAATAGAAATGGCGCCGCCCAACCCAGCTGTATTATTAGTAAATATAACTTGCGCCCCAGTTTCTGCATTAATATCGAGTATTGAACCATTACTTAACAAAATAGCGCTATTATTACCTATATGATTTAAAACAGTTAAACTTGTATTGTCGCCAGTAGCATGAATGAAGGCGGCCTGATTATTAAGAAAAAAGGAATTAGCACCGCTGTCATTGCCATTAATGGTATCTTGATTGCCGCCACTAACTGTCAAGATGGCCGTGGGGTTAGCCGCGCTTGTAACAGCAACTGCTTGGTTATAAGTGGCTTGCGCTTGTGCTAAGGCTTGCGCATTAGCAGGTGTAGGCTCCTCAATATAAACTGTCATTGCAGTGTTTAGGTTAGCCGCAGCAGTAGCTAGCGGAGCGGGCGTGGCAATAGGCACAGGCCAATTCACTTCTGCTGCAAAACTCATGGTTATTGGCAACGCCATACTCATGGTAATATGAGTAATGAGCCAAGCTGCTAAGGGCTTAATCTTAAAAGGAGGTTGAGTGAGTCGCATACGTTATCCTTAACTTGCTTATAGAGGCATGATTTGCTTAGTCATTGTAATAATGAGTAATTATTAATGTACAGCAAAGTTAATAAATAGTTTATAGGAAATAAGAGCTTTGTTGCAAAAACAATTAGAGTCACAATTATTTATTTGGGATTGACTCTTAATTAGATTACTTTAAACTGATTTATTCAATGATTAAGGATTAATCATGCTATTAAAAAAAATTTTAATGATTGTAGCCTGCCTAAGTGTTAATGTTTCTGTAGCAGCTAATACGATGCAAACACATCCTACTCTTTTACTGGTTCATGGCGCTCTCCTAACCAGCGGTATTTGGGCCCCAGTACAAAGTTATTTGCAAAATCACCATTATAATGTAGTTACCGTAGATATTCCTGGAAGAGCCGAAGATGATATTTCTGCCAAAGAAGCAACTCTTTACCAGGCGGCCAAAAAAGTATGTGATGTTGCCCGCATGCAATATGGGCCAGTAATCTTAGTTGGACATAGTCAAGGAGGTGCTGTAATTAATCAAGCCATCAATGAATGTGAAACTAAAATTAAAGCGCTAATTTATGTGGCTGCTGTAGTGCCGTTAAATGGAGAGAAACCTTATCAATTATTAAGTGAGGAAGATAATGAGCATTTCGATAGCTGTACGCAGTTAGATGAAAAAAGTGGTTTATATAAAATTAATTATAACGGCCCATTAAAAGAAATGTTTATGGCTGATGCCAGCCTCGAACAAGTGCAACACGCCACTGCAAACATGGTTCCTGAACCAATCATCATTGGGGAAAACCTATTGCATTTTCCAGAAGATACTTTCGAAAAAATACCAAAATTTTATATAGAAACCACCGAAGATAAAATTATTTCACCTAAAACACAGCAGCGAATGCGCTCACGCATTCATTTCATCCATAGTTACTCCTTGCAGAGTAGTCATTCCCCATTTATTTCAAAATCAAAACAACTTAGCCGATTATTAATGGGTATTGCTGATCATTATACAATAGATGATTAGGCTGGCTATTCTGTATTATATTGACAGTGAGCTATAAAAGTATAGACTTTCGCCTCTATAAACGTATTGAAAATAAAAAGTTAAATTATGTTTAAGTTAGATTTGTCTCAATTAAGGCATTACGTAGAAAGTCAAAAGAATGCAAATAAAGCAAAATTCAATTTAAGTAATAATTTATTAAATTTTTTAGAGAAAGAAGGTTTTACAGGGGAGATTTTAAAGGCCTCCTTGATAAAGGCATATCTTGATAATAGCCAAATTGAAGAAGAAGCAGACCTACAAAATAAAGGATATTGGAGTTTAGGAAAATTATGGCAATCATCACTTGGTGAGGATAAACTTTTCAATTTTGAAATGATTAATTCATTTTTGAACACTGATCCTTATAAGGAGACTATTGTTAAAGGCATACCCTCATCACTACCAACTAAATACTGGTATCAGTCACAAAAACTCCATACGATTATTTACAATCTCTATCAGCAAGCTCTAGAGTATGAAAAGAAATTACTAGAGGAAATTGAATGTTTTAATTCCCTTACCGCTGACTTGATGAGGCCCTTTTAAAGGAAGGGTATGAGGCTTTTGGCTCTTCATTTAATTTACTTTTAACTAAATGAACTGCATATTTAGAAAGTTGATCCCTAGCAAGGAGAAAGCCAATAGTAGCTCGACTAATGTGGTTTTCATTTTTCTTGGGATTCATGTGTATAAATAACAATCCCATCCTTTAGAGTATCTGCTCGCGCATAGCCTGCCAAAAAAGTTAAGGCAGGCATGCTTGATAAACGCGCTAAGTATTTGCAAATAAAATACAGACGTTAACTATCAACTCATCATAATATATCCTAAGATAAATTCTGTTGTTTCTCCTTCACAATTAATATCTGTAGAAGCAAAATGAGACTTGTATTTCTCAGGACTCCAACATCGATAAAGCGCTATTGTATTAGGTAAATTATCTTTATATAACCAACCTAACGTACGGAGGCGAGTATAACCCGCCTTAGTGCAAGTACCATCAAGCGTAATAACATGATCAACACCACCCGTCCAGTTACTAACACATTCTTCTATCGCGACAGTCTCTGGCGCCTTAGTACCAGTCAGTTTGCGAGTCATAAGATAACCTAATCGGCCTAAATATTTAAAAAAGCCAGGCGTAGCGGCTGTGGTTGTCCAAATCTCATTTGGATTGCTAAGAGGATTAATCCAGCGACTTAATTCTACACCGACTTGTGGGATGGACCCGTCTGTATTTGGTGAACTTACTGAGCTTATATTTACATTTCGCTTAACAAGATAGCGTGAACTAAAATTAGCACCTGGTTCTAAGTACATATAAGTCATAATAAATTGGCCATTGTTCCATACTCGTCCACCTTGCATAGCTGTTGCAGATAGATAGGCAAAAAGTTCAGTAGAATCGGGTTGTCGATCCCAGCTTGAATTATCACTAACAAGAAGCGGGTCTAATAATTGGGTGAAATTTATATAATCGGAAGAAAATGATGCACGTACCCCTTCACTTGCATTAGGGAGCGATAAAAGCATCACGTAATTTTTTTCACGCCACACGGAGGCAGACCCAAATACCTTAAGTGCAGTAGCATTACCCCCTAGCCCTGGTGAGTTCCAATTGCCATTATAGTATTTATACCATGGACCTGCTGGCGTGGTTTTTAATGCTCTCGCAACAATAGTACGGTAGTCGCTATTGCGTAATATATATAAGTAATTGTAATTATCTTTTCCTGGAATAATATTCGCGTCACCTTCACCGGTAATCTTGCCTGATGTCGGTCTGTCCACTCCAGTTATAATTTGTCCAGTTAGGCTCCATGTTTTGCCATTATCATGAGACTCAACTAAATTCATTGATTTATGTGTACCAGAATTTATACAAGCAGTTTCGGCATGAGCAAAGCCTAATAAATGATTACTATTCTCTGAGTCGATTAAAACATCGTTAATCCAAAGCCCACAATCAGCATATCCATTAGCAATTGGCCCAATAACAGCTGTTAACTTACTTTTTTGACATAAAGGGTCACTGCCAGTCATTTTATAACTGTAAGAATTAGCGGTAAAACATAAATAAGAGTTGTTAGTTAAGCGAATGGAATTAAATAAATTATCTATGATATTAGGTGCTGGTCCTAATGTTATAAAAGGGGCACCTACACGTATCTTAATTGATTGAATATCAGAGCTAATATCTGCAAAAGCTGAAGCTGATAAACATAAAAAGAACAAAATAAGCTTTAGCATATATTTCCCTATAGCGAATAAAGTTTATTGAGGTTACTACTAGCGACTAACAATATTTATAGTTTAATAATCTATTAAATCAATCTAATAAATAAGATATTAGATAAGTCATTTAATCATTTGTTAAACATAAATATCAATAAGAATAATTAATATTTATGTTTAGTTTAAACTTGGTATCTTTATATTTGTCTAATTTTCTCATCTGTAAATAAGGCATTAGTTAGCGTGATTTAGAAGAAATGATAGCGGAACGAGGACTGTTAATTGATCACACCAGCATTTATCATTGGGTACAACATTATGTCCGTAAATTGAAAACGCTTAGACTGTTATAAGAAACACTATTCTAACCGTTGGCATGTAGATATAACCTATTATTACTGTTTGAAGACCTGGGATACGGGCTCTGCCCTCCTCCCAGGCTACTTGCTGATTTGATTTAACTAATCTTTGCAATACTTTATCTATTGCATCTCGATTTCCTAATAAAACCTGTAGGTTGGGCCACCTGGCCCAACAAATGCTGGTCAATTTCACACGCTTTTTGTCAATTTCAAACCTAACGAAATAGAATTAAGAATAATCTAGGCTGTCTCAGCTCATTAAAAGATGCTCTACCGAACGACTGAAATGACAAGAAGCCCAAAACTGTAGAAGGTATGAGTTGAAATAAATGTTGGCCGAGTGGCCAACCTACGCTTGCTGAAGGAACCTTCATTAATAAACAATTTGGTTTATACAGTTGATATCTAACCAAAATTTAAGATTATTTAATTTGATCCTTATTTGCAACGAAGCCTAAATTATAAACTAGTTGCCTTTTTTGCAGTTGAGCTAATATTTTCATTTAGATTGAAACGCTCTATCTGGCTCTTTTCTTCAGTACTTTTTTTACATCCAGTAGCAGCAAAAGTACCTAAAAAAATTAACATATAACTAGGAATCCAAACGAAAGGCCGCTGATAAATATTAAGCAAAAAAACGAACAGAAAAATATACCCATCAATTCGATAAAAAGCGCTATTATTTTTTGTAAAAGCATAACCTATAAGAAGGATTATTAAATAGCTCAATCCTATTAGTCCATAATTAGTTAAAATAATTTTCCACGTAGAACTGTAGCCATCATAAACACTATTTGCATTACTAGCGATGCCAAATAGTAAAACACTTATATCCCCATGCAGATATGTAGAAAATAATTTTTCCATTCTAAGGGATGTACGATTATCAAATTTATCTAATGCATTTTGGTAATAGGAGGATTTATCTTTCTTTAACACTAATGATTGCTCTGAGCCTGGCCGTAAAGAAGATAATGGTGTATAAGGTACCTGGGTGCTTATTAAAAAAGATATTAGAATAAATGCAAATAGTCTAAAATTCTTAGAAAGGAGAAAACCCAGGAGAGTAATCATATAGAAGGCAAATGAAAATGTTAAAATCCCGCCAATAATCAAAAGGCTTGTTTTCCATTTTTCTTTCAATCCATTTAGTCTATTGGCAGAAATCAAAAGAAGCGCTGCAAAAGTACCCACCGAGCCAGGTTCATCGTAAATCGCACAAACACGAGCAATCACCCCGCCATTAGGAAGTGGGTAAATAACATTATTTGGGAAAACTGCTCCAAAAAATTTTAAATAATAAATGTTTTCTTGAGTTTTAAGTGCACTTAATGGTGTAAGCCGGCTAAAGCTAAGTGGAATATCTAGCAGCATTAAAAACCAAACAGTAATTCCAGGTATTAATGTAAGTGCAAAGATAGTAGAAAAACACTCTAAACTTAATATTTTATCCTTTCTAGGTAGAGTAAATAAAATAAACATTGCTGGGATAAGTAAAAACCAGCCCTTATGTGTATGAGTTGTAGTATATAGTAAGCTTAAATAAGCAAGAAATCCGCAAAAGGCGCTAGCCCAATAAATGTCTGATTTTATTATATATTTATAATTAAATTTAAAAATAAAATCACCAATTAATAGTAATACTATTATAATTAACCAGGCACTTTGATGAGTCCACATAAAATACGGATAAATGAAAGCTAACGCTAACAATGCAACGATAAAATGAAGTGAATTAAATTTTTGCATACTTAAATAATTTTCAACTTAAATCGGATTCTAGCTAGATTAGAGCAATATTTTCAAGATATTGATAGGAATCAATTTTTTAGGTTAAGAAAGGTAAAATCAGGAAAAATAAGGGCAATGTATTTAGCTAACACTTGTGATAAAGTATCACATTAAAGTTCGTAACTCTAGAAAAACCAGAAAATTTTACTTTTTCAAGTACTTGTCTTAGCTGGCGTAGCCTTAGGAGAACGGCTACGCCCGGAGATTGGTGTTTCCAGGTCATATGTTATAGCAATTCTTTGCTTCAAAAAACCAATTGAAAACCTGGGATACGGGCTCTGCCTTCCTCCCAGGCTACTTGCTGATTTAATTTAACTAATCTCCGCAATACTTTATCTATTGCATCTCGATTTCCTAGATCAAGAAAATTGCCGTCCAAACATATGGCTCTTTTATATTATTGCTGCGACTTAGAATTGAATTATTTAAACTCATAACACCACCTTCTGTCCGATAAATGCATACATATTCCGGACAATTAGCAAGACTCAAATAATTTAAAAGTAATATTAAAGGAAGTGATAAAAAGAAGCTTCTTCCTTCTTTCACTATTATAAAAGTATGATTCTAAACTAGCTATTTCAAAGGTGATTAGTGTAGCAAAATTGTAACAAAGTACCGCTGAAATCCCTTAAAATCAGGTGGTTTCAGGCAGTAGTTGATACATTTGTTACATTGCAAGGCATTGATTTATAAATAAATTATATTTGACTATTCAGGATACGAACCCGGGGGTGGGAAGTTCGAATCCTTCCGGGTACGCCATTTTCGGATTGATAATCAAGCAATTACAAAAATTTCAGGCCTTCCCTGTTTTAAGAGCACATTAATCAACCGCATAAAATCTGTAGGTTGCTCAATCCTCAGGAATTAGTTAACCAAGATGTTAAAGACAACTGTAATCATTTCAGAGCGATGAAAACTATTGATAAGTTAACTCTAAACACCCACAATTGGTTGATAAAAATTCAATTTAATTCTGATAAGATCACAAGCTTTTTTAGGAAAAAAGAAGTCGTTTATGCAGTAGTATAATTATTATTATACTTTAGGGCCGGGGTAATCATAAATCTCTTGGAGTTGTAGGACTTTCTAGCCCTGCTAAAGTACATGCTGCCTAAGCCTATAGTGTTGCAAAATAAAACTGCCGTAGTGGATTTCATGAATATTTTCTCTAAACTTAAAAAAACCATTAGATTTGAAATGGCAACATTAAGGTATCCGTTGATATGTTTTGTAGCTTTTTATTTTTTTTGTGGTGAACAAAAAGGATTATCTAATAGGTCAATAATGTCATCGCATTTCATATTCTGAGCTTCTCGTAATTCTGGAATATTATATTTTTTTACAATTTCTCCAAGCTCTCCATTACTAAGAGCAAATAACATTTCGGTTGAAAAACGCTCAAAATCCATTTCTTCACCGCAAAGCTTTATTAATTCTTTTGCAGCGATTAATTCTACGTGTTCACTAATATCACTAAATCGACTCCAAAATTTGCTAGACTGCTGCAGCTCGTGTTTCTTAATATATTTTTCTAATTCTAATTTTAATGCGTCTAAGTCATCTAATTCTGCTTCTTGATTACATGCAGTCGCTTTAATTTCTTGAAGACTTTGCTTCATAGCGCAAGTAGAGCGAGTTTCATTAAAGGACAACCACTCACCAGTAGTCACTTTAAAAATTGGGTCAATTATTGAAAATACACCCGTAACGACTAATACAATTTCAGCAATTAGTTTTGTAGCTTTCCCAATAATACTCCGATTGAAATCTAACGCTTGTTTTTCAAATTCTCTCTGAGCGTTATCAATACGTTTAACAAACGTATTTAAATCTTTTTCTCCAGCTGTTAAATAGTCGAAACTGGCTTCAAAAATTTCTCTTTTAAAAACTTTTGAGTGATTGACAATTAGAGTGGTTTTTGTGTTTTTTGAGCTATCTTCACCCTTTTTTTCATCTCTTATAACCTGAGCTAAATAGGTTGTCACGCTGTCTATCTTATTAACAATCTCAATAAATTTTTTTGATTGACGATCATTTTTAAGAATTAATTCAAGAAGCTCTTTTCCCGGATCAATTAATTGAGAATCTTCTCTATATAGTTTATAAATAGTAATTATAGCATTTGCTTGTGACGCCGTTATTGAAAAATCTGCCGGCCTAACTGTTGAGATACTTTCCAAAATTCTTTTTGCCTCTTCTATAAGCATGTCGGTATAGAGAGGATCAATACTAATATTCGCCTCCTCAGTACCGAATATTTTTTGTGAAAATTCGGGCGGGGTGAAATATAAAGTTCTATTGAAGTCTTCAAATAAATCGTCACCATATCGCTCTTTTATTCGGGCTTCAAAGTTGCTGTCGTATCGAGGGCGCTGTTGTGTATACCCTTGTTTTAGAAACTGCATTTTGATATGCCAATCTATTATTTCACGCCCCAACCAGTCTTTATGAGAATGATGTGGGATCAACCAGTTTTTCGCATCGGTTTCTTGTGGAAATTTGGCAACCATTTGTTGAAAAAAATTATTATGGAGAAAACCTTTTTCTAAATTATGAGTAACGAGCAAGGTGACGGCCGATCTTATATTTTTACACTTAGTTAAATCATGGTATTTTTTATAAAGTGAAAAGGGAGTAGAATCAAATATTTCACCAGGTACAGGTTGATTAGCTATAATATCCATAGGAATAGCTAGGTCATCCAATTTTTGAGCTACAGAAAAACAAGTAACTGCACCCCGACTAAACCCTTGTAAGCCTATATTGTCAATTTTTCCTTGATTATTGTCTCGACCTTTAATTACATAAATTCCATCACCAAATTCTGCTTCAAGTTTATCGAGATCTAGCAATTTATCAGCCGTAAATGCTGCTCTTATTTTGCTTGCAACAATTTCTAAATCTGGAAAAACCACACCATTACCTATATTTTTTTTTTGACAACCTTTAAAGTAAACCCTTATTACATCGTCATTAAAGGATTGTTTTTCTAATTCTTGATCATCGAATTTTCCATCATCGCCTGTTCCAGCAAAAGAGAATATTACCTTTGGCATATCATCGCCTTGTAGACAATAAAAACATATTTAATTATATGACAAAATTTTAAACAAATACGATCCTTATACTTTTTTTATCTTTTTCCTCATTATAAAAAGAGGTCTAAAATTAGGTTTACAAGTTACAAAACAATTTTTTAAGATAAAATAGATGCTTAGATATTGAAAAGTTGGTAAGGTATTTGGTCCTTTTGCGAAAAATTAATAATCTTATAAAGACAAAATTTAAGATTATTTTCTTCAGTAGCTCATCCAAGTCATAATACGGACATGAACCTTCCCTATCTCGTTTCTAAAATGAATATTAAGCTACCTCTAATCACTGTTTAATCACTTACATTAAGAAGTAAAAGATACCTATTTGTTCGTTCAATATGCTCTTAAAGAAGATAAAAGATAAACTACTATTTAAATAATTAGTATATTACAAAAAGTTTTAAAAAAGGACTGTTTTTAAATATTTGCATCCCTTTGCAAAGACTATAGCTAATTTTAATTAGCTAACCTTTTCTTTTAATTATAAAGTTACATTCTTCTGCTAATGGCTCTTCTGTTTGTTTTCTTTTAGAGAACAATGAAGAGCTTGCCGAAAAACAATGGTCCTTACTTAAGCCATGTTGATGAGAATTATCATTTATCGATTTAAGATGGTTTATAATAAGGTTAGCAATTTCATTATGGCCCATTATTTTAGCAATATCATAAGGCTTCATTTTAACCTGCTTTGAAGATTGTGTTTTTAAAAACTCATGCATGCGTTGACCGATTTCAGGGTTTTGTTGTCTTTCTGACTTATCGGCTGCAAATTTTACAAGCTCATCTATGGTTGATTCAAAAGAAATTTCAACATCACACCTTTTACTAGCCAGTAGTAATTTAACTACCTCAACATGACCAAATTGTGCTGCAATAAACACAGGTGTAGCATTATCTATTAGCACTTTATTTAAGTCTGCATTTTCTTTAATTAAAACCTCAATCACTGCAACATGGCCCCTTTGCGCTGCAATAAAAGTCGGTGTAGTACCATCTGCCATGGCTTTATTTACATCAGCTTTTCCTTTAATTAAGGCTGTCATAACAGTAGCATCTCCTATTGCCGCAGCAATCATAGCAGCGGTTACACCATCTTTATCAGCTTGATCAAAATTAGCACCCTTTTCGGCTAAAATAGTAATGACTGACATGTGACGTAATCGTGCAGCAGCCATTAGAGGAGTTACGCCATTTATATCAGGCTTATCTAAATTCGCGCCTTTTTCTGCTAAAATAATGATGGTCGAAATATAACCAAGTTTTGCTGCCAAAGAAATAGGCGTTACTCCGCTTGCATCACCCTTATTTAAATCAACCCCTTTTTCAACTAAAATTGTAAGCATTTCAATAAAATCATTTTCTACAGCAATATAAAGGGGAGTTTGACCTTTCGGCGTTGTTTTATTTAAAAACTCTATATCAACAACATTAACTAAAGCTGTCATAAATGCCGTATCATTTTGTTGCGCAACTAATAAAGCTAATGTAATACCATCTTCACCTTCCCGCAGAGCAAGCTCTTTTAATGCCTCAGCACTTGGCTCTACAGGAATTATTTTTTTAATTCAAAATTAATAATATTATTGGTAGTTAAGATAAAACTTGTATTAAAAGCAACATAGGGGGATGAATTATTAGGATTAAGAGCCTTGATGATATTATCAACCAAATTATAATCTATAGCTGTCCTTGTCATCGTTATTAAAGGCTGATTTATATCACGAAATAACCAGCCTAAACTAGCGGTATAACTTAATGAAATAGCATGATTATAGCTTGATAGTAAAAAACCAACGGGTTTATTATTATCCTTTAAATTATTATTTATTAAATAAGCTAATCCATGAAGATAGTTGTAAAGTTCATCTCGTGCTAGAATCTTAGGCTCTGAATAGATTTGTTTTAAATGGCCTTGGGCCTCAACCATAGCAGAAGATGCCACGGGTGAAATCAGGGAAATATCATTTTGATTTAGATTTTGCTCGAATAAGGTAATATATTTCTCAGGTGAATGAAATAGTTCCAAACTGTCAAAAAAAGCAAGTATGCTTAGTAGAGCGTTATCTTCATCATTAAGATTTTGGCCTTTTTTAGATTGGGTTTGCTGTATTTTCGCCAATAACAAATCATGGGGTATGACTTGAATAAGAGCCATCCGTAATTCAAAACGTTTGAGCTCTTGCTCGCCTAAAAAAGTTGCTTCCAACCAGCGCAGCGAAAAACCATGACACAAGCCTGAGGTTTCTTTATATCCTAATACGTTATGTAAATTTAATAATGCCCTATGCAATGCCATAGTATGGTGAATTATTAATATAATTGTTTAATTTTAGCACAAATAAATTATTAATGAAAAACTAACAAGGTTCTTTTCTGCTTTTCTAAGTAAAATACTATTACACTGGCAGTAAAAACTGTTATATGGGGTACACATTAATTATTTCTTACAATATGTGGGCTATTTTTTAAATTCTTAGTCAGTGAACAATTTGGTCTATATAGTTACGTTTAATATCTGCTTAAAATTTATGATTTTGTAAGTTTAATCTTTTTTGCAATAGAGCCAATATTACTTATTATAATACAATTCATTTAATTGACTTAAATATGCTTTTATTGTAGTATAATTGACCTATAATTTATATGTTCTTTTTTATGTTCTCAAATACAGCCCAAAGACATCAAGCATCAACTACTCGCAAAAAAGAACAGGCAAATAAAGTTTGGGTTTATGCTAATACTTGTACCGCTTATGAAGGGTCATTGAGTCATATTCCTTTTGCGGAAGAAAAAATAAAATGCCAATTTTATAATGATAAACATGAATTAATTGCCTTAGAGAAGATTGGTACTACTGCTCAGAACAATCGAAAAACCAAGGGCTTACATTTTAAACCTATCGTCTCTAGTACAGAAAGCTATTCATCAGAAGCCTTCAGCTATACTAGTTTAAGCACGCCCTCAATTACTGCTTTACCGGCCGTTTTTGTTGATTCATTTGAAAATGAAAATGGCCATAGTAACTATAGCTATTCTTCAAATTATTCTACTCAAACACAGAGTAATTTAACTCAAAAAATATGGGATATTTCTGAATCAGAAACAGTTATGGCTGATAATCCTTGTTTTGACAATATAAATTTAAATAATTTTGTTACATCTATTGACTCAGAAGACTGTGAAAATTGTTATTCATCAAATGCTTTCAGCCAAGCTAATAAATTTAACAATCAGTTCATCGAAACCACTGGACAACAACTAGAAGATAGCTTAGATGTTCGTAATGAAAATCCAAGTGAACTTCAAAAAACTCCAATGTCACTTAACCCCGATTTAACTTATGAAAACTTCCTACACATGTCAGTAGAGGAGAATCCTTTTTTAAGTGTAACTTATTTACCGCCAGACTATATTGATTATTTTAACGAATCGATTGAAGAATCACCCTACCCTAAACACGCGTCAATCTCATCTGGTTCTACTGGAGAGGTTAATTTAGATGAGTTAAAATCTTGGCCAGATGACCTTATTTCGCAAGAATCAACCGATTTTTCTTTTGCAGAAGAAGGCCGAACAGTAGATCAAGGCAGCGTGCCTGAAATTGAGCTTGAAAAAATTGCTGAACGGCAAAAAAACGCTATTAGTTCATCTTCACTTGCTCAAAGTCCCATGACATTTTTTACCTCAAAATCGAAAAGGTCGAGTGTTGACGACTGCGATGAACCAAGGAGACAACATAAAGCCTCAAAATGTTAGCTTAGATAGGGTCTCAAGAAACGACCGTTCTTGAGACTATTCCACCTATTTATAGAGGATACAAGCATTGTTGCTGAGAGCCATTCTGAAGATGGATTTGGATCGAGTAGGAGCATTCGCCTTTTAAGTGCTTACTCAATTTAAATACCTATTAATTTATAAGTAATCTCAAAACGAACATTATTTAAGCTAAAATAGTTAACCCTTTATCGGCTATTAAATTTAGTAATTTTAAGGAAGTACCTCTTGGGTGTTTCTCCCCTTGTTCCCATTGTCGAACAGTTGAGGGTGATGTGTTTAAATATTTAGCGAAAACGACCTGACTAACATGCTCTTTTAAACGCAAGGTTTTAATTTCTTGCGCTGTAAAAGGTTTAATAGGAGGCAAACATAAGGCATCAAATTCATGCATTGTAGTAGCATCTACAATACCAGCATCATAAAGACCTTTAGCAGACCCATGCACAACATCTAAAATTGATTTTTTCATTTTTCACCTACTGTAATTAGATTGCCAGAATCTAATGCATTCATAATTTCTAAATCTGATAAAGAAAAATAAAGTTTGGCTAATTTTTTTAAAGCTTTAAGCTCTTTATCATTAATATTAGCTTTTTTGTTTTTTGCAAAACTATATATAAAAAAGGCTTTATTATTAAATTTAAAGGCAACTATAGTTCTCGCGCCTCCTCTCTTACCTTTATTATCTAATGAAATTCTTTTTTTATAAATGTTACTACCTAGATTAGCATCAAATAATCCATTATTCATTTTTGAGATGGCATCTATAAGCAACTGATCGGAAATCTTGTGCTCTTGTGCCCCTTCAGAAAAGACATTAACTTTATATATTTCTAATTTTTTCTTTTTTAAATAATTATATCACTTAGTGCTATAATTGCAAATATTTATTAACGCTAAACTTAGTAGAAAAATTAGGGTTCCGTTGCAAAAATGAGCCCCTAATTTATACTTGCGCGATTTCTCATCAGAGTTTTAAAATGAAAGGTCCTGAATCATTTAAGTGGCACCATTTTCATGATGAGATCATTTTGCAATATGTCCGTTGGTACTGTAAATATGGGATCAGTTACAGGGAATTAGAAGAAATGATGGCTGAGCGCAGCAGGTTATCGATTGATCATACAACAGTTTATCGTTGAGTTTAGTACTATGCGCCGGAACTTAAAAAACGACTAGATTGGTATAAAAAGCGCTATTCTAGCCGTTGGCACTTAGATGAAACAAAAGGTCAATGGAAATACCTTTACTGGGCCTATTAACACGATCATAGGCTTTCAGTCTATGAAGACAGCGTTCTCGCTACAATTAAAGGATTTGAAGTCACGCGAATGTTTAGAAAAAGGCAATTTGATAAGGGGATGGTTGGCAATCAGAATGAAGTTTCATTTATTAACTAATTGTTTTAAAGGTTGAATATTTTTTTGAACTATTAATTGCAAAGGATAAAAAAACAAAATAGCTCCCAGTAG
The DNA here is from genome assembly GCF_900452395.1 of Legionella beliardensis. Lineage (NCBI taxonomy): Bacteria > Pseudomonadati > Pseudomonadota > Gammaproteobacteria > Legionellales > Legionellaceae > Legionella > Legionella beliardensis. Next base: position 1,950,670 of record NZ_UGNV01000001.1, read on the forward strand.
CATTATGACTAAAGTAACTAATTTAGTAGAATAAACCGAGTAACGCATGAAAACTCTCTCTTTAAATATCTTCTATATAGTTAACGACTAATTATTATACAATTTAGCGTTCATTAGGGTACTTTTTCATACAAATTAATATTATCTGCATCTTTACTTTTATCACCCTTTCAGAAAAAGCGAAAGCTGACTAGAGTTTTGATATATAATTTTGCACCTAAAAATCTAATATGATTATTTCAATTAATATCAGGCTAAAGTCTCAAGAAATAACCTATTTTTTGACATTAGCTGGCTCATTAAAAATAAGCATTACATCCTAAAATTACTTTCTGAAATGGATCTTAAATCATTGTATTCGGTTGCTTTTTGAATACATTCAAGTGCTATTTTGCGTAAATTTTTTAAATAAATTATTTTTTCTTCTGCAGTTTGGGGCAAATTAGTGTTATAAAGGTATTGATTTATTTTATTAGTATATCGTTTACTCACACCATTAAAATGGTTCATGTAATTTAAAACTGGGTGGGACAGAGTAGGAAGTATGTCGCCATTCTCAAGGCGAATTTCAGGCGACTGACGGTTAAAAAATCGATATAAAGGATTAACAGCTGGCGTGTTTTTAACTCGATTGATTTCACCTTGCACTTCAAGCCAAACATTATAAGGCATAACATTAACTTTCAAATTATTTGGAATTTTTGCTTTTATTCTTTCATAAATTTTTTCATCCAGTGTATCAATGATAATCACTTTAATGTTTGGGCATTCCGCGAAAACACGATCCTCAATGCAATTGAGATTTTCTCGTAAAATGATTGTTCTTAAATTACAACATCCATAAAATGCACCAAGCTCTATTGTTTGCAACGTGTGTGGTGTATCAAGTAAAGAGAGATTTTTGCATTCTTTGAATGCCCATGCGGCGATAGTTTTAAGATTATGAGGCCAAACTACTTTTATAAGGTTAGTGCAACCTGAAAAAAATGCCCATGGTATATTCTTATATGCAGGCTCGAATTTAGATAAGTCAATAAATTGAAGTGTAGTGCAATCAGAAAATGCACGCTGTTCAAACCTTTTGATGATAGTATTGATAGGGTAAGTGAGTAATCCCGTTGTTTTATCTTTAACAAGATCTTTGTCGTGAATAGCATATAAATAATTATTTTCGTTAGACATAAATTAAAATTCATTTTGTGAAAAATTGAATTTAAACTAGATTATATTTAAAAATAAAGAAAATTATTTAATAAGACTAAGCTATGTACTGCGCTTAAGTTAACTAAAGTTGGCGAAATAAGAAACTAGTGTCTTGCAACACCACCCTTCCGCATACATCTTTTTAAGCCGAGTATTTTCAGCTTCCAGCTCTTTTAAACGCGGCATCATCGAAGCATCCATCCCTCCAAATTTCGCTCGCTATTTGTAAAATATAGCGGCGCTGATAATATGTTCACGACAAAGCTCTGGTATAGGGCTGCCATTTTCAGCCTGTTTTAGAATCGACAATATTTGACTGTCTGTGAATTTCGATCTTTTCATGAAGAAGCTCTGTATGTGATTATGAGAAAATTCTACTTTTGACGCCAGTTAATTTTTGGAAGGATTACCAAACTATAAGTTTTTTTAAATTAAATCTTTTTTGCAGCAGAGCCAGCTGTTTTAATATTTTATGAAGCCGAATAGAGCCAAGAATGCCATTTCCTCCCCAACAAATAATGTTTTCTTCTTAAAAAGAAATAGTAAAATTCTTGAACTGTATAATTTTTAACATAAGCTATAATAAGATTAAGTACATTTTTACCATTTACTTACTATGAAAGATTCACTCACGGATGAGAAAGGAAAATGGGTTAAAATTGGCCAGGGCTCTTTTAATATCGTTTATTATAATCAAGAAAACAATTTAGTATTTAAAGTTCCTATTCAAAATACTGACAAGAAGATGGCTAAACTTGACCAAGGTAAACGGCCTCAAGAACTATGGAATTTAATCAATAGCAATCTTAAGCCTGTCGCTGCAGCCTATGAGATAGAAGGCATGATAGGTTGGACTTGTCCATACATTAAAGGAAAAGCTGCTACAGATAGCGAAATTAGCTTTAAGCTCACTGAAATTTATAATAAGACTGGGCGAATCGTCATTGATGCTATGGGATGGCAAAACTTTATCACTATTGAGAAAGGCCCAAATCGTGGTCAAACTATATGTATTGATGTTGGCTTAGCTCTTTTATTAAACAAGTCTAATGAACTTCCAAAAAGCCAAACTAGCTTAGATGCGTGGGATGCTTATAAAAGTAATGTTATGGATAGTTTTTCAAGCTCTAAAATACAATACTATTTTCCAAAAACGGTAGTTACTATAAAAGCATTGCTTTTTCTACAAGAGTTTAATCAATTCTTAAATGCTGATTTTCTACATGGAAAATATGAAGGAAAAAAAATAGCTAAATTATTAGCAGATATGTATGACCTTAAAAATCAAAAGTCCATTCATTATAAAGACAAAGACAAGCGTAAAATTTTACAACGTACTGTTAATGAGTTAATACATAATAATCATTTTGATCAATCTCTTTTTCCAAAATTTAATTATTTTTTAAATGAAAATAATAAAAACAAAGAAGAAGAAAAGAAATCAGTGGCTCCCGAAGAAAAGAAATATTTTCAACCTATACCCACTATGGAAGATAAAATTAGGCATATGCCAAAGCAAGCAGGCCAGTTAACCGCTAGAGATTTTACTGTTGGAGCTGATAAATTTACTCTATTTTCACATGGCGAAAATTTACTAGATAATAGTAAATTAAATAGCTCAGAAAGCGTACAAATCGAAGATGATTTATCAGATGACATAGATGAAGGTTCAGGGGCTGACAGGCCTAGTAGACATTAAAAATTTACAATTTTTGTAATCTAGCAATACTACTTTACCTGCTAAACTCCTAAAAACTTCATAAATAAATTGTTTAACTCAGCTGTAAAAATTATAGAGATATTTTTAGCTTTGTTGCAGATAAGAATTAAATTAAAAATCTTAAATTTTGTCTTTATTAAGTTATTAATTTCTCGCAACAGAACCAAATACCTTACCAACTTTTCAATATCTAAGCATCTATTTTATCTTAAAAAATTGTTTTATGATTTCCAAACCTAATTTTAGAATCTCTTTTTATAATGAGGAAAAAAGATAAAAAACGTGTAAGGATCGTATTTGTTTAAAATTTTGTCATATAATTAAATATGTTTTTATTGTCTACAAGGCGATGATATGCCAAAGGTAATATTCTCTTTTGCTGGAACACGTGATAATGGAGAAGTAGATACTGAAAAATTAGAAAAACAATCCTTTAATGACGATGTAATAAGGGTTTACTTTAGAGGTTGTCAAGAAAAAAATATGGGTAATGGTTAGATTTTTCCAGATTTAGAAATTGTTGCAAGCAAAATAAGAGCAGCATTTACGGCTGATAAACTGCTAGATCTCGATGAGGTAAGCAAAAATGATGGTTAACATATGACGCTAAATTTCCTTCCTGTTTCAATTCTTTAATGGCTTGATTATAGGCTGGATTCTTATCAGTATTGATAATGCTGACATCGCAAGTAGGATTGCTTTTTATCAGTTTCTTTAGAAAATGTTTAGCCGCTTTGGCGTTACGGCGATAAGACAAATAAAAATCAATGGTATTCCCACCTTCATCAATTGCTCTGTATAAATATTTCCATTCGCCTTTGACTTTGACGTACGTTTCATCGATATGCCATCTTCTAGAGTAACAATGTTGGACCCAGCGCTAAGCAGTCGTATGATCTAATTCAAGACCTCGCTCTTTCATCATTTCCTCTAGATCACAATAACTAATCCCGTATTTATAATACCAGCGTATGCATTGCAGGATTAATTCGCCATGAAAGTGACGCCATTTGAAAGTTAGAAGTTTAGCGAACGCATTTGTAATTCTAGTATTCAATCAACTTAGATTAAATTATAAACGAAGGTCGTTTTGTAACAGAGCCTGAATTTGAGCCCAAACAACCAAATTATTAACCATCACTAGATCTTAATATGTGCCATACTGTTACAAATTTCATAGTCTTTATTTGTCAGATTTTCAGCGGATAATAAAGTTTCTTTTTTATCAGGATTAAATTCTTTGGCTTTATTAATACACAAATCGATAATATGTTCTATTCGTTGACTATACGCGTCTAATTCACTTGGGTATTGTGGTAAAGGCTCTTTCAATATTAACATTTTTGCTTTTTGATAGTAACGATTATCCTCGCCTAAAATATGATTTATATCTTTTAATATATCGCATGGTAACGTTACACAATCTTTCTTTATGGATTGTATCTTACCATTTTCTTTATTTACATCTACTGCAACAATGGGTTTAGTGTGCGGATTAAAAAAACGGTAGAGAACATTAGTTTGTGCAACTGGTAAAAGTCTTTCTAGTTGAATTTTTTGTATACGATATACTTCCTCAGATGCTTTTTTAGCTATGGCTTTTCCCTGTATAGCTTGAGGTAACAAATCAATAATCCTTGCAATTTCAACTTCATTGTCAGTATCAAGAATAATCGTGTTTAAATATAAATAATGAAAAGCACTCTCTGCAACTGAATTAATATTTTCTGAAAGAACAATCTCGTTTAAATACCTGCAATCAGCAAATACCGCATGAGCAATTGAATTGAGACTTGGCATCACAAAAGCTTTTAAATAACGACAACCATTAAAGGCAAGCTGCTCAATTAAATTAACTTTTGGGCCTACTACAATTTCTAATTGATCACAAACTATGAATGCTGCCTGGCGTATAGTTACCACATTTGGCATATTAATAGTTTTCAAACTTGTGCATGCGCAAAATGCATAGGAATCAATTTCAGTAACTGTGGTAGGAACACAATAGTGACCATCTTTATCAATATCATCATTAGTTACCTTAATAAGCCTTTGGCCATTTCCACTTACTATCATGATTAAACCTCGAAAAATTAGTATTTTTGAATATAAAAAGGCAGAATTGTATCACAAAAAGACCAACTAATTAATTTTTTATTAATATGAGCGAAATTTTAAACAAAATTGGTTTTAAAGCTCTCTAGTCATACTATTATTTATTTATAATTAGTAAACTGAGTGACCCATATGTGCAAAGGGTTGTTAGAAATAATCTTATCGCTTTGCATACTATTACCTCGGCACTAAATTGTTATAATATTTTTCATGCGGCATAAGCGACATATTTTTCTTAAAAAAGCTTATGATTTTATCAGAGTTAAATTGAATTTTTGTCAGTTAATATCGGATGTTTATTGTTAAATCCTTAATGGTTCTTAGTACTCTAAAGTTATTAGAATTAGTCTTAACGTCTTGATTAACTAATTCCTGAAAATTTAGCTCAGGGCTGTATAGGGACAAAAAAAATTTCAATTTCCTCATTAAACTGACTAACACGCCTTGAAGAAAAAAATCCAAGATTAACCCTGGAAGAAATGGAGCGTCGCCTTAGTTTGAAAGATTGAGTTCAATTCAGAGCTGCGTTGCAAATAATATCAAGGATAGATAAAGTTAATTTTAGGTAGATCTCACTTGTAAATGCCGAACTGTTCATTAATAAATGATACTTCGGTTCTCGTACTATGTAGTCAGATATTGAATTGTCCTTTCTTAAACATGCGCATTATTTCAAAACCTTTGATAGTAGCATAAGCAGTTTTCATTTAATAAACGGCCTTCCTGTTTTAATGCCTTAATAGCGTGATTATAAGCTGGATTTTTATCGGTATTAATGACACTAATATCGCAGGTAGAATCGTTCTTTATTAATTTTTTCAGAAACCGTTTAGTTGCTTTAGCATTACGGCGATGGGAGAGATAAAAATCAATGGTATTAATACCCTAATCAATTGCGCGATACAAGTGTTTCCATTCGCCTTTTACTTTAATATTGGTTTCATTAAGGTACCAACGGCTAGCATAACGCTTCTTGTACCAAGCTAATCTTTTCTTTAGCTCAGGCGCATAATGCTGAACCCAACGATAAACTGTGGTGTGGTTAACTATTCTTCTAGATCGCAATAGCTAATACCGTACTTACAATACCAGCGACCCCATTGCAAAATGACTTCACCATGAAATTGGCGCCATTTGAAATCAGCCGGACTTTTTAAACTCATTAGAATTACTACGTTAAAATTCAGATAGTATACTACCGCCTTGTTTTTGCAACAGCGCCGTGTGACCTATCTTAGGCGCTATGATTTATGCCTTTAAGTGGCCTGATCCTTTTCCTAGCGTCTTTGAATATCATGAAGTTTTCCATATTTTATTGGTCGTGGGAAGTGGGTTACTATAATTTAGCAACCTAATTTTTATCTAAATTTCGCCATAATTACACCTAATTTAGGCTTCAAAAGTTAATATCGCTAGACACAATGACATAATGTGCGTAACATTCTATCTTAGCTAAGAAAAAGTCTATTGTTTATTCTCTCCTATTCGTTGCTTCCTTTGTTAATCGACGTCCTGCAGTTTATAAGTTTAAGCCCTCTCTTTTGCTATTTAAGCCTTTAAGGGCACTTTATTAATTATAATCAGGAAATTATTATGTCTAATACAAAAATTGGCACGGTCAAATGGTTTAACGAAACAAAAGGTTTTGGCTTTATTGAGCAATCCTCTGGACCAGATGTATTTGCCCACTTTAAATCTATCGTAAGCCCAGGATTTAAAACGTTGGCCGAAGGTCAAAAAGTAGAGTTCATACTTGCTCAAGGCCCCAAAGGGCTTCAAGCAGAAAATATAGTAGCTATCTAATTAGCTGCTTTATTAACCAGAACAGATCAATGAGGTACCTTATTTAAGGTACCATTTTCTTAAATAGATTAACTCGACGTTTAGATATCAATTACTTAATTGAGTATTAATTTCTATTCTTCTTTTATTATGATGTAGGTCTTAAAAAACGACCTTGTTTGAGATTTTCTTACTCATAACATTATTAATGTATCGCTATAACAGGGTAGAATCAGATTATTGAAAGCTTAAACAAATTATTAATTCTGTAAATGTTTATGCCACGATTAAGGCTTTAAAATCATGCCTATGCTTAAAAAAGGACAACTCAATAAATCGATTATTAGAACTAATGTGGGATTTTAAAGTTAAATATTAACTAATCTTGTTCTTTATATAGAAATTTCACTAATTAATTTCGCTTACATTCAAAATAGAACTGCGTTGAAAAAAATAAAAAAGCGACTAAAACTTAAATTAAGACATAGTTCAGCCATATACCTGAAATACCTAGTTAATAAAAGGCACCTCATTTCTGTGCCGACTATTCAACGATTAAACTGTTTTTCTTTTGCTGATGAAGGTTAATAAACAAATAAATAATGATTGAATAAATAAAAATCATTGTGTTATTATTTTGAGTAAATAAATTTTGAGATAATTATGAGACAGAAACCTTCATTTAAGCTAGAAAAATTTACTTTCGGTCATATCCATAAAATAATTAGAACAACTGAAAGTATGGATGAAGCTAGTGCGAAGTTAAATGTAGCATCTTCAACCCTAGGTAAATTTCTAAGCTCTACAATTCCAGATGGAGAAAAAAACTTTAAAATAAGTTACAGAATTATAAAAAAAATGTCAGCAGAAGAAGTAATTAAGAAATACGGAGAAGATGCCTACAATAAACCCCTAAAGCACTTCCTAATACTTCCTCAAGAATATCCACTTAGTATGATTCATCAAGCCATTAGAGAGAATATATTTATTGGAGCAGTGGCGAATAAATTAAAAGTAAACCGTACCGATTTGGCAAGATATTTAAAAAATATTGCTAAGATTGATTCCTACTTATCCTATAAAAATTTAATAATTCTTTCAGAACAAGAGTTAGAGAATCGCCTTGGCCCTAAATATAAGCAACCATGGCTGACAGCTAAAAACACCTTAACTTTTTTTAAAAATGGGGGGTTACAAGCATCTACTCCTTCATCCTTAACCATTGCCTACAATTACACTGATGTAGATGGCACGTTAGAGCAACTTATGAACGAATATGCCTCTACACAACTAACCCCTAACAATGAAGTTGATGGCGAAAACTATAAAGATACGGTACTGCAAATGCTACCTTCTATCGAAGGAGGCGTTGCTGTATCTAAATCACCACCAGCAATAACAACTTATGCTAAACCAGATGGCAGACAGGATCCAAGCTTTACGCATGAGCCTGTTGTTTCTCAGCAGTTAAAATCACCCTTTATGTCTGATTCTCCCTACATGTATGTTTACTCACCCTTTTCTTATGAGGGTTATAGTCTACTCAACAAAAATCCTATAACGCCCCCTTTCGATTTTTTAAGCCAAGTTTATAGTGCTACGGTGGCCAATGAAGCTGCACTAGTAGCAATCTTTGAAACTGAAACCTATCAACCTCAATTACCCGCAACCTTTTCCATAGTGAGTAAGCAATTTATGCCTGAGAGGGCTAACCAGTGTCCTAGAAAAATGTATCAATCTTCACCATTAAGTAACCATAGTATATTTACAAATCAACAAGCTGAACAACAAGAAGAAAATGTATATCAAGCTAAGGTTTGTAACTTAATAAGTCATAATTGTTGACTCCTTATAATTTAATAAGGTGTAATCATTAATGTCTCTGTAGAGACATTAATGTTATTACGACTAGATTTAAAAATGTTAAGTCATTACCTATAGAATCAGAAATTCCTGTATGCTTTTGCTCTAACATATCTATTAGAGGAGAAAATGGAGCGGTGTTGCAAAAACTATAATAGTTATATAAACACATAATCAGGACAGATTTCAGCTGTAAATGTGAAATAACTGATTGATAAATGAAACTTCATTTTGCTTGCCAACCATCCACCTATTAAATTGTCCTTTTCTAAACATGCGCATGTTTAAGAAAGGGCAGTTTAAAAGTTGGATGTATGGTGCTCGCAATGAAGTATCTTTTATCAATGAGCAGTTTGGCATTTACAAATGAGACCTATCTAAAATTTAACTCTTTTTATCTTTGATAGTATTTGCAACATGGCCTCTTTTTTAAGTATTAACCCGGTACTAAATTGTAACAATATAATTATACGCTTATGTTGCCTAAAGTTTTTTAAAGTATCAGCATGGGCAACAAGCATCTAGATGAAAAAGCAATAGTCATTATTGTCGGATGTGTTTGCGAATGCAACAAATCCATGAGCAAGCATTATTGATATGCAACCGCTACATACTCTTGCTTTTCTAATAACGCAATCGTTGCCAGAAACGGCTGTTGCTTATCGAGCAGGCGACACTTTAAATATAACTCTTGGGCAGACAGCTTTGAATAAATTAAAAGTAAGGGTGGATCAGCGGGTAGGTATGCAAAAAAGTTAAGAGAAGAAAACATAGTGCTCTTTGAATTACAAAGGAGTTCATTGTAATGATTTTATAACTTTTTTAAATCGATTATTCATTTTAAAAAAAATCTTAAAAAACGACCCATAAATGAATCATTGAAGCTCAAAATCCCCTGCCGGATAAATTTATTTTGTTCTTCAAGCCTTTTGATATCTATTACAAGTTCAAATTGATAAGACATGTATTAATCCTCTTTTTCATTATTTTAAATTACATAATGATTATTCTCATGTTAATGGGATACTACATGACTACATAGGAAGACATTTCATATCATTTGATTTTAGTACACCTTATTATTCCTTTCTACCTCCGGCCTCGTCATAGACTTTGTTCTTATTCCTTTTGCCAACAGCTATTACCGTTATTATTAATTTATTATCAGTTACCTAATAGACCAAACGATAATCCGACTGGCATAATTTAATTTTATAATAATCTTGCAATTTGCCACTTAGAATTGACGATATTATATGTGAGTTATCAAGGCAGAATTTTAATATTTTTTTAAATTGCTCCTGCAACCCTTTTGCAAGTTTTTTCCATTCTTTAAGTGCTAAAAGATGAAAATGTAGCTCATAGCTCATCAACATCAACATCAACATCAACATCAACATCAACTTTTACAGATTTAAAAGGAGAAGACAAGCGCTGCTCAACTAGGTTAGTCAATTCATTATCATCAAGTAATTCCATCATTCGCTCATAATTTTCTACAGGTATCAGATAAGCAGCCGCTGTATCGTAGCATAAGCAGTTTTCATAGATGGAAAGCCCCGTGTTGGATTGATAAGACGTTTATGCTTACCATGGTCTGACGTCTTATTTTTGCAACGCCACTATTTAACTTATAAACTAATATCCGTTTTTGCAACAGAGTCATTGATAATGCTTTTTAAAGACATGCCTCGCGCCTCATTTTCAGATAAACATGCCTACTAGAAAGCTCAAACAATTAATCGAGTTAGTAGTGGGCCTGTTAATTATCTTCAAGCTATTCGCCTTTATGAGTGTGCACTGCGCAGAGGTTATAAAAGCGCGCAAATTGGCCTTGATTCTATTGAAATTGACAAAGCATTAGCTTTTGAGCTAATAGATGTATTATGGGTTGACTTAATTTATGGCAACTCACTTAGTAAGTCTACTATCACTGCCTTAAGCGAGCATTGCAATGAATATAATCCACATGCGCCTGCAAATCTGATTCATTGCGTATTTGGTGCGCCCAAAACCTTCTGCCCGGAGATTGATGTTTCCAGGTCGTATGTTATAGCAATTCTTTACTTCAAAAACCAATTGAAAACCTGGGATACGGGCTATACCCTCCTCCCAGGCTACTTGCTCAAAACTGCAGAAGGTATGAGTTGCAGTAAATGTTGAGCCGAGTGGCCCAACCTACGCTTACTAATCTGTTTCTATTATCAAAATATGTTTTATAAAAGTTAGTTTAATGTAAATAATAATCTAACTAAATTTATATAAATTAAATTGTATTAAAATATGTCAATTAAATAAATTTTTACAACTCCCTTAAAAACTAGGAAACACTATGCCTAAACCTATTGCCTATGTTTATAGAAAATCGCCTGATAATACTAATGCGTTGGGTAGCCTGATACCTAAAGATATGGTACAGGAAGCCCTAGATGACGACCGCCTCCTTTATATTCAACAGCCACCTTCTACTGAAACTAAACCCGGGCTTTTAATACTTATGGATGGCAAACAGGAAATGGATCCAGGGGAGATTAAATCTACTCCTACAATTTTAGATGAGCTATATGAAAATAAAAAAATCTCTCCGCACATCACAGTATATACTCCTGCTTCCGAAGATAGGATTACGGAATACGCCTGTAATGAAGAATTCGCCTATTTTTTAAACAATAGGCTTGTCCCGTTGCTTAGAGAGCCACCATTTAATTGCAGTGATCGCCGTGAACAAACAACAATCGCCGGCACCAGCTTCGGTGGGCTTGCAGCAACCCATGCAGCGCTTACTTATCCTGAAACATTTGGTAATGTTCTTTCGCAATCAGGCACTTTCTGGTGGTATAAAGAATGGCAAAGAGGGTTTGATGAGCCTGATAAATGGGCAGTTGCTGTCAAAACAGCGGCGTGTGAAACAACAAAGAAAGCGACAGAGATGGCATGGTTGAGTAACCTCCCCCACAAAGAAGGCTTACCAATTAATTTTTATTTAAGTGAATGAAGCTTGAATAATAGATTTTTAGCCAATGTCCACTTGGTTTCTGATAGTTTATATACGCCCAAACACTCATGTAGTATCCAAAGAGAATAATTCTACTCAACAATAAACATTAGGTAGTGCACTTAAAAAATCATTATAGCGCTATTTGAAATCAGTCGGTTTCTTCAATTATTGATGTAATTTAAGTACAATGATTATAATGACACTTTATTTTGCAATAGCGCCTTTCCATTCGCCTTTCACTTTAATATATGTCTCATCGAGTTGCCATCTTCTAGAGTAATGTTGTTTATATTAATCTAGTCGTTTCTTTAGCTCAGGTGCATAGTGTTGTACCCATAGTAAAATAATAGATGATTAAATTATTTTAATGTCGAAAAAATTTCCTAATATTAGTTCGCGGTTTTGGAGTGACTGTAGGAGCATTGCTAGAATTAAGCTTTTCATTTATTTTAGCTAAAAGCATTTCATTTTGAGACTTAACAGTAGTTATCTCTGCTCGCATTTCTTGTATCTGAGAGGCTAAATTATCCTGCTTATGCCTAGATGTCTTAACATTATTTTTTGATTCTAGTTTTAAAATTAACTCCATAATTTGGTTCAAGGCGTTTGAATGATTTTCGCTGTCTATCTGTCTTTTTTGCTCCATGTCTTTAATCTGCGCTCTAAACTCTTGTTGGGCAGCTTCAAGTTTTTTACCTAAGATTTCGTTCTCGGTTAGCATATTTCTAAGTTGCTCAACATGAAGTTCATTGTCCATACCTAGTTTAATATAATCTTCTTCTAAACCTCTATATTTTTTCATGGTGATACTTGATTCACTTTCACCAAATAAAAGTTGAGCAACTTTATGCGTTTCTTCATTAATTTTCTGGTCAAGTTTAGATAAGCTATTTGACTCTTCATCTAATAAGGAAAGTCTAATTTTTAATTTAATGGAGTCAACTAGTTGACTAGTATTTAAATCAAGTTCTGTAAAAAAAGGGCTCGAGCTATTTTGTAGTTCAGCAGCGTAATCGCTCGCTTTAGTCATTATTAATTGGACAAACTGCAATATTGCATTAGCCAAGTTATTAGTATCATTTATATACTCGAAAGAAAACTTTTTACCATAGACTACAGATGATGAAATAGATTTACAAACTTCTTTAATCGCTTTTTCTCGCGCTTGTAATTGCTGCAACATACCTGCTGAAGGCTTTTGTACAAAATTGTCCAATATATTAATCATTTCAGTGACTTCAGCTCGAAAAAAATCTTTATTATAAACATTGTTATAGTTTTTTCCGGCAGCTAATATTTTATTTAAAGTTGCTAAATCTATTTTCATTATTATCTCTTAAGTTATTTAAATTTAAAAACTGCTAGTATATTAATTAGAGGATTATTGTATGTTATCAGCTTTAATTATCGCTTTTTTACCAATATAGCCATAACACAGCGCTTATTAATAGATTCCATCAACGTCGATGGTTTTTCAGATTTAATCAATGTGACACCCGAATATTTCTAAATTAATCTATTGGATTAGCTCAGCTTAAAAAACAACCTTTTTAAAATCCTTTACACCTCTTTAGCAGCAACAACCATACCTACACACAGGCACGATATAACTACCTTATTAAATTGCCCCTCTTAAACCTGGGCCTGATTTCAAATTCTTTACTACTAAGCCTAAACGGTCTCATCGATTGAAAGCCCATAGTGCCCAGGCGGGCAAATTTCCAATTAGGAAAGTAATAGATTCCAAAATACATGATTCTCAACAAGCCCTAATCGCCCTAGAATAGTATAAATTTCAGCCAGCATGATTTCTTTATATACCGATACCTAGTTAGATGGCCAATGTATTAAGAATGAAGAAAAAGGCACTAAAAAATAGAGCATTTTTTAACATGTTTCAACGAAAGAGGATTTATTATGTTACCGCGTTTTAAAAAAGCCAGAGAGATTGCCGATTGGATGGACAGCAGAGATTATCCCCTGGTTGCCTGTTATGAAAATCAAATCGAGGGTTATTCACGAGCCGCTTTTTTAAGCGACTTAAGGCAACTCCCGGCTGCAATTTTAGCTAAACATCTAGTGGACTGGAGAGAGATTACGATTTCTCGCTGTTTTAAAGGATTAAAAAGACTGCCGCTTATAAACGAAGTAAAAGAGGTCCTTAAGGCACTGGCTGAAAGATTAAATACATTACCTATAGAGTTAGATGCCCAAGCCATTGGAAATGCGTTGTATGGGTTACAGAGCATGGATGCCAAAAATGAGGCGGTGCAAGCGGTACTCTGCGCATTAGCTGATAAAATTACTGCCTCATCTGCAAGCTTAAATGCCCAAGAAATTGGGAATGCGTTGTATGGCTTACAGAACATGGATGCCCGAAGTGAAGCAGTGCAAGCCGTACTCAGGGCATTAGCTGATAAAATTACAGCTTCATCTGCAATGTTAAGTGCCCAAGCCATCGGGAATGCATTGTATGGCTTACAGAATATGGGTGCCCGAAGTGAGGCAGTGCAAGCCGTACTCAGGGCATTAGCTGATAAAATAACCACTTCATCCGCACGCTTAGATGCGCAAGCCATTGGAAATGCCTTGTATGGCTTACAGAATATGGATGCCCGAAGTGAAGCGGTGCAAATGGTACTCCAAGCACTAGCGGCTAAAATAACCACTTCATCCGCAAGCTTAGATGCGCAAGCCATCGGGAATGCCTTGTATGGCTTACAAAACATGGATGCCCGAAGTGAGGCAGTGCAAGCCGTACTCAGGGCATTAGCTGATAAAATTACTGTCTCATCCGCAAACTTAAATGGCCAAGCCATCGGGAATGCGTTGTATGGCTTACAGAATATGGATGCCCGAAGTGAGGCGGTGCAAGCTGTACTCTGGACATTAGCTAATAAAATTACTGTCTCATCGGCAAGCTTAAATGCCCAAGAAATTGGGAATGCTTTGTATGGGTTACAGAATATGGATGCCCAAAATGAAGCAGTGCAAGCCGTACTCTGGGCATTAGCTAATAAAATTACTACCTCATCTGCACGCTTAAATGCCCAAGATATTGGAAATGCCTTGTATGGGTTACAGAATATGGGTAACTTTAGAGCGCTTCCCGCCTTAATTAAACACCTGACTAACAAATACCCTGCCGATTTTTCGTACGAAAAGACACCATTAGAATGGCAAATGGCGGTCGCCAGCTACCTTACCATTGCCTATCAGACTCAAAATGTGAACTTACGAGCCTTGATTAGTCAGCACTTAAAAAGGCTTTTTCCTACCTGCTCAACAAACCAACCCAATGAAATAATCAAACAGATAGAAACCATGTTTATTAACAAATTAAAATTAACCCATGTTAAAAACAGCCAGATTGATTTGCATCACTTAGACTACTTGTCTGCATCGTTGCTGTTAAATAAGGGACTTAAAGAGACAACAGGCGTCAACGCAATCATTTTCGGCGCCGGCAGTCATAGCAAAAGCGCTCATCAGCATAAAATGAGAGACATCGTCGTTAATTATTGCCAAACCAATCATATCGCTACTAAAGAGTGGGAGAAAGGGAGAGTAAAATTAGATGCGCTGACACAGCCAAGCAATTCTAGCATATGGCGATCGCCTGGTTTTGTTTCTAATTTGAATGTTAAAGCACCGGCATTTAATCCTCGAACTAAAGCTAGTAATTAAACTTACTTCAACGCGCTTAAAGCATACTGTCTCAAAAAGCGACCTTTTTGAGACTACCTATCCCCTTGACTTAGCAAGTCATGCCTCAATTGTGACCACTGCCATTTATGTAGATGTAACGCTTTATTCTATTTGTTTATATGACGTAAAACCAATCACTACTCCTGTCTTTTCTAGCAATTGAGTTTATGGCAGTTTTAAGATGAGTTAAAATTAAGCATCAACTGTATTAACAAAGAATTTTATGGCCCATCGTATTATGATTATGGGACGCAGTGGAAGTGGCAAATCTACTTTTGCTTATCATCTGCATCAACAAACGAAACTCCCTCTCTATCATCTGGACAAGTATTTTTTTACAGATTACTGGGTAGAGCGTGATTATCAGGAATTTTTGACTATTCAGCAGGCGCTTGTTAATCAGGAACAATGGATTATTGACGGCAACTCAACTAAATCCTTTGAGCTGCGCTATCAACGAGCGAGCGTTTGTATTTATTTTAATTATCCTCGCTATCGTTGTTATTGGCGGGTCTTTAAAAGACTTTTTTTTAAAGATAAACGCATTGATGATCGCGCCAATAACTGTCCTGAAAAGGTGAGTTGGTCGCTTATAAAATATATGTGGGGTTTTGAACGGCGCGTTGAGGTTATTTTGCATCAATTAAAAAGAAGCTACCCCCAAACTCAATTTATTGAGATCCGCTCTGATAAATTACTTAAGCTATTTAGCCAAAATTTCTTGACTGATTTATGATTAGTTCAGCCTGAACTAGTGAATGGCAGCAAAGAAACACTCCACCAGTGTAGGGAAGATTGCTATATGAGATTTAATAGTAGCGATACGCTACAGTAGCCTCATTAGGCCGTTAAGCTCAATGTAGTATTATAGCGATTGGCGAGGTCTTCCTAAACGTTAGTGACGGAGATCCTAATTTTGGCAGAGTGCTCTATTATCCTAGAAATTATCTGGATCATCATCTGTTAAAACACTAAGATTTGGGTCAAGCGTTTTTCCAGGAATTTTTCGCGTTTCATTGGCCCATTCGCCTAAATCAATGAGCTTGCAGCGCTCAGAACAAAAGGGCCTAAATGCATTTTGCACCTGCCACGTATTTTGCTTGCCACAGGTAGGACATACAACGTTTGGATGGTTATTCATAACAGCCTTCATTCATTTATATTAACTACAAGATAGATAAAAATAGAGTTTGCTTGTTATTAAGTTAGACTTATTTTAACCTCTTCTGTCTTATTAGTTTAGAAAAAAATAAACTATTTATCACTTAAATTAAAGCTATAGTTTCTTAATGTATTTTAATAGCTATATAAAAGGATTTTATAAGTTTAGGAATAGTTTTAATTCTCTATGATTGAACCCTTTTTCTTTTATAAGATTTTTTGCCATTTCACTGGCTGAAATATCTGAATTATCATAAAATATTTTGGGAAATTTATCCTTCCATCTTTCATAATTATCCCAGTATTCTGCGACTCTATCTGAACCAACCCTATACTCCCTATTACAATCTCGCGCTAGATTTATAGCTTTCTTTGGCAAAAGAAATATAGGATAAAATATGTTTTCGTGTCCGATTTGGTTAAAAAGGCAATAAATCTCCCTGAGTGACCAAACATAATCTGCAATGACAACAAATCCAGCTTGTAAGTATATTTTGGCTTGTGATGCTAGCGCATTTTGCATAAGAGAAATTAAAGTATCAGCGCCATCTTCCCAAGGTTTCTTGTAACCCCCTTGCACCATATTATAGAGTGAATCACATTCAATATGGATGCTCTTATTAAAAAGCTGGGCTAGGGCTTGTGCTAAAGTTGATTTTCCAGCACCAGGTGGCCCAGAAATTAGAAAGATCTTTCTATTCATATTTGATTGACTCATTAGAATGGATAAATATACCGCGTAATTTTGAATGAGCAAATTATTAACAAAAAATTGGTTTTTTTATCATTAGAATATCTTTACAGAAATAAATTTTGTTAAGGATAACTTATATTGACTTAGACAGCAGCTCTGCTGAAGCAGCGTATGTATTTTAGCGGGACTAGGAAGTCCCGCAATTCTAAGAAATTCATTACTATCTAAATACAATATCATCTCATCCAATCATTAAATTAAATAAAAAGTGGAGGTTTTATTTAAATTAATCTTGATGAAAGAAAATTACACAGCTCCGATCCATTTGATACCAGCATAAGCGCCATGTAGGCCGAAATCGCTTTGTAATCTCGTTTCTTGCGCTGTATTTAAATCTAAATCACTGATGTGGAGAGGATTGAAGTAATTAACAACCATATAACCAACATCAAGCGTCAAATTACCTTGTGCTAGAGGAAATGTATACGCTGCGCCGAGTTTAGCATCTAGCTCAGGTACTAAGCCTGTATAGGAAGAACGTACTGGCCGTGAGCGATTACCATCCTCATCACTGAATGGTGAATTATTATAATATTTTGTTTCGCCAACCAGAGCAGCCACTGCGCCTTTACCATAAATAGCAAAGCCATTACCCCAGTTATACATCATATCTAGGCCAAGACGTGGACCACCACCATTAAATTTTAATGTATCTGTCAGACTATCTGAACCATTTAAGTCAGCAAATTCAGGCGGTGCACCAGAAATAACTTGATTGGCGCGAAATCTTGATTTTATCTGAGCATATTGAGCACCTGCATGAAAACGAATATCTTTAAATTCGCCAAAATCAACATGTTGGCCAAATTCAGCATTCACCGAATCAAAATCAGTATTACTATAATAGCGGGTTGCTAGAGAAATTGTATTAATTTCAGGCGCGCCTGGGACAAGAACAGTCCCTGGTATGGGTGTTAACCTATTTTCAAAATCTTCATGCCAACGCACCCAATTAACATTGAGATCATTGCCTGTATTAAAATGAAAGGAGCCCTCTAATCTAAAACCCCAGTCAAAATCATTGTCTAAATCTTTATAGATTCGGGTTCCACTAGCGCTACCAATATTAACAGCACTTAAATTTATGTTGCTATATAACGACTGTAAATAAAGCGCCTGTATACCCACACCCCAGCCCATTGTTGGGCAAGGTACAGTAACATTTCCCGGCGTACAAACTGGGCCCATTGTACCTGAAAATCCTATACTACTACTTAAAAGACCAGTTGCTATTATTATCCCTTTAAGTTTAAACATACCATCCTTTCCTTTACTTAATAAAATTCCAGTAAGTTTATACTGTAGTAATTAGTATTTAGCAATTTTTTTAATACAGTTTGGGATGTCGTTGCCAAAATAAAAATTAAGTTATAATACCTTTTACAGGTTAATAAGCCCCTAAAATTCAAGTATATTTAAATAAATATTTTTTATAATTTTTCTCATCAAAACTTTATATTGTGGAACAAAGCTGCGAGAACTCTTGCTCCAGCTCTTCATAGTTTTTATCTGATCTAAAACTTTTCGGGATACAATCATTGTATTGGGTAGGGCTTTTCTTATCCTTTAAAGCAGCTAAATTAACCATTACCTCATAAAAACTATGATTACCACCAGCAGCTAAATAAGCAAATACCGCTAAACCATACTCTTGCCATTCTTCAGCTGATAAATTGCAATAATAATTTGCTGCTTCAAATAAGCGCAGTGCATGCCCCGACAAACCTGATGCAAATGGCATTAAACCGTGAATAAATTTGCTATAAGTATCGCTTTTAACCTCAGGAGCAAATTCATCTAGTCCTCTTAAATGAGGAGGTACGGTAGTCTTATTTAAGCGCTTAAGGTAAACAGGATGTTGACTTATGCCCATATTGATCGTTGGTGAGGGAGCGCTATTAACAGTACAACGACCCCGTGTTAAATCACTAGCAAATAAGGAATGTTTAACTATACTAAACGCTTGTTGATTTTTTAGCGAGCTTGCTTGTTTAATTAAACTTGGCAAGTAGCGACTAAAGATAGCATGAATATGAATGATTTGAATTAAAGGTGTTTGATCATCGGCGAGCGCGTCTAAAGCCGCAGTCAACGCGTCTTTACCTGAATTAGGTAATCTTCCAAAATAATGCTCGCCAAATAATTCTTCAGCAAATCGCTGATTTGATTGTAGCAAGCTTGAAAATTTATAATATTTCTTATTCACAATCTTGATGATTTGCTGAGAAATACGTGTTACCGCTGGCGGGACAGTGTTTAATACAGCAAGAGCAAGTTTACTTTCAAAATAGGCCTTATAATTTAAATTAAATTCTGTATTTAATAATTTCTTTGTAAAATAGCGTTCACAATAATCAAAATAATTATCCCACAATGAAATAATTTTTTTCTGATGTTCTTTATCCTGGTTAAAATGATTAATAAGACTTTCGTATTCCCCTAATTGATAATTGGGAAAATAGCCTAATAAATCATGTGCTACTAGTAAAACTTCATGTAACGAATGCAGGCCACCGCTGACTAAATAACTTGCTATCGCGAGTACGTAGTTGTCTTTTAATTCTTGAGTTGGTAAAGCTAATAATAACTCTAACACACCAAGCATTAAAGTAGTCATCCCTGAGGGTCCAGAAACATAAGTTAAATCTTTATTTAAAATAGTTTGAATATGATTAGATGGGTAATAAGGTGCTTGACAGATGGCGTCCGGCTGCCAAGAAATAGTTTGAGGTAATTGTGGCAAGAGCTCACGGTCTTGCCGCAATAAACAAGTACCTAAGGTATTAGTTGATAAGTTTAAGGTAAAGTCCCCACGGCCGCGAGTTAATTTCCAATCGCTAAAACAAGAAGCCCCTCGTAACTTACCATCAATAAAATCTTTCCTTAATTGTTGCGGTAAGCGCGACAAAGTCGCTTGATTACTTTTACTGTTAACTTGATTTAAATAATCATAGAAACCACCTTTAAGTAGATAGTTTGGAAGCGGGGTTGCAAAATCAATATTTTCTCTTATTAAATACCTAGCAAAACTATAATGAATTAACAACACTCGAATAAAATTAGAGCTATTTACATTCTTTAATTCAGTTAGCAGATCAGTTAAATCATCTAGATTTTTTTCGAATTTTCCAAATGCTTCTTGTTCGCTAGATGTTTGAGAAATCTTAGCTAAAAAGAGTTGAACCTTAGGATGATTACTATTTTTTTCTAAAATCAAACTTAATTTTTGGGAAATTAAAGCCACAGCTTCAATCATTTTTTTTGGGGGATTAGTAGTATAAGCAATAGCAAAGAGCGATTCCAAATAGCGATTAAAAGGATTTTCCCAACGCTTTTTTAAAGACTGACCCTCTATATTGGCAAATTTTATAGAATAATATAATGGAATATACTGTTCTTCGCTTATATTATCTTTTAAGCCTTCTAAAGCCTGCAGAAAATTTTCTTTATCAAGCGGCTTATGATTGAGTAAATTATTTTTTATTGTTTCAATTAATAACGTTGTTGCTTCATTTTCTGGATTTTGTTTACGCGTTAATTTTGTCAAAAACCATAGAAGATAACTATAAATTTCTGTTGTACTAGTTAACGATAAAATTTGATTAAACTTAGCCATAGTTCACCTGTTTTAATGAGTTTAATTTTTCATTTTTCTAAAAATAAAAACTAGCACATCAGGTATAAAACAAGACGAACAGCTATAGAATTAAGCCTAGCTATTTGTTGTAAGAAAAGAATTAAAAAGGATAAAGACATAGTTAAACCTCGCTTTAGCATATTTATTATGCGCCTGCAAGCTGAGCTCAAATTGCGCATTTTGGAAAAATATAACATTTAATTAACCCCAATGCAACTATTTTTGTTTAACATAAGATCTATTTGATCTAATAATATCATTTTGATCGGGGGTAAAATCGAGTGTAATCAAAAAGCATTAAAGCGTGATTAATTTAATTGCTTAGCTGCTTTTATATAATATCGATTAAGGAAGCAGCTTAATATTATACTCTGTGTTGTTAGACAATTTATTTGTTCTTTTATAAAAAAAACCTGTTTTTTTTGAGTTTATTTTCTTTATTTGTATGCTTATAGAATTCATACCTAAAATTACCGGTAGCACCATTTTTAAAATTTTGCGGAACAATCGCTATTGTGATGACATCATGAAAATGAGGATAACATGTAAGCGTTGTCCCAGCTGCAACATCATATCGGCCAATCTGTCCATTACCTGTATTGCAATGAATAGTAATAGTATCTGAAGGAAGACTATTGTAGAGGTCTGAAACTTGAACAATAAATTTTTTATCATCATGCAGGCCAAGTAGTTGGAAATAACCATCTTCTTGTGCTGCAATTGTCCAGGACGCTTGTTCATTCTGATTTATTAGATACTTAAAAGCCGGAACGTTTGCAAATACATTTGTAATCAATGAGCAAATTATTAACAAAAAAATTAGTTTTTTTATCATTAGAATATCTTTACAGAAATAAATTTTGCTAAGGATAACTTATACGTCTTAAAATACTAATATTTTTTGAAACTAGTATTGACTTAGGCGGCAGCTTTGCTGAAACAGCGTATGTATTTTAGCGGGACTAGAAAGTCCCGCAATCCTAAGACATTCCTTACTACTTAAATACAATATCATCTCATCCAATCATTAAATTAAATAAAAAGTGGAGGTTTTATTTAAATTAATAAGGTTGCTTATCCAAAAGCAAATCTTTAATCAAGGGCTTAAAGTCTCCTTTGGTAATTTTAATATTAAATCAGGAATATGAAGCCTTTCTCTTTGGCAACTATGTGATGGAAACGCTAACAAACGGTGTTATCAAAACTAAAGACATGGGTACGTTGGCTAGTCAGTATCTCACGGGTATAGATTTAAGACTGGATTTACCAAAATTAGCCCGAGAGACTAACCCTCAAAACCTTCTCAATGTATTTAATGAATTAGAAAAAACACAATACGAAGAAAGGTCTAGAGGATAATGTCATACTTATTCAACATTGCTCACTGCATATACCTGCCTACATCAAGCCGTTTAGCTATACTTCACGTAAAGTGTAGCTATAGGTAATCAGAAAGCACTTGCATAGCATAAGAATCTGATTTAACCCGTAGGTTATAATCACCCCAACCATGACCTGAGGACCAAATTGTCCAACCAGCAAACCCATAACTCTTACCTTTACTCGCGTTTTGTTGCAAGTACTGCATAAATTGGTTAAGAGCAACAGAGCAACTTGCTGAATCTTTACCAACACCAAATTCAGTGACTATTGCTTTAAGCTGATTATTCTTTAAAAATTCAATAAATGGGTTTAAGTTAAATCCCTGTGGGCCTTGAGAAGTTAAATCTGTTAAGCATTGGTCATGCGTACCACTGTAATCAGCATCAAAATACTGATGCACATTAATTAAAATTTTAGATAAGTCTGTTATGCCAGATTTAATAAAATTCTCTCGTGTAAATAAAGTTGCATTAGCATAGACTTGATTATTATCACCAACCCATTCGTCGCTCCAAGAATGTAAACCAGACCAATTATTACCTTCAATTAAAATGTAACCTGTGTATTGATTGTTACGCAACATTTTAATGAGAGAGGCTTGGATAGTGAAGACTTTATCATTAGGGACTTTTACTGGCTCATTCATTAAATCTAAAAGTATATAATCTTTGTTGATCTCTGAATCATTCTGAATTAATTTAATAAGCTGACTCCAAACTGACTTATAAGCTTCTTCATTATCAATTAAAGTACCATCGGGACAATTGCCACTAGGGCCGCATCCAGAGTATTGCTCACCAAATTTAGAATAACGCATGTAAGCATGTAAATCGACAATGGTGTGAACTTTTGCTTTGGTTAAAGTTTGCAGTAATGGTTTTATGTAATTATTGTAATAATCTAAGTTTGAGCTGCCCTTGCCAGGCCCATCGAGTTGCAAATATCCCCAACTTAAAGGTACTCTTACCGTGTTCATACCTGCCTGAATAAATGCTTCAGTTTCTTTTAAGTCAGAATATTGAGAGTCAGTGTCTTCTTGCGATAGATTAGGAATAACAGTAGGGTCAATCACCTTCCCAAATTCAAGCCCAGATAGGTTAATTCCTGCTAATTCCCAATAATTGGCAGCTTTCGCACTTCTAAGTTCCTTATTAATCTTAATAGGCGTATAAACTATCCTTCCTCCTACCTGTCCTTGCGCATTGATATTGGGATTAGCATAACTAATATGGATCCCATCAGGAGGGGTATATTTTGTTATAGAGTTATTGCCGTTACTGCTAATATTAATACCAACATAACCAAGGTAAGTATTATTATTGCCACAACCATCAAACCTTAATGTAGCTCCCGCATAAGAAAGATTGCCTGATGCTTTATTAGCGTCTCCTGATTGCCCTGGAGCTAAGGATAGAGTTAAATTACCTAACTTATTTTGGATACAAATCCAAGGCCTAATTTTTCCTTGTGGGCCAACGCCTTCTATTTGATTGGTCATATTAGCTGCGAGAGCTAAGCTGGGTAAAAAAAGAAAAGATGTAAAAATTTTCACCATAATGGCATCCTCGACAATTATTTATTGTATAATATTTAATCGCAGTGACATTGAAAAGCTGTCATTTATAGCAGGTTTATAGGAAAATTATGCATAAAATGAATAATTTATTGGCAGGAGCTAAAACAAATGAGGAATTATCAGAACATCTTGGTAGATACTTTGCTGAACAAGGTATTAAAAGTTTAGCCGTTACTTATTATCAACAGCATACTAAAACAGGTAATCGTTTAATTTATGATTGGGTTACGCCAGAATTAAGTGCATGGCACAATTATTATATTGAACAACAGTATGCAGATATCGATCGTACCTTAGAATCATCTGAACATGCCACGTTACCTATTTTTTGGGATGTTAATGAACAATTGCGACTCGCAAAAAATAGACGTGAAAAGAGAATGCGGGAAGAATCTATTCAATTTGGTATTGATAAAGGTTTATGTATTCCTATATATGGTCCTAAAGGTGACTTTATCATCTTAGTTTTGCATCAGCGCAAAGACGAGGATGGATTAACTAATTGGCATAATAAGCAATATATTTGGTTAGCTGTCGCCTATATTTACCTGCATTTTTTAAGGTCTCTTCTCCCAGAACAAGTGTGTCTAGCTGCTTTAACAAAAAGAGAAAGGCAATGCCTAATTTTAACTGCCGAGGGCTTTAGAGTTCATTTGATTGCCAAACAGCTTCATATTTCTGAACGAACAGTTAATTTTCATCTTCATAATGCCAATAAAAAATTAGGTGCTAAAAATAAATATTTGGCTGTACTTCATTTGAAAAATATCAAGTTATAAAGAGTAAAAAAGCGAGCTTTACTTTTTCTTTACTTCCTATGTGACTCGCCTTTAGCTTTAAACCTAACTTTAACAAGGCCTTTAAAGTTAATACTACGTTTGCAAATTAACTTATTACACAATTACTAGAGTTAGTCTTGCTCTCTTTAGCCTTATTAAAATCTTGTGCCTGCTTAATATGGGCCTTAATGATGTCATCTAAGTGTTTTTGATAATCTTTAAACTCATTGTCATTTCTAGGCCAGGGCAAACGACTTACTAAATCTTTCGCTTTTTGGTAATAAAGATTAGCCTCGACTCCTTGTACATTGATATAACAAAATAGCTCTTCAGGGAGCTGTTTACATACTTTTGCAATTTGCTCTCCTTGTTTATTTTTTACCTCAACCTGCGACACGTGTTGAGTATCCAAATGAAAGAAGCGATAAATCCGATTAGTTTGCGGCGTATAGAGAAGCCTGGCTAGTTGTTTGTCCTGAAGGCGCATAATCCCATCGGACCAACTTTTGGTGATAACTTTACTTTTTAACTCATTAGGTAATAAGGCAATTATTCGTGTCACGTCAGCTTCAGCAGCACTATCAATTATAATATAGTTTAAATTAGCACAGCCCTGAAATGCATTAGAAGCAATAGATGTCACACCGGCAGGAAGCATAATTATTTCTAATTGACTACACCCTGAAAAGGTCTGCTCACCAATTGATGTAATGCCTGCAGGAAGCGTTATCCTTTGTAAGCAACTACAATCACTAAATGCTCGATCACCTATAATATGAACCCCAGCAGGAAGGGTTATCGCTTGTAAGCTGGCACATCCTTCAAAGGCTGAAATACCAATTACTGTGACACCACTTGGAATTATTATGCTTTGTAAGCTGGTACAATTGTAAAATACTCCAACATCAATGGTTGTCAGGCCAGGAGGAAGTGTGAGCATTTGTAAGCTAGTACATCCAAGAAATGCCGCACGCTCTATAGAAGTGATACTCTCAGGAAGCACTATTGTTGTTAAATTGATACATTGGTTAAATGCTGACTTACCTATAAACGTGACACCAGCGGGGGGAAACATTACCTTTTTCAAACCGCTAGAATGAATAAATGCTTGCTTACCAATCCGTGTGACGCCAGAGGGAATCTGATAAGAGCCGTCAATCATATCGCTTTCATTTACTTCAAGAAGTGTCTGACTATCATCACTTAATTGCATTAGGGCTTATCTTATGACTGGATTTAAATACTTGCTTCCTAAGTTTAACGATGCTTAATTTAAATTGGCGTGAAAAAGACTAGTGAAAATTAGCCAAAAAAGCAGTTAAATTATCAAGTAGATTATAAAGGTCACATATTATACTTTGGAAAACACATTGGTCAACGAAGACAATATTTCTAGGATTTAATTAATACCTCGCTTTTCCTAGACTAATAGCGAGAAAGCGTGCTGAAGAAATGTGCAGTACGCCACACAACAATTAAAGCCGCCTTAGCTTGCTCTTAAATTTTAATTTAAAAAAATGACCCTTTTAAATAAATGCTATTAACTTATGATTGGCTTTGTAATCGTTGCTTAATATCATCAACCAAACTGTCTTGATTAGAATCAATAGATAAAACAGGCTTTCCTTCAGCAAAATCTAATGTATTTAAATCAAGCCAGATAATATATTGTGGCCCATGATAAATCACCTTTTTATCATTAATAAACTCAATCACCGCAGCATCCCCTGAAGAATCTTGAATATTAAGATGTAGAGGCCATTTTTGATTAGAAAACAACCGTTTCTCTAATTTGGAATTTATCTGTAGCTGCTACCACTTCATTAACTGTTTTATAATTATCAAGTATATATTGTGCCCATAACGTATTTGATATAGCAGGGCGTGTGTTATCTCTCGTTTCATAAGCAGAGCCTGTTAAGTATAAAAGATGAGCAACCAAACCATGTTCATTTATACCATCAGACGCTGCTGCTGAGTTAAATTCACTTGATTACCATTATATAAGCTAACTTCATTTAATGAGAAACTTAAATCTATTAGCCTGTTCTTAAAAACTAACGCCATCACTATTTAGAATGATAGGATAGTTTATTACATCGAGATAGAATTATTAAAACTATAAATCAGGAGTAATAATCAATTACTTTATTGTATTCATTCATGGAATGAGTTCATCTATTCCTTTTGCGCTTGTCACAACAACGTTGCAAAGTTGGTATATTGCCACAGGCTTATCTTTAGCAACCTTAGGATGGCTTGCGTTAATAGCACAAGCTTATCTCTTTAAGTTTTTATGGGCAAATTACTGTGATACCTATCTTGTATTTGGCCATCAACTGAGAAAAAGCTGGATCATTAGTATGCAGCTCATCATTATATTTTTAACTATAATAATGTCGTTTCTTTCTCCGAATAAGAACACAACATGGTTAGGATTAGTTGCAGCCTTTATTGCCCTATTTTCAGCAACACAAGATTTAAGTATTGATGCTTATCGTAGTGAATTGATTGCACAAGAAAGACAGCAAGAAAAATTAATCGGTATTTTCTATATTGTAGGCTTTCGCATAGGTTATTTATTTGCAGGCGCAGGAGGATTAATAATCGCACAATTTTATGGTTGGCAAATGGCTTACCAATTGATGGCAGGTATTGTAATAATAATTTGCCTAATAACATTTACAAATCCTGAAAAGCCATATGTCCGCCCAATAGATAATTTTTCAAAGTTTAAAGCCATAAAGTTTTTATGGTCAAAAAATAAAAGTGGTTTATTTCTGAGTTTTATTTTCTTTTTTGAGTTTGGCGATAGCCTAATTAATTCAATTTACCCGGCTTACTTGTATCAAATAAAAAAATATGATTTAGCACAAATTGCTCTTTTAATAAAAGCAACTAATATTATGGCATTAAGTATCAGCCCCTTACTAGCTCTCTTTTTATTGCGTTTCTCTTTCTTTAAGGCCATTTCATTAGGCCTTCTTGGTGAAGCAATTTGCTTAGTATTATTGCCCGTATTAAGTGACACTATCTCGCATTTATTTTGGTTACAATTAATTTTAGGTTTATTTGAAGGTTTGCTGGGTGTTTTAATTATTCTACTTTATACTCATTTAGCTCAGGGCCGATTACGCGCATTTAATTATGCATTTATTGCAGCTATAGGTGGCGTTAAATCTTTACTAACACCCACACTAGGTATAGTAATTATCCACTATTTTTCTTGGCAGACACTATTTTGTATGGGAGCAATTCTGACGCTTCCTAGTTATCTAATGAGTAGGTATTTAATCAAAAAAACAAATGATAATTACTTTAATCAACCTCAAGTTATTTAACTAAATAAATCATGTTAAGCACCTATAAATATTGCTAATAAAATGAATAAGTAGCAATAAGTATTTTCATTAACGCAATAATATACCTGACACAATTGAGAATATAAATCTTATTTTGAACCGTTTAAAATTTTATTAACTGATTTACTAAGATTGGTATTAAGCATAAATGGCTTAATACCAATTATTTTAAATAAAGGAAATACCTTAGCTTACTTCTATCTGATTTTAATCGTGCATCATGCCTTTTAAGGCAAAATAAATAACAACACCAAAAACCATCGATTGCAAAGGATGACTTTGCACATAGTCAAGCCAGTCTTTTCCTGATTTTTTCAGCTCTTTTTTGCCTTGCTCTGCCATCTCATTCATATTATCTGACATTCCTTTGTTTCTCATCATAGCTCTCCTTTATTTATCATTATCAAATAATTAATTTTTTAATATCAACTAAAAAATTAAACATGGCTATAAAAGATTTATCGCTAAGACCTCAATTGTCGATAAACAAATATCTTTTTTGACCATACTAGCCTGTTATTTTGTATCGTCCGTTTTTATTAAAGCTTTACCTAGAAAAATTAGTGCATGTAATAGAGGCCATTAATTAATTTAAAGTCACCACTTAAGGCAACTTTTATTTTGAGCAAATCACTTAATGACTTAATCTAGTTTGAAAATTTATAAATTAGGTAAAGTGTATATAAGGCTGATAAGCCCACCAGACAATACAATACGTGAAAAAACACTCATTGGCCCGAAAAGGAAAGCGACTAAATCAAAGCCAGCTAGCATCAGGAAAATGAAATTAACATGACAATGCGTTCTTGCTTCAACGCTAAAAGAGATACCATAGAAATCCCTACATCCCTACATCCCTACTTATTTAACTTATAAAAAATAATGAGTTTTTTCAGCGAAAAAAACTTGCCGCCCCAATATATCCCTTGCCTTAAAATACATAAACTGACAGAGCGAACACCTATATATAACGTGATTAGAGCAGCTAGTGGATAGCTGAATGCGTAAATTTTTGACACCTTCAAATGATGACAACTTAGCATGATAGCAAAAACTATATTAATAATTGCTATGCTACTTAATAGAAAAATTAAACTATTAAAAAGTGTTAAGCTAACTAATGGCAAGAAAATAAAAGTCAGAAAACTCAGTAATGCTATGGCTGATTTTATGAGGCTAAAATCAAAGAAGGCAAAAATATTTTTTTCAAACCCAATTTGACACGCCCTAATAGTTTCATACCAAGGAAGGCTTAATAAACCCTCTGAATTTGCGATACCTTGTTTAATGGAATATTGTTTAACAAGGCGTGCTAAGCCAACATCATCAATCGGATTGAGGGCTAAAGATTTTACCCCACCTATCAAGTTAAGTGTCTCTCGACTCACACAATTAAAGGCCCCTATCCCTACTGCATCTTTAGGATTGGTACTTTTAACTCGCCAAGGCATCATAGCAAGGAACATGATATAGAGTAAAAAGGGTATAAATAATTTCATACTAAAATGTGTTACTTCAATTTTTGGTGATAATGTTAAATGCCCAAGCTTTTCAGCCAGCATATAATCTATGGCTTTACTAAGAATGGACGGTTTAAAATTTACATCGGCATCAGTAAACACAATGTAATCGCCTGTCGCATGCTTTAAACCTTGATGTAAGGCATGGGGCTTGCCTAACCAGTTGATGGGTAAAGTTTCTACCTTTATCAATTTTAAACGTGGATTTTTGTTAGCTAGTTGACTTACTATTTCATAACTTAAATCGGTAGAGCGGTCATCAACGGCAATAATCTCATAGTTAGCATAATCTAATAAACACAAAGACATCATAGCGCCCTTTAAATTTTGTTGTTCATTGTGAAAAGGAACAATAATAGATACTTTGGGCCATAGACGACTATGATTAATACATCGCTTTTCTAAGCCCGCTATTGACCGAAAAAGGTAAATAAGACGAAATAAACTGCCTATACTGGCTATTGCCACAATAAACAAGACTGGTAATAAAAGCCAATAAAAGGATAAGGTTATCATTTAACAGCCGCTTTGATTATCGATTTGACTTAATTGATAAGCTTTACCAATATCTTGCATCATAGTCTTTAGCATATGGTCTTTTAATTGAAGATTAGATGTTCTTAAAATAGCAGATGGGTGATACGTTGCGCCTATTAAGTAGTTATCAACTGGCTTAAAACACCCACGCTCGTCTTTAATACGAAAAGCAGGGTTAATAAGTGCTTTTGCCGCGGTTAATCCTAAGCAAAGAACGACGTCAGGTTTAATCAGTTCAATCTCTGCTAATAACCAAGGTTTACACGCATGAATTTCTCTTATATTAGGCGAGTGATGAATACGTCGACCATTTTCCAATTTAAATTTGAAATGTTTAACCGTATTGGTTAGATAAACAGCTTCTATTTGTATTGTTAACTTTTTTAAAATATCCCTAAGTAATTGCCCAGCAGGCCCTATAAAAGGCACGCCTTTTCTATCTTCTTGGTCACCAGGTTGCTCGCCTACTATCATTAATTTAGCATGAATGAAGCCCGTTCCAAACACGGTTTGCGTTGCATTTTTATACAGTGGACAACCCCTACAAGCCTGCGCCTTGCCCTTAAACAGCTCTATTGACGCTGGTAATTGAGGAAAATATTGTTCAGCTGAGCTACTTATTCCTTCTTGGTGTTGCATCATCTGAGCTACTCGCCTAGGTGCTTCATTTAATAACGAAGGGATCACCTGTGTTTCAGGTAAATTATGCCAAAATCTAACAGGCATTTCTTTTTTCATTGCTTTAATTTTTACCCGTGCAGGATTAAAGGTCGCTTTATAATAAGTTTGCCATAATGTTTCTAAGCCATCTTTAGGATTAGTTAATAATATTTTTCCCGCTCCATACACAAGCTCTTTTCCATTCCAGGATACCGTTTCGTCTGGTGTTATAATAACCCAGTTCATGACGGCAAAACGCATTTGAAAAAAAGGAGCAACTAAATGGACAATCAAATGATCAGGCTTATACCACGCTAAAAAATAATCATTACCATTATCTTCAGTAAATTTACAAAAGCGTACAAAGGCTTTCATTTTATGTGCATCACGAGTCACTGCTTTATGCATTCGCAATAAATCATACACCAGTGGATCGCTTGCAATATTCAACAAATAAGGTTCATCATGGGTCAAGCGCCATAATAAATCATAAAGTTTTCCCCATTTGTCGGCACTACGATGACAAGCAATAATTTTTGCTAAGGTTATAAATTTTTTTGAGATAAAAAATTGCTTATTAAATTGACCATTATCAGGCGTTAATGTTTTTTTATCAAAAAGTGTCGATTGACCGGTATTATCATCTTCCCAAAAAACAGAAGCAGGACATTGATCATGTGCTAGTAGATAACGCGCACCTGAGCGCCATTGTTCAAAATTATTCGCTTTGATTGTAATCATTAAAATCAAACGCCAGTTGTTGAAATTCATGCATATTTTTCTTTAAATCCCATGGATTAAGGTTTTTTGGTGGCTTATAGTCAGCTGTGCAAATAAAATACCTAGCTTTATTCATACTAATTTTTAATTGAATTAAATCTTTATAATATATTTGAGTGAAACGGCGAATGGTTAATAATTTATCGACTGTCCGTACTCCTATACCTGGAATTCTTAACAGTAAATAACGTGAAGCTTTGTTAATATCGATTGGAAAAATCGCTGGATTCCTTAATGCCCAGCTAGTTTTTGGATCAAGTTCAATATCTAAATTGGGGTTTGAATCTGGTACTATTTCTTCTGCTTGGTAATTATAAAAGCGCAGTAGCCAATCTGCTTGATAGAGGCGATGTTCCCGTAATAAAGGTGGTATAATACTAGGTAATCTCGCATCAGCGTGAGGAATAGGGCTATAGGCTGAGTAATACACTCGCCGTAAATTATAGTCTTTGTATAATTTTGATGATGTTTGTAAAATTACTTTATCTGTACTGGGTGTAGCCCCTACAATCATTTGAGTGGTTTGTCCTGCAGGCACATAGATTGGAGAGCTTAATCCTTTCTTTTTATCTTCCTTTATCTCTTGCCGCTTAAGCTCAACATCAGCCATATTTTTTTCAAGATTATCTCGTTTTTTTTCAGGCGCTAACTGTTTTAAATCCTCTGCAGTAGGCAGCTCAATATTAATACTTAATCGATCAGCATAAAGCCCTGCCTCTTGTACTAATGATTCTGCTGCATTAGGAATAGTTTTTAAATGAATATAACCTCGAAAATGGTGTTCCTGACGTAATGATTTAGCCACCAATATAAGCTGCTCCATCGTATAATCTGCACTTCTAATAATACCTGAGCTTAGAAATAGGCCTTCTATATAATTGCGCCGGTAGAAATCAAGGGTTAGATTAACGACTTCTTTGACTGTAAAGGTAGCTCGAACCACATCGCTAGAAACCCGATTAATACAATATTTACAATCAAAAATACAATAATTAGTTAATAAAATCTTTAACAAGGAAATACATCTACCATCAGGCGTATAACTATGGCAAATACCCATACCAGTCGTGCTACCTAATCCTTTCTTACCTCTGTTTTTTTTAGCACCACTACTTGAGCAAGAAGCATCGTATTTTGCCGCATCTGCTAAAATAGATAACTTTTTATTAATATCCATTATTTTTAATCAATAATTAAGTAGTCATAGAATTTGACATCATTTAATATGCTTATACATCAATTGCCAAAGGCAAAAAAATGCTTTTGATTATTGTTTCACTTTTCAAGATAGTATAGGTTACTTTTAAAAAAGTAAATACAGTTGAATGCAGTAGATCACTTTAACACTATGATGATATTGCTTTTAAGATGTTAACCAGCTAGCAGTCATAAGCCATCTTAAGTTAAGACGCAAGCTGCAGAAAAGGATTTAAAATTTTGACCAATTTTAAAGTGTAAAGATTTTAGAAATCATTAAAAGCATTAATAAAAGACAAACTATTTTAAGTTAAAATCTTGATTAAATTTAGGATAAGCCTCTACAATTTGTTGAGGTGCGGTATCGCTTAAGGCACCATTTTTCTTTAACCAATTTAATTCGACACAAATCTGTCTACTTCTATTATTATCTTTTATTGCATGCAAAATTATTTCAGCTAAATTTTCATGCCCTTTAATACCAACATTTCGGAGAAAAGAAAAACGTTCTTTTTCTGCTATATCTTTATAAAGCTGATGAAATTGACTACGATAAATATCTTCTAATTTAATAGATGCAAACGCCATAATTGCATTATTAATATCTGAACGCTCTTCCGGATTATGTTTTAGCATATTTGCTAACGCATCAAAGATATCTCGCTCAACTTTTCCTAACTTACCACACCTACTAAATAGTCCTTTTAATATTTCATGTGTAGGTAGATTTTTAAATAGATAGGCACCGTATTTATCATTATACGTCTCATTATTACAGCCCCAAAGAAGAGCTAAGACTCGACCCATAGAATAGACATCACTTTTAGGACTGGTATTTATTGGATTTGTAAATATTTCCGGTGCAGAATAGATAGGCGTACCAGCACCGTTTCCATCGGGTGTACTAATACTCACGCCATAATCAATAATATTGACCAGTAGAGGTGGGCCTAAGTCAACAAGAATATTGCCTGGCTTAATATCGCGATGGATGATGCCTTTATCAATCACTTGCGCCTGCAAGGCTTTCAATAGAGCATGAGTTAATTCCATTCTTTCAGCAACGGTCAGTACCCTTTTTTTGGTTAAATCATCTTGTAAAATAGACTGAAGCTCTTGCCCTGGTAAATGTTTCATTCGCATTAAACTAAACTGCTTGTCTTCAATTAAAATTGGCTTTTTTACAGCTAGATGAGTAGCTTTCGTAGAGATTTGATACTCGCTCTCTAAAGATTCAAATGACTCTGGGCTAGCATGGTATTGCATTTTAACAACACGCCTACTGCCATCTTTTTTACTCGATTTTTTAAAGTAAATTTGTTCATTATCAAAAGTCACTGTATTTTTTATTAAATTTACTGTACCAAAGCTACCCTGTCCTAATTCTTTACTACTAATAACTTCATAACGGTAACGGCCATCCTTACCTTCCCGTTGAAACATATCATTAGTAAAAGTACATACTTTTCCATTGACAGAATATCTTTTATTTTTTTGCCAATATTTAATACCTAATTGCGATTGATTTTCTAAAAAAATATATAAGTCTTGTGCTTCTTTTTCGGTAAGTTGACCGCTTTTTACATTAATTTGATTAGGCATATTCAATAACTTATTCAAGCTTATACTTGAATTTAATTTACATCATTGGCCTAATTATAGATCATATTGAGTATATTTTTACTTATTAAAGCAGGTATTTTAAGGTTGATTTTTGCAAAGGGACTAAATGGGAGATTAGGCAGAAACAGAAAAAATTTATGTATTAGCACGGTCAAAAAGGTAGAAATTTGAGTATTGCTTCTAGAAAAGGCTTAAGAAAAAATAACTATAATCAATCAATTTAAAACTGTTACATAAATATAAAAATAAATGAGCTAGGTCGATGTTATTTCTTTTGTTATACTTAAACGACGAGGATGGACAAAGAATGTATTAAGGTTTTATGGACAAGACGTAAGTTACGGATAAGCTAAAATCCTACCTCGACCATCTTGTCATCTTTTATCTTCTACTATCTTTATTTACTGATTTTAGGATCTTTTAATGCACCAACTTATCTATTCAAGTCGAGCTATACCTGGTTTTACCTTAGATGATTTAACTTATTTAACGGAGCAATCCCGTAAAAATAATACAGAGCTAGATATTACAGGCTTACTTCTATTTTATAATCACTATTTTTTTCAAGTCCTTGAAGGCGATAAAGCTAGCCTTGATTTAGTCTATCTTAATATTGCTCGTGATAAACGCCATACGGATGTAACCTTACTAGAAATAAAACCGATTGATGTTCGTGCGTTTGCTCACTGGCGCTTAGGCATTGCTAATTTTCCAACTCAACTTCCCTCTATGACACCGTATAATTTTTTCACTAAAAATTTGCAATTTACATTAGATGATAAAGCTTACATTGAGCCCCTTATTCATTCATTTGCCCAAGGTTTAAATCAAGTTTATGTCAGCATTTAGGGATAGAGCTTATATCGAGTCAACGTGTGGCTATTGTCTTAGTTAAGCCACCAAATAGCACCATTAAGGTAGGCTGCGAACAATAACCACAATAAATAAGGTGTTAGCATTATAGCTAGACCAGTTTTCTTATTCCAAAGTTTAAAAATAAGTACTGCGGTTAAACAAAAAATAATAACAAGCCACGCTAGACTTAATTCTATTAAATGAAAATGAAAAAACAGCGGTGTCCAGGCCCAATTCATGATTAATTGAGCCCAATATAACGTTATTATTGAACGCATAGGTAACTGTTTATTCTGATAATACAGGGCCCAACCTGCTAGGGCGAGCATAGCATACAATATTGACCACACGACTGAAAATACTATCGGCGGTGGGGTTAAAACGGATTTATTAAGGGCTTCATACCACGGATGGATGTTCGCGCGTGTAATTAATCCCATAAAATAGCCCACTAGCTCAAAACCAACAATCCAACCTATTAACTTTAAATTATTATTTTTTTGATTCACTTAAGGCTCTCAGTTTTTAAAAAAAGAGTTTTCATGACCTGCCTAGCTCATAAGCTTGCATAAGCTATTGCATTTAGTCTTGTTATGGCATTATGGCTCATCTTAATGAATAATTGCTTATTTCACAAACTAACTATGCCTTATAATGAATTGAAAAGTAACATGTCAAAAATTAAGTTAATAAAAAAATTAGCAAGAAAAGAAAAAAAGAGCATTAATAAACTTGAGCAAGAGTGTGCACTTATTGTTGCAACTTACTTACAATACCCTACTAATTTTGATTTATCCATTGCCTGTTTAAAAACGTTAGAGAATTTAAGTGATGCTTGGTTGAAAATATTTAGCAACCACCTTGAAAAAAGACAGCAAGCCGAAGACACCTATAGAAAAACGCATTTTTCTTTTTTTAAAAAACAAGCTGCTAAAAAATTTGAAAAAGAAAAAAAAATTATTAAAGCAGTTCATAAACAAGTTCAATGTCAAACGGTCTGCTTCGAACAAAAAGGTGACCGTAGGCCATTTGCTCGAAATCTTACGCAATTAAACGTTAAAACTGATAACAATAATAAAAAATATATCATGAAATTTTCAGATAATTCTTTCTTTACATTTAATAGCCTTGAAGACAAATCTCATATTCTAAATAAAATAGCTCCTATTTAAGATGTGGCAAACTGCAGTACAACACATATAAGCTATTTAAAGGTGTTGACTTTTCTAGTCGTTTTCTAGCAGCTCATGTCTATAATTTTCTAAATTTTTTATATTATTTATTATAGAGATTATATCTTATGCCTCTTAGGGTTATTTTCTTCTGAATCTTCAATAGCTGATTTGGAATCAGTTAAATTATCAATGTCTATCTTCTCTTCGGATATAATTTGTTGTCTGTGAGATACTTTATACGTTAAATTAGTTTGATTCATCATGTGAATAAAAGCGTCTGTTGTGTTCTTGAAAGAAGAAACGCCTTTCTCCTCTATAAAATAATAAACTTGCTGCGTGTTATTAAATTTAATTAAGTATGGATAAGAGAAATCTTCACTATTTCGAAGACGCGCAACTTCAGCCCTTAAATTTTTAAAAAGACTTCGATTAGATAATATTAATTGCCCTGTTTCCGCTTCAAATACCACATGAGCTTTACTGTTTATAGTATATTGCAATTCTTTTGATTGAGCTGAGGTATTATTTCTTTTTCGAAACATGCCCGCTTGAGAGGCAGTAGCAGGCTTTATGCTTGCTTGTAATTCAGGCTCATGAGATTTTTTATCTGAATAATTATCATTTTCAAAAATATCACTGAATTCTTGCATTGCAATATTTACTTCTTCCTCATTTAAATGACTAGTGTCTGTTAATTCCCTAAGTAATTGTTCATCAGCGAGTGTAAGGCTAGTTGGTGCACTTGTAGAACTATTTGCAACTTCAAATAGATCACTTATTTCTCTCATTGCAATGCTTACTTCCCCTGCAGTTAGATGGGTAGTATCTGTTAAATCTTTCAATAACTCTTCATCAGCTGATTTAAAGTTAGTTAATACTCCTAAACTATCTTCACTTACAGAAACATTACTTAGTCCTCTGTCTGCAGTGGTTACCTCCTGTTCATTTGTAGTGTGTTGTCTCTGACGTACTACATACGTAAATCTACTTTGTTCCATCATCTTAATAAAGGCTTCAGTTTTATTTTTAAACGAAGAAACACCCGGCTCTTCTATAAAATAAATATTTCGTTTAATGGATTTAATTAAATATGGATAAGAGAGGTCTTTGCTAGTGCGAAGTTTAGCAACTATATATCTTAAATCCCTTAAAAGCTCTATATTATAAGATTCTAAATGTCCTGTTTCTTCTTCAAATATTACTTGTGCTTTATTTAGTGTGCTGCTTTTTAATAATCGAGTGCTGTTAATGCTTGGTGAGGAAGCTGATAAATTAGGCATAATATTCCTTGATATAGCTCATTTGAATTTTTAATGAGCATATTGTATTAAATATTAACAACTAAAGTCAACTAAATGAGACGTTTTTTATTAGCTTATCTTGTTCAAAGCTAGGGCTATCATGAACTAGGCAATTTTTAACTGCTATTTTTTGAGTTGTCTCATAGTTGAAAATTGAATGACTTAGCAAACTAGCAACATTATCTTTTTCAATTTTTTCCATACGAGGTGCTTGGACTTTAGTTGTTACCTGTTCTTTTACTACAAATTGTCTAAATTTTTTAAATCCAATACAAATATGGTCTACTAATTCATCAGGTGATGAGCCTTCGATTAAAGCTGGATCAGAAAGAATACAAAGAGGGAGATTATTTTTAGCTAAAAGAAAATTTAAAAGTTGTTGAGATAAGCGTAAATTGCCATCACTAAAAGGATGAATCAAGGAAAAATAATGTGAGAACGTTGCACATGCTTTTATAAGTTCTCGTATTCGGTGCATACTGCTACTAGCACGAGTAATATCTAAATAATAGTTATTAATTAACTCTAATAATTTGTTTTCGATTTCAGCAGGATTTGTATATATTTCTAATATAAATGAATCAAGGTAGGCTGATAGTATAATATTATAGTTAGATGCATCATTGTTATTTATATTTTCTTTTTCTACCCAATCTAACACATTATAAAGTCCTGCTAGCGATGTATTATCTACAAGCATGCCAAAACGTACTGGCTCTTGTCTAAACTCGCCAGCCGTTATAGCAAAGCTTCTATTTGCCTGAGGTAATACTACATCTTCTAATGCCAACTTATGCATTTCTTTTATAAAATCAATAGAGAGTTCAGCACTTGCATTAAACATGATTCGTATGAGTTTAATCATAGCTTGAACCGAACCAGGCTCTGTTTGGTTCCACAAATCTATAGGATTATCAGTTTGGGCCTGCTGCTCCAAATCAATAAAATAGCGAGCTAAAATTTCATCTGAACTATCAACGAGCGATGCTGCTTTGTTAGATTCATACTCTTTTATAAGTAAGTTCAATTTATCTTCCAATACTTCTTCTACGCTTATAGATTGTTGTCTATAAATTGGCTGCACTGCCTTTTGCAGTTCAATTTGTTTTTGAACTAATGTTTCCAAATGGCTGGTTTCGGCACAGCGTATTTTTTCCGGAAACGTTTTAGCTACGCTAAGGGCTTCATTTGCCTTCTCAAAATTACCTTTTATAAAATATAACCAATTTCTCAATAGGTGAAAGTAGAAGAAAGTAAAATCTTCTTTCGCTCTAAAACGTGGTGGAAATCTTAAATTTTGCTTGTTTAAATTATTTAATAGGTAGTCAATAATTTGCTGCCCTGTTTCATCTAAAATAAAAATTTGACTATTTTTTTTTATATTTAAGAATAGAAAGTTAAGTTCAAAACAGAGAGAATAATAATAAGAGGCACATTGCCTCTCGCCCTCTGCTAACCTTACCCCTAAACTTACTATTGATTTATATAA
Source organism: Legionella beliardensis (assembly GCF_900452395.1). Classification (NCBI taxonomy): domain Bacteria; kingdom Pseudomonadati; phylum Pseudomonadota; class Gammaproteobacteria; order Legionellales; family Legionellaceae; genus Legionella; species Legionella beliardensis. Next base: position 1,989,848 of record NZ_UGNV01000001.1, read on the forward strand.
GCGTGCCTTTACTGCCATTTTTACATTTTCTTTAACTAAATTTGAATTATATGCCTTTTTAACGCCTTTTCTTTCCTGTTAACAGTCTATTAAATACTTTTTTAACTTAAATTTAATTATTAGTACAATTAATGTGTTTAAATTAAGTAATATAATTTATATGTCCAATTTTAAATTAGAATTAGATTCGTATGTTGATAAAATGGATAAACTTGATTTTGCCCCACTTTAGGAGTAATCCCATCAATAGAGGCAATGCTAGCAATAGAGCGAATATTAGGGTAAATAACAATTAAATTTTAATCATTGTAACCAATACAGCGGTTAAGGGTGTAGCTGAATATCATACTCTTCGTTAGGCAATTTATTTGTCCTTTTATAAAAAAACCCTGCTTTTTCTGATTTTATTTGCTCTATTTGCATGCTTTCTTTTGGAAACCTAGGAATCTTATTTTCCCAGTGACGCGTAAGGATTAATTCATCACCTTCATAAACAACTAATTTAGCTGCTAATAAGTAATCTGATTTATTAACTTGCATAGTGGAATTTACTTCAGTACGAGTTTGCCATTCATCACGTCCAATACCGATTATTGTTTTAACATTAAGTTTAGCTGATAAGGGGTCATCATCCTGAATAGAATACTCTTCCTGCTGGGTATAATTTATAGCAAGGCCAATATTATCAATAAGCGTATGTCCTGAATCCTCTTTTACCGTATAAATTACCCTGTTATTTTGATCGCGCTTAATGTAACGTTCTACTGAGGGATTTCGCAGATAAGTTAAGCTTAAAGGAGGAGCGCTTTCAGGCTCTGGAAAAACAAATAGCGAGTTATCTTCTTCGCACGGTGCACGAGTAGGTAGAGTAAGCTTAGAATTTTTCACAAATATCTTAAGATTTACTTTTTCAGGCGCAGGCCATAATAAAGGCCAATACGTAGTCGAAATAGCAAGACGTAAGTGATTTCCTGGTGCAAAGGAATGAGCAATACCATTAAGCTTCATCGTAATGTGCATTTTTTCCCCAGGTATAATAGGTGTTAGTGTTTCATGACTATTACGATGAGCCAAATTTAATACCCCATAAGTTACACGTCTTGATACGCCATCCGGGGAGACTTCATTAAGTCGAACCACAATAAAGGCCTGAGGTTTATCCACCGCCACTTCTAATTCAACTACGGGTGCACCAAAAATTTCTAAACGATGATTAAAAGGCGACATATCGAAGCAAATTGAACGCTCATCATCAACACGCTGATCAAGCGGTTTTTCTGGACTCATGCCATGGCCATACCAACTTCTACCAGTTTCACCTACTGATTGTGGTGAGCAATGAGTAATAATATCGTTATTTACTGGATAAGTTGAAATACACTCATCACCTAACCAGAACACTTCGTTTTTAACTTGCTCACTAGGCCAACTTTTTTCAGCTACCCACCTACCTGGTCGATCATCATAATCAAGCTTAGATGGCACTGAGTCTTGCATCCAAACACGAAGCATAGGCTCAGCCATAATACCGGTGTCTATCCCTTTTAACCAATAATCCCACCAACGTAATAATTCTTGTAAAAAACCAATTTGTGGACCGGGTTTGGCAAAGTGCGGGTATTTGTGCGCCCAAGGACCAATTAATCCTTTACGTGGACATTGTAAGCTAGATAACAAATTAAAAACGGTATTAGAATAACCATCCTCCCAACCACCAACTAAATAGGTAGGGCAATTAAAGTTGTTTGTTTGCTCACAGACAGAGCCATGCTTCCAATATTCATCACGTAAAGGGTGTTGAAGCCATGTAGCTGATAATAATGGTTGCTTACTAATTCGAGTTAGCCATCTTTCCCGCCAATCCTCTACTAATTTTTTATCTGGCGCGCGAGACATCATAGCTAGCATAGTTGCCGACCAAACAAAATCTTCTGTCAACAAACAACCGCCCATATAATGTATGTCATTATTATACCGATCATCTGCTGAGCAGATTGAAACAATAGCTTTTAATTCTGGAGGTTTAAGGGCTGCAACTTGCAAGCTATTAAATCCTCCCCAAGAAATACCCATCATACCGATGCTGCCTGTACACCAGGATTGTTTAGCTATCCAACGCAATACTTCCAAGCAATCTTCTTGCTCTTGTTTAAGATATTCGTCTTGCAAAAAACCTTGGGACTCTCCAGATCCGCGCATATCAACACGAATACAAGCATAACCATGTGAGGCTAAATAAGGATGAGTTAGCTCATCACGCACAGCAGTCCCATCGCGCTTACGATAGGGTAAATACTCTAGGATAGCTGGAACTTTTTTTTCTGGCTTCTTTATGGGCAACCAGATTTTGGCTGCCAATTCACAGCCATCAGACATTTTAATAATAGTGTGTTCAATGACAGTAACTTTATATTTTCCCAAAGACACTATTACTCTCCTATTCATTTCGTACTATTTTTACACACTGCTTATTAGATGCTTATAATAAATTACTATCTTACTATTTAAAGGCTCAGAACAAGGTAAAGCCAATTCAGCTAACTCTAACTCAATCCCACTTGCCCCACTGTCAACCCTGTTGATTTCAATCTGTGTGTTACTACCCGCTTGAGTTTTTAAGATGATATTATTAATAAGACTTTTAAGAAATATAAATATGATCGCTAAAAAAGAAGTTGCAAAGCTGTTTTTCATCTTAATTTTACTTTTTCCGCTAACTGGCCATGTCAACGGCCACAGCGCTAGGCAGTGTTTAGCTAATATACCAAAAGCGCATTTGTCAATTCATTTAGAGGGCAGCTTGACCACCAAACTATATTGGAAATTTGCCGAAAGAAATCATCTTAAAATACCTTATGCATCTCGCCAAGATCTAAAAAACCGCATAGAAAATTTAACAACCCTCTCTCAATTTTTGTCCTTATATTATGCTAATAGCGAAGCCTTGCAAAAAAAACAAGATTATTATGAACTCATGACAGCGCTGCTTAGAGCCCAGCATAAACAAGGCGTCGTTCATTTAGAAATACAATTTGACCCAGATTCACATTTGCACAGAGGCGTTAAATTAAACGATTTACTTGATGGCATTACTGCTGCAGTTGATGATTTTAATAAGCATACCCGTCTATCAGTCCTGTTGATTCCCGCATTCTTACGGGATAAGCCGCAAGAATTAGCCTTATCAACGTTAAATAAATTAATTTATTATGCTAAGCAGCACGCCAAATTTAAAGCTAAATTTGTTGCTATTGGCTTAGACTCTGACGAAAAAGACAATCCACCTTCCAAATTTTATAAGCTATTTGAGCTTGCTAGGAAAAATAATTTAAAGATTATTCCACATGGTGGTCATGATGAATTAGCACAACCTTATATCAGTGAGTTTTTAATAAATTGTAACTTAATTAGCCGGCTTGATCATGGCAATATGGCTTCTTCCGATAAACAAGTTATCAAGCGTTTGAAACAATGTAAAATTCCGCTTGCGCTATGTCCGATTTCTGAAGTTAAAATTGGTCCTATTAATAATTTAGCAAGTCATCCAGCACATTTTTTCATGAAACAGGGCCTTGTCATTTCAATAAATGCTGATGATCCCGCTTATCTTAATGCAGATTTACTTGATAACTATTTAGAATTATCTAAAGCACTTAGACTTAATAATAGAGACATAAAGAAGTTGATAATTAATAGCTTTCGTTCTTCATTATTAAAGAAAACCATGCAGGATAAATGGATTAAGGAAGTTTTAAAAAGTCGCTGCGCTTTAACTGAAAAGATATAACCCATTGAAAATAAAATTATTATATTCAATAATACAGGGCTTACTATATTTACTAATCTAATGGACTAGACTAAAATGACACACGCAACAGCCTTGACTGCGAAAACAACTATAATTCCAAGCACAATCATGGCTTTTATTTTTTCCCTCTATTCAGAAGTAACCTATAGTGAATTCATAACGGCTCCATGGTCAACAAGATTTACAGGCCAAGGGTTAGTTGGTGACCATCTTGTAAGTGGTTTTATTGATGGCATGCAACCTTTAATAGGAAATAATAATCAACTCTGGTTTCTAGATGGCTCTGTTTTAGGTGGTAGCGGCGATTTTCATAAAGAAAATGTAGTCTACAGTCTTGGCACGGGATTTCGACAACTCACGCATTTAAATCAAGCGCCTGTGGCTTTGGGTGGATTCTTCTTTGCTGATTATCAAAAAACAGCTAACCGCACCCAGGCCTGGCTTGCTAATCCGGGTATTGAATTACTTGGTCAATATAATGAAGCGCGTGTACAAGGTTATATTCCTTTAAGTCATGCTAGCCAGCCTTATCAAAACCTCTTTGCAAGCGAGCTTAGCCAAATGAATGTTGCCAGCTCACCAAATTTTAATCACTTAAATTATGTTCAGGGGCACAGTTTTTTTGATACACCAGTCGCTTTAACTGATGAATATGGAACGGGTGTTGAGGCAGAGTTAGGTCATTACCTTCCCTGGTATCAAGGTGGGTGGCTACGTGGTGGCGTCTATTATTTTCAATTTAACCATGCTAAAGAAATTACAGGCGTTGAAGCGAATATTGAATTATTCGCCAGGAAAAATGCTGCCCTTATTGTTCAAGATAATTATGATAACCAAAATAAAAATAAATTTTCTATAGGCATAAGATTGAGCTTTGATGGTTTTAATTATGCAGAAACGCAACCTATATCTGAGCGTATGACAGCACCCATTATTCGTCATCTCGCTCGTCAATATGAAGGGTTAGGAACACCAGTTCGGAAAGGTTTTAAGCCTACCTCGCCGCAAGTTATTACTAATAATATTTGGTTTTTTAGTCCAAATGGTACGTTTCAAGGACATAATGCACCAGTAAACTTGTTAAATTGCACTGCTGAAAACCCCTGCTTAAACTTAGACCAAACACTAACTAATGGCATTGCTACAATAGCACCTCAAGCACAAATGTGGTTTGCACCAGGCACCTACATTCTTCCCAGCACAGGAAATAATGGCTTTATTCAATTAGCAGATGGGCAAACGCTTTGGGGACGAACCAGCAATTTTATTAATCCAGCTAACTTTAACCAGCTTCCACATATTATTGGTGGGCTGTGGTGGAGTAATAATGGTTTAATCAATAATATGCAGGTAACTAATATTAATCAGGTTATGCCTACTGTTATAACCGGTTCGTTATTTGATGCAGCCATTACGGTAGGCGCGAATACTAATATGGTTATTAATAACTCTGTCATTAACTCGCTGGGGACTCAAGAGGTAAATGCCTATGCATCCTATGCTAACAATAATAACTTGTATGTTAATTATTCGATACTTAATGCCAACAGTGAAACAGGGCTTGCTGTAGGCGGGCTTAATAATTATGAAAAGATTTTTATTAATTATTCAATAATCAATATTGCAGGCTCTAATTTAGAATTTGGTAATTATGGGGTTGTCGGACAAAACCTTTCTGTTAAACACTCAACAATCAACGCAATCGGAACCAGCGAGACAGGCACATATGGGGTAGCCGCTAATAATAATGCCACTGTCACGCAGTCCATAGTCAATGTAACTGGGACAGGTCTTATTTTTGGTGTTAGCGCTATTAATAATGCTCACGTGAGTAATAGTGTAATTAATACAACTGCAGACGGCGATGTTTACGGCCTAAGCACTGGCAATGATGCGCTTGTTACCAGCAGTTTAATTACTTCTTATGCGAGAAGCAGTGGCTTATCTCATGCTGTTGATGCCTTTAATTCAATTATTACTAGCTCACAAATCTATGCAAAAAGTGCCTCTGATAATGAAGCAATTGGCGTAATTGACTATATTGGTGGAGCTACGATAAACATCAGTAATTCATTCATTAACGCAGAAAATACCCAAGGTGGGTTAGCTCAGGGTATTGATACTGTTGGTGGTGAGATCACTTTTACAGGTGGCGCAAGCCACGTCATTGCGCAAGCAAATGAGCCTTCATTGGCTCTACCCACTAGGGGAGCTGTTAGAAATAGAAGTAAACCTAAATCACTATGCATAGCCAATGGAGTCATTACTAACTGTTAGGATTACCCTCTGGTTAATCCAAAAAGCTCGTAGCCTGTTTGCTTGGTATTTCGATAGAGTGGAAGAATTCAAAAAGAAAACGAATTACCGTGGCTTGACCGCAGTATCCAGCGATGTGGCACTTTCTGTAGCTAGTAAACGAAGCTTGCTGTAGGCCCCTGCTTCCCGATGAGATATGATCAAAAGACAGTTGCAGATAAATAGGTTACATGTGCTGATTTTCTTATTATTTAACCCATAAGTTGCCATAAACCAACTTCAATTTGAACTTGCTCTTCAGGTGTTGGATCAGGTTTTGGGGCCTGACTCTCTTTACGCTTAGTAAGCTGTGGATTTAATCTACTGTATTGACGATCTGCGTAGATTGCCATGCCTAAATCCTCAAACATATCGCCCCTACTTAAGCTCGTATTAGCAGTTGTTTTTAATAATTCCCCCAACATATTTTTGTAAGTATATGGTTTATGTTGCTGTGCTTGTGAATTAGCATTATCTTTACTTTCCTTATTAACGAGTACTTGATATCCATCTAGAAAATCTTTCTTAAATTGCGTAAGCGCTGGACGCTTACTTTCTTCTATGTCGGGAATAATTTTCTCAATTTCCACTGCAAAATTCGCTTCTGATAATTTACCTTCTGTAAAGGCTTCTAATAAGCAAATGAAAGATGCTTGCGCTTTTAAATTATCATAACGCTTGCGTTCATCTTGACGCCAAACTTTTAATAACCCAGGCTTGTTTTCAGCAACTAAATTATCAATCAGTTGAAGTTTAGCTTTCCAATGTAATTGGTCATTATTTACAATCTGATAAACTTTAACCCTATGTTCAAACTCAAAATGCTGATGCCGCTTCGGCCAGTTCCAAAATGCCAATATATTAGGTTTAGACGCTTCACCCTTGCCCCTAAGAATATTTGTTCGATCATTATCTTTTAGGCGGGGGAGATTAGAGGCATCGGCCCAGGTATTTTCACTCTTTGCATTCTGCAATAAATTTGGAACCGATAATTGCTGAGCAATTTGAATGTTAGCAGGTAAAAACAATTTCATTAAATTATCTAAATGAGCATTATTTATTTCTAATGCTCCCGGTTTAAAATAGATCTCATTGCGTAACGTTGCTAAGGTATTTACTAATTGTTCGTGAGCGGCTCGATAATAATCGGTTAAATTTGTAAAATGTGCCTTTAGCTTTTCACGATCTTCTTTTTTTTTGTAACTTTTTTCCTTATCTTTATAACCTTCCCTTTCCGCCTGATATAATTCATTTAATTGGTAAAGTGTCGTTCTAATTTGCAGCGTTTTAGCAAATAAACTCATGTCAGAGTCATAAGCAACAGAAGACACTTTATTATTCATATCTAGATATGTTATTTTGAAATCGCCAAATTCTCCATTTACATGACGTGAGTTGTAAGAGTGTAAATTATTGACTATGCTACTAGTAATTACATTAATAAATAGCTTGTCCTGAGGTGGCATTAAGCTCGACAAATTTTTCAAAGTCTCAATAATCTCAGAACAATCAGCATGCGTGTCTTGGACTATGAAATGGTTAATAACCCCATGCAAGTTTACAAATAATTCATCAATATAACCTTTAACTTCTGTGTCTGGTAATTTAGCTATTTCATCTGCTGCGTTATATAGTTGACCAATTAAACTGTCTAAAGCAGTCTGAAGCTCTGGATCAGCTGTCTTAACTAATTCTAATCTAGCAATCGCAAATTTTATATAATAGCTATATTTTTCCTGCAAAGTCTTACTGCCATCAGCAAGAATTTTATTTTCTTCCGCGTAGATTTTAGCTCTTTCGGCAAGTGTTTTTTCTAAAGATTGTGCGTATTTGCGCACCCCAGTTGGTGTATCAAGGCTGGCTAATGTACTACCAGAGTATTTAAGGACTGATTCAGCTCCTGCCTGGCGCAAAGCTTCTATGCCAAAGGAAGCGCAATTTTTGTTATAAAAATTATAATCATCAATAATTTGAATTTTTTTTGACCCTTTTCCTTTACTAGGGTATTTTGCTTTAGTTCTTCTTGCCCATTCATACGCAGCATTAAAATCAAGCTCAGCGCCTGGGCGATCGCATTTTACGACGACTGTTTCACAGCGGCGAAATTTTTTGTCTTTACCTACAAGTGATTGATCATAGCCCAAATCAACAAAATAACCTTTACCTACCGTAGGTGAAGGCAGTCCTGCTTTTTTAAATGCTTGTTTAACCAGCGATTGATCTTGTCTATCTGGGACAACATAAAAACCTAAGTAAATACGTTCATTCTTATTCTTGTATAATTCGACTGTGGTATGGCCATCTGTTGGAATGCCCATAATTTGACGAGTATCTTCTTCATCATTTTCTGACCCATACCAGGTTCTGATAACAATGGAATTTTCGAATTTTTCTTCTTCTTTTTTCTCTTCTATTATTTCTAATTCGGTTTTAATTTGCTGAAAGTGTAAGTCAAGCGCATCATTAAGCTGCTCTAATGTTTTGGTTAAGGCTACATAATGTTTATTTAATTTTTTTAAATCAAAATTACCTAAATCATCTTTAGAACGAGAAAAAGCAATTTGTAGATGCGTTGACTTAGCATTACTTAGGGTAGCTAATATTGCGTCTACAGACTGTAATTGTCTTTCTAATTCTTGCTTTTTACTTATAAGCTGTTCTTGCCTGCCATTCCCTCTATAAGAAGAAAGATCAAGCTTAGGCCCAGGGATTACTTTTCTAAGGTCTTCAATTTCTCTATAAAAATCTGCTAATACCGCAGGAAGCCTTTTTGAAATATTAATCTTTTCTCGATAGTTCGCATCATTTAATTGAGAAAATTGCGCTAATTTTTCTTGAACAGTGTCTATTATAGATTGAACAGTAAAGGAAGGCTCTGATATTACTTCTTTCTTATTAGCTGAAATCTCAATTATTTTTTTTTGATCTTCGACAGTTTCGACCAGACCGTCATCCTCTTCTAGGTCAACAGATTTACCTTTTTCTAACTTCAATAACTCACTTTTAATTTCTTCGTAGTAATGGATATTTTGCTTATCAAATTCGTAATGTTTACCATCTATAATAATATGCGATTCTTCTGAATGAATATCGCTATCTGCTGGCCTGGCATGTTGATTGACTATTTCTGCAATATTAAACATTGCCTTCTTACTTATTTTATAAGTACGAAGCTCTGTGCTTTGCTTGCCAGGAATATTGACATAAATTGAAATTTTGCTCATAACTTTTCTAATTTAGGACATACTAATAGAATTACTATACTTATTATACATGATGATTATTAATTAATCATTATGTAAATATTATGTATTTATGAGATAAAGGATGAACTCATAGAAACATGAGTGAATTCAAAGGATTGTTAAAGATGAAACCAATTGCAATTGGTTTATAGCATAAGTTTTTTTAGGAAAGTTTGCCCTTTTAAATAAAACAAGCTAATTTTATTGTGATTAGTAAGAACAATAGGCAACGACGTCTAAGGTATCTAAGTATGGATAATCTTATATTTCTACGTAAACCCAATAAGTAGCCTTTATTTTAATGGCGTGCCTTGATGAAAGATCATGCGCCACTGCCCTTGCTTCAATCGCCAAATTGATGAGCGCATCGCTTGCTTGCTTTTAGCCTCAGGCGTCGCCTTAATTGAGCTAATGTAGGTTAATAAGATGATATTCTCAGCAAGCGCTTGTGCTTTAAATGAATTTCCACTACGTTGAGATTGATCGTCACTCGCAAGCCATCGTATAACTTCAGCTTTATCATAACAGGTCGCGCTACTGCCAATTTCTATAAAGTCATCATCAATAAGATTGGCCAACTCAGTTAAAGAATCTGTCTTATCTAGTAATTGTTTTTCTTTTTTAATCAATAAATTAATAATCGTTTCTTGCATTATTTATAGTCTTTAATTGAGAAGCTATCTAATATCATGATGTGAATTTGGCGTGGAAGCAAATTTTTAGACAATAAAATACAATTTAATATTCGCCTCATCGTTAAGCATGTAGCGCTCAAATTTATCAGGGTAGACGCCTGTTAGGAAATCAGTTAAGCCATAAGAGAACGCTTCTTCTTCGAGAAACACTTTCTTTCCTTGGTTGACAAAGGGCAGTAGTAACAAGTCCCCGATGTATTTTATATGGACAATAAAGTCTACTTGGTTATAACTTAATTTAACATCGACATCACCTTCAGTTAGTTGAGTCCGACGAATATGTTGCATCACTTCGCCAGTTGTAAGTGCTACTCTGTCTATTATTGTCGGGTTGATGCCCCATTTTTTACCATTTTCATAGATAAAATAATTCAGATCATCTTTAGATAACTCTTTTTCTTTTTCAAAGGTTACCACTGCATCTTTGCGTATACCTATACGGAAAATCAGATGCAGGATAAGAGCAACAAAAACTGAAAGTGAAAGTGAGGTACTTGTAATCGCTTGTAATGCATGCGGTAATGAGCTATAAAATGCAGGGTATATTTCTTTACTAAGTCCAAATAAAAAAGCAAAACCTATAACATAAGTCATCCTGGCATCAATATTTCTTGAGGTCATAACCTGAATACCGCCTACTATCATAAAACTTGCAGTAAACATTAATGCAGGACCTACAACAGACATGGGAATAATTAATAAAATGGAGACTATTTTGGGCAGTAATGCCAGAATCAACAAAATACCGCTTGTTGCAAAAGCAATGTAGCGGCTCGTGGCTCCTGCAGCACTTGATATACCCACTAAACTTGGACCGGTACTAATACCAGGAATACCTAATAACCCTGCAATTACCGCACCCATACCGTCAGCAAATACCCCGCCTTTAATTGACTTTAAATCAGGACTTTTCCAATTTATATCATTAATTTTTTGACACGTCGTAATCACGCCAATCGTGCGCAGAGCTGCCGCAATGCTAGCTATAAAAAAAGGCAAAATAAGCGAGAACGAAAATTGATAAGAAATAAACGAGAAATTAGGCAAGGCAACATAGGGTATCGATTTTAGGAGGGCAATTTTTTCAGGATTGATGACTCCAAATAGAAAAGCTATTATAAAGCCAGACAATAAACCTATAAAAGAGCAAATAAGTTTAATAATACCTCGCCACCAGATGCTTAACCCCACCATCATGACTAAAGTAAATAGGCCAACCAAAAAATGCGTCTCAAAGTGATAGGCCCCAGGTTTTGCTACCCCTAGAAATTGCCTAATACCTTCAAGGCCTAATTCAATACCAACAATCACAATGATAAAACCAGAAATTCCAGGCGGGAAAATTACTCGTAATCGATATAACAGGCGAGAAAACAAAATCTCTAAAAATCCTGCAAAGATAGTCATTCCCATGACTAAGGGGAGTCCCCCTGCGTCAGCAGCTAGTAGGGATGCCTTGAAATAAATAGCAGATACCACAGGGGCTGCCAAAAAGCCTGAGCCCAAGGGTGGCTTTAAGGCTTGTAGCGAGGTTGCAATAGCAAGCGCAATCATACCTACTCTGACAGCATCAACCGCTATAGCATCGGATAGCTTTGACGCTCTTACCACAATAATAATGAGAACCAAATAGACAGACATGAGCAGGGTATGTTGTAGCCCAAGTAAAATTAATTTTACGAAAGGAGGTTTATCATTGACTGCATAAATTAGTTCATTACCATCCATAGAAAGACGCCTACGCTAGGAAACTGTTTAGTTGGTTACTTGTTTTCTATAAACTAGGAGCTAAACACTGAAGCTGCAACTCATTATTTTTACCTTAGCATAAGAACCTATAAAAGTCGTCAAGAATTACTTTTTAATCTGGGGAATGAATAAGAACTAGTTAGATATTAATTTTATTTATTATTAAGGCCCTCTTTAAGTTTATTCTAAAGAAATAGGTTATATATTCGCTACACAAAATAGGATTATTAAGGATAATTAATGCAAATACTATTGCAGTAAATGTAGTCTAGGTGTGGGCCTGAAAGATTAAAACCTGGGTTTCACTTTGTTTCACCCAGGCTACCTAAGATTATTGCTATAAGATATAACCCCATCCCTACGTACCGCGGTGCGTGAATTTAAGCGTAAGAGTAGTATGTAGAGTTTTAAGCGTAAAGCGAGTACATAGGGTTTAATTTCTTGTGAAACTTTTAGTAACAAATTGCCTCACGTCGCGAAAACGTAGACCAAGCCTCATGACTTTGCTACCCTGATGTTCAATTAATAGAACCTCGCTCTAATCTAGAGGTAAATCAATTTATCAAAGATGTTCTTGAATAAATAAACTACCTAAAGAGTAAAAATATGAATCATTTTACATTTAAGCCATTAGCTGTGGAAGATTTAAATCAACTCTATCAATGGTTTCAAGAACCAGCTATTAACTATTGGTATGCAAGAGATAAACACTGGACACGCAGTGAAATTAAAGAAAAATATGAACCGAGAATTTTAGGCAAAGAGCATGTACCGAGCTTTATAGCATATATCGCTGACTCCCCTTTTGGATTCATACAATATTATTTACTCACCGAATCATTACCTGAGGGGATTGATGGTTATGATAATGCACTTTTTCAACAATATGAGGCCCACTCTCTAGTGGGAATTGATCTGTTTATTGCAGAAGAGAAAGGACGAAGCAAGGGAGCTGGAGTAGAACTCATCAATCAATTTATTAATAACTTTCTAACTCACTTTAAAGCGATTATTGTTGATCCAGATGTCAACAACCAACAAGCCATTCGCTGTTACGAAAAAGTGGGCTTTAAGCAAACAAAATTTAGTGGCGATCCAAACCATCTCATCATGATAAAATCCTTATTTTAGAAGGCAGGACAAAGCATTAATTCAGAAACTGTTAACTGAGAATCAGAAACCTTAGGCTTTTTAAGCAGACTCATCGTGAATAAAAATCAATTACCACACTCTCCTTTTTGATCAAATCCAAGTCAATTTAGAGTATAAATTTAACTTTTCAATTAAGCGCTTAGTTACCCTGGCCCTTGAATGTTTCTATTAAATCAGAGGCAACATCTTTACCATAGCGGTTTAATGCATAAATTGTCATGTTTTTTGCAATCTCTCCTTCAGCAAAGAATACTTTTCCGGTGACTTCTTCCTGCAATAACTGTGCTTCTTCTTCATCGTGGGTACGCACGACTATTTCTATGTCAGGGTTAAGGGTGTATGCGAGTTTAATCATTTTTCTGACATGAAAAGTATCTGCTATCACTATCATCAGCATGCTGGCGCGAGCAATGTGGCTTTGAATCAGTACCGATGGGTTAGAGGCATCACCATAAATTGCCGGAATATTAGACTCTCGCAACTCCTGTATTAGCTCACGATTTTCTTCAACAACCACATAAGGGATAGATTGCTCAGAAAGTAAGTTAGCAATATGTCTGCCTACCCGTCCATAGCCTACTAAAACAATTTGACCTGCAAGATAATCTTCTTTAGTCGTCATGGGTAATTCAGCCAGCGGATCGTTAGCGCGCTCAAAAAATCTCACCAATTTAGGACACGACTTTATCCAAGTATAAAATGGATTTATAAGCCTAAAGATAAACGAATTAAGCGCAATTGAGATTAATGCTCCCGCTAAAATAAAGCTGCGCCCTTCTTCTGAAAGCAGGCCTAAACGCACGCCTAATTCCGCCAGGATAAATGAAAATTCGCCAATTTGGGCTAAGCTTGCTGAGACTATTAAGGCTGATTGCAACGGATAGCGAAAAGCGAGTACTAGTATAAATGCCGCAATGGATTTTCCAATAATAATAATCCCCACTACGATGAGTACTTGTAAGGGGTATTCCACTAAAACTGCTGGATTAAATAACATGCCCACTGACACAAAAAATAAAACCGCAAACGCTTCTCGAAAAGGCAAAGATTCTTCAGCCGCCCGGTGGCTAAATGAGGATTCGCGCAGGATCATGCCAGCAAAAAAAGCACCGAGCGCAAAAGAAACATTAAACAATGTGGCTGCTATATAAGCAATACCAATTGCAGCGGTAATAATACACAGGGTAAATAATTCACGCGAGCCAATACGGGCGACATGCCAAAGTACCTTAGGGAAAATGCGTCTTCCTACCAATAGCATTAATGCGATAAACGTTGATATTTTAACAAGTGTTAAACCCAGTATAAGCCACAACGGTTTATGCATATCAGCAGCAGCTGCTTGACCTCCGAATAAATAAGACAAGGGTGGCAGTAAGACTAAGACAATAATCATGACTAAGTCTTCGACCAACAGCCAACCAACTGCAATATGCCCGTTAATTGAATCTAAGGCCCCTCTTTCTTCAATTGCTCTTAATAAGACAACCGTGCTAGCTACCGATAATGAAAGCCCTAAAATTAAAGCACTACCATGATCCCAGCCCCACATGATAGCGGCACCATAGCCGAGTATGGTTGCAACAATGATTTGCACAAGTGCGCCAGGGATTGCAATCTTACGCACACGTAATAAATCTGATAATGAGAAATGGAGCCCTACGCCAAACATCAGCAGCATAATGCCAATTTCTGCAAGTTCCTGCGCAATTTTAACGTTGGCTGTTAATCCAGGTGTAAAGGGGCCAATAATCACACCGGCTAATAAATAACCTACCAAGGCTGGAATTTTAAGACGTACAGCAATAAATCCCATAATTAATGCCAGAGTAAATCCCATAGCAATCATATTAATTAGGGGAAGACCATGATCCATTTGCATATCCTTATTTAACAACTAGGCTTAAACGCTATTAAGACTACACTTATATTGATTATAAGCGCAAATAGCTACATTGCTTATTAAACAAAGATTTATTGATAATTTAAACCGACGAACTGCTGACAATCACGTGCAGCATTGTTACGTGGATAACTAAGTGTTCAAAGCGACCTTGTAGCCCGGCTGCTAGCAGCTGGGCTCTGTTTAGCTAAACTAAGATTTAATCCCCGTTGCAAGCAACCGGGCTACGATAGCTAACTAAAGCTCAAACAATTAACCTTTAAAGCAAACTTATTTTTTAAATCGTTGAGAGTCTTCTCTAGTTAGTTCCTCTCCAGAATCTTTAGGTTTGCGTTCCTGTTCCTTCTCGGCAAAATAAGTATGTTTTTTTACATCAGGCTTACTCATTTGTCTTTGCATTCTCTGTTGCTCTGTTACATTATGCTGTCTTTCTAAAGGGCGGCGCGGGCGATCGGTACTTACTTTCACCTGCGGCTGCTCCTGCACCTGCGGTTGACTTTGCTCTAACTTTGTAGTGAATTTGGCAGGCTTTATTGTACTCTTACTTTTTAATCTTTTACTGCTTACTGAACGGGAAACCGACTGCCTTTTCTTCTCTGGCTCTGGCCCTACTTCCTTCTTAGCTTCTTTAGTGATGAAATCAGGGCGTCTAGTTTCACTTTGGCGTTTAATTTCTCGCTCTTCTTTTAAGACTCCTGACTTTCGCTTGCTGCTTGCTAAGCTCTTAGGCGTTGTTTTTTTCTCTACTTCTTCTGGTTCTGATTTCTTTTTATTTTGTGGATCATTGAAAAAAGTATAATTTGTAATTGGAGCAGGTGCTTCTATTGTAATAGAGCTATTTAGTTCTTGGGGCTCTTCGAGGAAGATAGTATTTCCTGCTGCTATTAACTTGTCTACATTAATTTCCTCCTTCTTAACTGCAAACTCTTTAGCCAAAAAATAGATTTCATCTATATCCCGCTGCATGCCTGTTTTAAATCTCTCGTAAGAATCATTGAAATCTGTAAGGCCTTTAATTTTATCTGAGATTTTCTTAGGGTCAGCAACAAGGTTTGATATTTCTCTTCCTCTCTTAATCGTTGCTTTGGTGTTTTCTGCTTGAGTTAAAGCGGTTTCCAAATCTGCTCTCTTAAAATTTAATTTGCTCAATAAATCACTTAATGCTCTAATTTTCGCTGATTCTTCTTTAAAAATCTTTTCATTTTCTCCTTTAATTTTTAAAGAAGTGCCCATAGAAAGCGTATCCTTTTGATTTAATAGCTTAAAAATGGGGTTATTCATGCTTACAAATACTTTATTTTGCCCATGCCATTCTGGAGGTAGTACGAAATTTTGATCTAATTTTAAATCGAACAATTGCCATTTACCTTTTTGAGATGCCCAAAGCTTATAGGTATATGCCCCTTCTGCGTCTCTTAAAGCCACTAGGTGTTGGGCATTACTTAAGATTTCTGGGTTAAATTCGTCAGCATTGACTGACATTAAAATAAGATCTTGCCCTTTATACTGATTTTCTACGCGCTCTAAATCCGCTAATTCTCTACCTATTTCTCTAATCTTCTCATAAATTTCAGCTATTTCTAGAGCATATTCTTCTAATTTCAATTTTTTTGCTTTAGGTTCAGATTTCTTTACTCTAGTCTCAGTTTCTTTACTTTCGTTGCGGTCTTTCATAAGGTAATCCTAAATTTTGCTACTTTGGCCTTACAATAAAGTATAGCTTTTGCTCAAAGCAATGTTTAATTTTTATATAAATCGCTAATTATTTATAAAATTTATATAATTTTAAATCTATTTAATTGTTTAATTTTTAAGCGTTTGAAAGATAATATTTTTTAAGTAGCAATCTTTTCCTACCATTTCTATCCTTAGCCTTTTTATAATAATCATTAAATCAAATTGATAATTATTTGATCTATAATTACTTAATAATGTTTTAATTTTATCCTTATAAAAACAAAAATAGGCAATTGAGATTAACTAGTAGTATGAAAAGTTATAAATGCTTAGATTTTTTAGAGAAAAAGGGAATTGATTTTATTTATACTCCTTTTGATCAGGGTGCAACAACTAATATTTTAGATCCTGATTGGAAGGGCTCTTGTAATGCGCTATCGCATGAATGGATGTTACGTAAAATGTTTGTAGCAGATATGAGGGAACCCGCAACTTATGAAATCACAGAACCTCACCTACCTCATCCGGTCATTATAGGAGATAACGAGGCATCCCCAGAAAAAATACATAAAGATTTAAAGAAATTCTATAAATACGCTTCAACCGAGCAGTATCTAATAGATAAACATGTGCCAAGCTTAGAGGCTAAAGCAGATAAACTCCTTAACTATATCGAATCGCAGCAATTCCATTCTGGTATTATTGAAGCCAATATCTACATTAAGGATAAAAACAGAGGTGGACTTCCACAGAATTTCGGCCATGCTGTATCCTTCGTAAAACGGGGTAATGCCATTTCTTGGTTTGACCCTAATTATGGTGAAATTACTTTTTCCAACTTTAAGGACTTTCGCGTATGGTTTAAACAAGAGGTAAAAGAAGGCGCTTTAAATTATCTTTTTAGCATGGCCGACCATGAACATGAACAGACCTATCAAACGCTAGCAGATGTTTTTCCTCAGCCTAAGTTTACAGATGAACAAAAACAAATTGACAATCCTCTTGTTCAAAAAATTATTGCTAGGCGTGAAAAAGAGCAAGAGATTCGATCGCAAATTAAAGATTTTTTTATATACGATTACACTATTAAAACCTATTCAAGCCCTAGATATATTACGGAAAAAGAAGCATCTAGGTCATGTATGGAAGCATTTCAGGCAGAGCATCGACGATTATTTACTAAAGATAAAGACGGTTTCTTCAGTAAATGGTATAAAACTGAACTAAAAAATGATTGGGAGCTTAGCGATTATCTTAAACATGCGAAAGAAAATAATAACCGAAGTCGCGAAGCATTTGTCAATCTTAACTGGATGAATAAGGATGGCACGTTAACTGAAAATGCGCCAGAAGAGATTCTAGAAGCCTACTTTTCCATGGACGATCCATTACAATTAAAGCAGTGAACATCTAATTTACTCTTATAATTTTAATTTTCCTAAGACATGCCCACCCTTATCACTTCTAGGTGCTTCAAGAGCAAGAAAACTAACCAGAATAAGTCCATTTAATTTTCGGTTTTCTCGCGCATGTTTTATTTCATATTGGGAAAGTTTAATAAACAAGAGATAAGATAGAAGCCTAAGCAACTAGGTAATTGCTTAGGCTAAACTGAGATTAGCTGGAATAACAACTGCCATCTTGATTTATTAATACACTAATAACATTCTTATTCGATAAAATTATTTTACAAGCTTTACTGTAGCCTGCGAATTTGAAGGTCATTGTTGAATCTTCGCCAGTTAAACTTTTTTTCAAAATATGGTTTACATTTTCTTGGTTAAAAGCCAAAAGCCAGTCACCAAACTTTGCCATAGGAAAATCTGTTACTGACATATTCTCATTAGGACAATCCCAATTAGGTGCTGAACAGCTACCCCAATTTAAATTCCAATCCAGGTTAAGTTGTTTTGCTTTATTAACATTTTCTAAGCCAGCTAATTGAACCATTGTGGCTGAGGAAAGATTTAAATAAGCAACTAATGCCAAAAATATTGTTTTTTTCATTTTATTTCCTTCAAAAGAGGTCAATTTAAAGCAAATTAACCCACCGGAAACCCATTATGAATAATAAATTATCAATAAGCAAATAAAGTATTAAATAAGATTTGTATCTAATCTGTTTAATTGGAAACCTAGCTAAACAAATTAAAATTAGACAACACACTTATAACCATTTACTCTAATCTTTTTCATAGATGAAAAAAACGAGCACTAAAACCATTATTTTAATCATTCAAGGGAGCAAGTAGTGATGAAAATAACTAATCAACAATCCAAAACCGCAGGACCGATTGTAGTTAAAACTCATGATAACCAAGCGAGTATTTTCTCTAATCGTTTGGAACTTAAATCACTTAATCAGAGCAAAGATAGCTATTTAAATGAGCAATATGGTCTTCTTTTAGGAAAACCTGAAAATATTAGCATGTTTGGCGAAGGTAAAGTTTGGAGTACACAAGCGGTAAACGAATTTGTTGCAAGTGAGGTGCAAAAATGGAACAGTGGCGAAAACTATAGTAATTTTTCCGTTCATGATAAGCAAACTCAAGAGTTTATAGGCAGCTTATTTCTAAAACAAGTGAGTGATGAATTCGCTCACGTAGGCGCTGGCCATAAAAATACGGTAGAAATTGGGTATATTATTGATCAACGATTTGGCGGGAAAGGCTATGGTACTGAAGTCGCTATTTTAGGAAAAAAATACATTAAACATGTTCTAGCCACAGAAACTCAAACCAAACCAGTAGACTTGGCTGTTGCGACAGTTCATCCAAATAATATTGGGTCAAAGAAAATTTTACAAAAAACATTAAAACATCAGGAACCAGAAGAATTTCTAAAGTTTGGCAACCGGCCACGTTTTTTATTTTTTAAACCCTTAAAACCAGAAGCTATTTCTGCACTACAGTTAACTTATGAGGCAAGATTATAAATAGGTAGATAGATACCGTGGTCAAGCCACGGTATTTCGGGCTAGATTCTAAAAGAGGTAAGTAGCCTGGCTGAAACGAAGAGGGCTCCGGCCCCTTAGGCACCTATCTCGTGTTAACAAGAATCTACAATAGAGCAAGTATCTTATGGGGTTTGTGTTTTAAACCGTTGCGCACATGGATGTGCGCACCGATCGCAGGAAGCGGCTTCGTTTAAAACACAAACCCCATAAGGTTCTTGCGGGCCACCTGCACAGATATAGTCAAGATACAGGGCCCCGCACAGAAGTATAGGTACCGTGGTCGAGCTACGGTATTTCGGTAAGAATAAAGTTCACTTTAAAGCAGGGAAACCAGTTGAAAATTATTTTTTTAGCTTTTTTACTATATAAAGCTACGCTGATGAGCGCTGAAAAAATTTTATTAGCAGAATGTCCAATTAGCCAGGTAAATACTAGCTTTCTTCAATTATATAACGATCAAAAAGACCGCCCTAGTGCGGTATGGGAATCCTTATTTAAAGAAGCGCATAACTTAGGCATAAACCATATTATTATTCAATGGAGTTCATACGACGAATCAGCTTTTTATCCTGTTATTAATCAGCCTTTTAATTCACTTTTATTTACTGTTATAAAAGCTGCTCAGAAAGAACACTTAACTATAACTATGGGTTTAAATTACAATCGGCAATTTTGGCAAGCCCTTTCAGGAAGTGATGCAGAACTAAATGCCTACCTAGAACAGCATTATCAACAGCAGCAAACCACAATGCCTTACCTTATGAATCTAATTAACACAGCAGATCCAGAAGGTAATACTGTTGCAGGTTGGTATATTGCTGAAGAAATTGATGACTTAAATTGGCAAAATGATAAACGTCGTAATCTCTTAAAAAATTATTTAAGTCAACTTACGCAATTACTTAAAAGCCAAAGACCCAATTGGCCTATCAGCCTATCTACCTATGCTACAGGTCAAGTAGACCCTAAGCAGGTAGCCGCTTTATATAAATTCCTTTTTACTAATACAACAATCGATAACTTCTTATTTCAAGATAGTATTGGCACTCAAAACTTAACGTTAAGTACACTAGAAGACTACTTAAAAATAATTACTGCGGCTCACGAAGGAAGTGATAAGCAATTTGCGGTTATTGTAGAATTATTTATAGAAGACAGTAAGCAAAATGTGTTTCTAAGTGCCCCACCTGACTTAGTTCTTCCCCAATTAAAAATAGCTAACAAATACAGCACAACTAATCCTGTCGTCTTTTCTTTTTTCCCCTATGTGCTACCTAGCGAAACTATGGATAATGCTGCTCTTTATAACTTTTGGCGCCAAGAAACCCAGCGCTGCAAATCCTTATGGCATTTTATTTTTGCTAAAGTAAAATCTTTGCCTTTTTTCATTAATCAAGATTAAAATATTTTATTAGAGCCAAACCCTGTTAAGCTAAATAAAATAACCCCTAAGGAATGAAATCAGGCGATTAACTGAGTGGTCTTAAGATTACTATTAAATGATTTTATTGTATGTAATTTTGAAAGGTTTCTCTAGAAAAAGCCTCTAATATAAAACCGGCATCGTTTTTATTAGCAGCTGCGAGATTTATATTTGATTGCATATAATTGACTAATTGCTGCTTAATATCACTGTCATCATCAATAATTGTTAAACCCATATTCCACCGCCAAAAAGTTCGGGAAGCGATGGGCTCTTTAGTTAGAAGAACAATATTCTCGTGGCGATCATCTTCTTCAATTTTTTGATAAATAAGTTCTATTGAAGAAAGTTTTCCTTCTAAAACCTGAAAAAATCGTTGCTCAGAATAGATTAATAGACCACTTAATTGGTAAATGAAATTTTTAAAACGTGCAAGCTTAGCTAATTCGGTTAATTCGCATGCATCTAATGGTTTTTTAGCTTCGCTTTTGTAAATAAGATGATATAAATCTGACATTAAATTTAAATTACTGCTTAAAATTTGACAGGTGATAGACTATCATTTTAATTCATTATTTAATAGCTTTACTTATAAATAATTTTACCTAAAGAGACCCTCTTGCTCATCATGCAATTCATAGATAAGATTTAAAACCCGAATCCCTATTTCACCTTAACTGGCTAAATTAAGACTATCTTCAGATTATAAGGAAATAAAAGAAATTGTCTTTTCTCTTTAAAATTTTATCGCTATTAGCCTATTTTATGCTTAGTTCTTGTTTAGTCGGACCTAACTATCACGAGCCTAAAAAGAAGGTAACACGCTATTGGCTTAAGAATAGTCCTGCCGTTAAAATTGCCCCTATTCAAAATGCTAACTGGTGGAAAGTCTTTCGCGATCCTAATTTAACTTGTTTAATTTATAAGGGATATCACGATAATCTCTCACTACAAATCGCAGGCGTCAAAGTACTACAAGCTCGAGCACAACTAGCTCAGTCTGTCGGCGAACTTTATCCCCAACAACAAGCCTTAGTTGGTAACTATACTTATTACCGTATTGGTGGCAGTCAATTTCAAAGTATTTTACCGCCTAATTTTGAAACCGCAGCATTAGGATTTACAGCAAGCTGGGAATTAGATTTTTGGGGTAAATACCGGCGTGCTATTTTAGCTAACGATGCCCTTTTTCTTGCCTCTTTAGCAGCTTATGATCAGGCATTAGTCACGTTAACAGCAGACATTGCTGAAACGTACATGAATATTCGTACTGCTGAGCAACAAATTAGAGTGACCAAACAAAATATTGCTGTACAAACTGAAAGTTTAAGAATTGCAAAATCACGTTATAAAGGTGGGCAAACAAGCCTACTTGATGTACAACAAGCTGAAACGGAGCTCGCGGAGACACAAGCAAGCCTGCCAAAATATGTCAGTGAAGTGCAGCATCAAAAAGATATTCTTGCGGTTTTATTAGGAACGGTGCCTACTGATATTGACCGGTTTTTGACAAAATCAAAAGGTATCCCTAAGGCACCGCCTACTGTGGCTATCGGCATACCTAAAGAAGCGATGGCCAGACGGCCTGACATTTATCAAGCACGCATGGAAGCTGTTGCAGAATCTGAAGCAATTGGTGCCATTGCAGCTAACCTCTATCCTGCCTTAACCCTTGCAGGAACGTTTGCCTTCACAGCTAATACAATTGGCAAATCCTCTATAAGCGACTTATTTAACTGGTCAAATCGCACAATTACTGCTGGCCCTTCTTTTGCGTGGCCTATTTTAAATTATGGACAAATAACCAATGCTGTACGGGCCCAAGATGCGGCATTTCAACAAGCGCTCCTTAGGTATGTCAACTTAGTATTAAGGGCACAGCAAGAAGTACAAGACAACATCACCCGCTATCTTGAAGCACGCAAAGCAGCCTCATTATTAACGACTGCTAATATCTATGCGATTAAAACAACTAAGCTTGCGCTAGTTCGCTATAAACAAGGTGAAAACGCCTATACCGCGGTCCTTGATGCAGAACGTCAGCAATTACGTATCGAAATAAATTTGGTGAACACCCAAGGTGAGATCGCTAAATCGTTAGTTGCTCTTTATCGTTCCTTAGGCGGAGGTTGGCAAATTCGTGGCTGCAATGATGTAGTACCGCTTAACGTAAAAGCCACGATGGCCGCGCGTACAAATTGGGGTAATTTACTAAAACAACAAAATCATCAATACCCTGTTACTCGTAATCAGCAAATTCAACAGCTTTACTTACCTAATTGGTGATCTTATGAACAATAAGCAATATGTAAAAATCATCAAAATAACAATAGTTATTCTAATCTTATTATTACTCTTTTACTTATTCATGCACCGAACGCCTAAACAAATAACAGCACTTCCTGCACCCATTGTGGTAGTACAAAAACCAACCTCCGTTAAATTAGGCAACTACATTACTCAAACAGGTAATACCATTGCCTATAACGCTGTTAACTTAGTAGCCAGGGTTGAAGGGTACTTACAACAAATTGAATTTCAAGATGGCAGTTTCGTTAAAAAGGGACAAGGTTTATTTGTCATTGAGCCTGAACCCTACTTGGATAAAGTTAAAGAAGCAGAAGCGGTATTAGCGGCTCAAAAAGCCAACTATGATTATGCTAGCGCCGAGTATGCACGCCAAAAACAAATGTATCGCGAAAACGCAACGTCTTTAAAAAATGTGGAAAAATGGTCTGCCAAAACGGATGAAGCAAAAGCAGGTATTGCCAAAGCCCAAGCGAGCCTTAATATTGCCCAGATTAACTATAGTTATACCCATGTATTAGCACCTTTTGACGGCCGTATTGGCCGCCATTTAGTTGATATAGGCAATCTTGTTGGACATGGTGAGGCCACAAAATTAGCCACGATTGAACAAATCGATCCTATTTATGTTTACATCAATCTTAATGAATTAGACTTAATTAAATTACGTAAAGCGGCCCGCGCGCGTGGTATCAATGCAAGTAAAATTAATACAATTCCTGTGTATGTCGCCATGCAAAGTGATACTGACTTTCCTTACAAAGGCCAATTAGATTTTGTAAACACCAGTCTTAATGCATCGACTGGTACCATGCAATTTCGTGCCATTATTCCCAACAAAAGCTTTGGCCTTGTGCCAGGATTATTTGTAAAAATACGCATACCTGTGGCTGAGCCAACACAGCATTTAACCGTCCCTGATACAGCAATTCAATATGATCAAATTGGGGCATACGTCTTAGTCGTGGGTAAAAATAATTATGTCCTTATTAAGCGTGTTGTATTAGGGCCATTAGAAAATGGCAGGCAAGCAATAACTAAAGGCATTGGGGCCTACGATCAAATTGTTATCAATGGATTACAAAATGCCGTACCTGGTCAGCAAGTGACGCCTAAGCTTGAAGCAACCATGTAAAAAATAAACAATAAGCGGTAAGATGGAAGGATTACTTTGAAATGATTTCTAAATTTTTTATTGAAAGGCCAGTTTTAGCTAATGTCATTGCCATCTTATTAGTATTTTTAGGTCTTATTGCTATTGGTATTCTTCCAGTCTCTCAATACCCAGCCATTGTGCCTCCTACTATTCAAGTCACAACAACTTATCCTGGCGCGGATGCTAAAACACTGATTAAAACAGTGGCTTTACCAATTGAGCAACAAGTGAACGGGGTTGAGAACATGCTTTACATGCAATCAACTAACACGAATAGCGGTGCTTATAATTTAATTGTTACCTTTGCAATAGGCACTGATCTTAATTACGCGCAAGTTTTAGTGCAAAATCGCGTACAAGCTGCCATGGCGCAACTACCACAAGCTGTGCAAAAACAAGGGGTACTCGTACAACAAAAATCAACAGCCATTTTACAATTTATTACCTTGACTGCTGAAAACAACGAATACGATGGCGTATTTCTTAATAGTTACGCAGCCATTAATATGCAAGATGAATTATCTCGCTTACCAGGTGTGGGCAATGTGATGATTTTTGGCTCTGGTAATTATGCAATGCGCGTATGGCTTGATCCGCAAAAGATGTTAGCGTATTCTCTAAATCCAAGTGATGTGTTAGCTGCCATTAGCCATCAAAACCAAGAGGTCTCAGCAGGTCAAGTTGCCTCACCACCTACGACAGGCTCGCCTTCCTATCAATTTACAGTAAACGTGCCTGGTCAGCTTGCTGACCCTGAGCAATTTGCCAATATTATTATTAAAACAATCCCTACAGAACCAGATCAAAGTGCTAATACCAGCAGTACCGCTCAAATTGTACGTATTCGCGATGTAGGCCGCGTTGAACTTGGATCAGCTAGCTACAGTCAAGATGCAAAACTCAATAATAATCCCACAGCTGCAATAGGTATCTTTCAACTTCCAGGCGCCAATGCCTTACAAGTTGCCAAAGAAGTTCGGCAACTTGTGGCTAAAATGGCAAAAAAATTTCCACCCGGTTTAAAATACTCCATCCCTTTTGATACCACCATTTTCGTCGAAGCCTCTATTTCTGAGGTATATAAAACACTCTTTGAAGCAGGCATTTTAGTCTTACTGGTGATTGTGGTTTTTTTACAAAATTTTCGTGCGTCCCTAGTGCCAGCAACTACCGTGCCTGTAACCATTATTGGTACTTTTTTTGCCATGTTTTTATTAGGCTACTCCATTAATTTATTAACGCTGTTTGCGTTAGTTTTAGCAATTGGCATTGTTGTTGATGATGCCATTGTGATTGTTGAAGGGGTCACGCAACATATTGAACGCGGCCTTTCTCCCAAAGAAGCCTCTATTGAAGCCATGCGGGAATTATTAGGCCCTATTATTGGTATTACCTTGGTGCTAATGGCAGTCTTTGTACCTGCTGGTTTCCTACCTGGATTAACTGGATCAATGTATGCACAATTTGCATTAGTGATTGCGGCTACAGCGTTAATTAGTGCGATTAATGCGATGACCCTTAAACCTACTCAATGTGCTTTATGGCTTAAGCCAATTGATCCTAATAAACAAAAAAATATTTTCTTTAGGGCATTTGATAGAATCTATTACCCTATCGAAACACGTTATATTAATTTTATTGGCAGGTTAGTTCAGCGAAGCCCAATGGTGTCTCTCATTGGTTTTATTCTAGTAGGCTTAGCGATTTTTGGACTTACCCGTATTCCTACCGGCTTTATTCCAATAGAAGATCAAGGTTATTTAGTCTTAAGTGTTCAATTACCTGATGCAGCGACACTTGCACGCACTGAAGCAGTATTAGAAAAATTAAGCAAAAAAATCTTAAGGCTCGATGGCATTGCCAATGTCATCGCTATTGATGGCGTATCCGTCTTAGATAATAACGCAAGCTTAGCCAATGCAGGTGTTATGTACATTATGTTTAAGGATTGGAGTGTAAGAGGCAAGAATGAAGATTTATTATCGATGTATACTAAGCTTAATGAAATTGCTAAACAAACACTTGATGCGAAAGTATTAGTTGTTGTACCCCCGCCCATTCAAGGATTAGGATTGTCTGGCGGTTTTCAAATGCAAGTCGAGCTACAAGATGGCAGCTTTGATTATCAAAAATTACAACAAGCGACTGATTCAATTGTGAGAACAGCTAACCAACAGCCCAATCTACAAAATGTCATGACGACGTTTAGAGCAAACGTACCTCAAATCGCAGCACCCATTAACCGAACCAAAGCAGAAAGTTTAGGGGTAACTGTTGGGGCGGCTTTTGATACCTTACAAACGTATTTAGGCTCTTCTTATGTCAATCTTTTTACTAAATTTGGCCAAGTCTTTCCCGTCTATGTGCAGGCAGATGCTAGTTCGCGCAGCAGTATAAATGACTTGCGTAATTTTTATGTAAAAAATCAGTTTGGCGCTATGGTGCCTTATGGGACATTAGTTGATCTTAAACAAGCGGTGGGCCCTGGAATTATCTCATTATACAACCTTTATCCTTCTGGAAACATTAATGGCATGGCGGCAAAGGGTTATAGCTCAGGTCAAGGCATCATTACTATGGAACAATTAGCAAAGCAACAATTGCCTGCTGGTTTTTCTTATGAATGGACAAGTACCGCGTATCAAGAAAAAATTGCTGGTAATTTAAGTTATTTTATTTTTGCGATGTCTTTGGTATTAGTTTACCTCATTTTAGCAGGGCAATATGAAAATTGGCTTTTGCCTGGTGCTATTTTATTTAGTGTGCCTCTTACTTTAATAGGGACGGTATTAGCTTTATCAGCTTTAGGCCTAGCTAATAACATGTATACGCAAATTGGCTTGTTATTGTTAATTGCTTTAGCGACTAAAAATGCGATCCTGATCGTAGAAATGGCTCATGAGCAACATACCATACACCATAAATCTATTTTAGAAGCCGCAGTGCTTGGCGCAAAAACACGATTTCGACCAATTTTAATGACCTCATTTGCCTTTATCATGGGCGTTTTACCTTTAGTATTTGCAACAGGTGCAGGCGCTAATGCTAGGCGCTCTATTGGTGTTGCAGTTTGTAGCGGTATGTTAGCTTCAACTTGTTTGGCCGTTGTGTTTGTGCCTGTGTTTTATGTTTGGTTACAAACTTGGCAGGAAAAAAGATTATTAAAGAAGAAGCCTGCACTCAGTACAAAACCAATACCTGAGACTGATCTAAACCAATAAACATGTTACTATGCGGTTTATGGTAGTAACGCGAAGATTAACACAATGAGATATGGGTTTAGTAATAGAACATGGCTCTATTACCTTACTTCTCAACAGGGCAATAATTGGTATCAACTACGCTTTGAAAAAGCGTCAAGTTACATTACTCTTTGTTTAGAAACTGACTTATTAGGCGATTGGACAATTGTTATATGTAGTGGCCGTCGCTTTTCAAAAAATGGCCAAAAGCGCTTAATTGCTTTTACATCATATGATGCCGCCTATGAACAATTAGGTTATTTTATCCAAAATCATTTACAACAGCGCTATAAGCTGTGTTCTTTTGCCACGAATCATTTACTTTTAATAAGCTTAATTGCTCATGCAGGTAACTATCAGCACGGCAACGATGATCAACTAAATCGAAGCCCTGCTCTTAAACACGCTTATCGAAAAACCACTGACCCTACACGTCCTAAACGTAATAAATCGATAAAGAAAGTTATACAAGCTGACGAGCGATTTCAGCAATTAAGTTTATTTTAACGAACGCCCCATTCCCTGTAAGCAGGCACCCATGCTCAGTACTGGCATAATGCTACTTCTAGAAATGGATCTCCGCCTGCGCGGAGATGACAATAAAAAGAGTCCTAGAAAACTGCAATTTAATGCTGTCATTCCCGTGCAAACGGGAATCTATACTTAAATTGGTAGGGTGCTCATGGGCATGGCTCTCTGCTTGCGTGAAGATAGGTTAGTATGCTTTATCTAAAAAACTAACAACGAACGTGGTAAAGATAGGTTTAGAAACAAATCGATAAACTGACAACAAATGTAGAGGCAGTAGCTTATGATACTGCCTCTTTAAAATAGCCTTTGCTTTTAATAATAGTCATAGCTTACAGTCGTAATATCGACAGGTTCAGTATTAACAACGGTCATCGTGTCATAAACAGGCGTGGTTTGCACATAAGAAGAGCAGCATGGGGTAGCAACTGGTCTGACGATCTTAGTACTACAGCAAGAACGCTTAACAATGGGTTTGACAACAACAGGTTTTACAACGACTCGTTTGCAACATGGATTGTTTACTACGACTGAATTACAACAACCCGCTGTTGTTGGATAAACAGTTGTGTAATCACTGACGCCCATATAACCGCAGGCCGTTAAACTACTGACTAATGGCAAAAGCATTATTCCTTTCATGTTATCCCCCTTATTTCCATATACAAACTAAGTGTATAATATACATGCATATTATTCCAATTTTGATCACTAATTACTTGTTTAATAAAGAAATACTCGGAAAAAATAATTGATTTGTTTATATCCAATAGGATCAAAGTGAACAATCTTTAGGAAAAAGGCCTTTAAGGGTGCAGATTCAACCTAGCAACGTAGCTCATTTATAGTTTGCTATCTGCAAGCCCTTAATCATTGATGAGATTTTTAATTTTTTTCTTATTTCTGCTATTTGATAGTTAATTCGCTTTTCAACCAATTATAAATTGCTGCATTAAATAAACGCGGGGCTAACGGCTCACAATGCCCGCCAGTGCCCTCTTCTGAATTGAAAAGAATATAATGCTTTTTACATTGTAATTCGTCATAAAGCTTTTTGGCTTGCCCATAGGTAATGTACTCTTGAGTATTATCACATACCAACATTGAACATTGAATCTGCTTAACTATCCCTTGTAAGGTATAAGCCTTCGTAGCATTAAGCATTTCTTCAATTGTTTGAGCACCAAATCGCCATTTACGACTTGCCAACATAAACCTCATATTTTCATCTTCATTCATAAGATGCTCTAGGGCTTGTGATAACGGAACATCTTTTAGTGCAGGAAATTTCTTGTCAACTAATGACTTCACTTTCTCTTCTATACTGGAACTTGATTCAAAAATACCCGGATCAACAATACAAGCTCTAATACGCTTTTCCTTAGTTACAGCACGTGCTGCAAGGTAGCCGCCAAAACTTCTACCCATAAGAATGATGTTATTTTTATCTACTTCCGGACGTTTAATAACAAAGTCTATCACTTTTTCTATGACCTGTTCCCACTCGGGAATAAAAGGTATTTTTTGCAATCGTAAAACACTACCTTGGCCAGGCCCTTCAAAGCATAAGCAATGAAACCCACGCTTTAAAGCTTCTGCTGCTGTACCAAAATAAGATTCTTCTTTAGTTCCATCGCCACCACCCGTATCAATAAGAATAGGTTTTTCTTTCATTGGTGATGACGTATTGAGATAGAGGTAGCCTGGTAAAGCTAGATCAGAACGATAGGGAATAAGCACTTTTTCTACGGGTGTATCAAATAAGTCAAGTGCATTGTGAAACGCATCAATACTGGCTTTTAAAGCTCCCTCAATGCGTTCATCCTCAGGTTCATCTTCAAGGAAAAAAAAAGAGGTACGATAGTAATTACTTGCACGTAGGAATGCCATTTTTGCATCAAAATTAAGATTTTTTTTACTATAATCTTTAGCTCGTAGAGCATTTTTCTCAGCAAAAGAAAACCATTGCTCATACCAACTATTTTGGTTTCCTTTCTCAATATTATTTAATATAGCAAAACACTCACCAATCTCTGCTCCTTGGTAGGTAGTATGGCCTAACGTTCTCATAAACTGAACATTAAACAAAGATGGCTGTATAAATTCCTGCATCACTACTCCTTAGCTCATTGTTTTGTATATTTATCATTCGGTTTTTTTTAAGGTCGACAAAACGACTGGAAAAATTGGCATTGTCTTATTAGTCATAAGCAAAGGTCTATACAATAATCCTTGATAAAGACTATCCATGGATAATACATCCAATAGGATTGGCACTAAAAGACCATTTGGTTGCTTAGTAGGCACAATTAAATCACCCTGTTTTAGCAAAATAGGTGATGTTATATACTGAATATCAGCTTGATAAGTTATGCGGAAATTTACAGGCTTAGGATAATTAATTTTTATGGAAGTTAATTGGATAGAGTTAGCTAAAACCAATTGCGGTTTATCAATAGCTTTAAAAGCGATATGGTGCTTTCTTAATAATGCTGCAATCCTGTCGTGCCAAATAGTCACTGCATAAGCCTCAGGTAAAGCACTATTTTTTTCGATAGCAATAAAATCAAAATTAGGAAATAACTTACCCACCAAATGGCCTGTTTTTTCTTCAATCAATTGAATAGAAACACGTGGGTTGCGCACATTTAACGAATAATTAAACGTTAGATAGACAGGCTTTTGCGCAAATGTATTATTTTGCCAAGTTTCTTTAGCTAATCTTACCTTACTTTTTAATTCTTCTTTATGCTGGTTGATGACTTGCAGAAAGCTAACTGCACTTAAGTATTGTTTCTCCAAACGATTTAAAATATTAGCTGGTGTGGCAAATTTTCCACTGGCGGGATCAAGCCGATTCTCAACTAAAAATGAAGCAACACCTTGCAAGGCCGCATAATTACGTAGATTACTAACACGCAAACCGCCGTGGGCTACAGGTTGCTCTAGTTGCTGAATTTCACCTTGATAATGCCTACTTGGTAGCCCATTTTTCTCACTCCTTTGAATTAAATCTGGGAGTAAAATATCTTGCATGTATTGTCTTAAATCAGGGTCAATATTTAAATTATTTCCTGCATCATATTGCGCGTTTACATTGGTCATAAATCCTTGCTGATCAGTTAAGATTTTCTTGCGCACTGATGATTCATGTAAATCTAATAAAACATCAGGTTGATATTTTCTTAAAACATTAACAATAATTTGGGCTTCTGGTGTAACAAGATTAATAAAATCAATGTTAATATTATTATTCTTTTCATTAAAGCGAATGCGTTTATCTCGTCCGTCTGGATTACCATTAACAATTAATATTAGATTCATATGCTGCAAATAATTATCTAAGTTACCGCGAGCAAAATTCAAAGCAAGTTTTTGTAAGGCTTCGCAGCCTGAAAATTCAGTACCATGTTGCGAGCCAATCAATAAAACAGTTAATTTATTAGTTTGATTAGGGCCAGATTGCAGCCATGATTCATCATTAGAAATAAGTAGCGCTGTAAATGGCCTGCCCCCTGCGCTTTGTCCTAAATGAATAAGCTTAAGTTTATTGCTACTTTGCTCTAGATTTTTTAAAAATTGATTAATTTCTGCTGAGTTGGGAAGCTTTTGATAATTACTTAGCTCTAATAACGTTTTATTATTAATATTAGCAATAGATGAATACATCGTATTAATGACAAAACATTGCATTAATAACGCTAAAAGTAGCTGTATAAAAACGCTAGTTCTAATGGTCTGATTGAATAAAGAAGCCATTGATAAATTTAGCAATTTGGCCTCAGCAAAGGATTTTAATTTAAAGTATAGATGAAAAATGAGAATGCAACTAAGTAACTTAGCAATAAGTTAGTGTTTCGTATTTCGTAAAAAACGTAATAAGGCAAAATTGGCACGCGTTACCGCATCATCCATAGCGACCTGAGGGCTTTTAATTCCAGCAAAAATTGCTTCTATCTCTTCATCATTAATCATCCTTATTTGATTTTGCGGTATACTAAATAAGCTTAGTGTTTTCTGACTGCTTTTTGCTAACTCTTTTTCTGCCAACGCAAGTATAGGCTGAGCGTCATGTTGGGCGATAAATGCATAGTTGCCTGTTAAGCTAATGGGAATATAGCCGGTATTCTGATACCAGTGTTGTTGTATTTCGGGTTTGACCAAGTAAGCATAAAATTGGGCAATGCCACGATACACATCATCTGACTGACCTGCTACAGCCCAAAGCGCCGCACCACCATTAAGATTACTATGACGTACCTTGCTTATGCTGGTGTCTAATGGCAAAACAGCGACACCAAGAGAAAATTTTACCAATTCTGATAAACTGGCATAACTTCCAGATGACTGACTATACATGGCACATTTACCACTAGTAAATAAAACCGTTGCATCGCTGGCACGACCACCATAAGCAAAGTAATGGCGTGTTTGCCAATTTTTTAATCGTTCTAAATGGTGAATAAGCGCTTTATTATTGTAAACCGCTTTTCGCGCTCCCAAATCAACAAGCGGTAAACCATGTATTGCTGAAAAGGCTTCAATTTGTATCCAAGCTGGATAGGAGGAAGTATAAGCACATGAATAACCATTAGCTAACAATTTAGCAGCGACCTGCTCCAACTCATCCCAAGTCTTGGGAAAATTATGAGCATTAACACCTACTTTAGCTAAGGCATCAGCATTATAAAAAATAACTGGAATAGAAGTATTAAAAGGAAGAGCTTGTAACTCTCCTTTATGGCTATAAAAAGAAAGCAAGGCTGGCAGAAAATCTTGTGTAGGTAATGGCTGTTTTTGTTCCAACATTAATTCATGCAAGGGCTTAATAATACCTTTTGGTGAGAGCATAATGCCGGTGCCTACTTCAAATACTTGAATAATTGCTGGCGGCTTTTTCGCTTTAAAGGCAGCAGCAAAGCTTGTAATGGTATCTGTATACTCGCCTTTATAAACTGACTTAATAAAATAATTAGTTTGGCTTTTGTTAAATCCATTAACTAAATGCTGCACCTCAGCACCAATCTGACCTGCTAGCGAATGCCATAAAACGATTTCTACTTTTGCAGCATACGTGTTGCTTAAGAGAAAAAATAGGATGAAAAAAAGCCATCGTCTCATGATAATAAATCAGGATAATCACTAAACACTGCATCTACTCCCCAATTTAACAGTGCCCCTGCCCGGGCTTTACAATTAACGGTATATACATAAAGCTGATAACCTTGTCTTTTAATGTCTTGTATACGAGCAGCATCTAGTGCAAGCTCATTAATATGGATGGAATAACAACCTAAGGATTGTGCTTTGTTAAGCCAATCTTCATCCCAGGCATCTAAAAGTAAACCTAAAGGCATGTGGGGAGCTATTGTATGACAAAGCGTTAATGCCGTTAAGTCAAAGCTTGATAATAAGGGTAATGATTTCTCTTGCGGCCAGAAACGATGTAAGCAGTCTAAAACAGCTGCCGTTGTTTGTTCGCTCATACCAGGATACGGCTTAATTTCAATGTTGGCATTCATATTATTTTGCATTAACCAAATTAATATTGTTTTAAAATGAGGAATTTTCTCACCAGCAAATGCATCAGAAAACCACCTGCCTGCATCTAACGTTTCTAAATAAGCAGCAGTGACTAAACCTACGGCCCCCTTACCATTTGTTGTCCTTTCTAACACTTCATCATGAAAGACAAACGGTTCACCATCGCCACTTAACATGACATCAAATTCAACCGTATTGCACCCAAGAGTAAGTGCTTTATTAAATGCCGCTAGCGTATTTTCTGGCGCATAAGCTGATGCACCTCGATGGCCAATTACTGAGTTATTTATTTGCAAGGAGCTACATCCATCCGACGATTTGAAGCAACTTCTGCTGAAGCACTTAGAGTGATTTCATTACTGACAGCTAAGTTAGCTCCAGGCGCCGCTCCCACTGCCATGGTACTCATTGCAGTTTGTTCTTTATAGGCTCTCGGTTGTTGAATGACAACATCGCCCTCATTAATATATAAATTGCTTAAGGAATAACTTTGGTTGGGATAAACACTATTTAATCGAGATATTTCTTCATTCACTTGTTGATATAAGCGCTGACGAATTTGTGATTTTACTTGCTGAATTTCCTCAAGACTAGGCTTAAAT
This sequence comes from Legionella beliardensis, assembly GCF_900452395.1. Classification (NCBI taxonomy): domain Bacteria; kingdom Pseudomonadati; phylum Pseudomonadota; class Gammaproteobacteria; order Legionellales; family Legionellaceae; genus Legionella; species Legionella beliardensis. The sequence goes on from NZ_UGNV01000001.1 coordinate 2,024,130, forward strand.
TCAATATTATTAATTGTATAAGTACTTCCAGGTTGGCTAATTGTTTTTGCATTTTTATAAATATCAGTCAAACTTGCCTGCGGAATACGAGCTTGTCCTTCTACAAATAATTTTTCAAGGCCTGAGCTATCTTGAGAACGATCAAACTGGGTTAAATGCCATTCCCCAGAGGCAATTTTGTTTAAATTAGTCATAATGTCATTACGTGCTTTTACCAAATCAGCAGTATTTAAGGTGGCATTGATATCAACTGTTAATAAAGCAGTTTGAGTACTCACCCATTGTTTGGCAGATACTTGAAAAAAAACTTTATCCAGGGGGATATCGGGTGAGCTAGGTGGGCATATATTATTCGCGAAGGTCAAAGGAGGTAACAAAAATAACGCCACAACATTAGTTATTTTTTTCATCTAAATCTCCACTGAATTTAAACTTAATTAAATAATTATTTTATATAAATCAATTTTTGCAGCCAATCTTAATACTATGCATTTTGTAGTTAATCTTACACTTAGCAATATAAACTGTGTGTAAAGCTCACCTATTTTAAATTTAATGCTATCATAGCAGTAAACAATTGTCGTCCTATGACTATAATCTAATTAATTACTCTGTTCCTAATAGCGACTAATAAACGGTCTTTTTGTATTTTAATTAGTTTTTAGTGCCTTAAGTTTAATCGATATCGCTAACTTAATCGCGCATCCATTGATTTAGTGAGCGAATCGATCTATAAATTGAGCACATAAAGTTTGCTGGAGCCAAGCCAATGATGTCAATGGAAACATTAGTAAAAAATGAGTTAAGTTCTCCTGCTGCAGATGATTTTTTGGATTATGCTTTGAAACATGGTTTTGGTGATTTACATTTTAAAGTAGATCCTACAACCGGCATGAAAGCAATCATTGCTATTCATAGTACAAAACTTGGTCCAGCTTTAGGTGGGTGTCGTTTTATTGAATATGATGATACCCCTAGCGCCATTAATGATGCGATGCGATTAGCTCGCGGGATGAGCTTTAAAGCAGCCTCTGTTGATCTTCCCTTAGGAGGCGGTAAATCTGTTATTATTAAACCTGCTCACCCCTTTGATCGCGAGGCCTATTTTCATGCCTTTGGTAAGTTTATTAATGAATTAGGTGGACGGTATATCACGGCATTAGATAGTGGTACCCAATTAAGCGATATGGATATTATTAATCAGCATACGCCTTATGTAGCTAGTTTATCAAAATATAATGGCGATCCTTCACCATTTACTGCCAAAGGAATATTTCAAGGTATTCAAGCAGCAGTAGCCTTTAAATTAGGTAAAGACAATTTACACGGTTTACATATTGCTATTCAAGGCTTAGGTCATGTTGGTTATTTATTAGCAAAATATTTATATGAAGCTGGTGCAAGACTTACTGTTGCTGATATAAATCGTGCCAATACAGAACGTGCTGCAGAAGAATTTGGTGCTACTATTACATCTACTGAGTTAATTCATAAAATCCCTTGCGATGTTTTCTCTCCGTGTGCATTAGGTGCAATCATTAATGATATTAGCATTCAGCAATTTCAAACACCCATTATTGCTGGCGCTGCTAATAATCAACTAGCACATACTTATCACGGTAAATTGCTACATAACAAAGGAATCTGTTATGCGCCTGATTACGTCATTAACGCCGGCGGTTTAATTTTTGCAGCTAGCAAATACTTACATGTACATGAAGATGAAGTTGAGCAACAAATTGAACGTATTCCTAATTCTTTATTTGAAATATTTGCGCGTTCGGCACGTGAGGATCAACCCACAAGTGACATTGCTGACATGATTGCACAAGAAAAATTAACTTAAAGGAATAAAGAGATTTATATTTCTAAAGCAATAAACTTGCTATCTTATAGTGAACAATAGGAAATTATAAATCAAGGCAACTTATGACTATTAAACACTTAAATCTCACGCCTGAATTATATGAATACATGCTAGATGTCTCATTACGTGAGCACCCAGTTTTAAAATCATTACGCGAACACACTGCAACCATGTCACTGGCGGCTATGCAAAGTGCGCCAGAGCAAGTGCAATTTATGCAATTTCTTCTTAAATTAATATCTGCGCGAAAAGTTTTAGAATTAGGAACATTTACAGGCTATAGCGCGCTCGCCATGGCACTGGCTTTGCCTGAGGATGGGGAACTCATAACATGTGATATTAATTCCGAGTGGACTAAAGATGCTTATGATTTTTGGCGCCAAGCAGGACAAGAAAAAAAAATTAAACTTCGCTTAGCACCAGCGCTGCAATCACTGGATGAGTTACTTGTTACAGGCTATAAGCATGCATTCGATTTTATATTTATCGACGCTGATAAAACAAATTATATACAATACTATGAATTAGCATTACAGTTAGTAAATCCTCGCGGTTTAATAGCAATTGATAATATTTTTTGGGGTGGCAAAGTTATTGATCCTAATGAAACAGGTGGCCAAACCAGAACAATTAAGCAGCTAAATGAATTACTTAAACATGATAAGCGTGTTGATGTAAGCTTACTCACTATTGCGGATGGATTATTTTTAATTAAACCCATTTAAGAAGTTTATTATAACAAGGAGTTACTATGACTACTAATGGAAACCCATGTGGACTTGATGGTTTTGCTTTTCTTGAGTTTTCTGCTCCAAATGCTTCATCTTTACACCAGCAATTTAATCAAATGGGCTTTCAGATTGTAGCTAAACATAAATCTCAAGATATCACGCTTTATCAGCAAGGAAATATTAGATTTATTGTTAATCACGCAGCAAATACACAAGCACAAGATCATGCAAAAACACATGGTGCAGGTGCGTGTGCCATGGGCTTTCAAGTTCAAGACGTCAACAAAGCCTATGAATATGTCATTGCCCAAGGAGCCGTCCCTTTTCAAGATTGTCAGCATGCAGATCATGGCTTATTAGCCATCCAGGCTATTGGTGGTAGTGTGATTTATTTTGTTGATGACACGCATCAACCTTTTGCAGAGCAGTGGGAACGTCAAACAGCAGATAATCAAAACACGGTTGATTGCGGTTTAACTGCCATTGACCATTTAACTCATAATGTTTATCGCGGTAATATGGATAAGTGGGCACAATTTTATGAATCGCTGTTTAATTTTGAAGAAATTCGTTTCTTTAATATTGAAGGAAAGATGACTGGGTTAATTAGCCGTGCTTTAGCAAGCCCTTGTGGCAAAATTAAAATTCCTTTAAATGAATCTAAAGATGATAAATCGCAAATTGAAGAATTTTTGCATGAATATAGTGGTGAGGGCATTCAACATATTGCCTTAAATACCGATAATATTTATCACAGTGTTAATACACTCAGAAAAAGAGGCGTCAGCTTCCTTGATGTGCCTGAAACTTATTATGAAATGATTGAAGCGCGCATTCCATGGCATCAAGAGCCAGTAGCACAGCTACAGCAAGAACGTATCTTAATTGATGGAGAAGTTGATCCTAAGCATGGCCTTTTATTACAAATTTTTACTGAAAATGTATTTGGTCCAGTCTTTTTCGAAATCATTCAACGGCAGGGCAATCAAGGATTTGGAGAGGGCAATTTTAAAGCACTTTTCGAAGCGATTGAACGTGACCAAATTAAAAGAGGCACATTACAGCCCTCTCAATAACGTAAGGCTTTAAAATGAAATTAGCTACTCTAAAATCAGCACATAGCCGTGATGGTGAGCTTTGTGTCGTTGATAAGACATTAACTTCAGCAGTTAAAGTGAAACATATTGCACAAACCTTACAATTAGCTCTAGAAAATTGGGACACAGTAAAAGAAGCGCTTGCGGAAATTTCGCAAGCGCTTCATAACGGCGTGGCGGCTGATGCATTTCCTTATGTACCTAATCAATGGGCATCACCGCTTCCTAGAGCCTATCAATGGGCAGATGGCAGTGCTTATGTAAATCATGTTGAATTAGTGCGTAAGGCACGTGGGGCTGAGATGCCCTCTAATTTTTGGACCGATCCTTTGCTTTATCAAGGCGGCTCAGATAGCTTTTTAGCGCCCACCGAAGATATTTTAATGGCTGATGAAGATTATGGGATTGATTTTGAGGCAGAAATTGCTGTCATTACTGATGATGTTCCTATGGGCGTTAGCAAAGAAGATGCAGGACAACATATTAAGCTTATTATGTTAGTTAATGATGTGTCTTTGCGTAATCTTATACCTGCTGAACTAGGTAAAGGCTTTGGCTTCTTTCAATCTAAGCCTTCCAGTAGTTTTTCACCTATTGCTTTAACACCTGACGAGTTAGGCACTTATTGGCGAGATAATCGTGTCCACTTACCTTTATTAAGTTTTTTAAACGGCAAGTTATTTGGCCAGCCTAATGCAGGCGTGGATATGACTTTTTCATTTGCTGATTTAATTGCCCATGCTGCTAAAACAAGAAAATTAACTGCTGGCACAATTATTGGCTCTGGTACTGTTTCTAATACTGATCGCAGCCGAGGCTCATCTTGCATTGCTGAGAGAAGAATGCTTGAGTTATTAGAGCATGGCAAAGTTAGCACACCATTTATGCGTTTTGGTGATGCTATCCGCATTGAAATGCTTGATGAACAAGGCCATTCTTTATTTGGCACTATTGAGCAAACTCTAATCCAATACAAAGGCCCCTAACGTGAAACTTTATGATTATTATCGCTCAACAGCAAGTTATCGAGTACGCATAGCATTGAATATAAAAAATATTAGCTATGAAACACTGTCTGTACATCTGGTAAATAATGGCGGGGAGCATCATCATGCTAGTTATTTAGCCTTAAATCCACAAGGCCTGGTTCCTACGTTAGATGAAAATGGGCATATAATTAGTCAATCTTTAGCAATTATTGAGTATTTAGATGAAATTAACCCAACCCCCGCCCTCCTGCCACAAACTCCTTTAGGGCGTGCGCATGTACGCAGTTTAGCTTTAATGATTGCTTGTGATATACATCCCTTAAATAACCTACGTGTCCTTAATCGTCTACGCCATCAATTTAATGCAGAAGACGAGCAGGTAAAGTGTTGGTACCATCATTGGCTAAAAGAAGGCTTTGACGCGTTAGAGCGCCGTTTGCAAAGCATACCCCATAAAGGCCAGGTATGCTATGGTAGCGATATAACACTTGCAGACATCTGTTTAGTACCGCAAGTTTTTAATGCCAAACGTTTTGGCTTTTCGCTAATTGAGTATCCTTTAATTAATAAAATTAATGCCTATTGTCTGTCTCTGCCAGCTTTTAAAGACGCAGCGCCAGCAGAATATTAATTAACCAAAGACATGATAAGCATGTGTTAATAAAAGAATACCTATTATTCCGGCAATAGCTGCTGTTACATACAAACTACCTATGCTAAATCGCTTAATTAAGTTTGCCATAAATTCAGGAACAGCAAGCCATAGAACGGCTTTTATTAAAATAAGCCAGGCGACAAGTGTTATTATTAAACCAAATCTCACTTCCCAAATATTATGAATTACAACCATAATTAGACCTAGTACCAGCGTCAAAGAAGCACTAACCATAACTAATGCTCGGTTAGCTGTTAAATCCTTAAGCACGTTACGATAATAATCTGCACGTGCGATCATAACTATTGCCATAATTATCAAGTACAAACCTAAAACTTGCTCAATTAAAAAGCTATGTAAAGGGGTAGGAATCATTGTTTCTCTCCTTAAACAGTACTCATTTTCAAGTTTAGCATATGCTTTTAAATAAAACTTTTAAAAACATATGACTTAGAAAACCCCGCTTCGGAGTCCTTATATTTCATGGCACTAGTGTTTGCTTGTCTTTAAAGCTTTTTCCAAACCGTTGAAGGGCATGGATGCCCTTCATCGAGCGACATGGATGTGTATAGCGGGTTTGGAAAAGGCTTTAAAGACAAGCAAACACGTGCTAAATACTCCGAATTAAGATTTAGAAAAGAATTTAATTACTTAATTAAAGCATAGCAAATGCCTAAGATTAATTAAAAAGTACCCCCTGTAATCAATGGACATGGTTGCAGACAAATAAAATTTCCGCTAACGTTAAGAATTTAGTCATAAGATGAATTATGAATTCCACCATAAAGGACTTACTTCTTTCCTTGCAAGAAAATCAACCAATCATGGTGGAGCAACTACACCAGTTTTGTGAAATTAATTCCGGCACTTACAATCAAACCGGATTACAAATCATGCATCAAAAATTGGTTGATGCCTTTCAGCCTCTAGCTGACAAAGTAGACTCTTTAAGTCTTCCTGGGGTAACTACCATGGATATGAAAGGGAATATCACAACGCTGCGAAGTGGTGATACCCTATTTATTCGTAAACGGCCTAAACTTAAAAGACGTATATTATTAGCTGGCCATATGGATACTGTTTTCTCTATTAATCATCCTTTCCAAAAGCTAACCTTTATTAATGATAACCACCTAAATGGGCCTGGGGTAGCTGATATGAAAGGCGGCTTAATTGTCATGCTACATGCACTTTCGGCATTTGAACAAACGAAGGAATCTAAATTAGTTGGCTGGGATGTTTTAATTAATGCTGATGAAGAAATTGGCTCCCCTGCGTCAAGCGCCCTTTTTAATGATTTAGCTAGCCATTACCAAGCTGGACTTGTGTATGAGCCTGCTATGGACAGCGATGGAACACTTGCAAAAAACCGTAAAGGTAGCGGTAAATTAACTCTTTTAGCTACGGGTAAAGCGGCGCATGCTGGAAGAGCATTTTACGACGGCAGAAATGCGATATGCTATTTGGCTGAAGCCGTCACAGCGATTCATGCTTTAAATGGCAAGCGTGATGGCGTTACTATTAACGTAGGTAAAATTGCAGGCGGAACAGCATTAAATATAGTCCCGGAAAAAGCCATTGCTAAACTTGATGTACGCATTAGTCAGCCAAATGACGAATACTGGGTCAGAGACGAACTTAATCAAATTATTCAAAACTTAAAACATCCTGATTATAGTTTAACAGTACATGGAAACTTTAACCGGCCTGTTAAGCGAGTAAGTGGTGGAACGGAGCGTCTTTACCAAAGAATTAAAAGCGTAGGGCAAGCGCTTGGTCTTACGTTAAATTGGCAAGACAGTGGTGGCTGTTGTGATGGTAATAATTTAGCAGCCCAAGGATTACCGGTTATCGATACATTAGGTGTACGTGGCGGAAATATACATAGCGAAGATGAATTTATACTCATTGATAGCTTGGTTGAACGAGCTAGATTAAGTGCCCTTATTTTAATGGATTTAGCACAAGGAGGGCTTGAGGAGCTGATAATATGATATTATTTCGCTGTTCTCAAATGTCTGACATAGAAGCCATTTATGAGCTGGCGCTGCATAGCGGCTTTGGGATAACTACCTTGCCTAAAGATAAAGACTTTTTACATGCTCGCGTTTCATTATCTTGTGCTTCTTTTAATAAAGAAGTACAAAAGCCACAAAATGAATACTACCTTTTTGTGCTAGAAGATCTAGCGGCAAAAAAGATTGTGGGCACAGCAGCAATTGAAGCATTTACAGGTTTTGAAACCCCTTTTTACTCTTATAAATTGTCTCTACGTACTCGCATCTCCCATTCTTTAAGTATCCGCAGTGATTACGAAGTTTTAAGTTTAGTTAATGATAATCAAAGACGTAGTGAACTATGTACGCTTTTTCTAGAACCTTCCTATCGAGTAGATGGTAATGGATTATTACTTTCTAAGGGTCGGCTTCTATTTATGGCTCAATTTCCTCACCGCTTTGCTTCGACATTGATAGCGGAGATGCGTGGTATTTCTGATGAAGAGGGAAACTCACCATTTTGGGATAATGTCGGAAGGTATTTTTTCCATATGCCTTTTGCTGAAGCTGATCGATTAACTATTCTAACCAATAAGCAATTTATTGCTGACTTAATGCCACGTAACCCACTTTATGTCAAATTATTAGCCCCAGAAGCACAAGAAGTCATAGGTCAACCACACCCTTCTAGCCGTCCGGCTCTCAAGATTTTGTTTAATGAAGGCTTTCGTTATAATAATTATATTGATATCTTTGACGCAGGCCCTACGATTGAAGCACCCTGTCATGATATTAATACCATTGCAGCCAGTCAAATTTTTATAATCAAAAGCCTTAGTGATGAAGTGACAGGGCCGCGCTTTTTACTATCTAATAGTAAGTTAGACTTTAAAGCGACTATAAGCCACGCTATTTTTAATAATCAAACGGGTAAGTGCATTATCAGCAAAGAAACAGCTGAGTTATTACAAGTTAGAAAAAATGAGGCTATCCGCTTAGTGCCTTTGCAATTTGAACGGCTCGCCCCGTTTCCTAAAAACCCTGATAACAACCAATCTAATCTGTCTCATTGTAAAAAAAGAGATGAATCTTTACCGGAGCGTAATCAATGACTTTTGGTGTAAATGAAAATTTAAAAGGATGTCATTATTTAAACGGACATTGGCGAGCTGGGACTGGAGAAATGTTCACCTCCCAAAATCCTTTAAATGGCGACATTATTTGGCGTGGTACACAAGCTAGTAAAGAAGAAGTTAATGAAGCGACTGAAGCAGCCCAGAGCGCTTTAGCAGCATGGTCTGACTTAAACGTAAATACGCGTAGCTCTTATTTACAAGCATTTGCAGAACAGGTGGATGCCAACCGTCAAACATTAATTGAGTTAATTGCCTTAGAAACAGGTAAGCCTTTATGGGAATCGGCAACTGAAGTTAATTCAGTGATTGCTAAAATAAAAATTTCGATACAAGCTTATCAAGAAAGGACAGCTGATAAATGCACACCAACGCCAGAAGCTAATGCTTGCCTACGCTATAAACCACATGGTGTTGTCGCCGTCTTTGGTGCCTTTAATTTCCCGGCCCATTTAAGTAATGGTCATATCGTACCTGCCCTGCTCGCTGGCAATACTGTTGTTTACAAACCTAGTGAACTCGCTCCAGGCGTTGCTGAGTTCATTATGCAATGTTGGCATAATACTAACATCCCTGCCGGCGTTATTAATTGTGTTCAAGGTGCTAAAAGTACCGGTGAATATTTATTACAAGCCGATATACAAGGCGTATATTTTACAGGCAGTTATCAAGTAGGCAAGCTTATCCATCGTCATTTTAGCGAAAGACCTGAGGTCATTTTAGCGCTAGAAATGGGTGGTAATAACCCTCTAATTATTGATGATGTTAAAGAGATAGAGGCTGCTGTTTATCAGACTATTTTATCGACTATCATTACCGCAGGGCAACGTTGTAGCTGCGCTCGCCGTGTTATCATTAAAGACAACGCCTTTGGTGATGACTTCTTAAACCTGCTTATTACCAGTTTTAAAAAAATAAAAGTAGGCGGCTTTACTGACAAGCCTGAACCATTTATGGGACCTGTTATTAGTTACGAACACGCAATTCACCATTTAAAAGCACAAGAAAATCTCATCAAACTAGGCGGTAACCCTTTATTAAAAATGTCACTATTGGCCGAAAATTCAGGATTACTCTCCCCGGCCTTAATTGATATGACTACGGTAGCAAACCCGCCTGATGAAGAAATCTTTGCACCCTTAGTACAAATTTATCGTTATCAGCACTTTGAAGATGCGCTAAACATTGCTAATCAAACGCGCTATGGTTTAGCAGCGGGATTATTCAGTGATAGTAAGGTACAGTTTGACCAATTTTATAAAACAGTGCGTGCAGGCCTAATTAATTGGAACAGAGCAACAACGGGCGCCAGTAGCAGCTTGCCATTTGGTGGTATCGGATGTAGTGGTAATCATCGCCCGAGCGCTTATTTTGCAGCAGATTATTGTGCATACCCTATTGCAAGCTTAGAGCAGCCTCTTTTAGCAAAACCTGCACAACTATTACCTGGCATAGCGTTAGGATAAACAAACGATGACGGTATATGAGTTAAATATTGATGGATTAGTTGGCCCAAACCATAATTACGCTGGACTATCAGCGGGGAATATCGCCTCAACTACGAATGCTTTAAGCATAGCTAATCCGCAAGCTGCGGCTTTGCAGGGATTACAAAAAATGCAAATGCTGCATAATATGGGCATTAAACAAGCGATACTGCCACCTCACCAACGACCCAATTTTAATTTATTAACCCAATTAGGTTTTGATGGTTCACCAGAGCAGCAAATTAATACTGCCGCAAAAATTGCCCCGGAGTTACTTGCTGCTTGTTATTCAGCTTCTAGTATGTGGTCAGCTAATGCAGCAACAGTATCTGCAAGTCTCGATTGCGCTGATAATCATGTTCATTTCACAGCAGCTAACTTAATTAGTAATTTACACCGACATCAAGAAGCGCCTTTCTCAGAAAAACTTCTCCAGAAAATTTTTGCTGATGAGCGCTATTTTCACCATCATGCTGCCTTGCCTAAGAGTTTAGTTACCAGTGATGAAGGCGCTGCCAATCACAGCCGTTTATGCAAAACACACAGCAGCCCAGGCACTAGCCTGTTTGTTTATAGCAAAAAAGCCATGCAGCCAGATGATATCACGTATCAACCACGCCGCTATCCAGCAAGACAAACGCTAGAAGCCTCAGAAGCAATCGCACGCGCTCATTTATTAAATCCTAAGCACATTGTATTTGCACGCCAGAATCCTACCGTAGTTGATCAAGGGGTTTTTCACAATGATGTCATTGCAGTCGCTAATGAGCATGTGTTATTGATTCATGAAAGTGCTTTTTTAAATCAACAGGCTGTTTTAGATGAATTAGAATTAAAAACTAATTTTCTACAGGTAATTGAGGTCAAAGAAAATCAGCTTAGTGTAACCGATGCAGTGTCCACTTATTTATTTAATTCACAGCTTATTACCTTGCCTGATGATTCTATGATGCTTATTGCGCCTTCAGAATGTGAAATTAATTCGCAAGTACGACAATTTATCGCAGAACTTATTACTGATAAAAATAACCCTATTAATCAAGTTTATTTCCTTGATTTAAAACAAAGCATGCGCAATGGTGGCGGGCCTGCTTGCCTGCGATTACGTGTCCCACTGACCACTTATGAATTACAAGCGATGCATCAAGGTGTTTTGCTAACTGATACATTATTTACTCAATTAGAATCTTGGATTTATCGACACTATCGGACAGAGCTACAAAGTAAAGATTTAGCAGACTTTAAGTTAGTTAATGAAATTTACACCGCCTTAGATGAGTTAACCGAGCTACTTAACTTAGGATCAATTTATCCATTTCAACAAGAGAATTCGGTATTATGCTCTGGAAAAGTTTAGCTGGACGGTGTATTTATCGCTCGGATAATATGCGAGTCTTTGATAATTATTTTTTTCGCTGGCTAAAATTTAATAGCAATGCTTTTCAAAGTTTACTAAACAAACATGCACCTCATAGGCCTGCGCTTAATTATGTCAAAGCACTAACTTTCGCTGCTCGACAGCTTCCTGGAGACACGTGCATGCTGGGTTTAGGTGGCGCAAGTGTCGCGCATACACTAGCTCCTAGACTTCACTCAGGCACACTAACGGCAGTAGAAATGAATGCAGAAGTTATTGATGTAGCAACACATTATTTTATGGTCGATAAGTTAAAAAACCTCGTTATCGTTCATGATGAGGCGCATCATTTCATTAAGCATTGCCAACAAAATTTTAAACACCTTCTTATTGATATATCAGACGCTAATAGCTTTCCCTCTTCCTGTAACAATAAAGAATTTTTTATTCATTGTGCGCGCTTAATTTCTAATCAAGGAATACTAGCCATCAATATAGCCAATGCTTATGAACATCAAGCTATTTTTTCTATGTTACAGCAACAGTTCGGTAATAATATTATTACAATTCCTGTTAAGCGCTGCGTCAATATTATTTTTATTGCAACGTTTAAAGATAATTTTAATCATTTAATCCATTATTTTAAGAACACAAAAGAAGTGAAACAATTAATATGGGATAAAAAATGGGGCTGTATGGCTAACTTACGTTATGGCACATTTTTCTAGTTTTTATTGCTGTCCTGCATTTAAGCAAGCATGGCCTGGGTGCAGGTCCAAAGAACCTAAACCTGGGTTGCACTGCGTTTCACCCAGGCTACTTGCTTCGTTTCACACAAGCTACCTGATCCCTACCACATCAATGGATACCGCGGTCAAGCCGCGGTAATTCGGGTTTTTCTTTTTTACTTAAACTCATTTTACTGCCGTGATTTCCGGTTTTTCTTTTTTACTTAAATTGGTTTTTACTGCCTTAAGTTTGAAATACCGTGGCTTGACCGCGGTATCCATCCTTACGCCACCGCAGAATATCACAGTAAGGTAAGTTGGGCTGCACTTCGTGTAACCCAATCAACCTTTAAATTTCCATTAAATCCTTTTCTTTATCGCTTAAAACTGAATCCACTTCGCCTATGTATTTGTCTGTTAATTTCTGAACAACTTCATTAGCTCTGCGCTCATCATCTTCAGAGATTGATTTTTCTTTAACCAGCTCTTTAAGATGAGTATTTGCATCACGACGAATATTACGAATAGCGACTTTACCTTGCTCGCCTTCAGCACGGACAACACGAATTAACTCTTTACGTCGCTCTTCTGTTAAAGGAGGCATTGGGACACGGATTGCAGTGCCTGCTGAAGCAGGGTTTAAACCTAAATCAGAGTTTAAAATTGCTTTTTCAATAGCAGCCACCATGGGTTTTTCCCAAGGAGTAATTAAAAGAGTACGGGCATCACTCGCTGTGATATTGGCAACTTGATTTAATGGCATCGGATTGCCATAGTAATCAACTTGAATATGATCTAATAAACTGGCATTGGCTCGCCCTGTTCTGATTTTTGTTAGATCATGTTTTAAAGTTTCAACCGTTTTTTTCATCCGCTTCTCAGCGTCCTGCTTAATGTCATTAATCATGATTTGCTCCAACAATAGTACCTATGTGTTCGCCAAGCACAATTTTTCGCAGTGCATGGGGCGCGCTCATATTAAACACTTGCAATGGCATATTATGTTCTTCACACAAACAAATTGCAGTTGAATCCATTACTTTTAAGCCATCACTTAGTATCTGTTTATACGTTAAAAATTCATAGCGCTTAGCTTTATCATTCTTAACAGGATCGTCTGAATAAATACCATCAACTTTGGTCGCCTTTAACACAACATCTGCACCCACCTCAATGGCACGCAAACAGGCTGCTGTATCTGTTGTGAAAAACGGATTGCCAGTTCCTGCAGCAAAAATAACCACATGTTTGTCTCGCAAATGGGTTATCGCTTTGCGGCGATGATAAGGATCAACAACACCAAGCATAGGTATAGCTGACATTATCCGAGCAGGTAAATCAATTCGCTCCATTGAATCTCGCATAGCAAGCGCATTCATTAGTGTGGCTAACATACCCATATGATCACCAGTCACACGTCCTAAGCCTGCCTCAGATAACGCTTTACCTCGAAATAAATTACCACCGCCAACAACTACGCCAACTTCGACACCTATTGATATTAATTCAGCAACCTCGTTAGCAATACGATCCAAAACCATTGGATCGATGCCAAACTGCGAATTTCCCATCAACGCTTCGCCGCTATACTTTAATAAAATACGTTTGTATTTTAGCTGATTCTCATTACTCATTAATCACGAACCTGTGCCATAACTTCTTCAACAAAATTATCTTCTTTTTTGGCAATTCCTTCACCGACTTCAAAACGAATAAAGGAAATCACTTCAGCATTTTTCTCTTTTAATAATTGGCCTACTTTAATGTCAGGATTCTTTACAAACGGCTGACCTAACAAGCTTACTTCGTCGACAAATTTGTTAATACGACCCTCAATCATTTTGTCAATGATTTCTTGTGGCTTACCGCTTTCGCGTGCTTGTGCAGTGAAAATTTCACGCTCATTTTCAATGACATCAGCTGAGACTTGATCCCGATTAACAACCATAGGCCGGCTTGCGGCGATATGCATGGCGATGTCTTTAGCAAGTGCTTCTTCGCCATTTCTAACAGCAACAATTACACCGATACGCTTACCGTGTAAGTAAGTGCCAATAACACCATCTTCGCAAGCCATTTTCTCTAAGCGACGAATCTTGATATTTTCACCAATCTTAGCAACCAACTGTTGTCTCTCATGCTCAACAGTATTATCTGTATCGATTAAAATAGCATCAGATAAGCTAGCAACATCTTTAATAGCTTCGTTGTTTAACGCCGTAGCAGGAACTCTATCTGCAAATTTAATGAAATTTTCTTCCCTAGCAACAAAATCAGTTTCAGTATTGATTTCAACCATGACTGCCACACGACTATCAGAAGAAAGAGCAATAGAAATTACACCTTCTGCTGCTATTCTATCAGCCTTCTTATCAGCTTTAGTTTGACCTGCCTTGCGCATTTCAGAAATAGCTTGCTCAATGTCGCCATTGGTCATAAGCAAGAATTTTTTGCACTCCATCATTGGAGCTCCAGTACGTTCTCTTAACTTCATTACTAGCGATGCACTAACTGACATTTAATCCTCCACATAACAAAAAGGGAATACGCCCTTACGACGTATTTCCCTTTATTTGATATTTCGCGTCTTAAGCTATAAAGAAGCAATACTTAAATTATTACTTTATCTACAATTAAACTAGCTCAAACGCGAAACTAAAATTATATAAACTATTCTTCGTTGGTTTTTTCAGCTTCTTGTTCATTTACTTCAACGAATTCAGTATCTACATTGGCTCCGCCAACAGTATTACCATTTTTGGCATCTAGAATCGCATCAGCAACACAGCGAATATAAATATCCACAGCGCGCATAGAATCATCATTTCCAGGAATAACATAATCAATGTTATCTGGGTTATTATTCGTATCAACAATACCAATGACTGGAATTTTTAATCGACGTGCTTCTTCTACAGCAATATGCTCAAATCCTACATCAATTACAAATAAGGCGTCAGGTAAGCCATTCATATTCTCAATACCACCTAAGCCTCTTTCTAATTTTTCAAGCTCACGAGTTAGCATTAGTGCTTCTTTCTTGATCATGCCAGCAAAAGCACCTCTGTCACGCATCTCTTTTAATTCTTTCAAGCGAACAATAGATTGGCGGACCGTTTTGAAGTTTGTCAACATACCACCTAACCAGCGGTGGTCAATATAGGGCATGCCACAACGAGTAGCATGAGTACGAATACTTTCTTGTGCTGCTCTTTTAGTACCAACAAACAAAATCTTAGCTTTATTCGCTGCTAGACGACCAACGTAATTGGTCACATCATTTAGCATAGGGAGCGTTTTTTCTAAATTGATAATATGGATTTTATTTCTTGATCCAAAAATATAAGGCGACATTTTTGGATTCCAAAATCGAGTTCTATGCCCAAAATGAGCACCTGCTTCGAGCAGTTCACGCATACTTACAGTCATTATATTCTCCAGGGTTAAGCCTCCACGTTTCCCATGAGACACCTCTATTCCTAAAATAAAGGACCCTACCTCATGTGACGAAACGTGTGTGTCGTTAAAAAGCGCGGTATTTATACCATATTTAACCTAAACCAGCAACGTTAACTTCAGGAATGCCAAATTAATAGCAATTTTTTTAGGTAGATTTGTGCAGAACTAATAATCCCGGTATATAATTAATCACGATTAAAAACAATTAATTAAGGAGAGCTTCATGTTCATTAAACAATTAATACCTGCTGTAGCACTGGTTATTATGACAACACAGCCTATCTTTGCAGCAGATTCTTCTACTTCTGCTCCAAGCAGTACATCTGCCACAGGCGCATCGTCTACAGACACATCAACTACAGGTACATCAACACCTACTACCCCACCTACTGCAACTACACCGTCTTCAACGTCTACCAGTTCTTCCTATGCTCCCAGCGATTCAAATTCAGGCACATGCGGATGTAAAAGAGGCCTTATGAAAATGCTGGAGCCCTTACAATTAACTGATGCTCAAAAAGATCAAATTAAGGCAATAAGGGACAAAGCAAAAGCTAGCCTTCAATCTAATAAAGATCAATTGCGATCAATCCGCACTCAGATGCATAGCCTCATTACTACAAGCTCAATGGACAATGCAAAGTTAGATTCTTTAATTAGCCAAAAAACAACTATTCTTGGTAACATGATGCGAGTTAAAGCAACTGCTAAAAATCAAATCTATAATGTGCTTAATCCACAACAACAACAGCAATTTCAACAAATGTTGCAAGAAAAAGCGCAAGGCAAATCTCACAACTGCCACTAAGAGTCTATAGCTACGGTTAGGTAACCGGTTATGCCATACTCTATACTTAAGTATGGCATAATCGATTTAATCACGCTAAGTGTGATACAAATTTAAAGATTATATTTTATATAATTTACTGCTCTTTAGGCTAAAGTAATATAAAATTGGACCTTACGATGCTTAATGTGTTTGAACTTAGTAACTATTATTTCTATTTGTGGATTTAAATCATGGCAGTCACTATTAAAACTCCAGAAGAAATTGAAAAAATGCGCGTAGCTGGGCGTTTAGCAGGCGAAGTTTTAACAATGATTGGGCCTTATGTTAAGGAAGGGATAACAACAGATGAGTTAGATGCCATTTGCCATGATTATATTGTCAACACTCAACAGGCAATACCAGCGCCTCTCAATTATAATGGCTTTCCCAAATCCATATGTACCTCAATTAATCACGTTGTTTGCCATGGCATCCCTGGCAAAAAAATTTTAAAAAATGGCGATATATTAAATATTGATGTCACGGTGCTTAAAAATGGCTATCACGGTGATACCAGCAAAATGTTTTGTGTTGGCGAACCAACTGTAAAAGGTAGTCACGTTGTTAAAATTGCCCATGAATGCCTTTTTATTGGCATAGAGTTAGTCAAGCCAGGTGTAAAACTTGGTGATATAGGCCATGCTATTCAACAACATGCAGAAAAAAATCGCTGCTCGGTCGTACGCGATTACTGTGGACATGGCATAGGCGCTATCTTTCACGAAGACCCACAAGTTCTGCATTATGGCACACCGGGTACAGGTGAAATGCTACGTGAAGGAATGACTTTTACCATTGAGCCTATGGTAAACTTAGGCAAGCATCACACGCGTTTATTACCAGATAAATGGACAGTGGTAACGCGTGATCATAGTTTATCGGCACAGTGGGAGCACACGCTTTTAGTCACTTCCAGTGGTGTCGAAATTTTAACATTACGCGATGAAGAACGATAATTATCCTTTTAAGCTTACTTTAAAACAATTTAAAGAAGAGTTAGTCCAGCAATTTAATGCTAAAAAAAATATCATTACGATAGCTCAGAAATTAGTTAATTTTATTGATCAATCACTGTTAACTCTATTTCAAAAAAATTATCTCCACCAAGATGATTGCTTCTGTCTCATCGCCCTTGGCAGCTATGGACGCCAAGAATTACAACTCCACTCTGATATCGATATTCTATTACTGCATACCAATGCCCTAACAGATGCACAATTATTGCATGCACAAGCTTTTATCCAAAATTGCTGGGATAATGGTTTTGGTATTAGTCATCAAATCACCACAGTTAAGGCTTGCGCTGACTTAGCCAGCCAAGATGTTAGTGTCATTTCTAGTATTTTAGACATGCGCTTATTATGCGGCCATAGTAAATTAATGGAGGAATTACACTATCAAACCCATACGCTACACATGTGGCCAAGCGAGCAATACTTTTTTGCTAAACAACAAGAACAACATCAACGTTATCAAAAATATGGCGAAACAGCGTCTAATTTAGAGCCTAATGTAAAATATGGGCCAGGCGGGTTACGAGATATTCAAATTTTACTGAGTATTAGTAAGCGTCATTTTAATATTAAAAAATTGGCAGATGGCATTAATTTTAATTTTATTACTGATAAGGAATATGAAGAATTAATTAATTGCCAGCATTTCCTTTGGCGAGTTCGCTTTGCTTTACATGCCTTAGCAGGAAAACCAGAAGAACGTTTACTTTTTGACTATCAGGTTAAACTGGCTGCTTTATTTGGCTATCAGGATAAGCCTCATTCCTTAGCAATTGAGCAATTTATGAAAGCTTATTTTCAAGCGATTAAGCGTAGCCGTGAAATTAATGAAATGCTTTTACAATGGTTTTCAGAAACAATTATTCATAAAGAAAAACAACAATTAAAACCATTAAATGCCTACTTTCAACTGTCTAATCAATTTATTGAAGTTAAGCATACTAAAGTGTTTTCAACCACCCCTACTTGTTTACTTGAATTATTCCTATGGATTGCTAAATGCCCCACTATTGTTGGCGTGCGTGCTAGTACGATACGTTTAATTAGACAATATCTTTATTTAATAGGAACTAACTTCCGTAACTCAACAGCAGCCAGGCAATGTTTTTTAGCCATTTTTAAGGAAGGCATTAATCTATTTGACGCTTTAAATTATATGAATAAATATGGTGTATTAAGCCATTATTTAGATTGCTTTGCTGCTGTTACCGGGCAAATGCAATATGATTTATTTCATGTGTATACGGTTGATCAGCATACTCTCTTCGTTATTCGTAATTTATGCCGCTTTTTAGATAAAAACTATGCTAATCAATTTCCTTTAGCCGTTAAGCTAATGGCTACGATACAAAAACGTGAAATCTTATATTTAGCAGCGTTGTTTCATGATATTGCTAAAGGCCGAGGTGGCGATCATTCTGAATTAGGTGCCCATGAAGCACAAGAATTTGCTTCTCAACATCAATTAAGTCAAGACGATGCGAATTTACTTGTCTGGCTGGTAAAACATCATTTATTAATGTCACACACGGCACAACGTCAGGATATTTATGATCCTAAAACAATTCAGCATTTCTGTATGATGTTTCCTAAACCGAGTTATTTAGACTACCTTTACTTGTTAACAGTTGCTGATATTTGTGCTACCAACCAACGCTTATGGAATACCTGGAAAGATTCCTTATTAAAAGAATTACATCGAGCAGCTACTGAAGCATTTCAACAACAAGAAACACTTTTAAACGAGAATGAGCTCATTGATGCCAGAAAACAGCAAGCATTAACTCTATTAAAACAACAAGGATTTACCCAAGCCGCGGTTGAACAACTTTGGTCATCCTTTAAGCCTAAGTATTTTTTGCATGAATCAGCTGACATCATTGCTGTTCATACTAAAGCCATATTAACCTGCCAAAGCTACCCGTTAGTACTCATTTTGCCTCATTATAATCGCGGTGGCATTGAGGTATTTATTTATATGCCTCATCGAGATGATAGGTTTACTATTGCTACGACGGTATTAAGTAATCATCACACCACGATTCAAGAAGCTATTATTTTAACTTGTGATAATCAATTTGACTTAGATACTTACATTATTTTAAACGAGCAACATCAAGCATTTCTTGATCAACAAAGAATGCAATTAATTGAGCAAGAATTAACTAAACGCTTAGGTAATACCAAAGATCTACCTAGAATAGCCAAGCATCGGCTCTCACGGACATTAGCGCATTTCAAAATTAAACCGGAAATTAGCTTTAATGATGAATTTCTTTATACACGTTTATTTTTAGTCGCTGCTGATAGGCCAGGCTTGTTAGCCCATGTTAGTCGTGTTTTTACTAAGCTTAATCTTCATCTGCATAATGCTAAAATTGTAACTGCTGGTGAGAAGGCAGAGGATACCTTTTATATCTCAACAAAAACGGACGCCTTACTTAGCTTAAGTGAAAAAGAGTTATTGCAAAAACTGCTAATAAAAGAACTTAGCACCGAATTTTAACGACGTATTTTAAAAAATTGGTGCAATAATTGGGCACATTCTTTTTCCAAGATACCCTCGTCAATTTGCACTTGATGATTTAGAGGATAACCCTTTAATAAATTATAAACAGAGCCCGCTGCACCAGCTTTAAAATCGCGCGTTGCAAATACTAACCTTGCAACTCGCGCATGCACTATAGCACCTGCACACATAGCACAGGGTTCTAAGGTGACATACAAGGTTGCTTGGGTTAAACGATAATTGCCTAGAGCTTGCGCTGCTTTTCGTAAGGCAACCATTTCTGCATGCGCACTGGGGTCACTATCAGTAATGACCCGATTGTAGCTACCACTCACAAGTTGTTCATCGATAACCAGCACAGCACCAACGGGTACTTCATTTAAATGATATGCTTTAAGAGCTTGCTCATAGGCCTGTTGCATCCAATAGTGATCATTTATTCCCATTCAATGGTCGCTGGTGGTTTACCTGAAATATCGTAAGTCACTCGTGAAACACCTGGAACCTCATTAATAATACGATTAGAAACTCGGCCTAAGAATTCCCAGGGCAGATGTGACCAATGAGCTGTCATAAAATCAATCGTTTCAACTGCTCGCAAACAAATCACAAAATCATAACGGCGGCCATCACCCATCACGCCAACGCTTTTAACAGGTAAAAAGACTGCAAACGCTTGACTAACTTTATGATATAGCCCTTCATTGTATAGTTCTTCTAGAAAAATAGCGTCGGCGCGGCGCAGAATATCAGCATATTCCTTTTTGATTTCGCCAAGAATACGCACGCCTAAACCTGGGCCGGGAAAAGGATGACGATAAACCATGTCATAAGGTAAACCTAATTCTAAACCAATTTTTCTTACTTCATCTTTAAACAATTCACGAATTGGTTCTAGCAACTTCAAATTTAACGTATCCGGCAAGCCGCCCACATTATGATGCGACTTAATGACAACCGCAGCCTCCTTGGTGTGCGTTGCAGCAGACTCTATCACATCAGGATAAATAGTACCTTGAGCTAACCATTTGACTTCTGGAATTTTAAACGCTTCATCATCAAACACATCAATAAAGGTTTTGCCAATAATTTTTCGTTTCTGTTCAGGGCAGCTAATCCCTTCTAAGACATTTAAAAACCTTTCCTCGGCATCAACAGCAATAATACGAATACCTAAATGACGGCCAAACATGGTTAAAACTTGCTCTGATTCATTTAAACGTAATAACCCTGTGTTTACAAATACACAGATTAACTGATCTCCAATGGCTTTATGTAATAAAGCAGCTACCACTGACGAATCAACACCGCCTGATAAGCCTAATAGAACATGCTCAGACCCTACTTGCTCTTTAATTGAAGAAATAGCTTGGTCAATAATATTGTTTGGCGTCCAATCCGCTTTTGCTCCGCATATGTCAATAACAAAACGCTCAAGAATTCTTAAACCTTGCGTAGTATGGGTAACTTCTGGATGGAATTGCACGCCGTACCAGCCGCGCTCCTCATTTGCCATACCTGCTATTGGTGCATTGCGTGTTTCACAAATGACTTTAAAACCTGGCGGCAACATGGTGACTTTGTCGCCATGGCTCATCCACACATCGAGTAATGCGTCACCAGCCGACGTCGTTCTATCCTCAATATTATTGAGCAATTTAGAATGGCCATGTAGGCGAAGTTCAGCATAGCCAAATTCGCGTACTAAAGAAGACTGTACTTCACCGCTAAGTTGGACTGCCATTGTTTGCATGCCATAGCATATACCTAGCACAGGTACATTCGCTGCAAAAACCCAATCTGGCGCTCTAGGCGTAGAATGCATTGTGGCTGTTGCTGGCCCGCCTGACAAAATAATGCCACAGGGCGATAAAGCGTTGAAAGCCTCGTCAGTCATGTTAAATGCATGAATTTCGCAATAGACTCCCATCTCCCGAATTCGTCTAGCAATTAATTGGGTATACTGAGAGCCAAAATCAAGAATCAGCAAAGGCTGTCGTTTAATTGTCGTCATTACTAATCATCAACCTGGTAGTTAGGGGCTTGTTTAATAATATTCACATCGTGAACGTGAGATTCACGCATACCGGCATTCGTGACGCGCACGAATTCTGCGTTTTCATGCAACGCGTCGATAGACACACATCCGGTATAACCCATACAAGAACGCAACCCACCAATCATTTGATGGATAATACCCTGTACAGGCCCTTTATAAGCAACACGTCCCTCAATACCTTCAGGAACTAATTTATCACTACCTTGTGTTAAATCTTGGAAATAGCGATCACTTGAGCCTTGTGCTTGTGCCATTGCGCCAATTGACCCCATACCACGATAACTTTTATACGTTCGGCCTTGATAAAATTCAAGTTCACCAGGTGACTCTTCGGTACCTGCAAAAAGATTACCAAGCATCACGGTATTGGCACCGGCTGCTAAGGCCTTACACATATCCCCAGAAAACCTAATACCACCATCAGCAATAATAGGAATATTTGTACCTTTTAAACCTTCAGCGACATTAGAAATAGCGGTAATTTGGGGCACGCCCACGCCTGTTACAATTCGAGTGGTACAAATAGAGCCTGGGCCAATCCCTACCTTAACCGCGTCAGCCCCGACTTCCATAAGAGCCCGTGCGGCAGCGGCTGTTGCGATATTACCACCAATTACTTGCACCTTAGGAAAATTCTTTTTAATCCAAGCAATTCTATTTAATACACCTTGTGAATGGCCATGTGCTGTATCGACAATAATGACATCGACACCAGCATCTACTAAAGCAGCCACCCGCTCATCCGTCCCTTCACCAACACCTACAGCCGCACCAACACGTAATTGCTCAGCGGCGTCTTTACAAGCAAAGGGATTTTCTTTCGCCTTTTGAATATCTTTGACGGTAATCAAGCCGCGTAAATTAAATGCATCATTGACCACAAGTAATTTTTCTAAGCGATGCTTATGAAGGAGACTTCGAATTTCTTCACGACTGGCGCCTTCTTTGACGGTGACTAAACGCTCTTTAGGCGTCATGACTGCTGAAACAGGTAGAGAGAGATTAGTTTCAAAGCGAATATCACGACTGGTAACAATACCTACTAATGCATTGCCATCAACCACAGGAACACCTGAGAAACTATGCTTGGCCATCACATTGAGTAATTCTTTCACGGTTAAGTCGGGCGCAACATAAATAGGATCTTTAACCATCCCACTTTCAAATTTTTTAACCTTGCGAACTTCCTCTGCCTGGGCCAAGATACTCATATTTTTATGAATAATCCCTATCCCACCTTCTTGAGCCATTGCAATCGCAAGGCGTGCCTCAGTCACCGTATCCATGGCCGCAGAAATTAAAGGAATGTTTAATTGAATGTCCCGCGTTAATTGCGTTTTTAATATAACTTCTTTGGGGAGTACCTGCGAATGGGCAGGAACTAACAATACATCATCGAAAGTCAATGCCTGTTGCAGAATAGAAAGCGACATAATCGAGCTCCTGCAGTTAATTAACCGCATAGTCTAGCAAAATTTTAATCAAGTTACCAATAAAAATACATTTATAAGTAAATTATAAGCTGTAGGCAACGAGTTGTTATAGCCAAATTCTATTGGTTTAATAATAAACTTTTATATCAATTTTTATAAAAAATAAGAATTATACATACTAATTGAACATTATAATAACTTCCAAATAATAAAATCCTTTACTTAGTGTCTCGCAAAAGCTAGGTGGTACGGTATATACTTTTTGTTCAGCTCAGCAATAGCACTGCAGATGTCAAAATATATTCCTTCAAAAAAATTGATCGTGCTTTTTATAGCCCCTCAAGTTTTATTAACCTTAATATTTTTCATTTGGCCTGCTTTTAATGCCTTAGTGCAAGCCTTTATGTTTAGTGACGCGTTTGGTCTTCATACGCAGTTTGCAGGATTGGTTAATTTTATTGATTTAGCCTCTGATCCCGCTTTTTTAAAAGCAGTCACGGTAACCCTTTTACTCGCTTTCTTTATTACTTTTCTTACCTTAACATTAGGATTATTTCTAGCAACTTTAATTCAAAAACGGCGTAAAAGTCAGCAACTTTATAAAACGCTCTTTATTTGGCCGTATGCTGTTGCGCCAGCCATTGCAGCCATTTTGTGGCGGTTTCTCTGCCAACCCACTATAGGCTGGTTGACTGCAGGGCTGCATTATTTTAATTATGATTTTAATTATTTAATCTACCCTAAACAGGCATTACTAGTTATTATTTTTACTGCCAGTTGGCAGCAGCTTAGTTATAATTTTTTATTTTTTTTCGCAGCCCTGCAAGCTATTCCTAAATCCCTTATTGAAGCTGCTATTTTAGATGGTGCAAGTGGTTGGCGCCGATTTTGGCAAATTATTTTTCCCTTGTTATCCCCTACTACGTTCTTTTTATTAATTATGAATCTTATTTATGCTTGTTTTGATACCTTTGGCATCATTGATGTTCTAACTAAAGGTGGGCCTGAAAATAGTACAAGCACGTTAATATACAAAGTTTATCAAGACGGCTTTGTAGGCATGGATCCAGGAAGCTCTGCTGCTCAGTCGATTTTATTAATGGCTATTGTTATTAGTCTAACCTATATCCAATTTCATTATCTTGAAAAGAAGGTTCATTACACATGAGATTAGCCAATAGACTTTTTAATCATATTTTATTAGCCAGTTTCATTATATTATTATTTTTTCCTCTATATTTAGCTTTGGTGGCAGCAAGCCACTCAAGCGGAGCTTTAATGCAAGTGCCTATGCCAATATGGCCAGGCCCCCTCTTATGGCATAATTTAAAAATCGTTTTAACGCAAGGAATTGCTTCTACCGGTGGCCAGCCAGTTTGGCACTTACTGATTAATAGTTTAATTATGGCTTTATTAATTGCTGTCGGGAAAATAATCATGGCGCTTTGCAGTGCCTATGCTTTTATTTATTTTGATATGCCCTTCAAAAAGTTGTTGTTTGTGCTTATCTTTTCAACCATGATGCTGCCTGTGGAAGTAAGAATAGTTCCTACTTTCCAAGTTGTTGCCTCGTTTAAATGGTTAAACACCTTTAGCGGACTCACCTTTCCTTTGATGGTTTCAGCAACAGCCACGTTTCTATTTCGTCAATTTTTTAAAACCATACCTAGTGAATTAGTAGATGCAGCTCGATTAGATGGTGCAGGCCCATGGCGGTTCTTTTTTGATATGCTTCTCCCAATTAGTAAACCCCAAATTGCTGCCTTATTTATTATCCTTTTTATCTATGGTTGGAATCAATACTTGTGGCCGTTAGTGATGACCACAGATGCAAACATGGCAACAGTCGTTATGGGGATTCGCTACTTAGCCGGTGTCGCTGATCAAATTCCTCAGTGGCACTATATTATGTGTGTTACATTATTAGCCATGTTACCACCATGTCTTGTTGTAATAGTGATGCAGCGCTGGTTTGAAAAGGGGTTAGTGCACTAATGGCCACAGTAAATCTTATCGATGTTTGTAAACAATACGGTCAGCAAACGATTCTTAATCATATTAATCTTACTATTGAACGTGGTGAATTTATTGCGGTGATTGGGCCTTCCGGCTGCGGTAAGTCGACGTTATTGCGACTTGTAGCTGGATTAGATGAAGTCAGTAGCGGGCGCATTCTTATTAATAATGAATGTGTTAATGAAACACCAGCGCATCGGCGTGATATGGCAATGGTTTTTCAAAGTTATGCGCTCTACCCGCATATGACTGTTTATGACAACATGGCTTATGGTTTAAAATTACGTGGTATGAAAAAAGAGGCCATAAAACAGCGGGTAACAGACGTGGCTGCTTTATTGCATCTTTCAGATTATCTCCAACGTAAACCACAAGCCTTATCAGGAGGGCAGCGCCAGCGCGTTGCCATGGGACGCGCTATTGTGCGCTCGCCTGCTGTTTTTTTATTTGATGAACCTTTGTCTAATCTTGATACCAAATTACGTGCTCAAATGCGCCATGAGATTAAAAAACTACATCAAGAGCTAAACACAACATGCTTATATGTCACGCACGATCAAGTTGAAGCCATGACCATGGCTGCTCGTATTTTAGTTTTAAATAATGGCAAAGTTGAACAATTTGGTTCACCACAATTACTATATCAAAAGCCAGCCTCCATCTTTGTTGCCGAATATATTGGCTTATATCCCGTTAATTTTTTACCAGGCAAATTAAATACTCATCAGAAAAAAATACAAACTAATTTCGGATTTGATTTTCCTTGGCCTGATGAGCATCAACCGATGATGGATAATGAAAGCGTGCTTATTGGCATTCGTCCTGAACATTTACACATTACTGATGAATCTGATGATACAATTGAAGTAAGGGTTTCATTTATTGATAATATGGGAGCTGATAAATTGATTCATGCTTACAGCTTACATGATAATCATCGCTTCACGATTAAAACGTCTGCTGAAACAATCATAAATAAGGAAATAATTAAAGTTAAGCCCGTTGTTAATAAAGCAAACTTATTCCAGCAACAAACTGGATTACGTATAGGAGGGTGGCATGACTGATGCGCAGACAACAACGCTACGTGATATTGATGAGCCGCATTATAATTACCTACAGGCTTTATACTTGTCATTTTTTAGCAATCGTTTATATGTAGATGTGGGCAGGCGCTGGAAAGGTTTTTCACTGCTTTATTTGTTTTTAGTTTTTTTAATTGTAGCCCTCCCTTTTTCATTACGTCTTATTCTTAACTTCGATGACTATTTTAATAAGCAAATTATTCTTCCCTTAAAAAGCCTACCTCCATTTTACATTCAAAATGGTATTGTGTCGCTTGACAAGCCAATGCCTTATTTTATTAAAAATAATTCCGGTAAAGTGATTGCTATCATTGATACAACCGGAACTATCAATAAAATTGATGAAAAATTCCCTGATTTGTCCATATTAATTGTAAAAGACCGGTTATTTTACCGCGTGCCTGATCCACAGCCATTGATTAGTAAGAGTAATAAGACCCAAAATCTGCAGATCAATGAGGCTGTGTTTAATCCAAATATGAATCAATATTTTGATAGCAATCAATGGATAAGCACGGCAGGTATTGGTAATCTTAAATTAATATCACAAGTCATTATTTATCCTACTGTCGTCTTAGCCTTGTTTTTTATGTATTTAGTTTTTTTCTTAGTCATTGCTGTGCTCGCGCAAGTTGTCTCTTTAGCAATATTTAGATTTTCGTTATCTTATAAACAAGCATTTCGGCTTTTAATCGTTGCAGCTACGCCTCATCTTGCGGCTCTCATGATTATTTTAGCATTTGACTGGATGTTTATGGGGCTAGGCTTATTTTTAGTCTCTTTAGTTGCCATGTATTTTAGCTACGCTGTTCTCTCGTTAAAACGAGACAGTAACAAGCTGGTAACGGCGTGAAAGATACCATTTTCTTTGCCCATGGAAATGGTTTTCCCTCTGCCTGTTATCGACAATTATTTCTTGCGCTAGAAAAACATTTCCATTGCAGCTATATCGATAAAATTGGTCATAATCCAAAATTCCCAGTGACTGAAAATTGGGATTATTTAGTCGAGGAATTAATAGTAACTGTCCAGGGTAAATTTTCTCAACCAATCATTGGGGTTGGGCATTCCTTTGGCGGTGTCTTAATCCTGCTTGCAGCTATCAAAGTGCCTAGCCTATTTAAGGCTGTCATCATGATTGATTCCCCGCTGCTTGGGCGGCTTAAATCAACGCTCGTTGGTCTTGCGAAAATGCTTGGTCTAATTGATAAAGTAACGCCTGCACGTCGTGCTAAGAAACGCCAATTTTTATGGAAAGATAAAAGTGAACTTATCACGTACTTAAGAAGTAAGCCGCTTTTTAAAACGTTTAATGAGGCATGCTTGCAAGATTACATTGATTTTGGTTTTAAAAAAACTGAAAAAGGTTATAGGCTATGCTTTAATCGTTTTATTGAATATTTAATTTTTCGCACTATCCCGCATGATTTACCACGTTATGAAGGCTTGCTAACTGTACCAACAGCCCTAATTTATGGTGAGCAAAGCAATATAATTGATCGTTTAGACTTGCGCTACATGAAAAAAAAGTATGATATTAGATGTTACCCCATGAAAGGAACACACATGCTCCCTATGGAAGATCCAAATGCCATAGCGAGACAAATTTTTATCATACTTAATGATTTAAATGTATTGAATACTTAGATCTATTGCGCGCTTTTTAGTCTTTATTAATTGAAAAAGCAATAGTAGAAATCCCGTACTTTCAGGTTGAATGGGTATATACTATTACCATAGTATTAAAAAAGTAACGATTACTAGATTATATTAAAAGGAGAGAAATTGTGGTGTCTAGTTTAGGGTTTATTGCTACCATAGCAGCAATACTTTTCTTGCTAAGTAAGCAAGCATCCATGATTGTCTGGACTATTAGCTATGCAGTCGTTGCTTTATTAATATGGCAATTTAGTTCTCATTCCTTATTACTTGCAGTCAGTTTAATCACCCTATTTACCATTTTATTGTTCTTTTCTATTCCAGTTTTACGCACCCAATTGGTTTCTCGCTACTTATTCAAAGCAATCAGTAAAACCATGCCTACTATGTCTGCCACAGAACGGGAAGCATTAGAAGCAGGTACCGTCAGTTGGGAGGCTGATATTTTTAGTGGGGCACCTGATTTTGATAAATTACAAAGCTTACCTACTGTACAATTAACAGCAGAAGAGCAAGCCTTTATAGATGGGCCTGTTAATGAATTATGTCGCATGCTAGATGAATGGGATATTACTCACAATCGCACGGATCTTCCACCTGAGGTATGGGAATTTATTAAGGAAAAAGGTTTCCTTGGTATGATTATTCCTAAACAATATGGTGGCCTTGAATTCTCAGCGACCGCCCAAGCATTTATCTTAGCGCGTGTTTATGGACGCTCTATCAGTGCTGCTACAACGATTTCTGTTCCTAACTCGCTAGGGCCTGCTGAGTTATTATTAAAATATGGCACTGAAGAACAAAAACAATATTATTTACCACGCCTAGCGATAGGATTAGAAATCCCTTGTTTTGCTTTAACAGGGCCAAATGCAGGCTCAGATGCCGCGTCCATTCCTGATACTGGCATAGTCTGCAAACAGGTTGTTGATGGAAAAGAAGTGTTGGGGCTGCGTTTAACGTGGAACAAGCGTTATATTACTTTATGCCCTGTAGCCACAGTCATTGGCCTTGCCTTTAGAATGTTTGATCCAGATAATTTATTAGGCCACGGTTATGACGTTGGTATTAGTTGTGCCCTTATTCCAGCGAATACGCCAGGCGTTATTAAAGGAAGACGCCATTTTCCATTAAATACTGGGTTTTTAAATGGCCCCACTCAAGGCAAAGATGTTTTTATGCCACTTGATTGCTTAATTGGTGGCGCTGCTATGGCAGGTCATGGTTGGCGTATGTTAATGGAATGTTTGAGTGCTGGCCGAGCTATTTCTTTACCTTCCAGCGCTAGAGGAGGCTCGCAAGCAGCAGCACTGGCAAGTGGCGCTTATTCGCGAGTTCGCAAACAATTTAATCAGGCAATAGGCAATTTTGAAGGGATTGAAGAGCCTTTAGCACGTATTGCCGGTAATACTTATTTAATTGAAGCCGGAATAGCTTTTGCTGCTGCAGCAATTGATCACGGTGAAAAACCCTCCGTAGCAGGCGCTATCTTAAAATATCATACAACAGAAAGAGCACGCCAAGTCGCTATTGATGCGATGGATATTCATGGCGGGAAAGGTATTTGCTTAGGCCCTAAAAATTACATCGGCCGCGGTTTTCAAAATACACCCATTGGTATTACGGTTGAAGGTGCTAATATTTTAACCCGTAGCCTGATCATTTTTGGTCAAGGTGCCATTCGCTGTCACCCTTATGTTTTTCAAGAGCTAGAAAGTGTTCGTCAACAAAATATTCAAGCCTTTGATAAAGCATTTTGGGGTCATATTGGGTTTACATTAGCTAATCTAGTTAAATCCATTATATTTATTTTCACCGATGGCCATTTTACTTATGCGCCACAAAGCCATGCTAAACGCTATTACCAACTCATTCATCGGTACAGTACTAATTTAGCTTTTACCGCAGATTTTTGTATGGCTATTTTAGGCGGTGATCTTAAGCGTCGGGAAAAAATATCTGCTCGCTTAGGCGATGTGTTAAGCAACTTATATTTAACGTCAGCTGTTTTAAAAAGGTTTCAAACAGATGGCGAGCCTTTAACCGATTTACCCTTAGTTGAATGGTGTTGTCAGCAATTGCTCTATGAGTGTGAAGTCGCCTTACGTGGTGTTATTACCAATTTTCCAAAAACGTGGGGGCGCATTTTTTTAAAATTGATTTTACAACCTTTTGGCAATCTTAGACAAAAATCAGCTGATAAGCTTGGCCGTCAATTAGCTAAGCTGATGATTGAGCCTAGCGAGGCACGCACGAGGCTAACAACAACTACGTTTACCGAGTCCTTACCAAATTGTCCTATTGGGCGCTTAGAGGCTACGTTTAAGAAAATTTGTGCTGTTGAAACGCTGGAGCGCAAAGTTGCAAAAGCAACTCGTGAAGGTCACTTACATGCCCTATCACTACTTGAGCAAATTGCTGAAGCTGAAGAAGTAGGTATTTTAAATGCCAGTGAAGCAGCTCAATTAAAAGAAGCAGAATTAGCAAGGCAAGAAGTCATTGCAGTAGATGATTTTAGCGACGATGAATTACGCCGTATTCCAAGTAATTCTGTAATTATCAAGTCTAAAAAAAACGTATTAAGCTATGATGACTTATCAAATGAAGCAGAGATAATACGTTAATTCCTATAAGGAAAAGCAGCTTATCCCGTAAAATGTAAAGCCATTATACGGGATTTCAATTAAAAAGATGGAGTTGATACGCTAAGCTATTCTTAAATAGATAATCTGTTTTAGGAATGAAAATGTACTGTAATCAGTGTCATTTTATACTGCAGGAGCAAAAATTTTGTCCCCAGTGTGGCACACCTACTAGGGTGACAAAAACTTGCCCAAATTGCCATAAAGAATGCAGCCTAGACAGCAATTTTTGCGGTGAATGTGGAACTTCTCTGGTAACCCAACCTAAGCCAATTCAACCTATGGCTAATAGAAAGGATTCTGAGGCAATTAAAAAACATGTGTCAATTTTATTTGCTGATATTAAAGAATCCACTTCAGCCATTTCAAATCTAGATCCAGAAGAAGCTAGAAACTTACTAAGTCCTGCTATAGAAAAAATGTTAAATGCAGTCTATCAATACAGTGGAACTATTATTCATACGGCCGGTGATGGCATCGTCGCTATTTTCGGAGCACCACAAGCACTTGAAGATCATGCATTCCGTGCTTGCTTAGCAGCGAACTTCATGCAAACTCAACTTAATGCGCTGCCTTTGGGACTTAAAATCAGGGTTGGACTTAACTCAGGTGAAATACTGATGGATGTTGTAGGCAGAAGCGAGCAACACTTAGAATATGACATTACCGGAGCTGCGGTAAATCTTGCAGCTCGAATGGAGCAGACAGCAACGCCAGGTAACATACAAATTACCAAACATACTTTAATCTTAGTAAAAGACGCCGTTGAGGTTGAATCTATTGGAAGAATAACTATTAAAGGATTTAGTGAACCAGTAGAAGTGTTTAAGCTAAAAGGAATAAAAGATGAAAGCAATTTAATATCTCTAAAATATCGCCCTACCTTTACTCCTTTTGTAGGAAGAAAT
Organism: Legionella beliardensis; assembly: GCF_900452395.1. Taxonomy (NCBI): domain Bacteria; kingdom Pseudomonadati; phylum Pseudomonadota; class Gammaproteobacteria; order Legionellales; family Legionellaceae; genus Legionella; species Legionella beliardensis. Next base: position 2,055,783 of record NZ_UGNV01000001.1, read on the forward strand.
GATACTATAAAAAAACTAAATGAACTATTAGATTTAGCAGAAGCAGGACAAGGTAGTATGGTTTGCTTAGAAGCAGAAGCAGGGCAAGGAAAGTCACGCGTTATTTATGAATTACTAAATAATAATACTAGCTTACAGATCATTTACAGTGGTGGCTTCTCTCATTTATGCAATGTAACACTATTTCCAATCGTGCAATTATTCAGAAAATTATTAGACATTCATCAAGACGACCTGACAGAAAATATTTATGACAAAGTATGCCCTTACACAAAAGATTTGACTGTTCCTTATGCTACAGATGCAGCGTTAAGCCTATTAAATAGCAGTGGTTATTCTAAAGCGTGGGAAAAATTAGCCCCGCAATTAAAGCATAAATATTTATTTTTAATTGGTATAGCTATTTTAACTAAGGCTTGTACAAATAAAACGCTAGTCCTGATTATAGAAGATTTACATTGGATAGATAATGAAACTGAAAATTTTATTAGTTTATTATTAAATGAAATTCATAAATTAAAAATTCTTTTAATAGGAACTTATAGACCTAGTTTTAATGATACCTGGCTAAAAAACCCTAATTATCATCTTATTAAATTAGGACCTATTCCACAAAAGCATTTAAAAACTCTAGCAGATATTATTTTAGGAACTCATCCAAGCATTAATTCACTTAAAAAAGATATTTTACATGCTTGCTCCGGCAATCCATTTTTTATACAAGAAATAATTGATTCATTAATTGCTGATAACTTATTAACTGGCCGTTTAGGTAATTATCAATTAGATACAGTGAACTTCGCTAAACGTAGTAAACTACCAGAAAGTATTTTTGCTTTACTACAAACAAAAATTGATAAGCTTCCTGCCCACCAAAAAGAATTATTAGAAATTGCTTCTGTCATTGGTGAGCGTTTTCCATATACTTTAATTGCTCAATTATCAACAACTGAAAATAAGGTAACCAGAAAAAATTTAAATCAATTAACCGCACTCAATTATATCTATGAAGCCCAACTTTATCCTGATTTGGAGTTTTCTTTTAGCCATGCCTTAATTCAAGAAGTTTTATACAATACGTTATTAAAAAAAGTACGCCATCAAATCCATCTCAAAATTTTAGAATTCTTTGAGTGTTTACCAGAAGACCAAAAAAAAGAGAAAATACAAATTCTGGCCAATCATGCTTATTTAGGGCAACACTGGGAAAAAGCATTTTACTATTGTGCACAAGCCGCCGAAAAAACATTCATTATTAATGCTCTCAAACTAACAATTCAATATTCAAAACAAGCTATTGAAGCTGCTGCTTATATTAAAGATCAAAGCAGTATTATTGACTCCTTAATTATGGTTCATATCGATATGATGCATGCTTATTTGCATTTAGGATTACCCGAAGAACAAGGGCCAATTTTAGAAAAAATATTAAAATTATCTGTAGAGGCAAAGAGACCAGCAGTCAAGTGTGCAGTATATGGCGCTTATGCTACTTTTATTATGGGTATTTCATGCCCACAACATGCTGAACCTTTTTTAGAAAAAGCTAACCAATATGCAAAAGAATCTAAACGTCAAGATTTAATGAAATTTGTCGATTTTGCATTCCTCCTACGCTATACCTTAGGTGGTGACTACATAAAAGGTCAAAAAATAGGTAGAACATTTCTTGCCCAGCAAGCCAGTCAAGATTTTTTTTGTCCTGAGTTTAGGCTTAATTTTCGTTACGTAGGCATTATCATTTTAATGATCAATCAATTGACATCAGGCGCCTTTTTAGACTTTGATAGACAGATAGAATTTTATAGTACTTGCTTCAATCTTACCGAGCCTAGTATTTATTCTGCTGGGATAACAACAGCGCTAGGTACCGCTTTAGTACAAAAGGGTGATTTTTCCTCTACAGCAGAAAGATACCTTCACCTTGCTATTTATTACCTCATAGAAGTCAATTTTTTTCTTATTTTACCTTTAGCCCAAGCGGCGTTAGCCCTTCTTTATCTTAATACTAAAAGATTGAAAGAAGGCAAAGAACAACTTGAAAAAGCACAAAACTCTATTGAGTTAGTGGGTTATTATTTGAGCTCAAACTATAGCGTAGGCTTCATCGCTGAAGGCTTATTATTATCAGGCCAGCTTACCAAAGCTGACAAATTTATCCAAAATGCCTTAGCTCTTTCGGAAAAAAGAAACTTAAAAGGAAATATGGCTTGGTTAAAGCGTCTGTCTGCCGAAATAGCATTGAAAAAAAGTAAACTTAATCCATTAAAAATTAAAAATTTACTGGAAGAAGCATTAATACTTACTAAAGAAACGCACATGAAAATTCAAGAAGGAAAATGCCATCTTACTCTAGCGAAGTATTATCAAATAAGTAAGCATAATGAAATGGCAGTAAAAGAAGAAAAACTAGCCTATGCTATTTTTAAACAAATAGGTTATAAGCTATAAAAATTTCATTGAGCAAATGCCAGGGTGAAGGAACATATTAACAGCGTTTCACAAAATATAAGAAGTTAAAATACGGCAAATCACCCACTCATTTTACATAAAATATATAAAATTGGACAAAAATTATCATTATTTAGATAAATTAATGGATTACCAAACTAAAATGGGGATAGGAAAATGATATTGGTGTAAGCAAATTTTAACTTCAAACTTCTTCAAGTGCTTCATCTGGCATCGTAACATTTAATTCTAGTACAGCATTATCACCCATGCGCTCCAGATTAACACTCACTTTATCACGCGTTATTGGAATGTACTTAGCAATAACTGTAAGTATTTCTTCTTGTAATTTGGGTAAGTAGTCTGGCGTACTCCGTTGAGTACGCTCATGAGAAATAATAATTTGCAACCGTTCTTTGGCAACAGATGCGGTGCTATTTCGTTTTTTTAAGTAACTAAATATACTCATGCTGGAACATCCTCCCTGTTTTTACTGAATAGCCGGCGTAGTAATCCTTTACGTTCCGTACTAATAAAGCGCATGGGCCGGCTTTCACCTAGAAAGCGTGCTATCGAATCTTGATAGGCAAGGCCTGCGTCACTCACATCATCTAAAACAACAGGTGTACCTGTATTAGAAGCTTTTAATACTGCTTTTGACTCGGGAATAACACCAATAAGAGGAATAGCAAGAATTTCCTTAACGTCTTCTACTGAGAGCATTTCCCCTTTTTCCACTCTTATTGGATCATAGCGTGTTAATAAGAGATGCTCTTGAATAGGATCAGCATTGTCAATAGCGCGTTTAGTTTTACTTGCTAAAATACCTAAAATTCTATCCGAATCCCGTACTGACGACACTTCAGGATTAGTTACAACAATAGCATGATCGGCATAATACATAGCCATTAATGCGCCTGTTTCGATTCCAGCAGGGGAATCACAGACAATGTACTCAAAATCCTGAGATAAATCTTGTAATACTTTACCGACTCCTTCAAGCGTCAATGCATCTTTATCCCGAGTTTGTGAAGCAGGTAAAATGCATAGCTGAGGAATACGTTTATCTTTAATTAAAGCTTGATTAAGACTCGCTTCTCCATTAATAACATTAATAAAATCAAACACAACACGGCGTTCACATCCCATAATGATATCTAAATTTCGAAGTCCAATGTCAAAATCCACAACAACCGTCTTATGGCCCTGTAGCGCAAGACCTGATGAGATTGCTGCAGATGTTGTGGTTTTCCCTACCCCGCCTTTACCTGAGGTGACAACTATTATCTTAGCCAAAACGATGCCCCTGTAAGTAATTAACAAATTATTTGGATTCAGTTTACACGTTATTGATTGTTCAGTTCAAGCTCAATAAGCTACTACGAAAAAATATTATCTTTTACAATAAAATTAAGCCACGAAAAGGATGATAAATAATTCATTGTGGGTTAACATCACGCATTATGTGGATAAGTACTAAAATGAATACGCATCCTAATAAGCTAATTAATCTTAAGCGTTACAAATTTCTTAAAAAAATAGTCAATAAGTATTACTTAATTCATTCATTTTATAAAGGGTTATAATGACTTATCGCCGTATGTTAAAATCTAAAATTCATCGTGCTCATGTCACTCATGCTGATCTTAACTATGAAGGAAGCATAACAATTTCCCCTGAGCTACTTGCTGCAGCTAATATATTGCCCTATGAAGCAGTACATGTGTGGAATGTAACAGCAGGAACACGTTTTGAAACTTACACCATCGAAGGCGAACCGCTTTCATCAGCCATCTGCGTTAATGGTGCAGCCGCCCATTTAGTAACACCTGGAGACATTATAATTATTGCTTCTTTTATTCAATTAGAAGAACAACAATGCCAAAATTATCAACCGAAAGTTGTTTTTGTTACTGAGAAAAATCAGCTTTTAGAAATACGCGCAGAAATTCCAGCAGTGTTAACGGAAAATTAAAAATTTATAAGGAAAATCTATGTCTAAATATGCATTTGCTTTTATTCTAGCTATCTGGCAATTTAACTTGTTATACGCAGCCAATTGCGAAACTAAGCGCGAAATTTTAATCGAAAATAAAGTGACTAAAGTCTGGAAAACAACCCTTTGCCCCGAGCAAAAACTACCGCTACATGCCCATGAATTTGCGAGAATTGTCATTCCTGACGAAAATGGACAAATGAAAGTAATCTATCAAACAGGTAAAGAAGAAACCATTACCCTTAAAAAAGGCAAGCCGGTATTTTTGAGCGTTGAACAAGGGCGAAATGCTCATCAAGACTTAAATATAAGCAAAAAACCCCTTCATGTGACTGTGGTTGAATTACGTCAATAGAAGGCTCAAATGAGAGCCTTCTATTTTATTTAATTCTACCAATTAGAACTACAACAAGACGTTGTGGTATAAGAAACGGCACTATAATCAGGGCAGCATCCACCGCCTAACATGCCAAAACCACATCCAGTCATAGCTAAAGAAGATGAAACAACAACAAGGGCTAGTAGTAGTCTTTTCATAATGGCTTCCTTGCTAAAGTTTTAATTAAATTATATTACAATTTACCTTTTTTGCACAAATTAAGAGCTTATTAGCTTAAGTTGCTTTAATATTTTCTTTATTAATTATAGCTTAGTGGATAAAAAAGACATTCGAGCGATCTTTTTTGTGGGCTATTGAATTCGTATAATCCAGCATCATACTATTGTTATTGGCTCATTTGTCCTTCACATGCAACAGTGTTGCGCAGAAAGCCAAGCTAGAACAATTAAGTCATTGCGAACCTTTATGAAGTAAAGGTAAAGCAATCCAGTCAAGTGCGTTTGTCAAAACCCGCGCTGGATTGCTTCGCTTCGCTCGCAAAGACGAACGAATGTACTAAATCAAATGGCTAATTTAAGACAAATAAACGTAGCTTAGGCGCAGGCCCATAGGGCCTAAACCCGGGTTTCACTTCGTTTCACCCAGGCTACAAGGTCGCTTTGATCGCTTAGTTATCCACGCAGATGACAAGTTTAAGGAATTCTGCGCAAATTTTCCGACTAATGGATCTTCGCAGATAGGAAAATAAGTGATGTGGAATTAAAGAGGTAATCTATGAAAACACCAATCATTAAGCATTTAACAGCACCTCGCCTGATGAGCACTGCGGCTCAATTATCCTTGCAGGGAAAGCTTGCTATCTCAGCTAATAACTTAGTTTATCTCGATATAGATAATAATTATATTCACCACCTTTACCCTTTATTAGGCTTACCGCAAGTCGTCCTTCCTAATTATTTTAATCAAGATGGGATTGGCGCTCATATTAGTGTGATTTATCCTGAAGAACTCCACAGTGTAAGTGTACAAGAATTAGGAAATACTTATCAATTTAGTATTCAAGAGCTTGTAAGTGCTCAATTTGAGCATAAGATTTATTATGTTTTACTTGTCAAATCTGCTGAATTACTAGAATTACGAAGACGCTATCATTTTAAAGACTATCTTAATTTTAAGGGCTACAAAATAGACTTTCATATTACCATAGGAAAAAGCCTATAAAATAGCGCTATGCACTGTTGATAATTGCTTTGTAAGCTACTCAGTGATTAGGAATGAATGTTTATACAATTTTTTACTACTTATTAACATAGTATGAGGACATACGAGAGCTTCTATAATCTTCAGATTCATTACTTTCCTCACGCTCCTCCACAATATGTTCCTCATACCAATGCTCAATAATGTCAGGAAGTCGCTCATCGTTCACATATTTTTGCAAAGCTACACATAAAATAGGCTCTTTTGCCAGTAATTTTTTTATAGGTTGATCGCTTTGCCCTAATAAGCTAATAGCTTCTTCAAATTGTACCCGGAGTGGCTTGTCCTCTAGGTTATTCTTCTCAACTTCGAGTGCTTCAATTACAGGGGTAGCTATCTCTAATAACGTTTCATAGTCTTTTTGATTTCTCTTGCTTTTTCATCAAGCTGCCTAACTTCTTTGGCTTGAATATCTGTAATTTTATTCGCTATAAGGCGTTGATTTATTGAAATTTTTTGAATTATTTTCTCATTCTCTCTAATCTGCTTACGATCGTCCCTATTCTTTTTAGGTTTTTGACTTAAGATTTGGTTCTCATCCATAAGTTCTTGAATTATAGCTTCAGTATCCATAAACTTATTGCTTATCTTTTCTAAAGGCCTACTGATTGCAAGCCATGCACCTGTCTCTTGATCTCGAGCTAAATAGACACAGCCGAAATTATCTTCACTTAGAATCGTATCAAGTAAATATTCTTTACCTTGGATTAATAGAGTCTTCGCCTCTTCGAGGGTTAAATTAAGGCTTGGTTTAGTCACCCTGGAAGGTAACTTCGCTGCTAACCCATAATCACAGCGCTTTACGGCAAGCGTTGCCGCATTTACATACAGGTTTTCGAGTTTTATATTCCGATGGAGAATACCCTGCTTCTGACTTCTAGCTGCTAGGATAGCTTGAATTGTCTCGTGAGCATCTGCATGCTCCTTTACTTTTTGCGGATCTCCTAAAATCTTTTTTGCAATAGCTAGTTGTCGTTCTTCTTCCTCGTGCTTAACCATATGCCTAGCATCATGGTGTAGATGTGCTATTGCTTCTAAGGCATTTTTAGCAATAATAAGTTTATCTAAAATTGAAAACGCTTGACTAGCCTCAAAAATGGCATCAAATAATTCATGTGTGTCTAATAATTTCATCCCTATACTGTGCGTATTTTCATCATAGAAAACTAAATTATCTTTCTTTTCAAGGTATTGAGCTTCTTCTTCAATTTTCTCTTTCTTAATTTTTACATTTTTTTTCGGTTGCTTGATTGCAAGCCATTCGCCTGTATCTCAGTCTTGTGCCAAATGTACTGTACCAAAACTACCTTCGCCTAATACTGCATAAAGTAAATAATCTTTATTACCAATGCTTAAGGTTTTACAAGGTCGATTCACTCGACTATAGCTAGGGTTATTTTCCTTGAAATCTAGATGTTGAGGGCCTATATGCCAATCTAGATATGGCATCGTGATTTTTTTAGCAGAGCCGTGCTGTACCGTTTTTATCTTTTGTACTTTAATACGATCACGCTTTTCGAGGGCCGTGTGCTCAAATGTTTCTTTCACGTCAATTCAACTTTAAATCACCAATTTATATATTTATATTATTAATTAAACATTACGCCATATAATCGGTTTAATTGGACTATAACCACAAGAATGGAGTAATGAACAGTAAAAAACAAATTTTGGAGGCGAAAACTAACTCTTAGATGGCGTTTTAATTTGCTGTGAATGATTAATGATTAAAGGGGGCCTGCTTAAATGCTGCTATAGGATTTCCAAATATAATTACTTGTAAACCTGATAGCCAATATACATTAAATAATAAACTTAAGGCGCTGCCATTTCTTGCTGTTTTCTTAACGTTCGCTCGAGTAATTGCGTGTAAATGGGCGGGTTATTGGCTAGCTGCACAATGGTAGTTGCGGTAAGACAAGCAACCATTAAAGGTAAAATTAACAAATAATTTTGGGTCATTTCTACGATTAAAACAATGCCAGTTATTGGCGCTCTGACCGCGGCTGAAAATAAAGCACCCATGCCAGCCACTGCAAACATTCCTGGATGAATACCCAAATCGGGAGCAAGCCTAATAAAAAGCTCAAAGCAAGCGAGCCCTAGTAACGTTCCTAAGGCTAATAACGGCGCAAATACACCACCTGGAACACCAGTCATATAGGAAACCATGGTGCCCATGAAACGCCAAATGATTAAACTGATTAAAACTGGAAAGGTGGGAAATATATGTAGTGATTGTTCAATAATGACATAACCCCCGCCAACTAAAGGCAGGTGCGAAACTGCTAAAAAACCAACGAGCGCACCAATAACAGCGGCATAAATAAAGTGCGCAGACGTTTTTAAATTATCAACTAAAGATAAACTAAACATCAACACCTTATTAAATAGTAAACCTACAAACCCAACAATGATGCCTAATAAAAAGAAAAACCCTAAAGAAGCCAAACTAGGTGTAGAAAAAACATCCATAGGGATAGCAGGGTCTGAGCCTAAAATAAAACGCAATGTGATGGTAGCCGCTACACAGCAGATAGCAACCATTTTAAAATTAGTAAAGCTGAAATTAAATTGATTGCGCATTTCTTCTAGAACAAATAACACACCCGCTAAGGGCGCATTAAAGGCCGTGGCTAAACCAGCTGCCGCTCCTGCAGCAACGAGTGTGTCGCGCTTATCTTGTTTGATATGCATCAGATCACCTAACATATCACCTAAATTACCACCCATCTGAATCGTTGGCCCTTCACGACCAACTAATAGCCTAGAACTAATCGCAAATACCCCACCAATAAATTTCACAGGTAATAAACGCCGCCAATAGATTGGCCGCTCGTGTAATAGCGCACCTTCGATCTCTTGAATACCACTACCTCCTGCCTCTGGCGCAAAACGCTTAACTAGAAATAACGCTAATACAACCAAAGTCATCGATAACAGAGCTGAAGTAAGCTGGGGTGGAATATGAAAAGCACTGGCATAATGAATGATATGGGCTAATAAATAATTAGCACCTTCAATAGCTAGTTGAAAAACAGACCCTACTATACCAACTAAAATTCCTAGTAGAATTGAAATAGCATAAATAATCAGGATCTTATTGGCCATTTTCTATTATCTTCATTAAATTATTTATTATGCGCATTCCTGCTTGCTTAGGTAAAGATAAAATTGTTTCTGGGTGAAACTGTACGGCATAAATTGGCAATGTTTGATGAGATATTCCCATAATTACGTCATCTTGACTAGAGGCGATGATATTTAATTCTTGCGGAAAACTATCTTTACACGCATAAAGCGAATGATAACGACCTGCAGTAAACGATGGGCCTAATTCTGCTAATAAACCGGTATTATCGGTTACCTTAATCTCAGAAGCTTTACCATGCATTGGGTAAGGCAAAATAGCCAGTTGGCCGCCAAAATATTCAACAATCCCTTGTAACCCTAAACACACTCCAAATAGAGGTATCTTGCGCTCAATAGCAGCTGCAATGGTTTCAGCTAACTTAAAATCAGCAGGCTTGCCAGGGCCTGGCGAAAGAACGACAAGATCATAATGATTATTTTTTAGATAAGAGACAGCGTGAAGGCTGCGAATCGTTTGCACTTCTGCCCCAGTTTGCCTTAAGTAATTACCCAGTGTATGTACAAATGAATCTTGATGATCAACCAGTAATACTTTTTTATTAAGTCCTGGCTTATCAGTTAACATGACTTCTTCTTTTTTCTTAGGCTTAGTTAATAAATCTAAAAAAGCAGAGGCTTTAAGACGCGTTTCTTCTTCTTCCGCCTCAGGAATAGAATCATACAGCAAGGTTGCACCAACCCGAATTTCAGCAATGCCTTCTTTAATACGCATGGTTCTTAACACTAATCCCGTATTAAGATTGCCATCAAAGCCAAACCAACCTACTGCGCCAGCATACCAACGACGCGGTGATTTTTCATATTTTTCAATAAAATTCATGGCCCACAATTTAGGAGCACCAGTCACAGTGACGACCCACATATGGGTTAGAAAAGCATCAATTGCATCAAAGCCTTCACGCAGTATGCCTTCGACGTGATCAACGGTATGAATTAAACGTGAGTACATTTCAATTTGGCGCCGCCCTACCACGTTAACACTTCCTGCTTCACAAATTCTTGACTTGTCATTGCGATCAACATCAGTACACATGGTCAACTCAGAGCACTCTTTTTCCGATTCTAAAAGCAGCTGAATATTTTTAGCATCTTCAATGGCATCTTGTCCGCGTTTAATTGTTCCTGAAATGGGACAAGTTTCTACACGGCGGCCTTGTACCCGCACATACATTTCGGGAGATGCGCCTACTAAGTATTCATCCTCACCTAAATTAATAAAAAAACCGTAGGGAGAAGGATTGGTTTTGCGCATGCGGTTAAAAATCGCGGAAGGTTTTTCATGGCAAGCAGCATAAAAAGTTTGGCTTGGTACGACTTCAAACAAATCACCACAGGCAAAACGCTCTTTGGCTGTCTCAACGATTTTTGCATATTCTCCAGGCTCGTGATCGCCTAGCGCGGTTGGTTTATATTTAAATTCATAAGGTTTATATTGACCCTCACGAGGCAATGAGTGGGTCGATTTACCTTGAAATTGAAAATTATAGCGCCTAACAAATGCTTCTTCTTTACGATGATTCACCACATAAATTTCATCGGGTAAATAAAGCACCATATCACGCTGATCAGCAGCGCGCTCTTTGCATCTTTCTAAAGATTCAAATTGAAAAATCAAATCATAGCCAAAAGCACCATACAAGCCTAAGTAAGGATCATTGGGCAATTTAAAAAAGGTTAGCAATTCACGAATGACGGTAAATACTGAAGGCTGTAAGCTACGCTCTTCCTCACTAAAGACTTCTTGGGTGGATTTAACTTCTAAATAACAGGCATATGGGGTATAAGAGCTAATGATAATCGTTGCAGTTTGCTCTAATTGCTTATGCACAATAGCCAATAACTCTTCACCCCGTTGATTTAGAGCTTGTAAGCAGATTTGCGCCCCAACCAAGCTAATTACCAGCGGTGGATTAACAAAACCAATATCCCAGCAAGTATAACGTCCCGGGTATTCGAAACTAGAAGCAAATAAAGCGCCACGTTGTGAGTCTAATTTTTCTAATAATGGTTCAATCGCTTTATCGTAGGCCAAAGGCTGCTCTTCACATTCAATGTGAATACCACCTAGCGTTTTATTTTGCATTAACACTATAATATACCTCTTAGGAACTGCTTTATATTTAGTTTCGTTAACCAAGTAAACTGAACTTCTTGCAAATAAAGAAAGCAAGCTTCCTAAATTTTAAGTGATACTTTTTGCTTTTACCAGGAGGCTTGATGACCATTTCTAAAAATGACCTACATAAGATAGCTCGTTTAGCTTATCTTGAACCCGAAACTGAGGAAATGGAAAAGCTTGCTTTAGAAGTTAATGCAATTATTGATTTTGTTCAACAACTACAAGGCTTAGATACAGCCGAAGTACACCCGCTGTTTCATCCCCTAAATTTAAAACAACGCTTGCGTGATGATGAAATCACTGAGCAAAATTGTATTGATGAATTAGCAAGCATTGCACCGCAGTTTGAAAATGATTTGTATTTGGTGCCTAAATTTGTTGATGTTGATACAGGACAATAATATGCTAGATTCGCTGCAATCAATCGTTGATGCCTTAAAAAATAAAAAAATATCCAGCGTCGAATTAATTAATCACTATATTAAACGCATTCAGGCTCATAAAGAATTAAATGCTTTTATTTCATTAAATGAAGACTATGCTCTAATCCAAGCCAAAGAAGCGGATCAATTAATACAGGCGGGGCATGCGAAGCAATTAACTGGCATTCCTATTGCTCATAAAGATATCTTTTGTACCCATCAGCTACCCACGACCTGTGGCTCTAAAATGCTAGCTAATTTCCAATCACCCTATCAAGCAACCATTGTAAATCGCCTGCAACAAGCAGGTGCCATTACCTTAGGCAAAACCAATATGGATGAGTTTGCTATGGGTTCGAGTAATGAAAACAGCTACTTTGGCCCTGTTAAAAATCCATGGGATATCGATTGTGTACCCGGTGGTTCTTCAGGCGGCTCGGCGGCTGCGGTTGCGGCCAGTTTAATTCCTTTTGCCACCGGCTCAGATACGGGCGGTTCGATTAGGCAACCGGCTGCTTTTTGTGGTATTTCTGGCATAAAACCAACGTATGGCTTAGCCTCACGATTTGGCATGGTTGCTTTTGCTTCAAGCCTCGATCAAGCAGGCCCCATGGCGCGCTCTGCCGAAGATTTAGCCTTAATTTTGCAAATTATGGCAGGCTTTGATAGCAACGACTCCACATCCATAGATAAGCCCATACCTAATTACACAGCGACCTTAACTAATTCATTAAAGAATTTAAAAATTGGCTTACCTGCTTGTTTTTTGCAAAATGAAATGGATACGGCTATTCAAGATGCCCTACAAAAAGCGATTAAACTCTTAGAGCAAGCAGGCGCTATTATTATTCCGCTAGAATTATCCTTACAACCACAGTGGGTTCCATGTTATTACGTAATTGCTTGTGCTGAGGCTTCTGCCAACTTAGCTCGTTATGATGGACTTCGTTTTGGGCATCGCAGTACTAAAGCGGCAACATTACAAGAGCTAATCACTCAGTCTCGCACTGAAGGATTTGGCACTGAAGTAAAACGTCGAATTCTTACTGGAACTTACGTGCTTTCTTCAGGCTATTATGATGCTTATTACCTACAAGCACTTAAAACTAGAAGACTCATTCAACAAGAATTGTTAAGCACGTTAGAACAAGTCGATGTCATTTTAGGGCCAACTACTCCAACTTGTGCATTTAAGTTAGGCCACTCAGCCGCCGATCCGATACAAAATTATTTAGCAGATGTGTTTACCGTCGCTGCTAATCTCGCCGGCCTCCCAGCACTTTCCATCCCTGTAGGCTTTAAAGCAAACTTGCCTATTGGTATGCAATTAATGGGAAAACATTTTAGTGAAGCCTTGCTACTTAATGTAGCGCATCAATATCAACAAATGACTCATTGGCATTTAGCTAAACCAACTGGAATATAAGTTATGACATGGGATACAGTAATTGGCCTTGAAGTGCACGCACAATTAAAAACTAAATCCAAATTATTTTCAGGTGCCTCGACCACATTTGGTGCAACCCCTAACTCACAAACATCATTAATTGATGCAGGCTTGCCTGGTGTTTTGCCCGTGTTAAATAAACAAGCGGTCCTTATGGCGATTCAATTTGGTTTGGCAATAAAAGCCACTATTAATGATTTATCCTATTTCGAACGCAAAAATTATTTCTATCCTGATTTACCTAAAGGGTATCAAATTAGCCAATTTCAAAAGCCTATCATTAGCGATGGGCAATTAACCATTGAAGTTGGCCCAGAAGATTATAAAACCATCACGATTGCAAGAGCTCATTTAGAAGAAGATGCAGGAAAATCACTCCACGAATTGCATCAAGACTTTACCGGAATTGATTTAAATCGCGCTGGCACGCCTTTGCTTGAAATCGTAACAACACCTTGTATTTACTCAGCTCACGAGGCAATTAGTTATTTAAAAACCCTGCACCAATTAGTTCGTTTCCTAGATATTTGTGATGGTAACATGCAAGAAGGCTCGTTTCGTTGTGATGTTAATATTTCCATTAAGCCTGCGGGTTCAGATAAATTAGGCGTACGTACAGAATTAAAAAATCTAAATTCATTTCGGTTTATTGAAAAAGCCATTGCCTTTGAGCAACACCGCCAACAAGAGCTTTTAGAAACAGGGCAACCCCTTTTACAAGAAACCCGCGCCTTTTGCCATATTACGGAAACAACACGCGCGCTACGCAGCAAAGAAAATGAATTTGACTATCGCTATTTTCCTGATCCAGATTTACTGCCTATTGCAATTAGCGCAGAAGAGATTAAAACAGTTAAAAGCCAGCTGCCGCCCTTACCTGAAGAAATCAAAGAATCACTCCTTGTAGAAGCTATCTATTCAACAGAAGACATTCAATTTTTACTATCAAGCCCTAGCACTTATCATTTTTTCTGCGCGGTAAAAAAACACAGTCAAGCAGATGGTAAAACCATTAGCAATTGGTTAAAAACTACCTATACTGCGGCTTTAAATGAAAGCAATACAACATTTGAAAACCCACCTATTTCAGCACAATTATTAGGCGAACTATTAACCCTTATTAAAGACAAAACTATTTCAAACGCGATTGCTAAACAAATTTTTAGTAAGCTTTTAGCGGGTGAACATACTATTCAAGACATTATAGCGCGTGAAGGCTATAACCAACTAAGTGATCAAACCCATATTGAGCAATTAATTAAAGAATTAACCCAGCAATACCCGCAGCAAGCAGAAGATTATCGTAGTGGTAAAGAAAAAATCCTAGCGTTTTTTGTTGGCCAAATAATGAAACAAACTAAAGGAAAGGCAAATCCCGAAGAAGTGAATAAGCTACTTAAACAGCATTTATTAGGCACGCCTTGATAATAAGGCAACTCATCTTCATAACAAGTTTATAGAAAAGCAAAGTGCGTATTGTAATGCTTCTTTGCTTATTATAAAGTCGCTGAATTTTTATAAGGGTAATTCAAGGAGTTAAAATGAAGAGAGACAGCAGTTTCTTTGAGGTTGTAGTGGAAGGGTTTGCCGCACTTTCTGAGAAAAATGCCATTAGCATATTTTGCAGAAACTCAGAAACTTTAAAAACCATGCAAAAAGATTCATTAGCAGTAGGAGCATCTAGTCGTAACCAGAATTTTATTCAGGCAATAAAAGAGGCCAACACATTTTCTGACATGCTTCCACTTATTGATAACTTTCATCCTAGTAGAGAAAAAGAATCTGTGGCGATTCAGGCGGTAATCAAAACAGTATTGTTTTTTGGTAGTTATGTTAATAGCGACATTGATTTTATTTATCACTTGCCAGCCTTAAAAAAGGAAATTATCAATTACGCAGTTGAGCATGGCTATGAAATAAATTATCAGCGAGATAACTCTTATACCGTGTAGCTAAGGCTATAAGCTTCGAAACCCAAACTTAAATAAGATTATAAAATTCATCATATAAATCTAATAAGCAAGTGTAGGTCGGGCGCTTCGCCCGACACTTCTTTCCGGTGTAGCATAGTTATGTTACTTATCTAACCGATTGGCCCTTTTCAAGCATTCATCGATTTATTTGAAAAGGTCTTATTCATCCTTATTAGACTTATGAAGAACACTCCCATTCGCTTGAGTTTGGAGAAAAATGAGATGTCGGGCGAAGCGCCCGACCTATACTTGCTCACGCTCTGTTAGATTTTATAGCTTATTTATTAGCTAGGTCTCGGCGTTTCTTGGGTTGACTGCATATCAGATTCATTTGCTAACCTAGCTTCATTTTCCAAATGAGCAAAAAATGCCCTAAACATTGTTGATGTTATTTCTGCTATTTGCTCTTGTGGATTAGGAGAAGACATAATGGCAAGCGGTATTGAAATCATAAAAGAGAAATTGGACACAAGTCCTTCATCTTCTTGCTGAACTTGATTATTTCCAGAATGTTGTTGCACAGAAATGGGCCTAAAAAATAAATGAATATTTTGAGATGCATGAGAAAATTCATCTCGCACTACTTCATTTGCCCAATTATCAACCAATTCTTCCTTAATAGAAGGATTAAATTGTACGGGAGATATTTTATCAGGATCAAATCCAAAAAGTGTTATCACTTGCTCTTTGGTTATTGATTGAGTAGTTAATTTACCCTCTTGAAAAAGAACATCATTATCTGTCTGATCAAGCAACGACTTTATATTAATAGGCCAATAGGCTGTGGCATGCGTAGTTGGATCGCTAGGTAATTTATCCAGCCCTGATGAAATGGCTTTAATACTAAATTTTTCATCACTTAGTTTAACTAAGTAAGCTAAAGTATTTTCATCCAAATCAATATCTTGTTGCATAATAGGATCGAAATAGTTTGACATAATAGTATCCACCATTTTTATTTAAGGTAAAAGAACGCTATATGATCATATGGATTTTTTCAATACTAAGAATATATTATTTAATCAAATGAAAGTAATAAGTTAGTTGGTAATTATGATTTCTATTTATCGAATGTTTAGAAAGGATGTCTAACAGAGCAATCATTAAAACTTTTGGCTAATTATATTTTAAGCTTATTTAAATTTTTCAACATAACGAATAAAACAATAAACAAAAACATGACTAATATATGTATAAATTGCTTAGTGCTATTGATTCTTTGATGTTAATCAGTTGATATTTTACACGTCACCTTGTTTAAGGATAACAAATGTCTCATTCTACTTCTCAATTGAGAGTGTTTAAATTTTTTATGTTAATAGGTTCATTTTCTGCAATGACGGCCACAATTTTAGGTGCTTTTGCAGCCCATGCTTTAAAGACACAATTTAGCGACTACCAAATGCAAATTTTTCAAACAGGTATTTTTTATCAGTTTATCCATAGTTTTGCTTTATTGTTTGTTGGAATAATTCTTTGGCAATTTAATATAAGAGCCCTGCAAATATCAGGGTGGTTGTTTATTATTGGGATTCTGCTCTTTTCAGGAAGCTTATATTTAATGAGTTTGATACAAGTAAAATCAATTGGACTAGTTACGCCATTTGGAGGAGCTTGCTTTATTATTGGCTGGCTATTACTAACTATTGGAATATACAAGCTCAATTCATAAAGAGAGTTAAGAGAAAAGTACTACACTATTCGCGGATTTAGCAAGCTAATGCAATCGTTCTTTCTTCGTCATTGGTATTTTTATTAAGCCACGTTCCCAGGTAGTTAACATGCCTTTCTCAACTCTACAATATAATTTAAATGCTGACTTCTTAATTGATCCTGAATTAGTAATTCCAATAAAGCTTCAATTGAATAACCTCAAGCATCAGAAACTTTCTTAGCAAAGCTAATTCCAATATCTTTTCTATTGCGCTCAACATCGCTTAGAAATTGTTTTGAAACACTAATTTTTTTAGCTAACTCTACTTGAGTAATTTCATCGCTTAAACGTAAAGAGCGTATAAGTCCGCCAAAGGTCATGGTGTCCCATATATCTTTTGTTGCCGCAAGTGCATCAACAGCTTGGGGGTTTCTAGTAGTCATGTGGTGTTACCTCCATTACCTCAATAAATTCGATTGTGCCATCTTTCTTAAGAATATAAATTGCACCCTTGTTTATTTAGCCGGATTGAACGTTGACCTGCACGCTCTCCTTTTAATGGTTCATCATGCCAACCAGGACTCTTTCTTGTTTCCATAAGCCCCTATTTTATTAATAGCTACTCGCCATGCTCAAAATTTTTCTTGTAAATGTTTAGGCTTACGTTTTAAATCTTTAAGAGCTTGCTTTGTTATTAGAACCTCGGTAATCACAACTAACTCGTTTTATTTTAAATAGTACACCTAACTAAGTGCACTTTTAAGTTAGGCCTAATAAAAATTTATAAACTAATCCTATTGCGCTGCATTTGAGTTACATCCTACCTCTATGAATTTTTTTGTAACTTCTTAAGAATTTTAATAAAATTTTTTGCGTTATTGATGGCATGGCCCTCGCGGTCATTATTAAAATAAGCCCAAATCCGTTTAGCATTACTTAGAGCGATTTTCTCTGCCCAAGCCATAAGTTCATCATCGCTGTAATCATACCAGTACCACTTTTCTCGACCATGAAAACGGATATAAACCTCATCGGTTGTTGAAATTAACTCCTCAGGTAATTGAGGCCCACTGCATGAACAGAAAATGATACCCGCTTGTCGGAAAGCAGCATAAACCTCTTCATTCCACCAGCTGGCATGCCGAAATTCAACAACATTGCGTCGTTTTGAGTCTAATTGCATGACAATATTACGCAATCGCTCCGGTGTATAGTGAAAGCTCGGAGGTAATTGATAAAGGAAACAACCCATGTGTGATTGCAGCAAATCAGCAATGTAGCTGAAGTCTTGCACTAATGTTTCTGTGTCAATAAAACCTTTTATATGGGTAATTAATTCACAGACTTTGACAGTATAAATAAATTTTTTGCGACCTATTTGACGTTGCCAGGTAGCTACATTAGCAAGTGTTGGCCAAGAATAAAAAGGCGCATTTAATTCTACTGTCTTAAAATTCTTGCTGTAGTGGCTAAACCAGTTCGTGGTAGGCATATCTGTAGGATAAAATTGACCTCGCCAATGCCAATAAAACCAACCTGAACACCCAACATTAATGGCGGGCAGGTTCGGGGTAGGATAGCTCAAATCAGCTGCTGCCATACGCGCATTATGCATTTTTTGCGCCCGGCCAACATTAGCTTCACGTTGTTTTTGTCTACGAAGTGCACGTTTAGCACGGCGTTCTTCTTGTTCCAAATCCCTTTCTTTTGTCAACGTAACTATTCCTTAACTGACCTAAATGAGACTAGGGTTCTTCTCTTGCAAACAATGTTCATCGAATTCACTAATTGCTTGGGCAAATTCTTGAATTTCGTAATCTTCCATTTCACGCTTAAAATTATTTACTATTTTATAATAATTCAAAACGCCTGATTGGTTGCTCTCTCGTATATAACGTTTTCCTTCTTTACTTTGAGCATAACGTCCCTCAGAAAGAAGCTCAACAGGACCATTTTTATAAACAATAGGTGTATGCCAAGAAAATATTCCAGCGTGAGAGCTATTTGGTACTGTTACAGATAAATTCCTATGCCATTTTAAGCCGACGCCCTCACAATGTTCGTGTTGGAGAAACAACTGGATGTTTATTTGGTCTATTGGGCTCGCTAGATTCACTTTGTTTAAATAAATTTCTTTATTCTTCTTATCAAATAGCCCCAATATATTCCCTATTGGAAATACATTCTTATTTGCCTCAGCCACATTGGCTGGTCTTCGATACTTAGGATAATTCTCATTAACTCTAGCATAAAAACACTCAAAGAACGGCGTAAAGAATAAATCTTCACGATCGTACATTTTACATGCGGCTATCACATCATTATTAATTAATGGAACTATTGGAAAGACCATACCCCACGTTGTTTTTGCAAGCCTCTCTTCTAAATGGAGTAAATCATCAGATAAATTGTTAAATTTAATATCATTGCAATCAGCATAAATAAATACATCTTTTTTTGGCGCTATTTCTAATAAAACAATTCTTAAAATATCTGATGCTACTGCATAAGATGCATAGTCTCCAGAGTGACCTTGTTGAACAAATTGTTTAATTATTCCATACATCCTATGATTATGAAGTTCATCAATACCATGGATTTTAATATTTTTATTTAATCTTTCTGTTTTTTCTTTATTTAATTTTGAACTATCAGTCCAAAGTAAAATCTTACAGTCAGAATTATTTAATAGGCTTGACCAGTAAGCCAAATTATCTAAGGCGCTATTAGGAATACTTCCATCATTTGAAAACCAGATAACATTTAGAGTTTTAGACATATATATTTAACAAATAATAAACACAATGTATTATAAATGATGATTATATACTAAGTAAATACATTATTTTGATGACTTAAACTTAGTTTTCTAGATTTTCGCTTTAAAAATTAAATATCAATTATTAGTTAATCTTAAACCTTGAGTAGCTTGTTCCTTATCTTTCACTTTATGAGCTTTAAAGAATAGATACTTGTCTTTTCCAGATAATTTAAATAAAGGGGGTTGGGGTCTATTAGGTAGTGCATAGCACATCATGGCCTGCAAGGGGTTAATGTATTCACCGTTATGATTTATCATAAAATTTATGCCACTAATATTTCTTCCATTAAAGTCACCCACTACCCCACGATTGGTAATAATTAATTTCATTGGGGTAGGCTCATTAGAATAAGACGTCCATTGTTTGAGTGTTAATAGGTGCTTATTAAGCCCTACCCATGGATCCCAGATATAAGCATGATTTTGGTCATCAATAACCATGGTAGCACAATGAAATCCCCACGCGTCTTTATCATAATAAGGTTTCCATTGTTCAAAATTCCAAGTTTTGTATACCTTTACAGATTCTATGCCATACCAACTTAATAATATACTGGCAAAATGGGCTCTAATATGACAATAACCTTGAGAAGCTTGATATTGAATCTTTAATTTTTCGTCTTCATTATAATGAATAAAATCCTGATAAATCTTTTCTAGAGTACTAACATTTGGTCTATTCTCAGGTAAAAGGATGGGATATTCACCTGTAAATAGAGGAATATTGCTTACTGAAGTTTGAAGATTTTTTTGCAGATAGCTATTTTGTGGAATAAATTGATAACCTTTAACTACACCACCTAAAGCAAGACCTCTTAAGCTGCTTTTATTTAGGTACATTGTTAGCTGTGCCGGTTTGATTAGCCTATTAGGATAGAGCGTACTATTCCACAGCAGGATAGGTGATAAATTTTCTTTTTTATAATCTGCTGGCAGTAATTCCTTTGAGATAAATGAGAAAGCATTGAAGTCAAGAATATTAAAAATCTTCTCCTTATTAGAATCTTTAGTGAATACCCCGGATGCTAAATCGATGCTAGACATAGTTTCTACATTATCGCCATATAGAGAAATAGTGATTTCGCCACCAACACTTTTTGGGTTTTTTAAGTGATAAGTTATCCCTATCTTTGGTTTTTTAATAACAGTACTCTCTATAACCTGATGTCCAGTTGTTTGGGGGTATTTTGCACCTAAATTTATTAACACCTCGACAAAGGCTGGAAAAAATTTCTGAGCGTAAGTCAATGGTGTGTTTTGTTGATGGTTTATAAAGTTGACACCAGCGCCTGCCTTTATCAGCACCATGCTTAATAAGCAAAGCCACAAGCTTAGCATTTTTATTTTTGACAGCCATCCAAAGAACACCTCTTCCTTTGCATGGGGTATTAACGTTTGCACCAAATTGAATTAATACTTCGACTATTTTTTCATCACCCTGTTTTACTGACCGCCATAAGGGTGATAAACCCTTATGCATTTTATTCGTTGGTATTCCTTTTTTTAGAAGTGACTTAACTTTCTTTAAGTTGTGGGAAGATATTGCAGAAGCTAATAATTTTTCATTCATAACTAATAAATATGCAAAAATAAGGAGTATATTGTCATTAAGTTTGTATTTCAATCAATATGATTCTGTTATGATTACAAAGATTGATAAGTAGAAATTTTGTTTAAAATTATTAATAAGCCAATTAACAAGTAGCTTGGGTGAAGCGAAGTGAAACCTGGGTTCCGGCCCTATGGGCCTGCACCCAGGCTACATTTACTAACCACAAAAATTACGGCGGAGCCAAGCCATTAATATCTCCTTTATCTCAGTACTAACTAATAAGGCTTAACAACAACAGTTGTACCAATGTCGATAAAGTTTTCATTTAGCCATTGTGCTGCACTGGGTAGGACTCGGATACAGCCATGGCTGGCGTTATAATCAGGTACTTCATAGGCGCCGTGAATTGAATAGCCTCCTGAGAAATGCATACAGTAAGGCATCTTAGCGCCGCCATTTGTTTCTACAGGATAAAGGCTTGACGTACACTCAGGACCCTTTTTCGAATAAACTCTAAATGTGCCTGTGATGGTGCGACAGCCTCTGCCAATATCCTCACAAAAATCCTTTCCACCTGAACCCCTACCTGTCTTAACTCGCACCCCATTAGCATCATAAGCAGCCCAAGCGGTGACTTTAGGATCATAAATAAATACTTTACGCCCGGTCGCTTCTCTTTGCGCTGGAAAGTAAGAATCTCCTTTGTTATCGAAACTATGATGCATTGTGTAATGCGTAAACCCGCCATCATCTACGATAGCAACTGATCTATCCATTGAAGAGCATGCGGCTGTTAATACACACAACGGTCCAAGAATAACGAGTTTTTTCATTGGTGTATCCTCCCTTTTTTTTATTTATCGGGAGAATTTGTAATAGGTTTAGCTTTTTAAATAAAAAATTTAACTTATTGGGTTATTTATTCTCTTTTAGCTCATTATTCAACTTATTTTTTAAAGAAACGGGCAGCATGGCGAGAATAGCTAATTGCAGTTGTTCATCACTACATTCAAAGCAGCCCCCACGAGCAGGCATCGCACCATATCCTTCGGCAGTATGCGCCAAAAGTTTAGCTAAACCTTGCGCTATGCGAGGTTCCCAATCCGTTTTATTATTTATCCTAGGAGCCCCTAGGGCAATTAAAGGCTTCTTAGCATGGCAAGTAGCACAAAAATGTTGCACAATTTGCCTGCCTTCATCCTTGGTACCATGAATTTTACTTAAAAATTCTTCTGGATGATGGGTGGTTGCTGTAGCAGCGTTTATCATTAGTAAGTTTATTATTAAACTTGTTTGCCAAAATTTCATGTCATTACATCTCTTTTAAAACAGCTAATCATTTTGTACGTTCGGAACAAATTCGTAGCAGTTTACCTTAAACTAATCCTGTAGAACCACTTTTCTTTGTAGATAAAAAAACTTTATAAATTAACCCGTGACTTTAATTTATAGGTATGGTATAGATAAATTTAAGAATTGAATTTTCTAAAGATTTTATCATAAGGAGCCGACGAAAATGATGGATGAGATCGAGGACATGGTTATGGTAAAATCTATTAGCAACAGAAATACAGCTAAGTTGTCGAAAAATCAATTCTTGTCTTACAGTAACTATGATTGGAGCCTCTTTTTGAGTCAATTTTCTATTTTGAAAGAGATTATCCATCAAGCTTCTACTATTAATCAAACTCGCATTATGCACCTTAAACAAGAAATTGCATCTGGCCGTTATCAGATTAATAGTGAGCTAATCGCTATGAAGCTCATTGCAGATTTATAAGGTACATAACTCGCGCTGTCGTTTCTCATTCGTTATCAAATTAAAAATAGTCATAAGTACTATTTTTAATTTGAGCGCAATTACCCTCTTCATCTTCTCAGTTCACTCCCTGAATTATTCATCTGGCTTCATGTCTGAGAAAGCGACGACTTGATTACGCCCATGCCCTTTCGCAAAATAAAGGGCCTTATCAGCAGCCTCAATTAGCTCTGCAGGCGTTTTAGCATCAGTAGGATACATAGCTATGCCAATAGAAACGCTAATCGGGCCTACATGCGTATTACCATAGCGAATTTGCAATCTTAGTACAGACTGTCTAATGCTCTCTGCACGGATTAACGTTGTTTGGTAATCCATATCATAAAATGCGACAACAAACTCTTCACCGCCATAGCGCGTTGCAACATCACCAATTCGGATTATATTTTGTAATATTTGCCCAAACTCTTTTAATACTGCATCGCCAGCGTCATGGCCATAGGTATCATTTATCTTTTTAAAGTGATCTATATCGAGCATTAACACGGAGAAAACAGATTTCGCTCGCTCTGCTTGATGCGTTTGTTTAAAGAGGAAATCTTCTAAATAGCGACGATTGTAGAGGCCTGTTAATGGATCTCTTATAGATTGATGGCGCAGATTTTCTCTTAAGCGCACATTAGCTAGCGCTAAAGCAACTAATTCAGCAAAGGCATTGATTAGAAGTCTTTGGTTTTCGTCAATACTAGCTTTTTCTTCGAACTCTAAGTATAAAAGTCCATAGATATCATTCTGCGCCATTAAGGGAACGCAAAGGTAAGCTTTTTTAACGGACTCAATTTTTATATGACTGCATAGTAATTCACTCTGATTAGTGCCACTGATGTGGTGCTTCCTTCCTAAGCGAATCGCCCAACACTGATCAGGTGTGAATGTGACTTCTTGGGTCGTTGGCTGTCCCCATTTGGATATAACTTCTAAATAGTTTTTAGATGGATGCATTACAAACAAATAGCCATCTGCGAAGTTTAAGAGCCTTGCAGAATATTTTGATAACACATCGCTTAATTCTTCTTGTGAATTTGACGCTAACATAATGTCACTCATTTCCACTAATAAAGAAATTTGTACATTTTTTTCTGTTAATGCTTGCATTCCCTGCTCAAGCTGGGCATAGGATTGTTGTAGTTCAGTATGCTCCTTAACACGATTAGTAATATTGCGAATACTTTGTACTGCCCCATTAAACTCATTTTTATCGTTGTAAATTAGGTTTGCTGAGAGCTCATAGATTTGTTTTTCATCATTAACTATTGTTTCTAATGCTTTAATAGTATTGTCTTCACCTAATGAGTTTCTCCAAGCTTGGGCGAGACTTTGTTTTGACTCTGTCACTTCAGCCAGCGCCTCATTTAACGACATGCCAACCTGTAAGGATTTACCAAAAATAAGTTTAAATTCACGTTGATAATCTTCATTAAAAATAATGAAACGACAATCTTTATCAAATGCCGCAATCATATCACTTGTGCTTTCAATAATTTTTCTTAAGCGAAATTGCGTGTTTTTATTCTGAACTTCTATACTTCTGCGAATAAGTAACTCTCTGTTAGATAACAGTAGAGCAATTATAAGTGAAACAATTCCAACTAGATTACCTATAATCAGCACCCTATTAACAGTATCTACATAGCTAACTGCAGTTAAATGCCTTTCATTTAAGAGCACCATCTCTACAGACTTAATTTCTTGCCCTAAGCTCCTAACGCGTATTGATGTTTCCTGACCCTCTAAAAATAACGTCATGCCATCTTGGGTATCAAATTTATTTAATGACTTTAATTTAATAACCTTTTGGATTATTGCTAAGCGATTATTCATTAACGTTATAAATCTGGCTACACGTGGAGTTTGTTCTAAGTTATCTTTGGTTAAATCCTTTAAAGCTTGTAATTCAATATTGATATCTGATTTAATATTATCCATATCAATCAAAAAATGCTCATTTCCTGTTAGGACATAAGCTCGCTGATCAGATTCAAGACTAATGATTTTATAAAGCGAGGAATCAACTTTTTGAATCACATCATAAGTGTGGTTTACCCACTTAATCGATGTAACTAAGTGCTTAACTTGCAGGTAGGAAAAATAACTGATAGCAATAAGGACTAAAATTGCAGCAATAAATATACCGTTAAGCAGGGGTTTGCTTAAACGAATACCTTTAACCTTATCTTTTAGCTTAGCATTATCCATCTGTATTTAAATACCCCCGAATAAGCCAATGATAAAAGAGCCTTACTTATAGCCCTCTTTCCCTAAGTCCTTTTATTAAGTATAGGGAAAAATAAGAATAAATCATTATAACAAGACTCTAAACCCCTCTCCTTTGAGACAAAATTGGTATTTAATAACGAAGAAATAAGAGGTTTTATAAGTCCTTGATAAGCTTATTTAGCCTGCATCCTTAATGCGCCATCTAAACGAATAACTTCCCCATTAATCAGTTGATTTTCAATAAGATGTATTACTAAGGCTGCAAATTCTTCTGGCCTACCTAATCGCTTAGGAAAAGTTACCGTGGCCGCTAAATTATCTTGTACTTCTTTAGGCATATTAAGTAGTAAAGGGGTTGCAATAAGCCCTGGTGCAATCGTGTTAACCCGTATGGCATGCTGGGCTAATTCTCTTGCCGCAGGCAAGGTCATTGCAACAACACCGCCTTTAGAAGCGCTATAAGCTAATTGACCAATTTGTCCTTCAAATGCCGCAATGGAGGCAGTATTAATAATAACGCCACGCTCCTTGGTTGCTGCATCAATCTCTAGGTGAGTCATTGCTTCAGCAACAAGGCGCATCACATTAAATGTTCCTACTAAATTAATATCAATGACTTGCTTAAAGGCCGCTAAGGGCATAGCGCCTTCTTTCCCCACCATACGCTTAGCCGGTGCAATGCCTGCACAATTAATACAAATACGTGGGATGCCAGCTTTTTCTTTCGTTTCTTGCATTGCAGCCATTACCGCTTCATCTGAGCTTACATCGCAGCTAATCGCAATAATATTTTCCTCATCATTTGCTAAAGCGCGAATGTCTTTATCCCAAACTACGACACGTGCGCCTCGTGCTGAGAGCTCACTTGCACATGCTTTCCCCATGCCAGAAGCGCCACCTGTAACTACTGCAATTTGATTATCTAAGTTCATTGCTTAACCATCCATTGATTAAATGTTACCCTATTCTTAAGAAACATGTTCACTTTAAATAAGCATTACTTAATGCTTTAAATAAAGGGGTTCCTGCCTGCTCTAACCACTCAAAAAATACCATTTCAGCAGTCACCAGTATCGCGCCTGCCTGCTGTAAGCGTTTAAGTGCATATTTTTTATCGATTAGCTTGCGGCTGCTTACGGCATCCACCACAATAAAAACGTCATTATCTTCGGCAAGTAAATCCAGTGCAGTTTGCAACACACAAACATGAGCTTCAATACCAATAAGAACAAATTGCGTTTTACCAAGCTGCTTTACGCGTTGCACAAAATTAGGCTCGCGATAACATGAAAAATGTACTTTCTCGATTGGTGGCTCTTGTGAACTGACTTCAAGCAGCGGTTTCACAGTATGGCCTAATCCCCGTGGGTATTGTTCGCTAACTAAGCAGGGTACTTCTAATTCATTGGCTAAGCGCAGCAGCCATTGGCATCTATCTATTAAGGCTTCTGAATCTGCAACAAGTGGTAGTAATTTTTCTTGTACATCAATTAACAGCAAACACGCGTCATCCTTTTTAATTAACATGCCTTCCTCCTTCTAGTTAAGTTGTTTATATCATATTTTTCCAAGGTTTAAAGCTTATTGACTTTATATTTAAATTTTGCTAGATTGTCACAATGTTCTAATGCGCTATAACATTAAAATGAAAATCAATTATTCATCAAAACAACATGCTCATGATTTATTAATGCAAGCTATTTCGCTTTTACAAACGCAAGAGGAAGTTACCGCATTTTTTAATGATCTTTGCACACCTGCTGAGCTTGAAGCGATGGCAGATCGATTTCAAGTGGTGCCTTTACTCCGTCAAGGCATTTCATACCGTGCTATCCATGAACAAACTGGCGTGAGTGTCACAACCATCACCCGTGTTGCCCGCAGTTTAATGATGGGCAGTGGCGGATACTCATTAATTGCTAATAGACTGGAGCAATCATGACTAGACGGTTACGCTTAGCTTTACAAAAAAAGGGCCGTTTGGCACAAGAATCTTTAAATCTACTCAAGCGCTGTGGTTTACGCTATCGCTTGAAAGACAATGCGCTACTTTGTCATGTTGATAATTTTCCGATTGATCTTCTATTTGTACGCGATGATGACATACCAACTTTAATTTTTGATGGTCTTTGTGATGGCGGTATTGTTGGCGAAAATGTTCTATTAGAAGCAGCTGCAACGTTAGTAAAACCGGCTTATAACCTTATTTTACCTTTAGGAATTTGCCGCTGTCGTTTAGCTATCGCCATACCTGAGTCATTTGATTATCAAAGCCCGGGAAGCCTAGATGGTAAACGTATTGCCACAAGTTATCCCAATTTATTAATGCAATACTTACAAGAAAGAAAAATTTGTGCTGATATTTTAACCTTATCTGGTTCGGTAGAAGTAGCGCCACGTATGGGCATGGCGGATGTCATTTGCGACCTTGTCTCCAGTGGCCAAACCCTTGAAGATAATAAATTAACGGAAGTAGACACGGTCTTAAATAGCCAAGCGGTATTTATTCAATCTACCCAAGCGTTTCCTAAAGAATTTAATGATATTTTTCTCATGTTAAAGAGAAGAATTCAAGCCGTGCAACAAGCGTGTGAGCGGAAATACATTGTCTTTCATGCACCTAAACACGCGTTAACAAGAATTTGCCAAGCCCTACCTGGCGCTGAATCACCAACCATACTTTCGCTTTCAGACTCCCCAGATAAGGTCGCAGTTCATGCAGTCTCAAGTGAAGGTATTTTTTGGAATACGCTAGAAACACTGCAATCCTTAGGCGCAAGTTCCATTTTAGTCTTACCAATTGAAAAAATGTTGGAGTAGTTGATGTTAAAAATAGTAGATTGGCAAACGTTATCAGCAAAAGAAAAACAAACTGTTTTAGCGCGCCCTAAAGAAATAACTTCTATCAAAGACCAAGTGAGTGCCATTATTGCCGCAGTTCGTAGTCAAGGTGATCAAGCGCTCATTGATTTTACTCAGCGCTTTGATCACTATGATTTAAATAATTTACCCATTGCATCATCAGCCATTAATCAAGCGGCCATTGCGCCAGAGGCAGTCAATGCCATAAAGACGGCGATTGCAACCATCACTTGCTATCATCAAGCAACCTTACCTGAACCAATAACAGTAACGACCTCCCCCGGCCTAAACATTCAGCGCATTTATCGCCCAATACAAAAGGTAGGTTTATACGTACCAGGCGGCAACAACACCCCCTTAATTTCTTCACTGTTAATGCAAGCAATTCCTGCTAAAATCGCTGGCTGCCCTATTCGAGTCTTATGTACACCAGCAGATAAGCAAGGAAAAATTAACCCGCACTTATTAGTTGCTGCTAAATTATGTGATATTGAGACTATTTACCCTATTGGTGGTGCACAAGCTATTGCTGCAATGGCCTATGGCACCGAATCTATTACCAAAGTTGATAAAATTTTTGGGCCTGGCAATGCCTTTGTGACCGAAGCTAAATCACAAGTTGCCCTTGATGCTGACGGTGCTGCTATCGACATGCCCGCAGGGCCATCAGAAGTGCTAGTCGTTGCAGACAGTGAGGCTAATCCTGAGTATGTGGCAGCTGATTTATTAGCCCAAGCAGAACATGGGCCTGATTCACAAGTACTATTCCTGTGTGATGATGAGACTATTGCTACTGCCGTACAACAAGCGCTTGCTAAACAATTTGTTAAACTTTCAAGACAGGCAATCATTAAACAATCTTTAGCTCATAGCACAATCATTATTTGCCCGCCCCTTGAGCAACCAGCCTTAATTAATCATTATGCACCAGAGCACTTAATTATTAATCGTCAAGATGCTTTAAATTGGCTGCCACAAATCACTGCTGCTGGAACTATTTTTGTTGGGCAATGGGGAGCTGAAACCTTAGGCGATTATGTCACCGGCAGTAATCATGTATTACCAACCAATGGTTATGCACGTAACCATAGTGGCTTAAGTACGCTAGATTTTTTAAAAGCGATTACTGTGCAAGAAATTAATGAAGATGGTATTAAAAAAATAGGAAATGCGGCAGTGACTTTAGCGCATTTAGAAGGTTTAGACGCACATGCTAATGCGGTTGCTATTCGTTTACGAAATTTGGAGAACTAACATGTCGATAATGGATTTAATACGCCCTGAATTAAAAAAAATTAATCATTATAAGCCCTCAGCAGATAACCCTTCTTATCGCCTTCATGCAAATGAATCACCCTGGTCGCCTGTAAGCTTAGAGCCTGTTGCTTTAAATCATTACCCTGACATTAATGAGCAGATAAATTTGCAAAAGCAATTAGCTCGTCATTATCAAATTAATGACAATCAGCTTGTGTTAACTAGAGGTAGTGATGATGGCATTGATTTTCTGATGCGGTTATTTTTATCGCCTGGCAAGGACAGCATTTTACAATGCCCTCCTACGTTTCCCATGTACGAATTTTATGCACAATTGCAACATGCTAAGGTTCTTAATTGCCCCCTTGAGCTAGAAAAAGAATTTACTTTAGCGCTTGATAAACTGTTTGCCATTTGGGAGCCAAATTGCAAACTTATTATGTTGTGCAGGCCTAATAATCCGACTGGCAATTTAATTACGTTAGAGAATATTGCTGTTATCTGTGAGCAATTTCGTGATAAGGCCATGGTGGTGGTGGATGAAGCTTATATTGAATTTGCTACGTCTAAAAGCGCAACTACCCTGCTTGCTCATTATGAGAACCTGATAATCCTGCGTACTTTATCTAAAGCGTTTGGCTT
This sequence comes from Legionella beliardensis, assembly GCF_900452395.1. Lineage (NCBI taxonomy): Bacteria > Pseudomonadati > Pseudomonadota > Gammaproteobacteria > Legionellales > Legionellaceae > Legionella > Legionella beliardensis. Next base: position 2,085,768 of record NZ_UGNV01000001.1, read on the forward strand.
AGCCGGGCTTCGCTTAGGGTGCGTGATTGCTAATCACTTAGTCATTCAAGCGTTAGAAAAAATCATGGCGCCTTATTTGCTGCCTAGCCCGGTTATAGCTTTAGCGCAACAAGCTTTAAAACAACCAGACTGGCTAGCCGAAAGTGTGCAGCAAATTATTACTGAACGTGACCGAGTAGGTGCATTTTTACAACAGCTACCATGGATAGAAGCAATTTATCCCAGTGACGCTAATTTTATTTTTATCAAAAGTAAGCAAGTAGAGCCTTTAATCACCTGGCTTAGCAAACATAACCTAGCCATACGGCATTTTTTAAATACGCCATTAGCTAGCTTTTTACGCATTAGTATTGGTGATAAAGCCCATAATCAATTATTGATGAAACTAATGCAGACGTTTAACCAAGAAGCGCTGGTAACGACTTGATACCTAACTGAGACTCTTATGCAAAAGATATTATTTATTGACCGTGATGGAACATTAATTGAAGAACCACCTGATTTTCAAGTGGATTCTCTTAGTAAAATTAGACTATGTAGGGATGTTATTCCTTCATTATTAGCCTTAAAAAAAGCAGGCTTTCGCTTGATTATGGTTAGCAATCAAGATGGCTTAGGTAGTTTAAGTTTCCCACAAGCCCAATTTCAAACCTGTCATGATTTTATTTTAGAACTCTTTGCCTCACAGGGTATTGTCTTTAACGATATTTTTATTTGCCCCCATAAAGAAGAGGATAATTGTAAATGCCGTAAACCTAAAATTGGCTTGTTAGATAATTTTATAAGTACCACGTCGTTTAATCGCGCGCAATCATGGATGATTGGGGATCGCTTAACTGATAAGCAATTTGCCGACAATTTAAGTATTGGCTTTCTACCTGTATCTAACGACCATGGCTGGCAAGAGATCACCAAGGCTATTTTAACCCGCCGTGCAACCATTAAACGCAAAACAAACGAAACAGACATTACCGTACAAATTGAACTAGACACTGATAAACCAAGTGAAATCAAAACACCCCTTGGTTTCTTCAGTCATATGCTAGAACAAATTGCCAAACACGCAGGTTTTAGCATGAACTTGCAGGCCAAAGGGGATGTAGAGGTTGATGAACATCATCTGATTGAAGATACAGCGCTTGCATTAGGTGAGACTTTAAAAATGGCGTTAGGTGATAAATGGGGTATTGGGCGCTATGGATTTACCCTGCCTATGGATGAAGCGCTAGCCACGGTGGCTATTGATTTAAGTGGCCGTCGTTTTTGTGCTTTTGAAGGCCAGTTCACACGTGAATTTGTTGGTGGCATGGCGACAGAAATGGTGCCGCACTTTTTTAACTCTTTAGCAGATAGCCTAAGTGCGAGTTTACATATTTCCGTTAAAGGCGAAAACCATCACCACATGATTGAGGCGTGTTTCAAAGGCTTTGGTCGCGCTTTAAAACAAGCGCTACAACAAACTGATTTAAGTGTGCCTTCTACCAAGGGGGTTTTATGATTGCAATCATTGATGTCAGTGGTAATAACTTAACGTCTTTAGGCAATGCTTTAAAACAATTAGGCTACTCTTATCAATTTACGCATGATGAAGAAGAAATTTTAAAAGCAAGCCATGTCATCATTCCGGGAGTTGGCGCAGCCCCTGCTGGTATGCAAGCGCTGCAAGAATACCAGTTAATTTCTGCTATTAAACAACTTAAACAACCGACGCTCGGTATTTGTTTAGGCATGCAACTTTTAGCAGAATTTAGTGAAGAAGGAGATGTTGATTGCTTAGGCTTAATTCCAGGTATCGTTAAGCGATTACCGCAAGCGCCCCACTGTCCCGTACCACATATGGGTTGGAATACCTTAGAATGGGTAAAACAATCTTCTCTTAACACAGGACTTAAGGAAAAAGATTACGTGTACTTTGTACACAGTTATGCTTTCCTAAGTGACAGTAGTCATGCCCTTGCTTATTGCGATTACAGCACCAAATTTACAGCCATCATCCAGTATAAAAATTTTTACGGCATGCAATTTCATCCAGAAAAATCAGCCTCAGTTGGCCTCGTTTTACTGCGTAATTTTTTAGAGATTGAGTCTAGTATTGTACCTATTGGAGCTTTAAATGAAACTTATTCCTGCGATTGATTTGCAACAGGGACAATGCGTGCGCCTACGGCAGGGCAACTTTAATCAAACGACTATTTACCCCTATGAACCTTTAGATTTGGCACAACGCTATGCCACCCAAGGTGCTAGACACTTACATATTGTTGATTTAGATGGCGCTAAACAGGGAGCCATTCAACAACTTCCTTTAATTAAATCGCTACAATCGGCAGGCTGCACGCTGCAAGTTGGTGGTGGTATTCGCGATTTAACGACTGCAAAAGCCTGTCTTGATGCAGGCATTGAGCAATTAGTCCTTGGCAGTATCGCAATTGATGATGTAGAAACGACAAAGGAAATTATCCAGGTAGCAGGTGCAGATAGAATCGTTCTCGCTTTAGATGTTTTTGTTAAAGACAATATCCATAAACCTGCAATTCATGGTTGGCAAACTTGCACCGAGACCAACCTATGGGATATCGCAGATCATTATCAGAAGTTGGATATTAAAAACATACTATGTACTGATATAAGTTGTGATGGAATGATGCAGGGCCCAAATTTTAATCTCTATGAGCAAGCCATAGCTCGCTTTCCAAGCTTAGGCTGGCAAGCTTCAGGCGGCATACGCGATCAAGGTGATTTAAACGCCTTAGCCAAACTTGGTGTACGCGCTGCCATCTTAGGCCGCATGCTTTATCAGAATAAATCTGTCTTATCCTTTGAGAATGTATTATGTTAGCAAAACGAATTATTCCATGCCTTGACGTACGCGATAATGTAGTTGTTAAAGGGGTTAAATTTGACCACCATCGCATTATAGGTGACATTTTAGAGCTTGCTAAACGCTACTCTGATGAGAATGCCGATGAACTTGTTTTCTATGACATCACAGCCAGCTCGGAACAACGACCGGTATGCCCTGAGTGGATTAATCGTGTGGCAGCTACTATTAATATTCCTTTTACCGTGGCAGGCGGTATTCGCACAGTTGCTAAAGCACGCGCTATTTTAAATGCCGGTGCTGATAAAATTTCGATTAATAGTCCGGCGCTTGAAAATCCTAATCTCATCAATGAATTAAGCCAAGCTTTTGGCAGTCAATGTGTGGTAATAGGTGTTGATAGTCAATGGATTGAAGATGATTTTTATGTCTTTCAATACACAGGCAATGTTAAAACCATGCGTAACGCAGCACGTAAAACAATTGATTGGGTAAAAGAAGTCCAAGAACGGGGTGCTGGTGAAATCGTACTTAATTGCATGCAATCGGATGGTGTGCGCAATGGCTATGATATTGAACAGTTAAAGAAAATACGCGCTGTTACAGAAGTACCGCTTATTGCTTCAGGTGGGGCTGGCAAAGAAAGTGATTTTATGGAAGTTTTTAAGCAGTCACAGGTTGATGGGGCCCTTGCCGCCAGCATTTTTCATGACCAATTGCTAGCTATTCCTACGTTAAAAGCTTATTTAGCAGCCCAGAATATTGAGGTAAGACAATGATTAATTTTGCTAGCACAACCCTTGACTGGGAAAAAATGTCAGGCTTAATTCCTGCTGTCATTCAACATGCACAAAGCGGTGATGTGCTGATGTTAGGCTATATGAATCAAGACGCGCTGGCGTTAACCCAAACCAGTGGACAATTGACTCTTTTTAGCCGCAGTCGACAAGAATTGTGGCACAAAGGGAGTACTTCTGGTAACGCCATGTCTGTTCAAGCGATCAGCACAGATTGTGATGGTGATAGCCTGTTAATCCAAGTATTGCCCGCAGGGCCTGCTTGCCATTTAGGCTTTAAAACCTGCTTTCAACCTGTTAGTTATACCAAAATTGGTTTTTTAAGCTATCTTCTTGATGTAATTACTAATCGTGCTAGCAACCCAAGCCAAGCAAGTTATACCACCCAATTATTACAGGCAGGCAGAGCACGCTGTGCGCAAAAAGTTGGTGAAGAGGCAACTGAAGTTGTCATTGCTGCTGTAAAACAAGACGAAAACGAGTTAATTAATGAAAGCGCTGATTTACTTTATCATTTACTCGTTCTTTTAACCGTGTGTAACGTTGATTTTTATAGTGTCGTTGATTGTTTACAGCAACGCCATAAAATATAAATCAAGCTTGATGAAAGCGTTAGTATAAAAGTTATGCACCCAGTTGCTCGCCTGGTTCTTGATTATCAGGCGCAGCTTGGTTCTCTACTTCTTTTTTAGTAGAGAAAAATTTTGACTCCGCTCGCCTGCGTTTTTCACTATACGCTTTCTTATGTCTTAATTTAAAGGGTACTTTTTTATCAGTACCTTCGTGGCGCTCTGTCAGAGATGGGTCATCGCGTTTACGCTTTGCAAAACCAGATTGTTCTTTTTGAGATTTACATTTTTCTTTAATGAGTTTAGCAATGTCAAAATGTCCCATAATTCTAGCAATTTGCACGGGAGTCATGGAGACAAACTCATCTTCATGTTTGTCGTTAGCTAATGAATATAAGCGATATTTAATAGGATGTTCGGCACTTGCAGCCCAATCATTTAATTCAGCAGCTGTCATGCGCAAAGGAATATTAAAATCAGCTTGAGCTGCTAGTAATGCTTCTACTGTTTCTTGATCACCATTCTGGGCGGCAATAAAAAGAGGTGTTTTACCATCGCACATTGCATCTACATCAGCGCCAGCTTGGGCTAATTGATTAACAATGTTGGCATGCCCTCTATGGGTAGCAAGCCAAATAGGCGTTGCTCCTGTGCCATCATTTTGATTTAAATTAGCACCAGCTCGAATAAATACATTAACAACTTCAGTATGACCCTTTTGAGCGGCAATACATATAGGTGGCGCTCGTAGCATATTAGATTGATCTAGATTAGCACCGGCTTTAGCTAAAGCTTCTGCAGCGGCAGCATTGCCCTTTAAAGCAGCAATCCAGATGGGTGTTGCTCCCTTATTATCCGCTTGATTGATATCAGCGCCTGCTTTAGCTAGTAATGCAATAATATCAGGATGATTATTAATAGCGGCAAAAAAGATAGCCGTTTCACCCGCGCCAGTCGCTTGATTTAAATCTATTGTATCTTTATATTGCATTAAGACTTCGATGACAGAGGTATGACCTTGGAAAGCTGCTACACAGACAGGCGCTATACCCTGCTGATAAGGTATATTTAAATTCGCGCCAGCTTGAGCGAGGGACTCTATAGCGGCAGCATGCCCTTTAGAAGCAGCAATCCAGACAGGTGTTGCACCACTATTATCAACTTCATCTATTTTAGCCCCTGCTTTTGCTAATAACTTGATGGTGGCAGGGTGGTTATTACAGGCGGCAAGAAAGATAGCGGTTTTACCATCTTCATCAGTTTGATTTAAATCTACTATATCTTTATATTGCGTAAAGACTTCTATAACGTCGATATGACCATTAGCGGCTGCTACACAGATAGGTGGTATACCCTCATTATTAACGATATTTAAATCATCGCAAACTTTGGCGAAGACTTCTAAAGCGGCAGCGTGACCGTTTGCAGCCGCAATCCAGGTGGGCGTTACTCCCTGACATGCTTGCTCGGCATTAGCTCCTGCTTTAGCTAGGACTTCTATAGTAGCAGCATGACCGTTAGCAGCAGCAAGCCAAATGGGTGTTGCATCATCATCATCAGTTTGATCTAATTCTACCTTATCTTTATATTGCACAAAGAGTTCTATGACTGAAGTATGACCATTACGGGCTGCTATACAGATAGGCGGTATACCTTCCTTATTAATGATATTTAAATTAGCGCCAGCTTTTGCAAAAAATTCTAAAGCAGCAACACCACCTTTAGAAGCAGCAATCCAGACAGGTGTTTTTCCATATTTATCAACGTGATGTATGTTGGCGCCTGCTTTAGCTAATAACTCGATCATGACAAGATCGTTACTATAAGTAGCAAGTCCAATAGGTGTTAGGCCATGGATATTAGCTTGATTTACATTTGCGCCGGCTGCAATTAATGCTTCAACCTCTTCTAAAATTCCACATTCAACTGCAATCCATAATAAATTGATAGTACTGGTCTGACGATTGGCAATCTCTTCAGTGATAGGATAGGTACTTTTAAATTTTTGAAGTTCACGTTGTAAAAGCTCACAACGTGGGTCACTGTTAGTTGATAAGAGTTGAACATTAAAAGCAGTATAAGCGCTGTGATTACTGTATGCAAAGCTTCTTTTGATCGCTGCTGCCATTTGCTGACTTTGCCTTATAACCGGCTTTGTGGCTTCTACATCTTGATTAATATCACGAAAATCCCATCCTTGCCCGGGATAATAAATCACGCCAATACTATGATCTTCGTTACCCAATAAGAGAGCGACTGGCTCCTTAGAAAGGGCAGCTGTGTTTTCCAGGAGGGCGCCTAAATTATTTAAATAATCTATAATTTCAGCTTCAGTTAATATGAAAGAGGCTGAATACAATTTCTTTAATCCACCTTTTTCCTTTATTATCTCAGAAGAAGCAATAAGTGAGATCTCTTCAATTTGACGTTGTAGTATGAAAAGATTATCGATTACAGAAGACCAATTATCTGGACTATGAAACAAGGCTAAGCTATCAAAAAAGCTTCGCAGGTCAAGTAGGATATGATCCCATTCAGTTAAATCCGAAGATTGCTTTGCGGCTACACAACGAATTTCTTTAACCAGTTCGTCTGTTGATTTGGAGGCAATGTAATTAATGCGCTCCTCAAAAAACTGCACCTCGTATTCGCCTAACAAAGAAGCTTCTAACCAACGTACAGCAAAACCATGACATAGCCCTTCTACCTTATACTGATAACCTAAGGCCTGATATAAATTAATCAAAGCTGAATGGGTTGACATTTAAAACCATCCTTTAAGCACAGAAAAGCCTTTAATTACATTTTAGAGCAAAAATATTAAGCAGTTATTAAATTATTTAATCAAAATAGTCGTTTGACCTTTTAATCTTAGCTTTTAAAGAGGAAGTTAAAAGCCTAATAAAATTTGCAATCGGGTAGTAACAGTTAAGCCATTAGGGTAGGATAAAGGTTTTATAATTAAATTATGAAGCCTTCTAATCGAATATCACCACTTACAACGCTTCCTCCTGAATTAAAATCTCAAATTGCTTTATTTTTGACCATAAATGATTGGTTTTCCCTGCGTCTAGCCGATTCCGCATGGAAGTCTATAGTAACCTCTGCAGCGACCCTTTACCTGACTTCTATGGAACAGCGGTTACCTCAGTTAATAGCCAGCAATTTCGATTTCGATCTCCTTTTGCAAAAATTGCTTGAAGAATTTAAGAGCCTTCGAGAACGATTCGAAGGAAAAGGAGTAAAAAGAGCAGAGAAAAGATTAGAGGAAATGAATGATGTAATTAAGAACCTGCAAGACCCGATAGCTAAATTTTTATTTCTTAAAGAGCAATTGAGTGAGCAGTTAGCAGATTCAAGCCAACAATTATTTAAGGAAAGTAACGCTACGCACTCATTTCTTTTTAGGTCGGGATTCATGCAAAGCTTTCATCAACGATTTAAAGAAATTATTCAACCTATATTTGATAATTGCACTAATTTTAGTGAATCCCTCGGGTTTAAAAAAATGCTGATTTGCATTAAATTGTGTTCAGAGCATCCATTAGCGCAACGATGGGCGCAAGCTACTTTGCAAGTAAAAGAGCAAAAAGCATCGATGTCTCCTGCACAGACAAATGAAGAGAATATTTCTAGCCTTAAAGAGGTCCAACGTGAGCGGGAAAGGAGAGAGGCCCAACGTTGGGAAGGGTTGCGTCTGCCCACATCTGTTTCTTTTTTCTCCATACCAAAGCTTGAAATTTCATTTCCACCCTCCTCTGAATCAAAGCCGAATAGAAACATGAAACGAAATCCATAAAGGGCTTATATCATTAAAAGAGCCTGATAACTTAAACAGTCAGGCTGAAATTTAACCCCTTGTCATTAAAACTATTTGTTATTATACATTTGGTAAACTTCGAGAGCCTCTGAGTCAGGTTGATGATCCATAGGCATAGCCCTTTCAGACCAAGGTTTATTAATTTCCTCATAAAAATTTTCAAGAGTAAAATACTTGCGGTCATCTTTATAATAAACTTTATACTCGTCCCTGGTGGTAATAAAAATTACTTTCTTTGGGCTGCAATAATACATAGCAGCCAAACACATAGGGCAAGGATGAGCTAATATATAAAACTCACAATCATATAAATGCTCACAACCTAGCTTTGCTGTGGCAATCCGGATGGCGTTGATTTCGGCATGAGAAGTGGGGTCTTGTGTCTGGGCCACCGTATTGACCGCTTCAGCAAGAATTTTACCCTGTTTTACAATGAGACAGGCAAACGGTCTGCCACCATGTTTAACATTTTCTTTTGCAAGCGCTATAGTGCGTTTTACAAAATTCATAGTTCCCTCTTAAAATAGTTCAAGCGTTCCTTAATTATAGGTAGAATTTCTAGGGAACTAGCTGGCTTTTAAATATAGCGTATTTCAATGATTTCTAACTTCTCTTCTCCATCTGGAGTTTGTACTGTGACAAGATCGTCAACTTGAGCTTTTAATAGGGCTTTTGCAACAGGTGAGTTCCAACTAATCTTACCCTGCTCAATATCAGCTTCATCAACTCCAACTAATTTTACAGTGATTTCTTTATCCTGCTGAAGATAGGTGACTGTTGCACCAAAAAAGACTCTGGTCAAATATTTCTGCAGGGACGGATCAACAACTATCGCCGTCTCAATTCGCTTACTAAGATAGCGTGCTCTTCTATCAATTTCCCTTAAACGTTTTTTCCCATAAATATAATCACCGTTCTCGGAACGATCGCCATTGCCTGCAGCCCATCTGACTACCTCAACGATTTTAGGACGTTCAGCATATAATAAGTCTTTAATTTCTTGCTGTAATAATTCTAGCCCCAAAGGTGTCACATAGTTTTTGCTGGGTTCAGCAATAATTTCGGGTAGCTCATCATCATTGTCATCATCTGATTCTTTAGTAAATGCTTTGCTCATAGTCATTGCCTTCAATTAGTTAAACAGGATTATCATTAACATTTTTTTAAATTGATAGAAATAGGTTTTTAATTTGGGGCCCATATAAAGGAATGTTTTTATGGGTTACAAAAACTATTTTATAGCTTTTGTATCGAGCTTATGCTGATTAGTGCGTTTTCTTTTGGAATACATAACTGTTCTATTGCGCCCTGATTTTTTAGCTTGATAAAGTGCGCGGTCAGCGCAAGCAATTAAAGTATGCATGTCTTTGCCATGCTCCGGATGAATTGCGATACCAACAGAAATAGTGATTTGGCTCAACATATTACCACCATAACGTAAATGAATTTTACTAATCGCTTTATGTAATTGCTGGGCACGAGCTAAGGCCGTTTTAGGTTCAATTTCTGGAAGAAACAGAATAAATTCCTCGCCACCGTATCGGCAGGCAATATCATATTTACGAGCAGCCTTATTTAAAACTTGGGCAAATGATTGAATCACTAAATCACCTGCTTCATGGCCAAATTTATCATTAAATTGTTTAAAGTGATCGATGTCTATCATTAAAGTAGCACAGGAAGAAGATTTTCGCCCACAGCGGCTAAGCTCACGTTCTAGTGTTTCCTCGAGGTAGCGACGATTATAAAGGCCTGTTAAGGTGTCTCGAAAAGATTGGTTACGTAATGTTTCTCGCAACTTAATATTTGAAAGTCCTAACGCAATTTGTTCAGCTACCGTGTTAGCTAAAACTTCTTGATTTTCTTTATATTTATCTTGAGAAAAAGGCTTCCATTCTAAGTAGAGCAAACCCAAAATATCACTTTGCGCAAATAGTGGGATACATGTGTAAGCTCGGTCATTATCTGTTTGGTAGTGCGCGCAGGTTAATTCCTTCTTTGGGTCAGTTACCTTATAAAGTGTGCCGCGGCGTAACCCCATACACTCATCAGGTTTAATAAACTTTTCTTCAAAAAATGGCTCATTCCAAATAGCCATAGACTCAAGGTAATTACGAGATGGATGCATGATATAAAAGATACCGGCCGTATTGGGAAAAAGCTTGGTTAAAAAATTAGCAATTAACTTGTAAGACTCCTCTAAATAAATGCAGGTTTGCAGACCTGAACTTAATTCTCTTAAATGTTGCATTTCTGCATTGCGATGATTTAATTCTTCTAAAGCAGCCGCAAGCTCTTTATTAGCCTCCATAAGGTTGCGGGTAACTTCCATTTGGGCAAAAGTTTGTTGATTGCCTTGTTCCAGCTTAGAGTGCAGCTGAATATTCTCCATGGCCACCGAAGTACTGTCTGCTAAGACTTTCAATAAATAAAGCTGCTCTTTGGTTGGCTGATAGTATTCTGACCAATAAGTACCAATGGCGCCTATAGGTGCCTGCGAGCAGATGGGTGTCATTGATAAGCTTTTAACAAAGGTCGAGCGATAAGCATCAGCTGGTACTCTCGGGTCGTTATAAATGTCTTCAATTACAATTTGCTGCTGATTGAGCATAACCCAGCCACTCACACAGGTATTTAAAGGAAAACGTTTGCCTTTCCATAAGGGTTCAATAGCATCTTCATCGGCATAATAACATTGGCTATTATCACGAAGTACAAAGGTAGCGCCATCAGAATTAGCAAGTTGGCGAGCAGCTTTACGTACAATAAACATAATCGTTTCAATATCTTTTGCTAATGATAATTTCTGGATAATATCTAATATTATATTGATAGTGTTAGCTTGAGATACCTTCTGTCGGCTTAGTGTATAACCATCATCTGTACGATTGAAATCTCTTACTTTCATGGCCAACCTGCTCGTTTTTTCTTCTTAAAGTATAGTAGGGATATCGGTAAAATTCTGTATGGATTTGCACAGATTAATGTAAATTATTTGTATTTATAATGGCATCTAGTGACTCATATACTATATGCATTTGAGTTGGCCTCCTATTAATAGGGTATTTATAAAATTACATGCTATCGGAATTAATAAATAATCCCTATCTCTTTACTCCTATTACTATAATTACTGCGATATCTCCCACAGCAGAGCAACTGGCAATAAAACTACTTAAATATTAAAAAAACATCAAATTTGATATAAATAAAAAGAATTTATGTTAATTTGTTATACATTTCAAATACATATGATTAAAATTTGATATTATTTTTACAGATATATATACCCAAAATTAACAGCTATAATTAACAAAGATATATGTTTTCAATAATATACTTATTAATTTTAAGGAAAATTCAAAAAAGGGTGTGAGGTGGTTGATATTTAGATGGAGTAAGCATGAGACAGTTTAATAAAAAAACCTCTAGAAAGCTTGGGTATAACGAAGTAATAAGTAAATGTGTAGGTGATATAGCTGAAGGTCATTTAAATATTATAGGTTTTTCATGCTTGCAGGGTTTTTTTGATAAATCAATTTTTAATGAGGCACTACAGTTAGTTGTTAAAAAACAACCCCTATTACGCGCAAGACTAGTCGAGTGCGAGGGGGAAAAAGATGAATTTGAAATATTGGAAGAGCTGCCTGTTTTACCTGTAGAGTATATCCCCTTAAATGAACCAATTAATATTAAAAATTTTGTTGAAAAAGAGCAACAAAGATTTATTCGCTCAGATCAGACTCCACTTTGGCGATGCGTAGTCCTTTATTCAGAAAAAAAAACTTTTATTTTTTCTATTGTTCATTATCTTATAACTGATGGCAAATCTTCTTTTTTTGTACTTCATGATGTGTTGTCATTTTATGAAAAATTATACAGAAAAGAAAAATTCGATGTTATTGAGTATAATTTATTACCTAATTTTGAAGAAATTATTAATGTTAAACAATTAGCAGAAATGCCTGACTTTTTTGCTAAAAATTTAATTGTGGCGACCCATACTACTCCTGCAAAAACTGAATGCCTTTTACCAAAATATATATTTGAAGAAATTTCAGAAGATATAGTGACAAAAATACAATTGCAATGTAGCAAAAATAATACAACAATTAATGCATTTATGATTGCTGCTCTATTTTTATCATTAGATTATTCGGATTATAAACAAGAAGAAATAATTTTTGGAACCTCGATAGATATAAGAGATGGGTGCATTCCTAAAGTTCCGTATGATTATTTAGGATGTTATAGAGCATTTGCACAAACAACAATTAATATAAAGCAAAATGATATCTGGCAAATTGCAAAACAGTATAATAATGATTTATGGGAATCAATCGATAAACTAAAAATTAATTTTGAAAAAGATTATAATAAACAAAGTATTTATGAAGAATGGATTATGAACAAAGAAATGGTTGAAAAAAAGGGCAAATCTCCTTTATATCTTCAGTTAACATTTTCAGGAAACTTATCCATAAATAATCCTAATAGTGTTCTGAAATTAATGTCTATGCATGGTGCAACTGTACAAAAATTAGGTGTTACATTAATTAATGTTCATATGGCTATTTTGAATGGAAAAATTTATTTTTCAATTTCTTTTAGTGAGCCTCTTATAATGGAAGAACAAATACTACAAATTATTATTCGTTTTAAAGCGTTACTTGTGAAGATTGCTAGGTAAGATTTATATAAATTTTAATTGTAGTTATTACCAGCATTTAATCAAAGGAAATTTAAGATAGTAATATCTTTCCTTAGCTATGCACTTATTTTAATTATCTGTATATCTGATCTTTATAACTTGATTCTTTGAAAGTAAAAATTAATGTTCAAGGAAATTATTCACATGGCAACGTACAGTACGCCACATCCATTTAAAAAAATTTTAAGTACGTCTATGCCAATAATTTTGGCACAACTTATAATGGCATTGACACAATTTTTAAGTGTATTATTAATATCTTACTTGAGTCCAGAAGTATTTGCTGCCAGTATGTTAATTTTTTCATCTCAAGTAACAGCACTCACAATTTTTAATTCGTTATTTTTTTGTGTCAGTGCTCTTGTTGGCCGTATTGTGGGAGAAGAAACTAATCTTCACAGGGTTGGTGTTATTTTTCAAGCAAGTATAATTTTAAGTTTATTACTTAGCTCTCTTGTCATCATATTTTTTTTAAATTTAGAATTTATATTGCTTTTTTTAGACCAACCTAAATCACTAATAACAATATGTTCTAACTACTTTTATATTTTTGTATGGGTGGTTCCTATAAACGCTGTTATAAATATTTTATTTCAAATCACCCTTGGAGTTTTTAAGCAAAAATTTGTATTTATATTAAGTATTATTAATTTAGTATTAACTATTATTTTTGGCTACCTATTTATATTTGGTAAATTTGGCTTTAATCCTATGGGGATAAATGGCCTTGCCTGGACCTTTTTAATTCAAAGCATAATAACTTTAGTTATATTTTTAGCCTATATATTGATAAATAAAAATATTAAAAATTATTATCTATTTAAGATTAATTCACTCAAAAATATTACTGCATCAAGCTATATTATTTTAAAGTTAGGAATCCCCGTTAGCTTACAAATAAGTAATGAATTACTGTCTTTTTTTACACTAACAATTATGGTCGGTTGGCTAGGTCAACAAGCATTAATGGTTAATCAGGTGGTTATGCAATATTTATTTTTACTTATTATTCCTTTGTTTGGTTTAAGTCAATCTAATAGTATTTTAGTTGGATATGCTTGGGGTAAAAACCGTTTAAATGAATTAAGAGTTTATGGCAATAAAACAATTATATTAGGCATCATTTACACATTAATCATTATGACGGTATTTATAACAATGCCTAAACCATTTATTACTATTTTTCTTCATAATAACCAAGAAATCACACAATTATATGAAATAATATCAATTGTATTATTAATAGTTATTGTGGGTCAATTATTTGATGGTGTTAGAAATATTGCAGCTGGTGGATTACGAGGATTAGAAGATACAACCTATCCTATGCTTATTAGTGTTATTTGTATTTGGCCTATAGGGATAACACTTGCTTACTTATTTGGTTTTATCTTGCATTGGGGACTAATAGGCATTACCGTTGCCAGTGATATATCACTTTTAGTTGCTGCAATTTTAATATTTATGCGCTGGCGAAAGCTTTCTACAAAATTAAAAAATTCTTAAAAAGATTATTGTGAAATGACTTAAAAAGTGAACTATTTCTAAATTAGCTTTTTGCTCTTGCACTATGTTTGTAACGCAGCCAATTCAATTATATAAGCTGCTATCTCTTCTATAGTACGCTCTTCAAACAATAGCGCTTTGATTGATAGTGTGCTTAAAGGCATGGCGTTATTGATGGCATTCAATAACTCTACCCCTGTAATTGAATCCATACCTAACTCCAACAACCTGCTTTCACCTAACTTATAATCTTTTTTATTAATATTTAATATTTTACTGACTTCTTTAATTAAAAACTCTACTATAATTTTATTTTTTTCTTCTATATCAACTTGTTTTTGTATCTTTGACAAAAGACTATCTTCTATAAATAGGTCTGGTACAGGTTCAGAAACTAAGTAGTTTGAATTTAATTCCGATCCAAAAAGTTGATGCATCAAGTCTAATTGCATAGTTGATAAAAATTTAACTGCTTTTTGCTCAAACACATGAGGTAGTAAAATAAGTTGGGGGCTACTGGTGTTTAACATTTTTCCAATTATTTGTAAGCCATTGCCTAGTGGTATATTTTTGACGCCAACCTTTAACCATGGTTGCTCATGATTAAGAGTCATGCCTATATTTTCCCATGGACCAAAATTTATACTTAAAGCAGGTAAGCTTAGACTATGACGGTAGTGTGATAACCCATCTAAAAATGCATTTGCAGCTGCATAATTAGCTTGGCCCCTACTACCTAATAAAGAGCTAATAGAAGAAAACAGTACAAAATAATCTAATGCAAAATTTAATTTTTGACTTAATTGATGTAGATTCCAACTTCCTGCAATTTTAGGATCAGCAACTTCTTTAAATTTTTGCCATGTATGATTTGTTATTAGGCAATCTTGTAGTACACCAGCCGTATGAAAAATTCCTTTTATTGACGGCATTTCTTGTATTAATTGGAGCATTTTCTGTTTTAAATTTTCTAAATTAGAGACATCAGCTTGATAATAATTAACTACAGCGCTACCTTTTAATTCTTGTAGCTGATTTTCTAATTGGTCATTTAATTTTCTTCTCCCTATTATTGCAATGTATTTTCCACCCTGACGTACTATCCATTTACATAATTCAAAGCCTAACCCGCCTAAACCTCCTGTTATTAAATAGGTGTAATCAGACTTAAAAAGAGAAGAAGGTAGTTGCGTAGGAAGAGTATAAGGCGATACAACAGGCGTATAACGCTTATTATTATTGTAAGCTATCAATTGCCCTTGTGTTTTAGCCGTAACTTCTTTATAGAGTAACGCTACAACTTCATTTATTTTAATTTCGGTATTTACTATATCAATATAATTATAGTTAAGTTGAGGAAATTCTAAATTAATAACTTTGCTAAGGCCGATTAAGGGACTTGCAATAGGCAGCTTTGATTTTTGTGATGGATATAGTGTAGCGTATGTCACCACCCAAAGTGATAATTCGTGGGTTGGCTGTTTAGATACAGTATTTACTAAATTAAGTAAACCATCACAAGTTGTTTTAACATAGTTATTTATATCTTCTGAAGAAGTATATTCAGCGTCATTATTTTTTAAGTCTAAACCCCACAGATAAAATATACCTGATATAATAGAATTTTCAGCTAATAACTTATCAAAATCCTCAAGATTATTAGGATCAATAGTAAATAACTTCCTGTTAATATTGTGGAAAGAAGTACCAGGTTTCACATAAATAATTTTTTCAAATTTTTGTTGAAAATCAATAGAAAATTGCTCAATTTTATAATCAGTAGGAATAAAAACTAGCCATACTCCTGTTTGTTTGTCGGTTGAACAACAGGTGACTATTTCTTGCTCTCGCCATTGCAATGAATACACAGCGTTCTGTAATTTATTTTGGGATGAATTAGATACCGTTGTGAGTATTTCGGGCCAATATAATTTTCTTTGAAAAGGATAAGTAGGCAAATTTATTTTTTTCATCGTATTCATAAGATGCTTATTAAGCTTTTTCCAATCCAAAGAAACACCTGATAAATAGAATTTTTCTAAGCTATTTAAAATAGATTGCCAATCACCTTCATTTTTCTTTAATGAACTAAGCCAAGTTACTTTACCTGACTCAGGGTGACACGCGATGCCAAAATTAGTTAAAATAGGTTGTGGACCAGTTTCTATAAAAAAGTTAAAGTTATTATCTATTAAAGTTTTTATCCCTTTAGCAAATTCTACTGGCTTCAGAATGTGTTCTCGCCAATAGTTAGCATTAGGTTTTATTACTACATTAAGCCCCGTCAAATTTGAAATAAATGCTATTTTAGGTGAATGATAGGTGATGTTTTCGGCACACTTTTGAAATTCATCTAAAATAGGTAACATTAGCCTTGAATGAAAAGCATGAGAAACATTTAACAAGATTGTTTGTATAGCTTTTTCATTACAAATTTTTTCTACTTTTTTTATAGCTTTTTTTTCTCCAGAAACAACAATTTGCTGTAAGCTATTAACAGCTGCAATATCTAATATTAGATCAGGATTAGCTTGTCTTATTGCATCGATCACCTTTAGAGAATTTTCATACGGACCATTTAAAGCGAGCATAAAGCCTTTAGGTAAAGACTGCATTAGTTTACCGCGTAACGCAATAAGTTTAAGTGCATCTCGCAAGCTCATAATTTCAGCAATTACTGCTGCAGCATATTCACCAACGCTATGGCCAATTACCGCTGATGGCATAATACCTAAACTCATCCAAAATTTTGCTAGTGCATAATCAATAGTAAATATAGCAGGCTGCGTATATTGAGTTTGATTTAATAATTCTTTATTTTTCTCTTCAAATAAAATTTCTAATAAGGATATAGGTAAATATTCATTAAGAATTGCACTACATTCATCAATAGCCTGTTTAAAGGCAGGTTGAGCAAAATAAAGATCCTTACCCATGTGAGTATATTGTGCACCTTGTCCTGTAAATAGAAAGGCAATTTTATTCTTATTATTTACAGGGATAAGATTGGTTAAGTAATCTCCGGACATCAATTTATTTTCTAAATCTATTATGTCAGTGGCAGTTAGCGCTAGGCGATATTGAAAGTGAGTGCGATAGTTAAGGAGATTTTGACATAATTCAGCTAGGTTAATATCAGAATTATCTTTTAAATAGCCTATGTAATTGACTATTTGAGCTTGTAAAGCTTCTCTAGATTGTCCAGATAAAATAAACAAATAAGGAGATGGAGCTAATGCAGCTTTTTGCTCATCAGTATGATTGCTTATACTTTCTGTATTTTCTTCCAAAATAGCATGTGCATTAGTTCCAGTAAATCCAAAGGAACAAACACCTGCGTAACGTTTGTTATTTTGTTCTACAGTCCATTCTGTTAAATACTGAGGTATTTCTGCTGGTATTGCTTGTAAGTTTATTAATGGATTAATAGAATTTAAATGTAGATTCTTAGGTATCTTTTTATTCTTTAGCATAAGAGCAACTTTTATAAAACTTGCAATGCTAGCAGCAGCCTCTAAGTGACCTATATTACTTTTTACCGAACCAATCCTTAGAGGTTCTTTACGTCCCTTAGAGCCAAATATTTCAGTAAGTGCATTAAATTCTATCGGGTCTCCTAATTTTGTTCCTGTACCATGTGCTTCAATATAAGTAATGTCATTAGGGGTCAGCTTGGCTGTAGACAAGGCCTTTTCAATTACCTCTTTTTGTGCTTTAGGATTAGGCGCTGTAATACCATTGCTAAAACCATCATGATTAATTTCAACTGACTTTACGATAGCAATAATATTATCGCCTGCCTCTTTTGCATCACTAAGACGCTTTAATATTACAATACCGCATCCTTCACTGCGGACATACCCATCTGCTTTCTCATCAAATACTTTGCATTTACCATCAGGCGCTAACATATTAGCATTTGAGAGGCCAATACTGATGAAAGGATCTAGGATGCAATTAACGCCACCGGCAATGGCTAAATCACATTTTTTACTTTGTAAATTTTGGCAGGCATTATAGATAGCTACTAATGATGATGAACAAGCAGTATCAATTGACATTACTGGACCATGTAAATTATAAAAATAGGCAAGACGGCCTGAAGCAGCACTATGCGAGTTACCAATATTAAAATAAGTATTAGTACGATAATGTTCAGCGTTATTATGAAGTAAATAACCAAAGTCATTAGTACCAAGGCCAACTAAAACCGCACAATTACTATTGGATATGCTTAAGGGCTCAATATTTGCTCTTTCTAGAGCATCCCACGTGACCTCAAGTAAAATCCGATGTTGTGGATCCATTACTTCCGCTTCGCGCGGGCTAATATTAAATAGCATGGCATCAAATTCTTTTATATGTTTAATGAATCCGCCACGGCTGCTAGCTATTTTGCCAGTCGTATTAGGGCCGTCAGAATAATCATCTACAGCCCATCGTTCAGCAGGAACTTCAGTAATACCATCAGAGCCATTGCAAAGTAAATTCCAATACTCTTCTGGTGAATTAACATCGCCAGGAAAGCGACAGCCTATACCTACTATAGCTATTGGTTCTAAAGGTAAATTTTCAATCTGTAAAGGTTGAGGAATTAAAGATTTTTTTTGTGAGTCTATTAAATAATTAGCAAGTAAATTTACAGTAGAATATTGCCATAATAATGCTGGACTAAGCTCGTAATTTAAGCTTGTTTGTAACGCAGTGCAAAATTCCATGGCTATGACTGAATTCAATCCATAATACGCAAAGTTTTTATTAGGATCAATTTGCTCAATATTAAGATTTAAGTAGCTAGCCAACCATGATTTAATCCAATTTAATATATTTTGATTCAAATCATATTGCGCGAAACCAGAGGGTTGTAAGGTATCATTATTTGAGATCTTATTATTAGATGAAACGGATTTCCATTCGCTAATAATGGGTAATAAACCTGCAGCCAACTGCTGTCTGCAATCACTTCGTTGAACTTTACCACTTGAAGTTTTTGGTAAGCTACCTCTTTTAATTAAAACTATCCTATCAGGTAGGATGTCATGCTCCGCTATACAAATGTTTATAATTTCATCAAAAAGCTCTGAAAATTTTTTTATATTTTTTGATACTTCTTGGACAATGATCAATCTATCATATCCTGCATCATTTTGGGCAAAAGCGATATTACTATTAATACTCAATGCAGGATAATTATTGACAATACTTAACTCAATATCTTGAGGATAATAATTACGACCATGAATAATAATTATGTCTTTAATTCTTCCTGTTACATATAGATTGCTTTTATTATCTATAAAACCTAAATCGCCTGTCCTAAGGTAGGATTTATTTTCTAAATTAGGCTTAGGTGAACAAAAAATCTGCTTATTTAGTTTTGAATTCTGCCAATAGCCTTGGGTAACACTTGGACCAGCACAAATAATCTCCCCAATCTGATAAGGCTTAAGGCTAACAAGTGTTTTAGGATTAATAATTTTAATATCAAAGCCATCATTAAACTGACCAGAGGAAATTAAGCAAATTGAACTAGCCTCATTTTTAGTAAGCTCAATTTTATTATTTCTTAATGCTTTTTTATCTACCTGGCAAGACACAAGCGGCTCATTTTCAATTTTTCCAGTAACCATTAATGTAGCTTCTGCTAAACCATAAGCTGGGAATAAGGCCTTTCTATCAAATCCACATATTGCAAATGATTGCGCAAATCGTTCCATAGTAGCTACATTAATAGGTTCAGCACCATTTAAAGCAATGCGCCAATGTTTTAAATCAAGATCTTTTTTTTGTTCCTCTTTTACTGTTCTAGTCCATAATTCATAAGCAAAATTAGGTGAAGGAGAGATAGTAATTTTAAAATCAGAAATGGCTTTTAGCCATTGATAAGGTTTTTTTATAAAAAAAGTTGGCATCATTAATATGCTAGTCATATTCACTATAAAAGGATAAATGATACAACCTATGAGTCCCATATCATGGTATGGAGGGACCCATGAGCCCAATACATCTTTACAAGTACTTTTGAAACTTTTCTGTATCGAATTGGAGTTTGCAATTAAATTTTGATGAGTAATAATTACTCCTTTAGGGTTTCCAGTAGAGGCTGAAGTGTATTGTAAAAAAGCAATATCTTTAGGTGTAACTTTTTTGGGTATAAAATCAATAGGATCAGTTACTATCATATCCTCAATAATATTAACATTTGGCACTATCGATGAAATATTATCAGCTAATCGCTTAAGCGTAATAATATTGTTAGAACCAGCATTATTAAGAATATATTTCAGTCTATCCATTTTCTTATTATTAGTAGGGGGATAAGCAGGCACAGCGATAACACCTGCTAGTAAACAACCAAAAATTGCATAAATGTATTCTTCACCAGGTGGAATTAATAACAAACTACTTTGGCTACCATTTTTCTGACGACTTAATGAAGCTGCAATACTTAAGGATTTTTTGTATAAATTTGAATAGGTTATATCAATAATTTTACGGTCATTTGCAATAATTTTAAAAATTGTTTTTAAGCCATCTTTTTTTTCTCTTTCTTGTAAAATTTCCGCAATATTTCTCATATAATAAACACCTATGTTCACCTGACTAATTACAGTTCTTAATCAGTATAGTATATAGCTGTTCAAAATTAGGGCATTTTTTGACTTTTAGTTAACTTAGAGCAAACATATTATTTACTCAAGTTATAGCGCAGGAATATAAAATTGATAAGCGATTTATTTTAATACAAAATTATTAAATAAAATTAATTGTTTAATAGAAAATTTTATTTTTTAATTAAACCCCTTATAGTCAAAAAATGAAAAGCTTGGTCTCTAAAAATTATCTTTTTAATTAAATTTATTCAAATAGTTGCGTCTATATAAGCAATTAATATTGCCTCTTTGTTCTGTAATATTTAGCTACCGTAGTGCCTAGGTCAACTATAATTAAAAAATCTTGATAAAATTATAGAAACTATAACTTTAATTTTTGATTATAGTTTTAACTTATTATTAAAATTATCATTAGCTATTTTAAAAATAAATTCTTTAGTAAATAAGTATTTTTTCGGTAATCTAAAAGGAAAATCGAAATGATCACCCTATTGATTGTTTATTTACTTTTAATTGCTCTTATTTCTTTGATTTTTGCTTATATAAAAATTGCTTTGTTTTTAATTTTTATATCCGTAGCTTTTCTACTGCTAGGTGGCTGCGGAATCATAACTTCTATTCTTTTAAAATATTTACAAGCCGCTTATACTGTCCCCATTACTTCTATAAATAAAAAACGCGTTGCTATTATTTTATTTGGTTGTAGTACCATTAGGTGGCCCAATTTTCTTGTTAAAGCAACTTTTTTTAGTTATTCAAGGATATTTGAAGCTGTAAGACTCTATTATTTATGTCAAAAGAATAATTGTAAATGCACTATTATTATTTCTGGAGCAGATGTTCATACTCCAGGAAAAACTGAAGCAGAAACTTATTATGAAGAGCTTTTAAGCGCAGGTATTGATGCAAAAAATATTAAACTTGAAAAAATGAGCGTAAATACTTATCAAAATGCACAATTTGTTTGTAAAATCATGGATGAGTTAGAGCCCTATGAACAAATATTTTTGGTAACTTCTGCTATATTTTTAAAGCGTATGATGATGTATCTTTTGCATTTTGGTCTGCGCCCTATTCCTACACCTTCTCCAGCTGATTATATGGGAGCATGGGTTTCATTAAAGCCTTCAGGTTATAATTTATTTATTTTAGAGCATGTTATTCACGAATATGTCGCCCTACTAAGATTTTATTTTTATCAAAAATTAAAAGCAAAATTATAACTATGCCTCATCTTCAGCTGAATAAGGAGTGCAAAATGCTTTTTTTGTAGGCTGCTCAATAAAGTCAACTATTTCTTGTACATAAGGATTATCAGGGAACTCAGTTTTTATTTTTTTAACGCTTTCTTTCCATAAATCCTTATTAGATTTATCAAAAAGAATTTTATAGGTCTGCCGAACAACATGAATATCTCTATTAGGAATGCATAAACGCTTCATGCCAATAATATTTAGTCCACGCAGCTTTGCTCTAAAACCAGATACTATTCCATACGGAATAACATTTTCAGAAACTAACGTGTGTGCAGTAACAAAAGCGCCTTGTCCAATTATTGTATTTTGTACAACGCTACTAGCTCCCCCAAAAACAACATTATTGCCTACTTTAACATGCCCTGCCAGTAATACGTGGTTAGGTATAACTACATAATCACCTACTTTACAATCATGGGCTACATGCGAACCATCCATAAAGATCCCATAATTACCAATCTGAGTTATTAAACCGCCGCTCTGTGTGCCGCCATTCATAGTTACATAGTGCCCAATCTTGTTGTGCATGCCAATAATTAATTTCGAACGTTCTCCGTTATAGGCTAAATCTTGCGGAGGATCTCCTAAACAGGCAAAAGGGTATACAATAGTATAATCCCCAATTGTTGTATATCCATTGATGGTAACATGATTATGTAAAGACACATGATCACCAATTTTAACATGAGGCCCTATTACACTATAGGGTCCAATATAAACATTTACTCCTAGTTTTGCTTTTGGCGATACAATAGCTGTTGGATGAATTTGTGTCTTATCATTTTTATCATGTTTCATATCCTAAATCTCAGCTTTCTAATTTAGTTAAAGTTAGTATAGCTTATTGTTTTAATTCAATATCTAAACAGTGCCTAACTTGTTATTAAATAATTAAATTTAATAGTTTTAGAAATTTCTTCATTGAAAGACATACTAACAATATTATTAATTATCTATTTGGTTGCCTCTAAATTTTTAAAAACTATTAGCAAGTGTTCAATTTTTATGATTTTAGACATATTTATCAGTGATTAGTATGAATCTACGTTTTATTTATCGTTATTTTAGAACGCATTAAAAATAACGCTAGGTGTGAACAAAATTGATTGAATTTCAACTAAAGATTTAAGGTGTACTATAGTTAAATATAGTATGAAAAATGAACATCTAATTTTACAAAATTTTTCTTAGAGATATACCTTATGTATATGATAAAAATAGGTATCATTGGTTATGGTTATTGGGGTAGAAAACTGGCAGCTGAATTTTCAAAATTACATAATATAGATCTTGTATACATTTGTGACTTAATTAGTGAAAACTTAAAGGATGCTCATCATTGCTATAATAACGCTAAATTGACTAATAATTATCAAATTTTACTTGATGACAACCAAATAGATGCAGTGATTATTGCTACCCCAATTCATACACATTATCGGCTAACTTTAGCAGCTCTTGATTCTGGAAAACACGTATTAGTAGAAAAGCCTTTAGTAACAAATCTTAACGAGGCACTCGAAATTCAGGAGTTAGCCCAAAAAAAAAATAAGATTGTGATGGTTGACTATACACCCGTTTATTCAAGTGCTGCTCAGATGCTATTTTATCTCCTTGAGCAAGATGAATTAGGAAGTATTGTCTATTTAAATTTTAACCGCACTAATTTTGGAAGCAATGACTTAAAAAGCAGCGTAATTTGGGATCTTGCAGTTCATGATATAGCTTTAATTAGTTATCTCCTACCAGCCAGGCTATATGCAGTTAGCGCTATTAGTAGTGGATATTTTGATAAAAATATAGCTACAATCGCTCATATAAATTTATTTTTTGAAGGGGATATTACTGCGTATATTTACGTAAGCAACATAACAACAGAAAAATTACGACATGTCACTATAGCAGGTAATAGAAAAGTCGCCGTATTTAATGATTGCTTAACGCAGGACAAAATTAAATTATATAATGTTGGTATTGATGATATCAATGATAAAACTAAGTATATGACTATTAAAATGAACGTACTAAATACTGCACAGTCATTACCGGTTGGACACAATGATGGCCTAACTATGATGGCTAATCACTTTGTTGAGTGTATTGAACAAAATAAGTTACCTCGAACAAATTCACAAAATTCTCTTAAACTGATTTATATACTGGAATTAATTGAAAAATCCATAAAATCATGTGGTGAAAAAATTTTAGTTAATCAACATATTTAATCAAGGACTGAGAATGATCAGGTTATTTAATTCAGTAACCAGTAAGAGCTTACAGAATGAATTATTAGCAGCAATTGAGATTGTTTTAACAAGTGGACAATATATATTAGGGAGCTTTACAGAAGAATTTGAAAAAGCATTTGCTGCTTATTGTAATGTTGATTATTGTATTGGGGTTAGTTCAGGTACTAGTGCTTTGCATTTAGCTTTAGTTGCTGCGGATGTACAAAAAGGTGATGAAGTAATTACAACGCCATTTACATTTATAGCTACTAGTAATGCAATTGATTATGTTGGTGCTAAACCTGTATTTGTTGATATTGATCCAGTCTCATTCACTATTGATCCAGCATTAATTAAAAAAGCTATCACTAAAAATACTAAAGCAATTATTCCTGTACATTTATTTGGACAAATGGCAGATATGGATCCTATTATGGAAATTGCTAAAGAATATAAACTTATAGTTATAGAAGATGCTGCTCAAGCCAATGGTGCTGTCTATAAGGGTAAACAGGCGGGCAGTATAGGAGATTTAGGTTGTTTTAGCTGTTACCCAACTAAAAATTTATCTGCTGCTGGTGATGCGGGCATGATTACCACCAATAATAAGCAGTATGCTGAAAAAATTCGTCTACTAAGGAGCTGGGGAAAAAATTTATCTGGTGATTATGATTTTATGGCTTTTAATTATCGAATCTCTGAAATTCAAGCTGCTATTCTCTTATATAAACTAAAATATTTAGAACAATGGAATATGCAGAGGGCTATTTATGCAGAACATTATATTGATGCTTTGATTAATAAAGGCTATAAACTACCTATTAAATTACCCTATACAAATAAGCATACTTATTCTCTATTTACACTAGCCTCAAGTAAACGGATGCAAATAATGGAATTTTTGGCAGATAAAGGAATTCAAACATCTATCTACTACCCCAAGCCACTGCATTTACAGCCTATGTATCATGAACTAAAGTATAAGTTAGGTGATTTTCCTCAAGCTGAACAAGCTGCTAGAAGCGTTTTTTCAATTCCAATTTATCCAGAATTATCTAAAAAAGAACACTTATTTATAATCAATTGCTTGTTAGAATTTTATACAAAAACTTCTCGCTAAGTTTCTAAAACGTTAAATAAGTTTGCTTAAAATATCCAGCACTTAAGGCATTGGTCTATCTTTAATTTTATAGCCACTATCCTAGCTATTGGCCTACACTATTAAGCTAAAAGAAACCTCCTTTATAGCCTTAAATTAATTTAATTTTCGTAAACTATATCACTAGATAAAGTAATGTTGCAGTAGACCTAATTCTAAATGACAGCCACTAAAACGGCAGTTAAATAATGCCCCTCAGGAAAAGCAGGTAACGTTGGGTGGCAACTTGCTGGCCCAAAGGTACCCAATACTCTTACCTGCTTTTGCACTGCTAAAGCTTGCATATTAACCAGATTAACAAATTCTGTTGTTGAAAGTGCTGCTGAGCAATTGCAAGTCATTAACAAAGACCCTGAACGCATGACCTTAAACAGCTCACGATGCAAAAAGCGATAATAATTCTTAGCGCGCTGCAAGTGTTGTTGCGAGGGTACGAGCTTAGGCGGGTCTAAAACAATTAAATCATAATCACTTGCATTACTTAAATAATCGCGCGCATCACCCGTAATAAATTCAATCGTAGTTATGTTATTAATAATAGCATTTTGCTTGGCTTGCTCAATGGCTTGTGCTGAGCTATCTACAGCGGTTACTTTAGTTGCTCCAGCCTGTGCTGCATGAAGCGCAAAACCGCCCGTATAAGTATATAAATCAAGGACCGTCTTTCCTTTGGCAAGGTTGGCAATACGTTGGTGGTTTTCACGCTGATCGATAAAAAGCCCCGTTTTTTGTGCTTGTGCAAAATTAACTTGATACCGCACACCTGCTTCAAGTACTTCGGTTTTAATTTCTTTCGCTTCTTCCTCGTTAACCTGCCACCCATCCTGGTTTAAGGGTTTGCGTTGTGCCAACCAAACTAACTCCTGACAATGACATGTTTGTTTAATAATCGTAGTAATATCTTTTTTATGTGCCTCAACCCAGAAAGCAGAACTAGACACCACACAAATGCCGTTAAAGTAATCTATTGTTAAACCTGATAAACCATCTGCCTCACTATTGAATAACCGAAAAGCTGTGGTAAATTCATTAGGTAAATGAAGGGCTTGGCGAATAATTAGTGCTTGTTCCAAGCGCAATTGAATTAATTTATTTAGCGTAAAATCTGTTGATATTTCCCAAGCTTGAGCTAATATACGTACGCGGTATAATGAATGCTCATTGTAAATTCCTATGCCTAATAATTCATCATTTAAATTGTAAACATGGACTAAATTCCCCGTTTGCGGATTTCCTTTAACCTTACTAATAGCCTTAGGGAAAATCCATGGATGACCACGAAGCATAGCATGTTGCTTTTCAGGATGAAGATAAACGACAGGTTTCATAGGTATTTCACAACGATTAAAAGTGGGCTAATCTACACTATAGCCTCTTGAATTGAAATTACTACATGAGTGTATTTTCAAATACTAGATAGATTTAAGCACTCAATTTAATGAATTAGGTCAATTAAGGACAAACATGCAACGGGTAGCAGCTAAATTCTTACTATTCTTTTTATGTACTTCAATATATGGCCTCGCAGCAGCTGACGGCCCTTGGTATACCGGCCCCTTGCTCGCACCAGCTGGGCATACTATCCCTAAAGGCCATACCAATTTTGAACCCTATGCCTTTATTACTGACAATGATGGCATATTTAATCGCTATTGGCGCTTAACGCATGTTCCTCACAGCAATAGCGTGGTTGGTAACCCTATTTTTACTCATGGTTTAACTGATTCTATGGATATTCAGTATAGTTTACCTTATTCTTATAATCGCCAAAAAAGTAGAGAATATGAGCATATTAGTGATGTTAGTGCGATATTAGGCTACCAATTAATTGAGCAAGGTAAATCCAAGTGGCGGCCTGATTTACGTGTGACATTACAAGAAATTTTCCCAACGGGTAAATACAAAGGCTTAAACCCATTAAATAATGGTATCGATGCCACAGGTCTTGGTAGCTACCAAACCGGAGTTAATTTAAATTTCCAACACCGTTTACAATTTTCTGAAATAAATTACTTACGTACACGTTTAAGCATAGCTTACCTTGTGCCTCTTGATGTGAATTTACGTGGCATTACCAGTTTTGGTGGTAATCCAGACACATTTGGGCGAATTGATCCAGGCAATATGTTTAGCATTGATTTAGCGGGCGAATTCAATCTCACCCAAAATTGGGTAGCCGTTATGGAAGGTTATTATGCGACTCGCCAAGGCACTAAATTTCGCGGCTACCCAGGCTTTAACTCTAAAGGCAACGCCGAAACAATTGGTCATGGATTAGTCGAAGAAATAACCCTTGCTCCAGCTATTGAGTATAATTTCAATGAAAACGTAGGCATCATTGGCGGCTATTGGTTTTCCCTAACAGGAAGAGATACGGTTGACTTTAAATCTATAGTAATAGCCTTAAATATTTTTATGTAACAATTATATTGCCAGCATCGCCAACCTCGTTAACTTGCTTTGATGGCTAATCAAAATCAATCATGTTAGCATGCCATTTTTTGCTGATAGGATAGATTATATGTGGTTTAACAATGCTCTAATTTACCATTATGAATTGACTGATGAGTTAGATTTTGCTGCTTTATTCGCAGAGGAAAAATTAAAACCTTGTCCTCCACATGCCCGCTTTATTTATGGCTGGTTACCTGTTTTAGCCAACGAACTGACGCAAGAAGTTGCCGGCGCGACACTGCTGTGTCTAGGTAAAGAAGAGCGAATTTTACCACGAGCAGTCATTAATCAGATAGTTGCTGAACGCATGCAAACTTTAGAAACCCAACATGGGCGCAAAGTAAAACGCACTGAGAAAGCACAGTTGGCAGAAGAAGTTGAGTTTGAATTATTACCCAAATCATTTTGTATCCAGAAGCGTTTATTAGCCCTCTTAGATACACAGACTAAACGTCTTATTGTTAATACAGCAAGCGAAAATCAAGCGTCACAATTAACTTCTCTATTACGTAAAACATTGCCTAACCTACAACTAGAACCATTAACTCATCAAGATAACTTAGCCCTGCGTTTTGCTGAATGGATAACTAATCCTGCAACACTACCCGCTAATTTTCAACTTGCTTCTGATTGTTTGTTATTTTCTATGGATGATGAAAAGAAACGTATTAATTGCAAAGGTTATGAATTACCAGCCGATGAAATCATTACGCTCTTGTCTCAAGGTTTAGCAGCAGCAGAAATTTCTTTAATTTGGAATGAACGAATTCAATTCACCTTAACTCATGATTTAACATTTAAACGCTTAAAAAGCTTAGATTACCTGATTGATGAGTTTAATGATATTAACCAGCTAGAAGAAGATGATTTAAAACGTGATGCAGCCCTTACTTTATTAGGTGGCGAATTACGCCATTTAATTAATGATTTACTTAAAGGTTTAAATAAGGGTGAGCCATTAACTAAAAAAGAAGCCCAATTTGAAGCTGAGCTTGCCTAGTTCGCAAGGCATTGTTGCGTGGATAAATTAAAATGTAGCTCAGGCGCAGACCTAAAGAGCCGAAACCCGGGTTTCACTTTGTTTCACCCAGGCTACAAGGTCGTTTTAATCACTTAATTTATCCACGCAACAATGCCAGTTCGCAATGTCGCTTAACGATTGAGTCTAATTAAGGATAAACTTCTTACTTCATTGTCTTTAACAGCGACTTTAATCTTTGTGCTGATACCGGCGGTATTAATAAAAAGCTGATAACGACCAGCAGCCAAACCTGTAGTATAAAACTCACCTGCTTCAGTGATGGTTAATGGAATAGTAGGCTGTAACCACGGCTTATTTTGGTTAGCTATTAAAGCATCCTCAGGCATTAAAAGTATATTACCTTGCGTTAAACCATGCCAAGGTAATACTCTGCCGATTAGACCAGTTTGCTTATGATGTGGTAGAGGCTCAAGCACCACTGCCCTAATCGGTTGAATATTTTTAGTTAACTTAATAACCACGGGTTTATAACCTGCTAGCGTAAACGTAGCGCGATGGCCTGTAGGACGTCCCACAAAAAATCCATGAGAAGAAATTTTTACATCCATCTTATTAGTCTGAACCATCTCGGGAGATTCAGGTCCTTTAACAATAATCTGCCCATACACAATAGGAAATTGGTGAGCTAAAAATAAGTTATAAGCATATTTATCTAATGATTCTGCTGTTTCTAGATCAACATTATCAGCTACCCAGGTAATCCAATGTTTAAATTTACTAGCTATATTTAAGGGCACTGAAGGGACTGGCAGGTGTAACCAATCATTAGTTATATCTCGCAATACATAAGCTCGCGATAATTCCTCTTCTGATAAAGCAGGCTTAAGCTTATAGTCGGCCATTAAACGTTGAGCCTCCGCAGTCGCTTTCTTTATCTGTTTACTAGTGAGCCCTTCTTGGTATGGAGTTATTAATTTTTCTTTTTGCGGATAAGTAGGAGGCAATAAATTTATATAAACGAGCTGCCAAGCTAGGGCACATAGTTTATTTGGCTTTACTGTAGAACCAAAATGATAATTACGACTCACAGACCAAGCTTGATAAAGTAAGTAATCTTTACGTAATAATTGTCCATCTTCGTAAGTCATAGCCCATAAGGGCCACGACATACAATATATTAATAAACAGCCTATGCGCTTGTTAATAGTTTCCACCATTTACCATAACTAAACAGTCACCCCAGCAGGTAGAGCATGATAAGTCGCTTGATAAACTCGCAATGCATCCTCTGCTGCTTTTTCTAGACCTAAGGCCTTATTAGCACGGTAAAGCACAATCAGCGCTGGCTTTACACTGGTTGCTTGCGGGTAATTTTTTATGAGGTAGCTAGCACGTTCAGCAGCAGCAACGTATTTTTTTCGTTCAAAATAATAATTTGCTGCATTTAATTCACGCTGTGCAAACATATTGCGTAAGTAAATCATGCGTTGTAAGGCATTGTCTTTGTATTTGCTTTCGGGAAAACGCTGCACTAGAAGTGCAAAATCAGCATACGCTTGAGCTTGGGTGCCAGGATCACGCCATGACTCATCCATGGGCAAGAAATTAGTAAAGGTACCTCGATTCTGCTGGAAGTTAGCCAGTCCTTTCATGTAATAAGCGTAATCGACATTCTTTGCTCGTGGGTAGAGGTGAATAAATCGTTCTGCGGTTGCCGCAGCTGAGGGGTAATCTTCTTTCTGATAGTAAGCATAGATTAAATCTAATTGCGCTTTTTCAGCATACTCACTGAAAGGATACATTGATTCTAATGCTTCAAGCCGCTTTACTGCAGCACTGTATTCTTTTTTTGCCATCGCGTCTTGCGATTGATCAAAAATTTGTTTGGCTGTCATACCTTTATAAGGGCCATTATCATCACTCTCATTATTCCACCATGATGCACATGACGTGAGTAAGAAAATCATCATAGTTAAAGTTAGTGCTAGAATATGTTTCATAAAAATACCTGCCAACAGTTAAAAGACTTCTTTCAAAGAAGAGCCATTATACTCATCCTCTGGCAATTACAAAACTCTCTAAGCAAAACTCTAACTAACATTTAACTAATCATAAAAAAATAAAAATTTATCCTAAAAATAATTTGCATTGCGATGATGGTTGTTATAGTATTCGCGGTGGAGAGATGGCAGAGTGGTCGATTGCGGCGGTCTTGAAAACCGTTGAAGGGCAACCTTCCCAGGGTTCGAATCCCTGTCTCTCCGCCAGGATAAAATTCTCACTAAAATTCAGTGTTCCCTGTCAAACTAATAATTAATACCCATAAAATTAAACCTGCTGCCAATTTGCCTTTTCCCTGAATAATTTTTCTATATCAGAATCAGTTTTTGTAATTGAACGGCTTAACCTAAAAACATCGCGCGCTTGTTGATAATAAATACCTAAAGGCACGGGAAAATCAGGGTAATGAAGCTTAGCTAAACGTATGGCATTCATGAAATTAGCAGGTTGATGCGTGCAAAAATCGCTCACCTCGGAATTATGATCAATAATTTGCAGCCTATCTTCTTTAAGAGCGAGAGCCCATTGCTGATTTGCACCAAATACCAAGGGTTGCCCTTCCATAAGTGTCATCGTTTTATCAGCACGATTAGTTTTTACAGCAAAACTATCAAATGCACCGTGGTTGAAAATATTACAATCCTGATAAATTTCTACAAACGAGCACCCTTGGTGGGCATACGCTTGTTTTAAGATAGAAATTAAATGCTGTGGGTCTTTATCAACAGCACGCGCTACAAACGTAGCACCTGCCGCCAAAGCTAATAAAATTGGATTAATAGGCTCGCTATTAACACCTTGTGGCGAGGTTTTAGTCACTTGACCTTTTTGTGAAGTTGGCGAAAATTGGCCTTTTGTTAAGCCATAAACTTGGTTATTAAAAAGTAAAATATTGACATTAACATTTCTTCTTAAGCAGTGAATCAAATGATTACCACCAATGCTCAGCGCATCCCCATCGCCGGTAATAATCCAAACTGTTAAATCATCGCGCATCGCTTTTAATCCAGTAGCAACCGCCGGCGCACGCCCATGAATCGTATGAAAACCGTAAGTATTCATGTAATAAGGTAAACGTCCAGCACACCCAATGCCTGAAATAAAAACGTGCTGCTCGGGTGCTAAATCAAGCTCAGGTAATAATTTTTGCAAAGCAGCCAAAATCGCGTAGTCGCCACAACCCGGGCACCATCTTACCTCTGCAGCACTGGCAAAATCCTCACGCTTGTATTTGTTCATAATTAAGTTCCGTTTTTATGGCCTTAATCAACGTGCTTACTGTAAAAGGCTGGCCATTGCATTGGTTAATTGAACGAGCATCAATTAAATATTCTCCACGAATAATTTGACATAATTGCCCTGAGTTTAATTCCACAACGAAGACATTTTTATAACGCGTTAAAAAAATACCTAACTCTTCTGGTAAAGGATTTAAATAGCGTAAATGTAATAAAGCAAGCGCTAATCCTTCTTCGCGACCCTGCTTAACAGCGGACCTAAGACTGCCATAAGTGCTTCCCCAACTAATTAATAAAGTCGCTGCTTGCTCATCACCCTCAATAACCAATGGGGGATATTCTCTGGTAATACCTGCTATTTTTTGCGCTCGTAATGTCACCATTTTTTGATGGTTATCGGCATCATAGCTGACTTTTCCATCTTCCCCTTCTTTCTCAAGGCCACCTATTTGATGAATATAGCCAGCACTACCTGGTATATTCCAACTGCGCACAAGGTACTCATCACGCTGGTAAGGTTTAGGAAAACGATTAAACTGAATATTAGGTACATTAATTGATTCTAAGGGAGGTATTTTCCAAGGCTCAGCTGCATTAGCTAAATACGCATCAAGTAACACGATAACTGGCGTCATATAGGTAACAGCGATTTTAAACGCTTCAAGGATAATGTTAAAACAATCAGCCGGCGATTGCGCGGCAATTATAGGTAGTGGGGCTTCGCCATGGCGTCCATAGAATGCTTGCCTTAAATCACTTTGGCCTGTTTTAGTAGGTAGTCCCGTAGACGCACCGGCACGTTGAATGTCAATTAAAACGAGTGGTAATTCCGTAACGACCGCAAGACCTAAGCTTTCACTTTTTAAATCAAGGCCTGGGCCTGATGTGCAGGTCATAGCTAGACAGCCTCCAAAGGCTGCCCCTAAGCAAGAACCTATGGCAGCAATTTCATCTTCTGCCTGCAATAACTGCACACCATAATCAGCTAATTTTGCACATTCCTGTAAAATTGCTGATGATGGCGTAATTGGATAACCGGCTACTAAAAGTGGTGTTTTTGTTTTAACAGCAATGGTTGCTAAGGCAAGCCCAATTGCCTCAACACCGGTAATTTGTCTATATTCTCCTGCTTCGCGATTAATTTGGCCAAGCATAAAGTGTTGCCGACTTAACTCTAGAGTCATTGCATAATTGAAGCCTGCCAAAAGAGTTAATTCATTAGCCTTTGCCATGATAGGATTTGCTTTAAATTTTTTCTTAATAAAGGCGAGACAGCTTTCAGTAGGTAAATCAAAAAGCCATAAAACAAGTCCAAGAATATAAAAATTTTTAGCCTTTTTAGATTGAGCATGGCTTATTTCTATTCCTTGAACAGCTTGTAACGTCTGCGTAATTAAAGGCAGACTAATCACTTGATACAGCGCCTTTTTATCTTCTAAGAAACTGGCAGACAAGCCAGCCTTTTGCCAATCTTTTTCTTGGAAGCTATCTTCATTAATAATTAATAAGCCACCTGCAGATAAGTAAGGAAGAGAATTTTTTAATGCAGCCGGGTTTAAAGCAACTAAAACGTCAAGACTTTCACCGGCAGTAAAAATGGCCTCTTCGGCCATTGCGAGTTGAAAACCAGAAACACCAGAAATAGTGCCTGCTGGCGCTCTAATTTCAGCTGGAAAATCAGGTAACGTGCGCACATCTCGTCCTGTTAGGGCAGCAGAAATGGTTAACTGCTCACCTAATAATTGCACCCCGTCTCCTGAATCCCCTGTTAAGCGAATAATAATTGCGTCATTCATTGACATAGTTTCTAGCTTCCACCATAAGCTGGCGCATATGCCTTACTGCGTCCTTTAAACCAGTAAAAAGTGCTCGCGCAACAATGGCATGGCCAATATTTAATTCATGTAATTCTTGTATGGCTGCAATAGGTTTAACATTCTGATAGTTTAGACCATGACCTGCATTAACTATCAAACCAAGTTTTGCAGCATGCCTAGCAGCTACATTCACCCGCTTTAATTCTTCCAAACGACTTGTAGCCGTTGGTGCATCAGCATAAGCGCCAGTATGAATTTCAATAACTGGCGCACCTGTGGCTACCGCTGCTTCAATTTGGTCAACATCTGGGTCAATAAATAAAGATACTTCACTATCAAAAGCCTGTAAACGTTTTACGGCCCTCGTAATTAATTCAAAGTTACCAATAACATCTAATCCACCCTCTGTTGTAAGTTCAGCACGTTTTTCAGGTACAAGGCAAGTATGCTCGGGTAAAATTTCCTCAGCAAAATCCAACATAGCATCAGTCACTGCTAATTCTAAATTCATTCTTGTTTGCAGCACCTGCTTAATTAAACGTACATCACGCGCCTGAATATGGCGCAAATCTTCACGCATATGTAGGGTAATCCCATCAGCACCCGCCTCTTCCGCATCAATTGCAGCTTGCACAGGATCAGGATAACGTGTACCACGCGCCTGACGAACAGTTGCTATATGATCTATGTTAACACCTAATAAAATTTCTTTCATACTTCACTCACTACTTAAAAAACTTACATCTATATTATGAAATTAATTTAGCCCAATAAGCTATGGTTTTCTGCAATAATTCCCTTTGCCTAGTTCGGAGTATTTAAACTTTGTATTAGTATTCAGTAGGTCTGTTTTATCTAATGCTTAAAGGAAGTTCGCATCTTAAACAGGTTTCGCGAAATTAACGCTCTGCCGTCTAAAGCATGGTTAATTGCTTGGCGCATAATGTGTTTAGCTAGCTTTAAAAGATGTGGCGTATTTAACTGGCCCTGGCCAAGAGCTAAGATATCACTTCCTAATAAACCTTGGTGAGCTGGTACAAAGCCATGGCCGGCAATAAAAGTATAATGTTTTTTTAAATCAATTAATTGATAAGAATAAGCTTCGTGAGTATAAGAAAAAGCATAACCACATAGCTGTAATAACCTGTATTCAAAATACCTTAATATGGCTTCAAGCTCTAATCGTGCCTGCGTTTGTGCTAATGCCTTTAGAGTCAATTCATAGCTGTCATAGAATAAAGTAGATGGTTCTGAATCCGCTAATAAATAATAGATTAATTCGTTAATATAAAGGCCTGCGAACAAGGAGTCACCATTAAGAATCAAAGATGGGCCCGTATTCTCGATTTGACTAACGTAACACCATTGAGAATTCTTTTGGTGTCTAACAGATAGCCACAAAGGAATAAATGGTTGTAGCAAAGTTTGTTTTTTAGGTAAGCGCCCGCCTTTATACACGCAAGGAATAATACCTTGCTCGCGCGTATAAAAAATAGCTTTTAAACTCGTATCTCCGAGTGGCTGCTTATGCAGCAACCACGCATTTAAAGAATTATCAGTCATAGCCTAAGTGTTTTAGTAAGCGATCATTGTCAGCCCAACCAGATTTCACTTTGCACCAACATTGGAGAAAAACTTTTTTATCTAAGAGTTTTTCAATATCAAGCCTGGCAGCTGTGGCAATCTCTTTAAGCTTTTGTCCTTTTTCGCCAATAACAATGGGTTTATGGTTTGCTTTATCAAGCATAATTAATGCTTGAATCCTTACTAAGTTTTCTTCTTCTTTAAATGACTCGATTTCAATGGTTGTGGAATAAGGAATCTCTTGACCACAAAGACGAAATACTTTTTCTCGCAGCAATTCTGCACATAAAAAGCGAACTGAGCGATCAGTCACTTGATCGTCGGCAAATAAATGCGGTCCTTCTGGTAATAAATCTTTTAACGCAGTCTGCAATTGATCAACCTGCTCGCCTGTTCGGGCAGATAAGGGAATGATAGCCGTGAAATCATGAGCTTGACTCATTTTTTCTATCCAGGGTAGAAGCTGGGCTTTATCAGCCACTTTGTCTACTTTATTGATAACCAAAATACAAGGCACTGCCACTTGTTTAATGAGCTGCAATACTTTTTCATCATCATCAGTCCAATGTGTACCATCAACCACTAACACTGTTGCATCAACATCACGCAACACACTGCTTGCTGTTTTATTCATTAAGCGATTGATTGCTTTCTTTTCACCTTGATGAATACCTGGCGTATCGACATAAACAAATTGATACTCATCAACCGTATGAATACCTAAAATACTATGCCTTGTCGTTTGCGGTTTACGGGAAGTGATGCTTACTTTTTGCTGCAAAATTTGGTTAAGTAGCGTTGACTTACCTACGTTAGGTCTTCCTACTAAAGCAATATAACCACAATAACTTGTCATTCATTTCCAACCATGTTTATTTTTAAAACATTTTAACACGTATTCTAGGATCAATAAATTTTAATCTTAAGAAGCAGCGTGCAGGAAATTTGTCACTGCAACTATTATCTGGTTGCTATCTCCTGCCGCTTGGTAAATTTCATCAAGAGACAGAAACCTGCACCCAGGCTAGGGTTATTAACTATAGGCCGTAGGTTCACATGTTTCCCTAACTTAAGTGCCACATCGATGGATACCGCGGTCAAGCCGCGGTAATTCGTTTTCTCTTTAGCTTCTTGCCATTCTATCGAAATACCGTGGCTTGACTACGGTATCCAGTCTGATTGCTATATATGACTACTACAACTCAATAGCTCACCTATCTAACAAGTAACCTGGATAAAACAAAGTAAGCAATCCAGGTTTTGGTCCTGCGAACCTGTCTCTTAATGAGATGTGACCAAGAGACAGGTGCTATCTTGTAGGCGCTAAAGAGCTACGACCACTTTCGCGGCCAAAGCCAACTGATACAAGATAGACGACATCATGCCGGTTACTTTAATGCCATTTTCAGTTTGTTTAGGCAAGACAATGAGCTGATCGCCACCTTGGAGTCCTACGTGTCCTGAATGCCAGGAGTGTTTAACCAGTTGCACTTGGCCATTTTGTCTGACTAACAAAAACTCACCTTGATTGGCTGTTTTTTGAAAGCCACCGGCCGCTTGAATGTAATCAATCAAGCGATACTGCGGATTGATGGTTAGCGAGATGGAATTCACCACATCGCCACTGACGGTCACCACAGAGGAGTGCGGAGGAATATTAATGACATCATTATTTTGCAACAGGATGTGCCCCCATTGGCTTGGCTCACCTAAGACCACTTGACCTTTGGTCTCCACTTGCTTGGCTTCTTGCACAAATTTAGTAATTAATTCCGAGCGTGCGGCTTGCAGTTTGGCATCATCTCCGGTGAGTGTTTCACCGGTCATGGTCTGGCGCTGTAAGCGAGCGAGATTGGCATTGAGGGCTTCTTTTTGTTGTCTTGCCACTGATTCGCGAAACAGTTGCACATTGGCGAGATTAGCATCCGGCGCAAGCGGCAGTGTTTTTAGAAATTGGCGCAAGGTGGTGCCTTGTTTGACCA
The DNA here is from genome assembly GCF_900452395.1 of Legionella beliardensis. Classification (NCBI taxonomy): domain Bacteria; kingdom Pseudomonadati; phylum Pseudomonadota; class Gammaproteobacteria; order Legionellales; family Legionellaceae; genus Legionella; species Legionella beliardensis. The sequence continues at coordinate 2,123,367 of NZ_UGNV01000001.1, forward strand.
CGTATTGATGCGGTCCTTTGACTTGGCCTTTGACCGTAATCAACGTTTGTTGCACTTCTTTATCCGCCACAAAGGTAATGCGGTCACCGGCTTTGATTTTAAGCGGTTTGGAAGAGTGAATGGGTTCGTAAATAAAGGTTGGCTGGCGGCCTTGGTTGCGTTGAATGCGCACGTAAGTCGCTGTCGGCTCGACATTCGCTAAGCTCATTAAGGCGGATAAGGGCAATTCTTGGTCTAGCAATTCATATTGATAAGAACTTTTCACATCCCCTGCCACCGAGATAATGTACTTTTGCGCCTTGACTAAAATCGTATCCCCTTGGTGCAATTGAAACGGGGTGACAAAGCCTTTAAACAGAAAATCGTATAAATCAACCTGGCGAAGCGGCTTGCCATTGCGAATCACTGCAATGTCACGAAAGCTCCCCTCATTTAAATTGATGCCACCGGCGGCACAAAGAAAGTAAATCACCGAGTCAGACGATAGCCCATCATAAAGGCCCGGTGAATTCACAAACCCTGCCACATACACTTGCACCGGTTGCGCGGTCACTAAATCAGCATACAGATTCACGCCCTTCTTAAAGCTCTTTTTCACATGCTGTTGGATGACCTCATTTAATTGTTGGTTTTCAACCCCTTCCACTTTCACAGGCCCTACGTCTGGGATAAAAATATTCCCCTGACTATCAACCGTAATCCGTTGCGACAACTGATACGCACCCCACATCTGAACATTCACTTCATCACCAACCGTTATCCGATATTCTGGATTAAAAAATCGTGCTTGGTGTAATTGTTCACATTGCCGCCCAAATAAATTGCGTCCAAACACTGGCAACCGTTGGTTTAACACATCCCCCATGTGCGTGCTTGACTTTAAATGGATATTCGTTTCTTCATCATCCGCGGCATCTTGGCCATCATCTGCACTGTTACTGGCGGCAGAAAATCCAGTCGCTGATAAGCTTGCTCCCCTAGCCGCCGCCGTTTTTGCTTGCTCAAGTGTATTTTTTTGTACCTCTTCTGAGGATAGATTAGGAGAAGATAGCGCCGGATTAGTCAATGAAGACGGCCGCGACGTGTTTTCAGCAAACACCATAAGCGGTAATGCAAGTAATAATAGCATCAACGTCTTCAATCCCTATGCTCCTTAACAGTGATGGTCTTTTAATTAATATAGAAAGAATTAACAGCAGCAAGAATAAAATTAACTAAGTCAAATAAGGATGCCTTGTGAGTAGGCTCCCGGTCAATTGAGGCGCAATTCAATCTAGGTAAAAACAAAATCATATTAAGAGATTTTAATTTAATCTGCAACAAATCTATAAGCACATGCATTATTTAAAAGTACTGAAAATAGCAAAGAAATTAATAAGCTAATTTATAGCATAAGACCGTTTCGAGCTTATTAATATAGTGATAGTCTAAGAGTAATAACCCCTGCTTATTAAACATAAATGTCTAATTTAAAAGATATAAAAAATTCCTTCATGAAAGTACCTCTACAAGTACGCCCTTTAAATCATGGCGTAGAAAGTACTTGCATTGGTTCCATCCATGGCGCTCAGGCCGGTGCAGTTATTTTCGGTTATTATCACATGGACTATTGCCTGCCAGGTGGAGATTATCTACGAATTATAGCGAATCATAATAAATCAGCCTCACAAATTTTATTGTTTACAAGCGATCCAGAGAAATTAAAACAACTACCGGGCAAACGCGTTTCTTCCTTAGTCGCTGAATGCATAAGGCAGATTAACGGCTATTTAATTCGCTCAGACAGTTATACCAATCCTCGCTATAAACACCAAGAAAAAAAATATTATTATGCAAGGCTTTGTCTCCAAGGGTTATCAGACTTACTTGAAGAAGAGCGGAAATTAGCCAGCCATGATTGGACTGGTCAAGAAAAGCTACGTACTAAAGTCATCTCTCTTATTGAACAATGCCGTGATAAAAATAGATTATTAGCGAATAGCTCGGTGGTTTCTGAGGGTTATTTAGGTAATATTTTGTATCATACGAAACAAACAGCACAATATTATCAGTTTAATCGCGTCTTTCCCGTCTCACGAATCGATCAACTTGATTTTACTGATGCTTCGCAATCTGCCGCGGAAAGACAGGCATGTTTTGTTTGGGATAGTGACATTCATGTCGAACAAGACGAAAAAGAACTTGATGATACGTTACGAGTCCTTTGCAAACTGTATAACCTCAAAGCCGCCCCATCCCTTAATAAAACGCCAGCTAATCGTTTTGAGCGTTTGGCCGCATTTTTTTATGATTTTTATGAAAACTCAAAATACTTAGCTAACCATCTCGCTAAAGAAAAATTAATTACAGAAAAACATATAAAAATACGCAGCGATGGCCTGACTCTAACAACCATTAAACCTTATTACCAGTTTGTCGGCCCTATCCAACAGGGGCAATCAAGTTTACAAGCATTAATTGCTCATTTCACCCATTTAAATCATCCAGGCCTTCTAGCTAATTCTAAACAACATGCTTATGACCTTTTAACGACCCAAGCAAATGGTAGTTGGGCTGATTTACCTCATGAAAATCGAGCTATTATCAGAGTAAAAAATAACATGATAGCTTTACATTACTTTGAACAAGATGGTTTATTTTATCCTTTACCAAGTGGAGAAGATTTAGTAACGTTAAGTCACCTAACTAAAAAGCATCTTTTTTTACCCGAAAAAATTAATCTACAAGTTAAAGCGTTCTTCTCTCGCATTCCACTCTTTTTTAAACATAGCCTGCATAGCTTGCATTATTTTTTTACTCAAGATTTGTATTATGATTTTGTAAATCATATTCATAAAGATCATCAAAAAGCCAAGCAAATAAAACAAGAAACAAAACCCATCCTAGATAAGCCTGCCTTTTTTAAATCAATAGTAGAAATAATGATTGGTCATGGTTTATTAAAAAATGGTCAATCTTTAGATGCGTTTATTCAAGAACATATTACTAAAAGTAAGCATATTATTGTAAAAGAAGAACATATGCCGAATGCAATTTTTTATACTAACCCACTGCACCGATTGCTTAGTGTCGTTCGTCATTTAGGTATGTTTTTTGTAGATAAAAGTGAGGAAAATCCGCTTATAGGAACATTAGCATTACTGGCCTATATTTACGGTGGTGGTGCTATTGTTGCACCTGAAGTATTAAAAGCGGTGCTGAATAAACTTTACTTAAACGGGTTAATTGCTGGCATTGAGCCAACTCAGAAACTCGGACAATGGATGAGCCATGGCACTATGTCTGAAGCTATTTCTGCCGCGGTTACTTATTGGCAAGGCATCATTGTAGCTGGCGACCTTGATCATTTTTTTATTAATGCCGTGAACGTTTTACGCGACAAGCCTGCTGAAGTTGCTATTATAATTACGCTTGCAATGGGGCTAGGTTATAGCATGTGCAAGCTTATTCCAGCATTGCAAAAAGAAATGGGGCCGCGCCCTGAAATTAATTACTTAGCACTAGGCGCAAAAGGTGGGGCAGCTATTTATGATACCATCATGCACCCAGGTAATGACTGGCTTTTAGGTACTATTAAGTGGCTTTTTCGTGGACTTTCTACCCTCGGTAAAATTGTTTTAGGTCCAGCAATAGAAGCTTATTATTATGGCTACAAAGCGGGTTTCCTAAATGGCCTTAAAAAAAGTAAAAATTTAGCTATGTTATTTTTAAAACAAATAGGCGCTGCCACATTAGATTTTTTATTAGCCTTAGCTACTGTTCCATTTTTAGAAATGGGGGCCCTATTAATCCATGTTCCCTTTCGAGGCATAACGAATTTTGCGAGCCGTTTATTAGGTGGCTTAGGTAAGTTAAAACCTATTGGTGATCATTTTATCAATTTTGCCAAGCGCCCTGGGAATTTAAATTATTTAACTGGTTTTCGCTTATTGCCTTTGTACGGTTACACCAACCCTATTGGTCATTATCATCCTAATAAATTTATCAATTTTATTATGAATGGCTTTCTGCTACTTACCTATCCTATCTTCCAGACAATTAAAAATTTCCTGATTCTTCCTCTGATTGAACTCTTATCTTTTTCTACTCGACTTCTGTTAACGATTCTTAATCCCCTTAGTCGACTTTTAGCTTACACACTAGGACTCGCAATCTTAGCGACTGCTTTTATATGGGATGACTCTGTTGGCGGCGTATTTCGCTTAGCGGCAAAAGGAATTACTTATAGTAGTAATTGGCTTGATAAGCAGGCAGGTCATGTTAAGCAGTTTTGCTTGGCAAAAATTCAGATTTGCCGACAGTATTTATATCATATGACGTTTGCGGCAGAGGATGCAAAGCTTTATCATATTAATGAAGATAAGAATTATTATCTAGAAAAACCAATTCGACTAGATAAGCTTGAGAAAACATTCACTGCAAATAATCCACGTTTTCTTACTTTATTATTAAATACCATTTCTACTGACTCTCCTGCAAACACAGATTTGCCCAAGCAAAAAGAGTATCATTATTCACCTTTATTTACTGAATTAAAACAACCAAAGCAACAAGGGTTTGCACTAACTAACAGTGACCTAACGATGTGAAAGCTCCGATTAGCAATATTTAATATAACTAGTTAAAATAATAAAACCACAGCATTTTAGCGATTTAATATCACTGACAGCAATAAGGAAATTAGCATGTTTATGCTTAAACGTTTAAATAAGGGCTTTAGTTTAATTGAGATGATGATTGTTCTAGTCATTTTCGCTATCCTAGTTACCATCGCCTACCCTAGTTATCAAGATTATGTATCTCGCGGTAGACGGTCTGATGGGCAAGCTGCCTTACTTGATTTAGCTAGCCGAATGGAACGCTATTATGCTCAACAAAATACTTATCAAACTGCTACCATTGGAACGGGTGCTGCAACCGATGTAAGAGGAAGTAACTTATCACCAGAAGGCTGGTATACCCTATCTATTTCAGCTCAAACAGCTTCAAGTTATACCTTACAAGCGGTACCGAACAATCAACAAGCAACGACTGATAAGCGATGCCAAACGTTAACAATAAACAATTTAGGGGTAAAAGGAATTACTGCAGGCCCTGCGGGTACTCCTACGGGAACGGTTGCAAATTGTTGGTAGCATAACCCTGTAGCTGGACTATAAATAGTCATCAAGGCTTTTATAAGGCCAGTTATTTCATTATAATTAACTTAAGTGATTATTGAGCTTAGCTATGGAAATTGAATTAACCCCTCTTACAGATTCAAGTTTATCAACCCAAGAGAAAACAGTGAGCAAGGCAGCACAAGAATCCGTGTTGTTGTCTAATACTGAAGGTAAACAGGTAGAATTAACTGCTGCTGCATTGGATAATTGGCTAACTGAGCTCAGCAAAGATGATCCTACCTTTGAGGAAATCCTTCTAAGTCGTAATGGCTTACAAAACTCAAGTCAAGTGATTGCCTTCCTACATACGCCTGCCGGCGAAACTGTGCGCGAGCTTGCCCAAGAAGAACTTATTGAAATTGCTGAGCAAGAAGATGCTCTACGTGAAAAAATAATGGAAAAGCAAGCCGAGCGTCACCATTTATTAGCATACATTCTCCATAAACTTACTTATAAATATCAGGAGCGCTACCAAGAATTTTGTGAAAGAGTTCAAGAGCAAATTGATAAACTATTGCATCATAATCAAGAAGAAGAAAAAGCTCACCACACGGAAGATCCTATTGAATTACTAGGTTTGCTAGAATTTGCTGAGAGCCTTGAGCATAAAGTACAGGATGAACTTGCTACAAAATCAGCTGAACAGGAAAAAATTCAGCAAGAATTAGATAAGATTGCCGAGTATGGTGAAACAATTGATAACCGTTACGAAAAAAATCTTGAACCAGGCGCAAACGAGCTAGATGAGCTTAGTGAAAAATTATTAGCTGCTGATAATGCTCAAGAGGCTATTAAAGGGCAAATCAATGAGCTTGAGTCTAAACTAGATAAGCAAACCGATGAAATTAGCCAGTTGATTGCTAATAATGAAGACAAAAAAGCAATGGAATTGCTCCATGAACATAATAAATTACACTTGCAAGTGGCAGGATTAAAAGACATGCTTGCTGTCGTAAATGAGGAGAAAAAACTTTTTGATAAAGATGGTAAAGAAACAGACTCATTTAAAGAGGCGGCTTTTATCTTAAAGCCTGATCAACGAGTTGTTATCCAAAACAATAAGTATTATTTAGTAACTGGCACGCAGTTAACCGAGGATAATAAGCTACAAGCAGAGGCGAAATTCAATAAGCTTAAACCAGAAATTTTAGCCGTTAAAAGCCTTGTTCAAGAAAATAAAAAAGAAGAAAAGGCCTTCCATGGGAAGCGACTGGAAGCGGCGACCGAGCGAAACAAAACCTTACAAGATGAAGTTAGTGCGTTAAACAATAAACTTAATCAACTTCAAGTCACTAAAGCAAATATTGCAGCACAATTAAAGGAAGCCAATCCAAATTTAAAATTAACAAACACAATGCAACATGCGAAGCCAACTATCTCCCGTAGTTCAGCAAGGCAATTAGAAAATTTTCTTTCTGAGGCTTTAGATTCAGAAATAAAGCAAATCACCATGAAAGAGCAATTACAAGCACAAAAAAATAATAACAATAAAACCTCAGCGCCAACACCCTTTGCAACGACACCTAAGCCTTAAAACGTTACACTGGCCAGTATCAGTATTTTTGTGTTTAATTTATATTGCTGGCTATACATATAGGCACTGTTGCGTAGAAAACCAAGCTAGAAGACAGCAATCTAGACAAGTGCGTTTTCCAAAGCCCAAGCTGGATTGCTTCGCTTCGCTCGCAAAGGCGAACGAATGGACTAAAGTAAGTGGCTGCTTTTTATTTTATCCACGCAACTATACCCTACATATAAGGCATTTGACCGCAACGTGATTTTTCAATCTTAAATCGTAGGCTATTGATATTTATATAAAAATATGTAAACTTACCCACCCAGAATGATTTTTTCTTAGTGTAAATAAGCAAAAATCATCAAAGATGACTGCATTAAAAGTAAAAAGTAAAAAACACACATCTAGGTTATTTCACCATTAACAATGGTTGATAAATTATTAAATTTTACTCCAAACTCTATATGAGGTAGACATGCAATTTAAGATAGAACCCAAAATAGCTAAACATATCGATAATAAGTCATTCCAAGAATCAAGTATCTATCGTGGCCCAAAGCTCGACTCTGCTGCTACTCGCAGTAACACGCAGAGACTTTTAAGAAACCAGGGAAATATGTTCAATGCTCTGATTGAACTGAGCCGAGGGTTGGAAACAATAAACGCCAACTTCCTTAACGTCAAAGAATCGCAAACTTTAAATAAAAAAACATACCCTGACTGTTTAACTTCCTATAAAGCTGATGCCAAAAAAATTAGTAAGACTGACGTAAACATCATTCTTGCTAAACTACAAGCTCATTTAGGCTTATTAGCTTCATCGGTGGCTAATGTTAACATGTCTTCTCTACAGGAAGGCGATTTAGCACAGCCAATGGAGGATGAGCACGATGCGCTTCCTGCCATTAAGCGTTTTATTGCGCCCGATAACAAAGAGCAAGTTTTCGTGGCTATTTGCCTAAACCAAGGCGTCAGAGAATGCATTTGCCAACTAGCAGTACATGAGAAAATTGCAATTGAAGACAGAAATCACTATATCAATTTATTATTAGCCTATGAGAATAGGTCCGCTTCAGACGTTCACACCGCCTATTTAGCTATATATCAATTAGAAATAATTGGCCAAATGCTCATGTCCCAACAAGCTGTCTGCTAATGTCTCAGCAAAAATTATTTGCGGAAAGAGAAGAAAAGCTACAAGAAAAGATTACAATACTTGAACAAAAACACGACATGAGTCAACAAGAACTACAAGGAATAAAAAAAGATTTATCACAAGTTCTTTCTATACTTACCGAGATGCAGCAAAAAGAAAAAACTGTTATCAATGAATCTACACCCTCGCAATCTTCTATAAAGGGGCCATCTCCTCAAAGGAATAGACTATTTTCTTCTAGTTCTCCTAACCCTGCTAATAAAAAAAATGAACTAAAAACTATTACCCCGTGCCCTAATAGCTCGGATGATGATCTTGACTTTATGTCAAGCTTTTGTGCTGTAGAGTATAGAAAATAATAATTTCCGCTAACGCGCTTGATATTGTTGCGTGGATAGATTAAGTAATCAAAACGATCTTGTAGCCTGGGTGCAGCACAGCGAAACCCGGGTTGCAGTCCTTGCGGACTTACACCCAGGCTACAAAAAAATCCATAGCCTCTACACTTCACCCATAATTTAAATCAATCATCATTGCTATGCCTAGGTGAAACGATGTGGAAACCTGGGTTCCAGCCCTCTGGGCCTGCACCCCATAGCCGTCAGGCTAAGCAAATAGTTCTCTTATCACCATAGAAAATAATATGTTTAGAGTAATTACGGTCTCACAGCAGAGGTAAGTTTGGTCCCTTTTTGGAACGTGGTTGTGCATGGATGCACAACATCGAGCCGCATGGATGGTTTCGGCGCCTCCAAAAAGGGACCAAATTTACCTCTGCCTGCCTCTACCTTGACTCTTGGGCGCTTAGCCTGACGGCTATGGGCCTGCTCCCAGGCTCCATTTACTTAGTATAAAATAAATCACAACCGCGGCTTGGCGATGCTTGTCTATAAAAGCGCTTAGACAAGAAACTTAAAGCCATGCTTAGACTTTGCAATCTAAGCATGTAATATACTTGCTAAGAAGCGCTAACTCTTCTACCATAAGTGCATTGCCGTTTGTTCATGAAGAGTATAATGACTGATAAATTATTTAACACACAGACAATCATCGTCACACTGGATGTGGATGCCTTACTTTTTAACAGGTTGGAGCAGGTTGCCCAAGCAGGTTTTTCAGCCGTTGAAATTAATACGCATGATACAGGTTTATTAAAAGCTATTTTAGAGCAATTTCCCGGACTGCGCATCGGAGCAGCTAATATTCTTAATACTGAGCAGTTAGAAAATTGCTATCAAGCGGGCGTTCATTTCGCTTCAAGCCCAGGCTTCTTGCCTGCAATTGCACAAACTGCAGCAATTTATTCTATTAATTACTTACCTGGTATTGCGACTATTTCTGAAGCGATGCAAGTCATGGCTCTTGGCTATTCACAAGCTCGCCCTTACCCATCTACTTTATCGTTTTGTGCTTTATTAAATCGCTGCTTGCCTATGTTACGTTTATTTCCAACTGAAGTTGAATGGGATGAGGCTGAGCATTATTTATCGCTGCCTTGTGTTGATGCAGTAAGTATTTTAAATCCTGAATCAACTCAGTTAAGCACGTTGTCTACAGCTATTTTTGCCTAAATCAATCAATAGTAAGAAAGCGCCAACACAAATGGCGCTGTCTGCAAAATTAAATACTGGCCAATGGTAATTTTTATAGTACACTTCAATAAAATCAACTACATAACCAACGATAGCCCGATCATAAAGATTGCCAATTGCGCCACCTAATATTAAGCTTACCCCAATTAATTGTAATTTTAAATGCTTAGGAATACGCAATAACCATACTAGTAAAACTACACTCATGACTAAGCTAAATATGGCAAATAACCAGCGCTGCCATCCACCCGCGCTACTTAAAAAGCTAAAAGCAGCGCCTGTATTGTAGGCTAAGGTAAAATTAACCATAGGTAATAGTGGCTCAGGTTGATAGGGTAGTAACTGTGTTGCAGCCCAAAATTTAGTAAGCTGATCAATAATAACAACTACCAAACTTAAGAGTAACCAGGGCCATTTTTTCATGCAAAATTCCTAACCTCATCTTTTCCAGTAATATTGTCAGTACAGCGGCGGCATAAATCAGCATACTCTGGATTTAAGCCAATGTCACCTGTTCGATGCCAGCAACGCGCACATTTCGCCATGTCGCTTGCTTTGACTGCAATAGCTAAATCAAGCTCAGCATTAACACTAAGGTCAGCAGGCTTAGCATTTAACGGTTCAACAGTTGCAGAGGAAGTAATTAATAAAAATCGTAATTCCTCACCTAACTGACTTAATTGATCTTTTAATTTAGGACCTGCATATAAAATAACTTCCGCAGCTAAAGCAGAGCCCACCACACCTTGCTGTCGTTGGTTTTCAATTGCTTTATTGACTTCATTACGTACTGTTTGTAATAACTGCCAAAAATTCATATCGATTGTTTTAATATCAGGCCATGCTGTATACCAAGTTTCTAAAAAGATTGAGTCATTTGTTTTGCCCGGTATAAATTGCCAAATCTCTTCAGCAGTAAATGACAAGATGGGTGCTAACCAACGAGTTAAAGCTTGGACAATATGATACATCGCCGTTTGGCACGAGCGCCGAGCTAGGCTATTTTTTGGCGTTGTGTATTGCCTGTCTTTAATAACGTCCAAATAAAAACTACCCAAATCTACCGCACAAAAGTTATGAACTTTTTGATAGATAATATGAAAATTATAGTTTTGGTAGGCGGTTAGGATTTCATCTTGTAACTGTTGTGCTCTTTTAATAGCCCAGCTATCAAGTACTACTAAATTTTCGCCAGAAAGCAAATGCTCGCGAGGTTCAAAATCGACTAAATTAGCTAATAAGAAACGAGCTGTATTACGTATACGACGATAAGCATCACTGGTTCGTTTAATAATTTCCTCAGAAATACTGACTTCATTACGGTAATCGGTTGAGGAAACCCACAAACGTAACACGTCAGCACCATGCTGGTTAATAAGCTTATCTAGAGAAACATAGTTACCCTTAGATTTAGATAATTTTCTACCCTCGGCATCAACAGTATACCCATGCGTTAACACAGTTTTGTAGGGCGCATGCCCATACATGGCAACAGCCGTTGTTAGAGATGAATTAAACCAGCCGCGGTGTTGATCAGACCCTTCAAAATAAATATCAGCAGGTAACCCCAACGCCTGATTTTGCATCAAAACGCTGTAATGTGAAACGCCAGAATCAAACCACACATCCAATGTGTCAGTTAGCTTGTCATAATCATTAGCATCATCACCTAAAAGATCTTCCGTCTTAAGTTCAAACCAAGCCTCAATACCCTTTTCTTCAACCTGCTTAGCAACTTTTTCAATTAACTCCAAGGTATTTGGATGTAAATCACGCGTTGATTTATGCACAAATAAGGGTATAGGTGTACCCCAAGCCCTTTGTCTAGAAATACACCAATCAGGCCTATTTTCTACCATACTACTAATGCGAGGCTTGCCCCACTCTGGAATCCAATTAACGTGCTCAATTTCCTTTAAAATATCTTTCCGTAAATTATTTTTATCCATGGAAATAAACCACTGTGGAGTTGCTAAAAATATCATGGGTGTTTTATGACGCCAACAATGTGGATAGCTATGCTGAATCAATTCCTTATGTAATAGCACCTGTCTTTCGCTAAGCAATTCAATGATTTTTTCATTTGTTTTTAAAACTGACATGCCACCAAAATACTGAACATCAGCCGCATAACAACCATTGCCCATAACAGGATTTATTAAAGGTAAGTTAAACGCTTGGCCAACCGTGTAATCTTCAACACCATGAGCAGGTGCTGTATGTACACAGCCTGTACCGGAGTCAGTTGTTACATGCTCACCAGTGATAATAGGCACTAATCTGTCATAAAAAGGATGCTTTAACTTTAAGTAGGTAAATGTTTCACCAGGTAACTTGCCAAAACGTTTGTAATTTGCAAGACCATACCGGCTCATTACTTGCTCAACTAAAACATCAATAATTAAGAAATAGTTATCACCACCATCAACTAATTCATAATTTAATTCAGGATGCAAAGTGACCGCTTCATTTGCAGGCAAAGTCCAGGGCGTGGTTGTCCATATAGGTACAATCACAGGCTTAGTGGGAAGGCTTAAGTCAACTCGGCTGATAAAATCATTGGGATTTTCTGCATAAAAAGCAACATCAATAGAGGAGGATGTTTTATCTTCATAATCTACTTCAGCTTCGGCTAAAGCAGAGCCACAATCTATACACCAATGGACAGGCTTAAACCCTTGTTGTAAATGGCCATTGGCAATTATTTTACCCAGAGCGCGAATAATATTTGCCTCATAATGAGGATGATAAGTGGCGTAAGGATTATCCCAATCGCCAAAAACACCTAAGCGCTTAAACTCTTCTCGCTGTATATCAATTTGACTGGCTGCATAATCACGGCATTTAGCACGAAATTCTTTTGCATCTACTTTAACACCCGCTTTGCCGATTTTTTTCTCGACATTTAATTCAATAGGCAAGCCATGGCAATCCCAACCAGGTACAAAAGGGGCATTAAAACCACTTAAGGTTTTTGATTTAATAATAATATCTTTTAAAATTTTGTTTAAAGCATGGCCGCAATGCAAATGGCCATTAGCATACGGCGGCCCATCATGCAGGATAAACTGCTTATCATTAGCGTGTGCTTGCCGAATTTGGTTATAAAGATTATTTGCATACCAAGCTTCTAAACATTGAGGCTCGCGCCCGGCTAAATTTGCCTTCATAGGAAAAGCCGTATGAGGTAAATTAAGGGTATCTTTATAATCTGCCATCTATTGTTACTCTCATCATTAAAATCAAACTAATATTTATACTATTAAATCATTAAAATAGCACTTTGCTGAAAAAACGTCATCATGAATTTGTTGAACTAGCTTTTCAATAGAAGAAAATTTTACTTCATCACGCAGCTTGTGCAAGAAAACAACTTTTAACATTTCACCATACAAATTGCCACTAAAATCAAACAAATGTATTTCTAATACATTACGACTGCCATCCACTGTAGGTCGACGACCTAAGTTAGCAACACCATTGACAATCTGCCCATTTAAACGCTGCACTTGCACACAAAAGACACCACTTAAAGGTAAGCTAATGCGATGCAAGCTTAGATTCGCTGTTGGTATCCCCCATTCACGCGCCCTACCCTGCCCAGGTACAACACGCCCACAAAGGCTATATGGCCGGCCTAATAAGGCTTGTGCTTGCTTTAATTGATTAGAAGCCAATAATTCTCTAATTTTAGTCGAACTAACCCGCTGGTTATCTACTGTAAAGTTAGGAAAAGTTTCTAAGGTGCACTTAGCCTGCTTAGCTAGATTAGATAATAAATTAACATCACCTTGCCGGTCTTGGCCAAAACGAAAGTCTTCACCTATCAAGAGATACTTTGTTTGCAATAAAGAAAAAAAATAAGTTGTGGCAAAGTCAGAAGGCAGCATGCTAGCTAATTTTTTGTTAAATTTAAGGCAGCAAACATAATCAACTTGCGCCGCTTTTAACATATCTACTTTTTCTCTTAAATTAGTTAAACGTGCAGGAACATTCTTTTGATAAAAAAATTCACTAGGCTGTGGCTCAAAAATTAAAACAACCATAGGGAGCCTAAATCGCAAAGATTGTATTTTAAGTTGCGCTAGTAGCGCTTGGTGTCCTAAATGCACACCGTCAAAATTTCCTATAGTCGCTACGGTACCTGCTTTAAAAGCAGCCGCAGGATTTAAGCCACGCAACAGCTTCATATCATCTTTAAATAATAAAAAAAAGAATTATACCTAGTTTAAGTAAGTTTGCGAAATATAGTTTCGTTTAAATTCATTTCAATTAAATTTGAATGCCATCAGTAGGAACCTTCGTCATGTGAACGTGAAGCAATCTAGAAGGTTGCGCCTCCTAAGCTCAACCTGGGTTGCTTCGCTTTGCGAGCAAAGATGGGCAAACTCTAGAAAAGTCGTCATTGCTTCACCTTCACATAGGTGAAGCAATCTAGAATGGTTTGTTTTTTTAGGATTACTGAGTTTAAGGTCGATCGTCAATTTCGCGGCGCTGGGAAGGAAGAAAATCTTTTCTATCTAAACCCATACCAACGGCTAATGCGCCAGCGACATAAATAGAAGAGTATGTTCCTATAACAATACCAATTATCAGAGCCAGTGAAAAACCACGGATTGTCTCACCACCATAAACAAAAAGCGCGACCACTACAAATAACGTCAATAGCGAGGTCATGATAGTTCTTGATAGCGTTTGGTTGATAGAGATATTCATGATATCTAAAGGTTCAGCACGGCGAATTTTAACAAAATTTTCTCTAACTCGGTCAAATACAACAATTGTATCATTTAGAGAATAGCCAATTACGGCTAATAATCCAGCTAAAGCTTTTAAATCAAATTCAATATTAAACAGAGCAAATATACCAAGTATTAATATGGGGTCATGAATTAAAGCAACCGCGGAACTAACCGCCAGCCGGTACTCAAAGCGCATAGCAATATAAATCATTGTTCCTAGTAAGGAAACAATAATCGCTAGAGCACCTTTAGTAGCTAATTCTTCACCTACTTGCGGACCTACAAAGTCAACCCGTTGCTTAATAGCGCCAGGAGGTAAAGCACTCATTACCTTATCAACTAAGATACTTTGCTCTTGATTCATTCTTGGCGCAATACTAATTAAAACATCTTTAGACGTGCCATAACTAATAACTTGTGCTTCTTTAAATCCAGCTGTATACAAATTATCGCGAATCAATGTTAAATTCGCTGTATCTGGAAAAGAAACTTCAATTTGGGTGCCGCCCGTAAAATCAAGCCCCCACTTTAGTCCGTTAACTAATAAAGCTCCGATAGAAATAATAAAAATTAGGGCAGAAAATAGTGCTGTCCACTTTCTGGCCCCCATAAAATCTATTTTTGAATTTGGATTAAAAAATTCCATCTATGTCTCGCTTTAAATACCTATAGATAATTTCTTTACATTTCGCCCACCATAGTACCAATTTACTATAGCGCGAGTATACGTGATACTTGTCAACATTGAAGTCAATAAACCCAATGATAAAATAACTGCAAACCCACGCACAGGCCCTGTCCCGATAGCGAATAACACAATACCAACAATTAAGGTCGTGACATTAGCATCAATGATGGTTGAGAATGCCCTATCGTAGCCCGCGTATATTGCAGCCTGTGGCGACATGCCGTTACGTAGCTCTTCGCGTATTCGTTCGTAGATTAACACGTTAGCATCAACTGCCATCCCTACTGTCAATACAAATCCTGCAATACCTGGCAAGGTTAGCGTAGTACCAATGACAGATAATAATGCGCTTAGCAAAATAAGGTTTAAAAATAAACCAATGTTGGCAACAAGTCCAAAAAAACGATAGTAAACAAGCATTAATATCAAAATTAAGCCCATACCTACTTCTAAAGAGACTATGCCACGTTTTATATTTTCTTTACCAAGCGATGGCCCAACTGTGCGCTCTTCAACCGGGTAAATTACAGCCGGTAAAGCACCAGCACGTAGCAATAAAGCTAAGTTACTTGCCTCTTTAGCATCTGTAAGCCCTGTGATTTGGAAATTGTTGCCTAGTGCATTTTGAATCACTGGTGCACTAATGACACGTTCTTCACGATGGGTAACGCGTTTTGTAACGCCATTTACGGTTTGTAGACTAGCTTTTGTTTCCACAAAAACAATAGCCATACGCTTACCTATGTTTTCTCGAGTTATTTTAGTAAATAAGCTCTCGCCGCCTCCGCCGAGTTGAACCTGTACTGCGGGTGAAGCACTTTGTTGATCAAAACTAGAAACGGCACTGGTAATTGAATCTCCGCTTAAAACCACTTGTTTTTTTAATAAAATAGGGTAGCCATCCATCATGTATAGCTTACTATTAACTGGTACAGCACCTGTTTGTTTGGCAACTTGTGGATCATTTTCTTGATCAACTAGATGAAATTGCAACGTTGCTGTTCCACCTAAAATTTGTTTTGCCCGTGCAGCATCTTGAATACCAGGTAAATCAACAGCGATACGAGTAGCACCTTGCTGTTGAACCACGGCCTCACCAACACCCAGCTCATTAACACGATTACGCAAGATACTCATTGTTTGCTCAATGGTATTTTGTCGTATTGAATTCAATTCTGCTGGTGCTAATGTAACATTTAAGGTATTGGTTTCTTTTGCTTTAGTAAAGACAAGCCCTGGTAAGTTATTCTTTATTTCAGCAATAGCATCATCCATAACATCTGGAGTACGAAATATAATATTAACGCCTTTATCTGGAAAATAACGTATACCAGCATAACGAATGCCTTTTTCACGTAGATCTTGGCCAATGTTTTTCATTAAGCCTTCGTAACGCCGATTTATTAAGCTATCAACGTCAACCTCGAGGAGAAAATGTACACCACCGCGCAAGTCTAACCCTTGTTTCATAGGTTCTGCACCTATTCTATTAAACCAGCTGGGTGTAGCAGGTGCTAAATTTAAGGCGATAGTATAACCTTGCCCCAAACCTTTCTTAAGTGTATCTTGAGCCAATAACTGTGTATCAGTTGATGAGAACCTGATTTCAACACTTTCATTGCCTACCGACATTGAATTGTAATTTATTTTAGCTTCAGCAAGAATATCAGCTACTTGTTGCTTGAGTTGCTCAATATCAATAGCTGTTTGCGGAGATATTTGTATAGCCGGATCTTCGCTATATAAATTAGGCATAGCATAGATAAGGCCAATTATAACAACAATAACTAATGCTATGTTTTTCCAAAACGGATATTTATTATGCATCATAATTCTAGTCCCTACCACCTTAAAGGGATTTAACTGTACCTTTAGGCAATACTGCCGCAACAGCATTACGTTGGATGTAAATGTCAACGCCCTCAGCAACACTAATTTTGATAAATTGGTCGTCCAAATTTACCACTTTTGCCACCATACCACCTGATGTCACAATTTCATCGCCCTTTTTTAAATTGCTTATTAAATCACGGTGCTCCTTTGCCCTTTTGCTGTTTGGCCTTATTATCATGAAATAAAATAAGACAAAAATAGCAATTAGCATCACTAAAGGAAATGCGCCATCAGTCTGCCCGGTAGGCACTGTTTTAGCTGCAGCTATTGCATCGGTGATAAAAAAACTCATTTTGCTCTCCTCAAACTCGCCATTTTAGCCTTACCCCAAAAGGCAGGACAAGATTGCGTGACATCATATCGGTATTTTGCGCTTACGTAAATGAACATCTACATATTTCAGGCGTTTAATTTTGATTAATAATGTAATTTTGGCAAAAATATAAATTATGCTGCACTAAATAACGCTGTGCTAATAAAGGCGTTTGCCCTAGTAAATGATGTAAATAAGCCCGAGTGAGCTGTGCGCTACAGGTCTTACACTGACAACTATTATCCAGTGTTTGATAATCCATGCTCATTTCTTGAGCAATAATTGTTAACTGCTCATCCTTTTCTCGACTATAAAATAAGCCCATCATGCCATCCAAAGCAGGCCGATTAGTCTCAACAGTATGTTTATTTTCAAGCAACTCTTGCATTTGTGCTAGATTAAAATCACCTAACAAGTACATAGGCTTATCTAACTTCTGAACATCATTAAAAAAGTCTTTAAAAGATTGTTGCTTATAAATACCATAATAATTTAAATGATCTAGATTTAAATGGCTAGGTTCTCCTTGAGGAAAATAAAGTTCAATGTCCGTTTCAGTAACTAGCGTCTGCCAAAATTCGTTAAAAAACGTTAAGCTATCTAATGGTAAAAGTACCTTATTGGGCTTAAGCTCGGCAATTAAAGAAGCTAGCTCTTGTATTGATAGTTGCACAAGTTGCCCATCATAAGTAGATCGAATTAGATAAATTCCATTTGAATTCGCAGGCGGCAAGACTGCATTTAAAACGATAGTTCCTGGCCATGAAATATAATCACGTAATTGAATTAATTTTTTAAGAAAAGCTACGCCAGGCTTTATCATTAAAGCATCTAATTGATAAGCAATTGTTGTAACGCTTGCGTCTTGCCAATTTGCAAAGGTAAGACAGCTACCTGCTTGACTTGTTAGTACTGGCACTAATGTACCTTGACGTTGTTGCATATGAATAATCCAAATTACAGTAATAAACAGGCATCACCATAACTAAAAAAACGATAGCGCTTAGCAATTGCTTCTTTATACAAGGCCATTGTCTGCTGGTAACCAATAAATGCTGATACCAGCATTAATAAAGTTGATTCTGGTAAATGAAAATTGGTAATTAAACCATTACAAAGTTTAAAGGTATAGCCAGGATAAATGAAAATATCTGTCTCATGCTTTCCTGGTTTTAAATAGCCATCTTGCGTGGCACTTTCTAAGCTGCGCATGGCTGTCGTACCCACCGCAATAATACGGCCACCATGTGATTGCGTTTGCTTGACAAGCTCACTTAACTCTTCAGTGATTACATAGTGTTCTTTATGCATTTTATGATCATTAATATTCTCACAACGAACCGGTCTAAATGTGCCTGCGCCAACATGTAGCGTGCAATAGCCTAATTGTATACCCTTCTCTTGTAGTTGAGCTAAAACATAATCATCAAAATGTAAACCTGCAGTAGGGGCTGCAACCGAGCCTTTATGCTTGGCATAAATTGTTTGATAACGCTCTTTATCCAAGGTCTCATCAGTTCGGGTAATATAGGGTGGTAGAGGAATATGTCCAATTTCTTCTAACATTGTTTCGATGTCACCGGAAACAAAACATTGATATAAGTCATCAATTTTTGCCATAACTTTAACTTGCCATTTAGCATCAAGAAATATAGTCATTCCTGCGCGCGGTGCCTTGCTTGCTTTAATGTGAGCGAGGAAATGATGGTCATCTTGGACACGCTCAACTAAAAACTCTACGCGCCCGCCTGTTTCCTTTAGACCAAAAAAACGTGCCGGAATTACCTTAGTATCATTCATCACTAATAAGTCACCTGGCTCTAGTAATTCAGACAATTGACTAAATTGATAATGGGCCTGGGTTTGTGTGTGCCGATTATAATTTAATAACCTTGAATCACGACGTTTCGCTAGAGGGTATTGAGCAATTAACTCTGGAGGTAATTCAAAATAGAAATCTTGTTTATTCATTAACCAACCTGCAAATCATATTGGCTACATTATAACTGCATAAGATTCTTTTAGCATCATTTATAGAATAACCTAGTATTATTGTTATAATACTTTAATTATTAGTTTGTCTTAGTCTTATGTTAACCCTGCGCCAAGTCACATTTTCTCAAGGTAATAAAGTTTTACTTAAAAACGCCTCTATTGCATTACATGAAAAGCAAAAAATTGGTTTAGTAGGGAATAACGGTTGTGGTAAATCAAGCCTTTTTAGCCTTATTTTAGGCCAACTAACGACTGATGAAGGCGAATGCCAGCTTAATCCGCAGTTGCGCATTAGCTCTCTTTCCCAACAATTACCAGACAGTAAAGAGACTGCATTAAACTTTGTTCTCTCTGGCGATGAAGAGTATTTCCTGTTACAGCAGCGTTTAATTGACGCTGAGCGTTTAGGTCATGATGCCGATGTTTTAAGTTGTCATGAGCAACTAAATCAAACAGGAGGTTATAGTAAACCTGCCAAAGCCGCTACTATTATGAATGGCTTAGGCTTTAGCTTTAGCGAACAACAGCAACCTGTTAATAGTTTCTCAGGTGGCTGGCGTATGCGTTTAAGTTTAGGCCGCTGTCTTATGAGCCCGGCTGACTTAATTCTGCTTGATGAACCTACAAATCATCTAGATATGGAAGCAATTTTCTGGTTAGAAAAATGGCTTAAACAGAGTCCAAGTAGTGTGATTGTTATTTCGCATGATCGCGAATTTCTTGATGCCTTTGTCAGTCATATTTTACATATTGAACAGCAAAATACATTTCTTTATACAGGTAACTACAGTGTATTTGAGCAAGCAAGAGCACAAAAACTAGCTTTGCTGCAAGCGACTTATGTCAAACAACAAGAGAAAATTAAGCACTTGATGTCATTTGTTAATCGTTTTCGGGCGAAAGCAACAAAAGCCCAGCAAGCGCAAAGCCGGCTTAAAACGATTGCAAAGATGGAGATAGTTGCGCAAGCTCAAGTTGATTCACCTTTTTCCTTTGAATTTTATCCCTGTCATAAAGTTACTACGTCTCTTATCCGCTGTGAGCAAGTTACTATTGGTTATGAACCGACAACACCTATCTTACAACGCATTAATTTGCTCATTAACCCAGGTGCTCGCATTGGGTTACTTGGCCCTAATGGCGAAGGAAAATCGACATTAATTAAAGCGCTAACCGGAAAACTCGTGCCATTATCGGGAGAAATTTCTCATTCTGCTCATTTAAAAATTGGTTATTATGCCCAGCATCAATTAGAAGAATTAAATTCTAGCTTAAGTCCCCTCGCAACAATTCAAGCACTGTCTCCGAATGCAAGTGAACAAAGTATACGCGATTACTTAGGGGGATTTAACTTTATTGGTGATACCGCAGTAAACTCTATTGAACACTTTTCTGGCGGCGAAAAAGCCAGATTAGCATTGGCAAAACTAGTATGGCAAAAGCCCAATTTATTATTGCTCGATGAGCCTACTAACCACCTTGATTTAAGCATGCGAGCAGCAATAGAAATTGCATTACAAAGTTATGAAGGTGCTTTAATCTTAATTTCTCACGATAGACATTTACTGCGTAGCGCCGTTGATGAATATTACTTAGTTTATCAAAAACAAGTACAACCCTTTAAAGGTGATTTAGATGACTATTATAATTGGCTAACCGATAAAACAACGGGAAAAAACCAACCTACTTCTGAAGCTGGCGTAAATAACAATTATAAAGAACGAAAAAACTTACAAAATAAATTAAAAAAACTTGAACAAGAAGTAGTCAATTATCAGCAACGCCTAAATTTATTAGAAGATAAACTTGCCGATCAAACACTGTATACCGACAATTATTCTACTAAACTACAATCACTTTTACAGGAACAACAAGAAGTTAAAAATTCTCTACTTCTAGCTGAAGAAGAATGGTTAGCGGTGGCTTCCTTTTTAGAAGAAATCAGTGAATAAATTAAGCGCTGATAAACAGTGCCTTAATCCGAAATCAGCTTCAGTTCATTTATTCTTTCAAAATGTGAACTATTTCAGTTAGTAGGAAAATCAAATAGCTTAGCTGCATTCTCACTTAGTATTTTTTTTACTAAATGCTCAGGTAGATTAGCTTCTTTAATATAATTGACTGCAAGTTGATACTTGTCTTGATTAGCATAAGGTTAATCGGTACCCAGTATAATATGTTCTGCAGGATACACAGACAAAGCATGATGCAAAGCTGGGATGTGGCCATGACTTACTGTGTCAAACCAAAATTTTTTAATAAAATCACTAGGTTTTCCTACAATTTCGCCCTCTCCCCAATCTTTATATAAATTATCAATACGTTGCATGATCATGGGTAAACACCCCCCAAGATGGGTACTAACAAATTTAATATAGGGATAACGGCTGGTAACTCCTGAAAGGATGAGATGTAATACACCGTATGTGTCTTCAAATGGCGCACCAATAATCCAGGTCAATTTATAAAGCTGCGTTTGCTCTCCAGTACAACAACCCGCTGGATGTAGAAAAACCACAGCCTTTCTTCGATTCAATTCTGCAAAAATTGGTTCTAGCGAATTTGATGCAACTAAGGATTTTTTTAATACCGTTGTGGTCAGCGTAACCCCTACCATCCCCAATTCATCATAGCAGCGATTAATCTCATCTAATGATTCTTGAATATGCGGAAGTGGAAATATACCAAAGGCTTTAAATCGTTTTGGGTATTTATTAACCAATTGCGCGTACAGATCATTTGCCATACGTGCCCCTTCAACTGCGTCTTTCCTGGCAGCAAAATAGGGAACTTGGGGTACAATCGAAATAACTTGCAAATCAACACCTGCACGGTCCATGTTTGCAAAACGAGTCTCCAATTCCTTCTCGGCTATCCCAGCCTTCATACAACGAGCTACATCAACTAAATCGCTACCCTTTTGTTCTGTATAATCGAGGTAATCTTTGGGAAAGCAATGGGCATGAATATCTATAATCATCCTTATGACCCGGCTAGAATTTATTATTTATTATAGCTTACTCAGAATAATTTTAGTTTTTCAAAAATTGTAAAAACAGCTTAGCTGCCTCTTGTTCGGCTTTGCGTCGATTTGAACCTGAGCCAATTGTGCTGTTAGTCATGCCATTTACAGTGCATGAGATGTAGAAAATTTGCTCATGTTCTTCACCTTCTATTCGAAGTAAAGAATATTCTGGTAATGGCTTTTTCTTTGCTTGCAAAAACTCTTGTAATTGCGTTTTTGCATCTTTCAAGTTCGTTTGTAATTGTTTATGCTCTAAACGAGTGGCAAAAAATTTAAGAATGAGTTTCTGACACGCTTGCAGGCCGCCATCTAAATAAACCGCTGCAAAGACAGCCTCCAAAGCATCAGCTAAAATAGAAGCCCTACGAAATCCCCCACTTTTTAACTCACCCTGGCCAAGAAATAAATAATCACCTAATCCTATCTCCATAGCAATTTCAGCCAAGGTTTCACCCTTTACTAAAAAAGCGCGCAACCGGCTTAATTGCCCCTCGCTTTCGTCTTGAAAACGCTGAAATAGCGCATCGGCGATAACAAAACTTAAAATAGAATCACCTAAAAACTCAAATCTCTCATTGTTATCATTACCAGCACTACAATGCGTTAATGCTTGCTTCAAATAAGCAATATTTTGGAATTCGTATCCTATTTTCCGACAAAAACGGGGTAAATCAATGGGTATCAACAGTAACCTCTTGCGATTCATTAAATTTAAATAATAGACTTATATTATAGACAAGAGGCTTTATTACCAAATAATTTACCGTTACTCGATAATGATTCTCCTGATCAGTAGGTACAATAGTTACATTGTCTGCCTTAATCGTATCTATTCCATTGATATAGAGTTGATTGAGTAATTTTTGTTTTAACGACTCAGCATCAAATGTCATATCTTCATTGCGTACATTATTTAACGCTTTAATAGAGCTTTTAACTTCATAATTCTGTATATAAACAGGTACTATCCGCATGATTAAAACACCCAGAATTACAATGGTTGCTGCTAAAAGTACTACGCCAATAAAAGTAACTCCCTGTTGTTTACGCATTTTTCTTCCTTTAATGAATTAAATGACCTATTTTCGACCAACGGATGCTATCTGTTTTACCATTCCAACTCATCCAGACTAAAAAAGCCTTGCCTCGTAAATATTCATCGGAAACAAAGCCCCAATAACGACTATCAGCGCTATCATCACGATTATCACCCATCATAAAATATTGTCCTTGCGGAACTTCTATTTCGAAATCATAAGCGCCTACATCGGGACGAATGTAGATATCATGCTCGACGCCATTGAGATTCTCGCGGTACTTAGCTACCGCTTTACCTGAACTCTCATCTATTGTTTGTTCAACAAACGTTTGCTTCATTTCCTCGCCATTGACCGTTAGTACCTTATTACGATAAGCAATTTTATCACCAGGGACACCAATAACACGCTTTATGTAGTCATAAGTAGGGTCAGGTGGCCAACGAAACACAGCAATTTGACCTCGCTTAGGTTTTGCCACAGGAATTACTTCTTTCTCAACTACCGGCAAGCGCAACCCATAAGCAAATTTATTGACAGCTAAAAAATCACCTACTAATAATGTAGGTTCTAAAGAGCCTGAAGGAATTCGAAAAGGCTCTACTAAAAATGAACGCAGCAGTAAAACAATAAAAAAAACAGGAAAAAATGAGCGCGCGTATTCAATAATTTTATTAGGCTTTTGATTAGGGGCTCGCTTTTTTTGCCAAATAAGAATATCTAATAAATAAATAACACCGCTTACAAAAGAAAGGATAACTAATAACAACGCAAAATTCATAGTTTATTTTCCTAATAAAAAATTAACCTAGGAAACTTAAGTTCATTTAATACCTTATCAATTTAAGGTAATTAAGTTGCTGCTTCTAAACATCTATTTTTTTCTGTCTGTTTGGAACACAGCCATGAATGCTTCCTGAGGAATTTCAACATGTCCAACTTGCTTCATGCGCTTTTTACCCGCTTTTTGTTTTTCTAGCAGCTTACGCTTGCGAGTTACATCCCCACCGTAGCATTTTGCTGTTACATTTTTGCGCAGAGCTTTAACGGTTTGACGAGCAATAATATGACTTCCTAAGGCTGCCTGAATTGCCACATCAAACATTTGCCTAGGTATTAATTCACGCATTTTATCAGTTAAACCTCTGCCTCGGCTTTGAGCCGCACTGCGATGTACAATCACGGCTAGCGCATCTACTTTTTCACTATTAATGAGTACATCTAATTTAACTAAATCTGCTTCGTCAAAGCGTAGAAAATTATAATCCAGTGATGCATAACCTCTGCTAACTGATTTTAATCTATCAAAAAAATCTGAAACAACTTCACTCATAGGTAAATCATAAGTCACAGAGACTTGACGACCACTGTACATCATATTTACTTGCACACCCCGTCTTTCAACACAAAGTGTGATGATCTGCCCTAAGTAGTCATTCGGTACTAAAATATTAGCTCTGACAATAGGCTCAAACATTTGCTTAACTTGTTGAGTGGGCGGTAACTGGGAAGGGTTATCTATCATCAGCGTTTCACCCTTGGTCGTAATGACTTTATAAACCACTGTTGGCGCCGTTGAGATTAAATCAAGATTGTATTCTCGCTCTAGGCGTTCTTGCACAATTTCCATATGCAACATACCTAAAAAACCACAGCGAAAACCAAAACCTAAGGCTTCTGAAGATTCTGGTTCATAGAATAAAGATGCATCATTTAAACTTAACTTTGCGAGTGCTTCACGAAATGCTTCAAAATCGTCAGCGCTAATAGGAAATAACCCTGCATAAACCTGTGGTTTTACCCGTTTAAATCCCGGCAAGGGCTGTTCAGCTTGAAACTTTTCAAGGGTTAATGTATCACCTACGGGTGCACCTTGAATATCTTTAATACCAGCAACAACATAACCTACTTCACCAGCTTGCAGCATATCGGTTTTAGTACGTTTAGGCGTAAAAATTCCAATTTGATCAACTTCGTATGCTCGGCCTGTTGACATAACACGCATTTTATCACCTTTACGTAGCGTGCCATTGACAATACGAACTAAAGAAACAACCCCTAAATAACTATCAAACCAGGAATCAATAATCAATGCTTGTAATGGTGCATCAAGCTCGCCTATAGGTGGAGGAATATATTGTACTAGCGCTTCTAGTACTTCTACAACGCCTAATCCACTTTTAGCACTTGCGTGAATAGCATGTTGGGCTTCAAGACCAATAATATCTTCAATTTCACTAATGACTCGCTCTGGTTCTGCTTGTGGCAAGTCAATTTTATTAAGTACGGGTAAGACTTCTAAATTCTGCTCAATTGCTGTATAGCAAACAGCCACAGTTTGAGCTTCTACACCTTGTGCAGCATCAACCACTAAAATAGCGCCTTCACACGCAGCCAACGAGCGAGAAACCTCATAGCTAAAATCAACATGGCCGGGCGTGTCAATAAAGTTAAGTAAATATGTCTTGCCATCACGTGCTTTATAATTTAAAGAGACACACTGAGCTTTGATGGTAATACCCCGCTCACGCTCAATATCCATAGAATCTAGCACTTGCTCAGCCATTTCCCGATCAGTTAAGCCACCACAAATTTGTATAAATCGATCGGCTAGTGTGGATTTACCATGATCAATATGAGCTATGATTGAAAAATTTCGAATTCGCGTTAAGTCGCTCAATTGAAAAACCTATTGTTAAAATGTGTGTATTCTAGCTTATTAATCATTTTGCAGAAAGTATGTTTTGATGTCTATTCATACTTTAGCTCGTAAAATGTCCAGCATTTATACGAAATCTAGATTTAATATTAAATAAATAAAATAAATCAGCATTGTTGTCATTAAAATTCTTGCATACAATTAATACCTTTCATAAAGATAAAACGGATGACCATGCGCTTATTTCTAACATTGTGTTTTGCTTTACTCACTTTTTGCAATCAGTGCATAGCCTATGCTGATGCAGCTTTTGTGCAACGCCCAGATGTGCAAAATTTTATTAATTTTATGGTAAAAAATCATGGGTTTAATAAGCAATATATCACCCAAGTAATGAATGATGTGCAGATACAGCCACAAATTATTGAGTCCATGGAAAAGCCTTATGAAAAAAAGCCCTGGGATATTTATAAGCAACTTTTTATAACTCAACAACGAATTGATGGCGGTATTGCGTTTTGGAAAGCTAATCACCAGGCTTTGCTACAAGCTGAAAAACAATATAAAGTGCCGGCTAGTGTTATTGTTGCAATCATTGGCGTTGAAACCTTTTATGGTAAACATCAGGGTAACTATCGGGTACTTGATGCTCTATCAACATTAGCCTTTAACTACCCCAAGCGATCTGCTTTTTTTACTAAAGAACTTACAGAATACTTACTGCTTTGCCGTGAGCATCAAGTTGCTCCCACGCAATATTTAGGCTCTTATGCAGGTGCCATGGGCAAACCACAATTCATGCCAAGTAGCTACCGTTATTACGCAGCAGATTTCTTAGGAAGACCGAAAAAAGATTTAATGAATGACGATAGTGCGGTGATTGCCAGTGTAGCAAATTACTTTCATAAGCATGGCTGGAGTTTAAATCAAAGTGTTGCTCAACCAGCACGCGTAACAGGCAACCAAGTTAAACGAATAAATACTAATTTTAAAAATGCAACTTATGCACCTAAACAACTTATCGCCGCCGGTATCAGACCTTTACTAGACACGCAAAAACAGCCTAATAAAGTTGGCTTAATTGCCTTAGAAACCGCCAAGGGTTCAGAGTATTGGCTTACTTATCCAAATTTTTACGTGATTACTCGCTACAATAATAGCCCGCAATATGCCCTTGCTGTCTACCTGCTTGCGCAAGAATTACAACACCAATGGGCGGCGCTAACCATTAAAAAATCTGCTTACGTCTAATGTGATCTCGGCATACATGCTATTTATAGCGTGTATGTCACTAAAGAACCTTATCCTATACGCATGAAGTCTAAACGCATCAATTTAAGCTTACAGTAAAACGCCGCTTAACTTTTTAAAAGTCTATTTTGGCCATTTTAAAAATTCTAGGTATACTGCTGTAGTGAACGATGAACTTCTTTAATTAAACAAGGATCGGTGTGTCTACCTGTTTTCTATTTATAAAACATTTAACTGATGAAGGCTGTTTAAGCTTAAGCTTAAATACCCAAGGTATCCTTGATGCACCACTAGCACAGCGTAGTTTTAGTGAAATTCAACAATTACAAGCCACTGCTAAAACCATTGTAGTTGATTCTGCTGAACATTTTAGTTTTCATCAAATCGAATTAGCTTGGCTTCCTGAAAAAAAAGCCCGAGTTGCCGTTCCCTATGCGCTTGAAGAAAAACTCGCTGAACCTGTTGAAGAGTTACATTTTTGCTTTAATAAACACTATTATGAACAAGGCCACTACTTAATTGTTGTCTGTAAAAAAAACTACCTAGCTAATATTCTTAATAAGCTAGATACCTATAATATTCGGATTGATTTCTTTACACTTGATTGGTTTGCTCTCGCTCATAATGAGGCTTGCTTTTTAGATCATTACTTGTTAGTTCGTGATAATTCTAAATTCAATGGTCTCTTAAGCTTGGAATTAGCACCTGTTTATTTAGAACAAATACCTCCCGATTTAACTTTATATACGTTTAATAACGATACACCACCTATTATGTTACCGCAGTCACAGCTCATTGATGAAGAGCCACTTGTTTGGGTAGCTAAACGCTTAAAAACACATCATCCAATTAATCTTTGCCAAGGGCAGTTTACTCATGATTCTACAGCAAAGAAGGTCAAAAAATGGTATTATGCTGCTGCCGCTATGTCGTTATTGTGGCTGATTAGTTTAATCACTCTAAATAGCATTAAAATACACTCCTTAAATACGCAATTAAGCGCAGTAGACGCTCAAATTGCTACCATTTATCGACAGTTCTTTCCACAAGCGCAACAAGTTCTTAGCCCGCGATTTCGGATTGGCCAGCTACTTAAAGGCAGCACGGATACTGATAATAATTTTTGGCTTTTACTCAATTCGCTTACCCAAGCTCTAGCAAACAACAATTCCACTATTGAGCAATTACGGTTTCAAAATCAAATCATGCAAGTTACGGTAATTAGCCAGGATTTTAAAGCGCTTGAAGGATTGCAAATTAATTTACAGCGTAAACGCATCAATGTAAAACAAACCCAAGCTTCCTCGAAAGATAATCAAGTTATAGGTGTGTTGGAGCTTAATTTATGATGAATTATTGGAATAATTTAAATGATAGAGAAAAGTGGCTATTAGGCTTAGGATTAATTAGTACACTCATCTATCTCTTTTATTTACTCCTTTACTCGCCACTCATAAGTGCAGTAGATGAAAAAGAAACGCAACTTAAAGAAAAGCAAGAGACCTTAATATGGATGCAACAAGTCAGACAGCAATTGCCTCATAAAAGTAACCTAAAGACTATTTCCAGTAGTAAACTATTAACTGTCATTGCCACTGAATTAACCAATCAAGCCTTACAAAAATTCCCTTATCAATTGCAACAGACAAGCCAGGGCGATATTCAATTATCTTTTGAAAATGTACCCTATAAGACATTTTTAGTGTGGTTGTGGCAGCTCAATAATAATTATGCTTTAACATTAAAACAGTTAGTCATTGAAAAAACAGCGACTGTAGGCTTAGTTAAATTAACAGCCGTCATTGCCAGTAAAACATAGTAAACCGTATTAGATTTCTTATCTAAGCTCTAGGCTATAGATTATCTTTTTATTAGGTTTTTTGAATAAGCGCTAGATTTTGCTTTAGTGCGAAACATAAAACTGCCGTCATTGCGAACAAAGTGAAGCAATCCAGGTAAAGTCTATAATAAAACACCGTGCCGGATTGCTTCGCCAAGGCTCGTAAAGACGGCATTTATATACATTTACATATTAGTAAACAGCTCATAGTAGTCAGGTAAGAGAGCTATTCACTAACCGAGCTTTGAATAGCTCCCCAGTTTTTAACCCCAGCGCTTTGCTTTAAATCTTCAGGTAAATTATTTAAAGCTTTTTGTGCTTCTTCTTGACTAGAGAAACTGCCATATAATCCTTTATAATAATTTTTGCCATTATTTTGATATCTAACTTCTGCGGTTCTATCTGTTTTAGGCGCCATATATAATTTTTTAGCCACTTGAGCTGCTTTTTCATCATCTGCTATTTCAATTGTGTATCCTTGCGGATTCTGGCTACTTACCCATGTTTTATCACGATCTTTAGCCCGTGCCGGAGCATGGTAAGCACCAACATGATAAGATTCAGGAACAGCTACTTCTTGCGAAGAAACAATGGCAGACGAATTATAATCGCCATAATTTATACCCTGTGAATAAACCTGAGAATAATACCTCATGTCATCATAGCGTTGAGATGTGTAGGTCGGTGGATAAGGTATATCACTTACCCTTCCACAAGATGCTAACGCGCTAAAGCAAATACAAACAGTTAAACGATGATAGTTCATAGCATAGTTCTCCCTTTTATTTGCTAATGGGATTGTGCTTTAGACTTTCTCTTGCTCTTATATCTGCTTAATTTGCAAAAAACTTTAATTTATAGGCCTATTCTTGTATCACTAGAAAAGTTGGCATAAAGTTAAGTATTTACACCATACAAAAAATTATGTGGACTCATCGACGCTCTGGCCAGATTAACCAACGCGGTATTCATGACCATCGCGACTCTTATGAAAGAGATAGGACGCGTGTGATTCATTGCCCTGCATTTCGCCGCTTGCAGCGTAAAACACAGATTTTAGGTACTGACGAAGGAGATTTTCACCGCACTCGTCTTACTCATTCATTAGAAGTAGCATCAATTGGCCACAGTATTGTCCGTAATCTGATTGTTAATCAAACAACTTTAGGTGTACCAGATTTATTTCCTAATGATGATTTGATCAGTGTTATCTGCCTACTGCATGATATCGGCCACCCTCCTTTCGGGCATGGCGGTGAGGTTGCTTTAAATTTTATGATGCGTAACCACGGTGGCTTTGAAGGGAATGGCCAAACATTACGTTTACTCACTAAGGTTGAAGACAGCTATGGGCCGTTTGGGCTTGATTTAACTAGGCGATCTTTATTAGGCTTATTAAAATACCCGGTACCTTACAATAAAGTGCAAGCGCTAGCCAAACCGGTAGTCAATGCCACCCTAAATCAAACGATTCGTATCAATGATTGGTTACCGCCTAAAGGTTATTTTGACTCTGAACAAGCTGAGGTTGATTGGCTGTTAAGCCCATTTAATGCCAGTGATAAACAATTATTTCAATCGTTAGCTAAAAAACCTGAAGAAAACAGTCATGGTAAGTCTGCATTCTGTTCATTTGATTGCTCAATCATGACTATTGCTGATGACATTGCTTATGGCGTTCATGATTTAGAAGATGCGATTCATTTACAATTAATTAATCGCGAGCAACTAGATAATGCAACACTGCACGCCTTAATCAAAGAAACATCGCTAAGTGATAATGTTAGAGCGTTAATTAATAATCTTTTTGCCTCCGAGCTATATAAACGCAAGCAAGCCATTGGTGAAATGGTTAATTATTTCATTACTGCTACGTCGGTAGCCATTACTCATACAGATTTTGAGAACATTTTACTTAAATATAATGTCGTACTACGGCAGGAAGCAGCTGATTTATTGAATTATTTAATGCAGTGTATCTATCAACACGTTATTGACTCACAAGCAGCTCGCACTTTTGAATATGGTGGTCAAACTGTTGTATTGCGCCTTTTTGAAGCAATTGCTTCTAACCCCATTGCACTTTTAGATCATAAAAATCGCAAATTATACGAAGAAGCATCTGATGCAAATTCAGCATTGCGTATCGTTTGTGACTATATTGCGAACATGACAGATGAATATGCCTATCGTATGCATGAGAGACTTTCGGGATTTAATACTAGAACTATTTTTGAACGCTTATGAATAGATTCTATGTTAGCAAAAATTCTTTAACCATTAAAATAAACTATTTTAATGGCGTCCCCAAGGGGATTCGAACCCCTGTTACCGCCGTGAAAGGGCGATGTCCTAGGCCTCTAGACGATGGGGACCTAAAACTAACTTATTTATAACCTACATCAGCCAAAAATGGCGTCCCCAAGGGGATTCGAACCCCTGTTACCGCCGTGAAAGGGCGATGTCCTAGGCCTCTAGACGATGGGGACCTAAATTTTCCACCAAAAACCTAAGTTAATGGTGGTGGAGCTAGGCGGGATCGAACCGCCGACCTCTTGCATGCCATGCAAGCGCTCTCCCAGCTGAGCTATAGCCCCAAAAGAGATTGGCAGTTTAATGAGGCTCTTAGAGACTGTCAAGAAATATTTGTAAAATATTATCTAATATAACTTTTAATTACGCTGCCTCATTTAACTGGCTTTAAATGAACCGTCTGTTCTTATCTCTTAAATTTAAACTAGGTTAATGTTTACCAGGTAAACAATATTTATATAGCTTAAAATTTCTCGATTACCTAGAGACCCATAGACTTAGATAGGAAAAAATATCCCATAGGGATAACTAATTTATTAACCAGCGTGCACTTGTTTTTTCTTAAGAGCCTTACTATGTTGCTTCCAATCGCGATCTTTTGCAAACACCAAGTTAGCAGCCTCTTCAATAAATAAACTAATATTAGTGATATTTGCCCAAGCACAATACGCGTTAATTTTGTCAAAAATTTCACTGTTAAGCTGAATATTTAGCTTATTTTTCTTCTGCAGGTGATTACCATTAATAATTGGCATAACTAATCCTCCGCTATTAAAATTACAAAAAAATAGTAACAAACAAACTATGAATTGAAAAGCTAGGCTAAATTAAACTATTTTTTACTATTAAATAATTAAATAACTGTATCATTATTTTAATTATTCCTACTCAAAAAAAAAACTTTCAGTTAAAATAACGGCAACCTCTCTCCTAATCAGATTGTAAAACTTATGTCCTTAGCCTGCCCGTGTGGATCGCAAATTCCTTACTTAAACTGCTGCGGCCTTTATATTGAACAATCACAAGACGCACCTACGCCTGAAAAACTCATGCGATCTCGATACACAGCTTATACCAAGTCAAATATTGCCTACATCAAAGCAACAATGCGTGGTAATCCCCTAGTACATTTTGATGAAGTTGAAGTAAAAAATTGGGCCAACGAATCTAAATGGATTAATCTAGAAATAATTGATACTTATCCTGAATTTCAGCACCAAGATTGTCAATTTGTAGAGTTTATTGCCTCTTTTGAATTAAATGGCCTTATCAAATTCCTTCATGAAAAAAGCGAGTTTAGGAAGTATCAAGGCAAGTGGTTTTATACTGAAGCCTTAGAACCTAGACAAGCCAGAAAACCGACTCTTTCTCGTAATAGGCCATGCCCTTGCGGTAGTAGTAAGAAATATAAAAGCTGTCATGGCCGCAGGGATTAACACTAGTTGTTATTGATTAACAAAAAAGGCAAAATTGTAATTATATAAGGTTACAAACGTACCATCTGTCTCAAACCTAGTTAATAAGGCATTAATTCTATCTATATTTTCTTTGTTATCAGCGCGGCTTAATATGCCAATACCATTGGCGAAACTTATTGATGTATTAATTAATTTTACAAAATCTGGATATTGATGCAGTAAATACATCGCTGTATAGTTATTTAAAAATATTGCATCCACTTTTTTCGTATAAAAATCGTTTAATAAATCCATATAGTTATAATAATCAACGACTTGTAAATTTAGAGCAGAAGGATTTTGCTTTAAGTACTCACCATAGCCTCGTCCAGCTAAAACCCCTACTTTTTTATTTTGTAGTGATGCTAAATTAGTGATTTCAGTATTTGACTTTAGGGTTATAAAATTACCTGCGCTAATTAAATAAGGAATACTAAATAACAAATTTGGGTTTTTTAGAGGGGTTATTACAATCCCACTCATAGCGTAATCAACATTATTCGTAAGCAATGCATCGATAAGTTTACTGTAGTCTTTAAAAATCACAAACTTGCACGACCAATTTAATTCAGAACAAATGCATTTCATTAATTCAATATCAAACCCTGACAAGACAAATCGCTTATCAGTAGTCACAAAGGGGGGATCAAATTGCAGTATGCCGACCTTAACAGCAGCATAAGAAGGCGAAACAAAGTAAAGAATAGAAATCAATATAAAATATGATAATTTTCTTAACATAATCCATTGTATCTTTGCTTACTTTGATTTAACTATAGCCTAATCTTTCTCTCTTGTAGAAATCTTTAAAAGTTTAGTTAGTTTATCTTTTGCTACACTTAATAATATTTCCTTAAGTGTACCTTTATGCAAAAAATTATCGTAAGTTACATTATTATAGTTTTTTCATCCTTAACTCATGCCGCTATTGACCCTAGTAAATTGCTTAAAGTTAATAAGGAAAATAACCCATCTTGTGTTGAATATTATAATTATCAAGGTGACTTATATTGCAGCACAACGAAGTTGCAAGCCAACAGCCCTTTGTCAGCACAGGAAATAACTAATTATGAAAAACAACACCTTGTTTTTGATAATCGCTTTTGGCAAGCTGCCTGGGGAAAACAAACGGATGCTATTACAACGATTGAATATGTGCCCGCTGGCGATGATATTGATCAGTGGCAGGAGCTTATTACAAGTCAATTTATACCAAGCGCTACGCAACAATTATCACCTCGACAATACCTAGACCTGATTATTGCTAACTTTAGGCAATCGGGGTTAGATCCTAAAGTTACGATACATGAACAAACACCTAAACAAATTATCTTCGAATTTCAAATAAATACACCTAAAAACCTGCAACAAGACGAGATACAAAAAGTAACACAAACAGATAATGGACTCTATCTACTACATTACGTTACAAAAAAACCAGATATGGGTACAGAAAATCGCCAAAAATGGCTTAATAATATTAAAGCTAGCCGTGTCTGATTTATTGGTAATTTCTGAGCCAGCTCATCTTCATAGCCCTAGCAATCGTATTTTTAAATTAAGCAAGGTATTGGACGCTTGCCTAACGCTAGTTATTTTTCAAAGAGCTAGGTAACTATCTACAAGTTATCCACAAGTTTTTTACAGGAAAAACACAATATATAGTTTATCAAAGATTAGCAAAACCCTATATATTGTGTTTATGCTATACTTAAGTTATGATTTCTTCATTAAATAGAATGGAGAAACTATGTCAGAACAACCGGTAGATACTATGCCTTACATTAATCAAATTGAGCTAACTACGAACGCCCCTGGCTTACTTAAAGTCATTAAGCGCAATGGTAAAGTAGTTAGTTATGATGACAGCAAAATAAAATTAGCTATTACGAAAGCATTTATTGCAGAAGAAGGCAATAATGCAGTAGCGTCTAATCGAATTCATCAACAAATTGATGAAATCACAAAGCAAATTACAGCAGCCCTTAAACGCCGTCAACCCACAGGCGGTACTATTCATATTGAAGATATCCAAGATCAAGTTGAATTAGCATTGATGCGCAGTCATCATTACAAAGTTGCACGTGCTTATGTCTTGTATCGAGAGGAGCATCGTAAAGCCCGAGAAGAACAACAACAGCAGCAAGCGAAAGACAGTGAAGTACCATTAATTATTATGCCTGATGGTAAAACCAAGCCATTAGACATGGAACGTGTAAACACAATTGTACAAGAAGCTTGCCGCGATTTAGAAAATGTAAATGCGGAACCCGTTATTAAAGACGCGCTACGTAATCTTTATAATCAAGCAAAATTAGAGGATGTACATCGCGCTTTAATTATGGCTGCGCGTACGTTAGTAGAAAAAGAACCAAATTATACCTACGTATCTGCACGTCTCTTGCTTGATAGCTTGCGAAGTGAAGCGTTAAATAAACTTAATATACAAGCTGAAGCAACCTTTGATGAAATGGCAACGCTTTACCCTTCTTATTTCAAAGTATTTATTCAGCAAGGAATTGCGCAAGGTTTACTCGATAGCAAATTAGGTGAATTCAATTTAGATAAATTGGCTCAAGCTTTACTGCCACAACGTGATATGAAGTTTACTTATCTAAGTTTACAAACACTCTATGATCGTTATTTTATTCATGAGCATGGTGCCCGTTATGAATTACCGCAAGCCTTTTTTATGCGTGTTGCCATGGGCTTAGCGATTCGAGAGCAAGATAAGGAAGAAAAAGCCATTGAGTTTTATCTATTACTTTCTTCTTTTGATTACATGTCTTCCACACCGACTCTCTTTAATTCAGGTACCGTGAGGCCTCAATTATCTAGTTGTTATTTAACGACCGTTCCTGATCACTTAGACGGTATTTATGGTGCAATAAAAGATAATGCTTTACTGTCTAAATTTGCCGGTGGCCTAGGTAATGATTGGACACCTGTACGAGCCATGGGTTCGCATATTAAAGGCACTAATGGCAAATCACAGGGCGTTGTACCTTTCTTAAATGTGGTTAATGCTACTGCTGTCGCAGTCAATCAAGGCGGTAAACGCAAAGGTGCTGTTTGTGCATACCTTGAATGCTGGCACCGTGATATTGAAGAGTTCCTGGAATTACGTAAAAACACAGGTGATGACAGGCGCCGTACGCACGATATGAATACAGCAGTTTGGATTCCTGATCTATTTATGAAACGAGTACATGAAGAAGGCCAATGGACGCTTTTCTCACCTGATGAAGTGCCTGAGTTACACGATTTATATGGCCAAGCCTTTGAAACAGCATACCTCAATGCTGAAGCAAGAGCAGAGCGTGATGAAGTTAAAAATACCAAAACCATTGCTGCAGTTACGTTGTGGCGTAAGATGCTATCCATGCTATTTGAAACAGGCCATCCATGGCTTACTTTTAAAGATCCCTGTAACTTACGCTCGCCACAACAGCATGTGGGTGTTGTCCATAGCTCTAATCTTTGTACAGAAATTACGCTTAATACCTCAGCCAATGAAATTGCTGTTTGTAATTTAGGCAGTATTAATCTACCTGCTCACTTAACCAATGGTAAATTGGATGAAAATAAACTAAAGCGTACTATCAAAACTGCAATTCGCATGTTAGATAATGTGATTGATATTAATTTTTATTCCGTTCCGCAAGCACGTAATTCTAATTTACAACACAGGCCTATTGGCTTAGGTTTAATGGGTTTCCAAGATGCCTTATATCAATTAAAGATTAACTATACTTCAAAAGAAGCCGTAGAATTTGCTGATATATCCATGGAAATGGTAAGCTATTATGCTATTGAAGCTTCTTGTGAATTAGCGCAAGAACGCGGAAACTATTCAAGTTATGAAGGGTCTTTATGGAGTAAAGGAATTCTACCTATCGATTCTATTAACTTATTACAACAAACTCGCAACAGCTATTTAGAGCAAGATAGATCACAACGATTAGATTGGGAAAGCTTACGGGTTAAAGTTCGTACCCAAGGCATGCGCAACTCCAACGTTATGGCTATTGCCCCTACAGCAACGATTTCTAACATTTGTGGCGTGTCTCAATCTATTGAGCCTACTTATCAAAACTTATATGTTAAATCGAACCTGTCTGGTGAGTTTACAGTGATTAATCCTTATTTAGTCGCTGAGTTAAAAGAGTTAAATTTATGGGATGAAGTCATGGTTAATGACTTAAAATACTTCAATGGTAGTGTACAGCCTATTAATCGCATACCAGCGGAACTTAAAGAACGCTATGCGACTGCTTTTGAAGTTGATCCAACGTGGTTAATTGAGGCCGCTTCAAGGCGTCAAAAATGGATTGATCAAGCTCAATCTCTAAATATTTATATGGCTAAACCATCGGGTAAAAAACTTGATCAACTCTATAAACAGGCTTGGCTACGCGGTTTAAAAACCACCTATTATTTACGTAGCTTAGGCGCTAGTAATGCCGAAAAATCAACGATTCATGATGGCACGCTCAACGCAGTAAAAATTGAAGAACCTAAAGTCTGTTCAATTTTAGATCCCGACTGCGAAGCATGCCAATAGGAGGAAATTTAAATGCCAAATACAACAAGTCAACAGGCAGAGACAGCGACGATACTACATGCAACTGGTTTAGAGCCACTAGAAATGGGGGCTAGTCGCATTCAAGTTGATGATAAGCAAATTATTAACTGTCGAGCTGATTTAAATCAGCTCGTTCCCTTTAAATATAAATGGGCTTGGGATAAATATCTAATGGCCTGTGCTAATCATTGGATGCCTAATGAAATTAATATGAGCGCCGATGTCGCCTTATGGAAAGACCCTAATGGCTTAACAGAGGATGAGCGGTTAATTATTTTACGCAACCTAGGTTTCTTCTCTACGGCAGATTCTTTAGTTGCTAATAATTTAGTCTTAGCTGTTTACCGTCATATTACTAATCCTGAATGCAGACAATATTTATTACGTCAAGCATTTGAGGAGGCACTTCATACCCATGCTTATCAATATGTTATTGAAAGCTTAGGCTTAAATGAAGCAGCAGTATTTAATATGTACCGTGAAATTCCCTCAGTGGCAAGAAAAGCAGCCTGGGCACTCCCTTTTACTGAAAGTTTAAGTGATCCCAATTTCCATACAGGCACACTAGAAGACGATCAACGTTTATTGCGAGATCTTATCGCTTTTTATGTTGTGTTTGAGGGCATCTTCTTTTACGTCGGCTTTACCCAAATTTTATCTATGGGCCGTCGTAATAAAATGGTAGGAACATCTGAGCAGTTCCAATATATTTTGCGTGATGAATCCATGCATATGAATTTTGGTATTGATGTCATTAATCAAATTAAAATTGAAAATCCGCAATTATGGACACCTGAATTTAAAGAAGAAATTATTAAACTGATTAAAGACGGCGTCGAACTTGAGTATACGTATGCTAGAGATACTATGCCGCACGGCATCTTAGGTATGAATGCGGATATGTTTGAAGAATATTTACAATTCATTGCCAACAGACGCTTAAATCAAATTGGCTTACCTGAACAATACCCAGGCGCAGAAAATCCCTTCCCGTGGATGAGTGAAATCATGGACTTAAAGAAGGAAAAGAATTTCTTCGAAACACGGGTCATCGAATACCAAGCAGGCGGTACATTAAGCTGGGATGACGAAGATTAAACATCACTTAACTAACAACGCTGCTATTTTCATTAAATAGCAGCGTTAAAGTTAATTATTTTAAAAGTAGCTTATTATTAATGAATAACGAACAAGACCTTACTATCTATCACAATCCAAGCTGTTCAAAATCAAGAGAAGCGCTAGATATATTACAGAATAAAGGCCTTAAATTTAAAATTATTGATTACTTAAAGACACCACTTAGCCTAGACCAATTAACTAAGTTACGTTCTTATTTTAAGCTTGCAGATTTTGTACGCACCAATGAAAAGCGTTTTAAAGATCTAGGCTTATCACTAGAGAAGGAAGATGAACTTTTACAAGTCATGTTGCAAGAGCCTATCTTAATGCAGCGCCCAATCGTTACATTTAAAAACAAAGCCATCATTGGCCGACCACCAGAAAAAATCCTAGCGCTCTTTGAGTAGCCTTGATGCAGCGCAGTTGTTTATATCGGGCCCCTAGTCCATGGCCGTCAGGCTAAGCGCCCAAGAGCCAAGATTGAGGTAGGCAGAGGTAAATTTGGCCCCTGGCCCGACCTACTATTAATTTATCCTTGATTATGCGACGCTGCACCAAGGCTACCAACAACTGATAATTCAACTAGATTTCTCTTGACTTTGTAAGCTTGAAGTTTAGGATGAATAGCGGTTTTAATTTGTTTATTGTTCTTTTAATCAATAAGAATAATTATGGAGAAATGTATGGCAAAAGTACTTTGCGTTCTTTATGATGATCCAGTTAATGGTTACCCTACTTCTTACCCGCGTGATGATATACCTTTCATTACTCATTATCCTGATGGTTCTCAAGTTCCTAACCCTAAGGCTATTGATTTTAAGCCAGGCACACTTTTAGGTAGTGTTTCAGGAGAATTGGGGCTGCGTCACTTTCTGGAAAGTAATGGCCATACATTGGTGGTAACCAGTGATAAGGAAGGTCCTAACTCAGTTTTTGAAAAAGAATTACCGGATGCAGATATTGTTATATCACAGCCTTTTTGGCCGGCCTATTTAACAGCCAAACGCTTAGAGAAAGCGAAAAAACTTAAACTGGTGATTACTGCCGGAATTGGTTCTGATCATGTTGATTTACAAGCAGCAATAGACAAAGGCATCACAGTCACTGAAGTGACCTACTCTAACAGCATTAGTGTCGCTGAGCATGTGGTTATGGTCATTTTAACCTTAGTGCGTCATTATATTCCTTCTCATCAATGGGCAGTCAATGGTGGTTGGAATATTGCTGATTGCGCTACTCGCTCTTATGATCTTGAGGGTATGGTTGTGGGCTCTGTCGGCGCCGGTCGTATTGGTTTAGCAGTCATGAAACGATTAAAAGGCTTTGATGTTAAGATCCATTATACTGATAATCACCGCCTACCAATTGCCACTGAAAAAGAATTAGGTCTTGTTTATCATGCAAACTTACAATCCCTGCTACCTCTTTGTGATGTTATAACCATTAATATTCCTTTACACGCTAAAACAGAACATTTATTTGATGATTCATTAATTCAAAAAATGAAGCGCGGTGCTTATCTCATTAATACAGCGCGGGGTAAAATTTGTGATGCACAAGCGATAGAAAAAGCCATTAAAAATGGTCATCTTGCAGGGTATGCTGGTGATGTCTGGTTTCCACAGCCAGCCCCAAAAGATCACCCCTGGCGTCATATGCCAAACCATGGGATGACTCCCCACATTTCCGGTACCTCTTTATCAGCACAGGCTCGCTATGCAGCAGGAACGCGTGAAATATTAGAATGCTGGTTTGCTAACCGCCCTATTCGAACTGATTACTTAGTCGTAAGTAATGGGGAATTAGCCGGAATTGGCGCGCACTCTTACACAGCCGGTAAAGTGACTGTTGGTATCGATTAACCAATGTAGCCTTGATGAAGCACAGCGTAATCAAGGTTTTATCAGGATATAAATTACAACAAGTCCTTGATTACGCTGCGCTTCATCAAGGCTACAGCTAGAGTAAATTTTTACAAATCTAGCTTTCAAATAATAAAATAAGCACCAATTGCAATCGTTTTATTATAAGGCAGGTTGTAAAATTCAATATTTAAATTAGCTGAATAATTGCGTATTAAGAAAGCGAAAATCTTTTCTTGAAAATGAAACATAAACGAGCGCTTTTTCTTCGAGGCATAAATATTAGGAACTTCAACGATATACGTTGTCGCTTCAACATTAATTGCAAAAGGCAGGATTTTTCTATTATTAGCAAGCTCGAGTGCATCTGGAACTGAAATATTATCCATAAAGCCATAATGTAGAACTAATTTACAGACTTTACTACTCAGACAACTTACCTCATAGCGCTTCGTGTAGTGTACATAAGGAATATTTTCTACCACATAACTTAATATTAAAACATGCTCTGGCATCGCTCGACTAAATCTTAAAAAGTGGAGAAAACTGCCTCCACTCTTATCATAAACATCGGTAATAAAAATAGAAGTCACGCCTTTTAATTGATGGAGTGCTTTATAATCTAGTTGTTTTAAAATCTTAGAAAGCTCTTCTTTTTTATGATAAAAATGCTCTCGCAAATACTCAAGCCCAAAGCTCCAAGTATACATGATAAAGCCCACCACCAAGGCAAAAGACACAGGCACCCAACCACCGGTTAAGAATTTATGTAAGTTTGCGCCTAAATAAGCTAGGTCAATTAAGAAAAATAAACTAAGTATCGCTATGACTTTAATCAGTGGCCAGCGCCAAATATGCAAGGCCGTATAAGCAATCATTAACGTAATCAACAACATATCTAAGTTCACCGCAATACCATAGGCATGTGTTAAGTTACTTGAGCTTCTAAATGTTAATAACAGAAAAAATGTTCCTATTGCCAAAATAAAATTAATTTGCGGCACATAGATTTGTCCTTGAAATTCTTTAGAAGTATGGATAATCGAGATCCTTGGACAAAACCCAAGCAAAACAGCTTGTTTAGCTAAAGAAAAAGTTGCTGTAATGACAGCCTGTGATGCAATGATGGTAGCTAACGTTGCAATAACTAGCAAAGGGATCCCAAACCAGGCAGGTGCAATCATGTAGAAAGGGTTACTAATAGCAGCTGGATTTAATAATAAATAAGCACCTTGGCCAAAATAATTTAAAATCAAGCTTGGAAAAACAACAGTAAACCAACTCAGGCGAATTGAATTTTTACCAAAATGACCAATATCCGCATAGAGAGCTTCGCCACCGGTAACAACTAAAAATACCCCACCTAATAGAAAATAACCCTGCCAACCGGAATGCAGTAAGAAATGGATACCGTAGTATGGGTTAATAGCATTTAAAACAACAGGGTTGTTAAAAATTTGTATAATACCTAGAATGGCAATAGTAATAAACCAAACCATAATAATAGGGCCAAATACGGCCCCTATTTTGCTTGTGCCTTTTTCTTGAGCAATAAATAAAAAGAATAAGATGACACAAGAAATAGGTAGAATATAGCCATCTAACTCAGGTGCGAATGTTTTTAAGCCTTCAACAGCTGAGGTAACAGAAATAGCCGGCGTTAACATACCATCGCCTAACAATAATCCTGCACCAAATATGGCTAATAGATAGAAGAATCTTTCATACTTCGTACTTTTTTGCTTCAAAAGGGCCAATAAAGCAAGAATACCTCCTTCCCCATTATTATCAGCACGAAATACAATAGCTAAGTACTTAATAGAAATAATAATAACTAATGACCAAAAAATTAAAGATAAGATACCTAGGACAGCAAATAAATCGACCGGTAAACCACCAAGAGATTCACGCAACGCATATAAAGGGCTTGTACCAATATCGCCAAAAACCACGCCCAGCGCTGCCAGCGTAGACCCTAATGTAACATTAGTCTTTTGATCAGTATTTTTCATAGTTACTTATTATTAGTTTTATATAGCAAATATGACAGCTGTTTTTTATTAAATGTAACTTATAATTTCATTAAAAAATATCAGTAGCTTATAATTAATTAAGTATAGCTCTTTATTTTCTAAAGAAATTTAGAATCAGTGTTATTTTTTAAGCTTGATTTTGCCTGATAGCCACTTAAAAGTGCACTTAGCATTTAAATAGAGTAGGCCCATACTGTAGCACTATTTTTTATAGTCTAATTTAGCTGCAATGACAGCCGAAGAAATACCTAGTAGGGCTACTGCGACAATGACCGATAATCCTGAAAATATCGTTGCAGCAATAACTAAATCAGATACTAGGTTAGACATAGATAAAAATACAATACACATCATAGCTAGCATGCCGAAAAAAGCACCAGAAGCCAGGGCCATTTCTGCCTGGATTAACAAGCGTAAGCTTAATGGTCGTGCTTTATTAACACGACGCTCGGTTTTACCTACACCACTTTCTCTAATTTCTAATAGCTTAATTAAAGCAGGCATTTTATATCTCATCTAATCATAATGGCTTTATTATATTTGAATAGAATTAAGGCAATATTAAAATGACTTATTTTTTTACTAAAAATTTAAATTTTATACTTTAAGTTATAAAAATGTATAAAACTCAGCTTTTAATTACCTAAATCTATTCATTTTCAATGTCTAATTCCTTTATGGCATGCGTTTTATCAAAATGAATCAAACAATCAAATTGATAAGGCAGACGGGTAAGAAAATAGTGGCTGAAACGCTCAGTCTCAGGACGATAAATCACGCCAATAGCACGCTGTAAGCGAGGAAATTGCAGGAAGTGGACTAATTTCTCATGATCATGTAAATCTAATACAAAGTTTTTATGGCTTAATTGATGAAATAAATCTTCATAGCTTCCAGGCAGCCCAGGTACTATTTTTTTGCATTCTGCAGGTTTATCCCAATCAGACGCTGCCGTTACAAAACCTTCATAAGTAGAAAATCCAATGAGATAGGCATGTAAATCGTATTGCTCGCGAATTAATTGGCCTATATTAATTTCATCCCGTTCATTTCGTTCCGTAGCTCGCGCATCGCCAACGTGCGAATTATGCGCCCAAATGATGATCTTAGCTGGTTTTTGCAAGCGTTGTTCGAGATGATCTGCTAAAACAGTGACCGTTTCTGCCATATGTCGATCGCGAATATTCCATGATGAGGTATAACCTTCAAACATAGAACGATAGTAGCTCTCTGCATCCTTAACAATACGTGCATTTTGCGCTGCAAAGAAGTAATCTTCTTCAATAACCACACCATCTTGACATAGATACTCAAACGCATTTTGTTGTAAATCCATTAACACAGCTAATGCTTCTTTAATGCACTTCTTTTTA
Organism: Legionella beliardensis; assembly: GCF_900452395.1. NCBI lineage: Bacteria > Pseudomonadati > Pseudomonadota > Gammaproteobacteria > Legionellales > Legionellaceae > Legionella > Legionella beliardensis. The sequence goes on from NZ_UGNV01000001.1 coordinate 2,166,981, forward strand.
ATACCTAAATTAGCTAAATAACCATAAGATTGCGGATCAAGATTTTGGTGATCAAAACAAGCATAACGTTCCATTGCTTTTTTGGCAGCAGAAGGATCAACTTTCATTAAATAACTAATTACCGCTTCTTGCGAAGCATGTAAACTATACAAATCAAGGCCATAAAAACCTATTTTATTCTCTTTTGGTAAATTATCATTAAATTCTCTTAGCCATTTCATAAAAGGCGGCATAGTTGTATTGCGCCACATCCAACGTGGAAAACGTTGAAAACGACTTAATGCGCGACTGTAGTCACTAATATGGCCCTCTCCCTGAATATAGCTATGAATACCATAGGCATCAGGCCAATCTCCTTCTACAGCAACGGCCATAAATCCTTGTTCTTGAATTAGGCGCTTAGTGAGTTGGATGCGAGCTTGATAAAATTCATCTGTCCCATGCGTTGCTTCCCCCATTAGGACAAAACGCTTATTCCCTATTTTTTCTATTAAATCAGAATAATCTTGTGTATCGACCAGGGGTTTTATAGCATGATTTAAAATTTCTACTACTTTTTGCTGGGCATCCATTTCAACTCCTAGAAAGCTAGGCTGTAGGAAGGTAGGTAGTAAACCAGTTTTTAGCTAACTCAGCTACTTTGGCCAGTGCCCCCTTTTCTTCAAATAAGTGGGTAGCGCGAGGCACAATTTCTAATTGTTTAACACAGCCTGTTAGACTAGTCATTGCTAATTCATTTAACTCAATGACCACTTTATCTTTTTCACCCACAATTAATAACGTGGGCGCTTTTACTTGCGTCAATGAATTTCCTGCTAAATCTGGCCTGCCACCACGAGAAACAACGGCTTTGATTAAAGCTTGCTCTTTCGCTGCGGCAACTAAGGCTGCAGCAGCACCAGTACTTGCGCCAAAATAACCTAAATTTAGAGCAGGAAACTGCTTCGTACTCCAATGCGTTACTTCAATTAACCGATTGACTAAAAAAGAAATATTAAATCGTAATTCACGGGTTATATCATCAATTTTTTCTTCAGTAGGGGTTAATAAATCAAATAATAATGTCGCTAAGTTAGCTTGATTTAGAAGACCTGCTACGTATTGATTACGCGTGCTACGTGCACTACTACCACTACCATGAGCAAATAAAACAAGCCCTATCGCTTCTTTAGGCACAAATAAAAAACCAGACAACGTTGCATTGGCAGTTAATATGGTAATTTGTTTTACTTTATCTAAAGAATAAAATCCCATAAAGTAACCTCACGAAGCATTGGCTAAATAATTTTCATTCGCTTTTCTAAGTAATTCAGTGACTTCAGCATCTGTGGTCTGTGGAAAGTGCGCATACCAAAGCCCAACCGCATAAAAATGCACTGGTTTCAATGGGCATACAACCCGTTGCACTAACCGTGTCATCTCTTTATAAGTTGATAAAGCAGCCACCGGTACGGACACGATAATACTGGCAGGCTTGCTATTTTTTAACGCTTTAATGGCTGCGCGTATTGTCGCGCCCGTAGCAATGCCATCATCAACTAATATAATGGTTTTATTATAGAAATTAGGCAAAGGTTGATTATTTCGATAAAGCAGTTCTCGTCGTTGCAATTCTTTTTCTTCTTTTTGAATGACCTTATCGATATCATCTTGCGCTATTTCTAACGACTCGATGACTTCTTGATTAAAAAACTTACACCCACCAGACGCAATGGCACCCATCGCCAGCTCTTTATGCCATGGCACCCCAAGTTTTCTAACAATAAAAACATCAAGTGGTAAACTTAAAGCACTTGCTACTTCATAAGCAACAGGAACCCCGCCTCTGGGGAGCGCCAATACAATAGTATTGGTTTTATTAGCATAGTCTTTTAAATGCTTTGCAAGTACTTTCCCGGCAGCTTGCCGATCTTGATACTTATCCATATGCGTATTCCTTGCCTTTTTATTCATAGTATAGTGCTTGAAGCAGATTTTTATGGAAAAACACTTTGCTTAGGTAGTGTCTTACCAGAACACAAATTGATAAGTTTTTGATAGTTTAAGTAAAACTTAAACTATCGTAGAAAAAATAATTTAATAGGAAAACTAAGTAAGCAATTTACACTCTGACAAAATAAGCAGCTAATTAACTGCCTAAATTATTAAACACTTTTCACACATGCTTATCCACAGAAACTGTGGATAACCCCCAAAATAATACTGTGCACTCTGCGACAATATATTTAGGATTAAATAAGCTATTTTTGGATTGCCCATAAATAGCTTATAGAAAAGAGAGTTTAATCAGCTTAAATAGTAAAAGCTACACGACTTTCTGGCTCAATAGAGGGATGCCTGACATTCACGAGCTGTCGATGTAGCTCGCGTTTAAATAATTCCATTCCTTCCCAAGCTTCTGTCTTAATTAAATCAACCTGACCTAAATCAACAAAAAGTTGCAAAGAAGTTAAGGCAAGATCACGGGTTTCATTATCTAGCTTGTTGCTATCCTGCTCACCAATAGCAAATTTTAAGGCTTTTTTTAATTCCTCCATTAACATTTTCTCACTATAGACAGTTACTAACTGTTGCAATTCATTAATTCTTGTTAAAACTAAGATATAAGCAGCAAGTAAAGCATACTGACAGTAGGTCGTTATTCTTTGATGTACATCGGCTTGAAAGCCTTTGGCATTTTGGCCGTCAAATACAACAACCTGCGAGTCTTCAACTGCAATATTATAATCTTCAGGTAAAATTCTGGCACATAAATTATAGAGACTCATTTTAGGTTCACAGGTTAATAATAATTCTAAAATCTCTTTTTTATTCAAAACCTGTCTAACTGTTGAGCTTTGACTTTCTAACACCTCTTTTAATTTACCTGTTAGCTGCAATACTTCTGCCGAGTACCCATCAAGCATTTTAAGCACGGATTGAATAAATAAAATGTACTGTGATAACTTTATCATAGGTTGCGCTTTTTCTTGCTCTCTCCTTATCATCCAATCTAGATTAGGAAAGAAATAAGGATCATTGTTAACATAGCTATAACTGGCGTAATTATCATTTTCTTTTAAATAGTCAAGATAAGCAGTGCAACAATCAGCCCAAGTTAAAGGATCCATTTTATTTTCTTCTGATAAACCCAATACCTCCCCCAATGCCATATTAAGTGCACTATTGTCTTGAGCATCGCCAAAAAAACCAAATAAAAATTTATAAGAATTATCAATCCTGGTGTAACGATAGAGGCCTGAGCCTATTAGAATAGCTTGCGCTTTTTTCACTACCTCTTCATTGCGAGCTGTTTGGTTAGATGGCATATTATTTGCCAATTGACTGATACAAGCAATCTGTTCAAGCCTGGTTTTATCAGGTAAGCATTTTGTCCATCGTTGCTTTTCTTTTTCTTTCAACTTTTTCTTATAAAGATCTTCTAGTTTTAAAAATTTTTCTCGTAAGGATTGATAGCAAGGAGCAATATAACGTTTGGTTAATCGTGCGAAAGATTGCTGTAATCGTTCGGTTTCAGTTTTTAAATAACTATACTCTGGGGCGTCATATGCCATACGATCTCCTTAAAATAACCTATGAATTCCTATATCCTTTAGTAAGCTTGATAGGGTACCTCCCCACGTTGGGGTCTCGTCTTCGTGTGATAGAAAGCGGCGCGTGTGAATAGTTGCTTGCATATCATTAGGAAAAGCTCGATACAATTCACCTAACTCACGATGAGAGCGATTACGATATACCCAATTACAAAACTCATCTAGGGCCTGAAAACTTTCTTCACAGATATTTTTATCAAGTGTTTCTAACGATTCAACTTCTAAATGTGCACTTAAAGCATCCAAAAGTGGTTTATTTAATATGCGTTCTACAGAGCTTTCATAACGCTCCCAAATATATAAATACATCCCTTGTAGCACTGATAATTTGTCTTTTTCTGTTGCAAACGAATAATGATTAAGACACTTAGCTACGCTTTGAATTAAATATACATCATCAAATAACTGGGAGCGCATAAAAGGAAGGCAAGAACAAAAAAGACCGCCCATAGTATATAATTTAGCATAACAATTATTTAATTTAATGGGTAAAAATTCCGCTTTTTGCTGCAACTGAGTAAAGGTTAGCATACTAGATTTCCTCCGCAAGTCAGTACTTGCCTTCCTAAGGCAGCAAGCATGTAGCCTAGGGCTAAATCTTTAAGACTTTAATTAACTTTCTTGAAATTTTGCAGCTACAAAAAAACGCAAGCGGAATGCTAGATTTACTCAAGAAAGTCTGCAGGATTTTAATAGCGCTACCTGCTATTTCTTTTTTTATAACAACGAATAGCACAATTTGCAAGGAGAGAATCTAATTGACAATAAAACAATCATTTTCATCAGTTATAAACGTCGCAATATTAGGTACTAAAATGCCTGAAAGTACCTATATTCTTATGCCGTTAGTAATTTTCTTTTACTTCTATCAATGGCAAAAGGCTTATGACTCAAAGCCTAGCCAGCGTTTTTCAAGCAGCTCACTTAATAATACGTAAGCCATTAACTTAAATTTTGTACACCATTAAACAGAAAAATTTTCTGCTGTTGCAAACCGATTAGCAATACTGGTAATTAGTTGCTGATGAATATTATCAAAGCCACGGTTACTCATAACGACCACAGCATCTCCTGGCTTGGCATATTGCACAATTGCATCAATAATTGCTGGCGTATTTGATAAAATTTTAAAAGTACATGTCCAATCTTTAGCAAAACTGGCTAAGTCGAATTGTTCTGGACTTAAAATAAAGGCATTATCAACTTGTGCTAATGCTTTGGCCATGTTTTCGGCATGCACACCTGAACGCATTGTATAAGAGGCAAATTCTAATGCTACGATAATCCGCTTGTGACGCTTACTCTGTCTTAATGCTTGGATTGTTTTAGCAATAGCAGTAGGATGATGAGCAAAATCATCATAAACGGTAATATCATATTGATTTGCCCTAACTTCAAGCCTTCTTTTGACAGGTTTAAAGGTTTTTAATGCTTGAGCTGCAACTTTTGGTTCAATACCAACATGGCTACTAGCGGCAATTGCAGCCAACCCATTCTCAACATTAAATCGGCCAATCAAAGGCCAATTCACTTCCGCAATGTCCTCTTGATTATGCCAAATTCGAAAAGCACAACCGCTTTCATCTAAAATTTCAGCTCGCCAATTGGCTTTGCCATCTAACGCGGTGTCTTCTAAGTTAGAAAAAACTCCCCGCGCAATCACTGCATTTAAAGCAGCATCATCCCGTGGTTTAATGACCACACCTTTATTAGGAATAGTTTTTAAATAATAATGAAATTGCTGCTGTATAGCCTCTAGATTTGCGTAAATATCAGCATGATCAAATTCTAAATTATTAAGAATCGCAACTTCAGGTCGATAGTGCATAAGTTTTGGTCGCTTATCAAAGTAAGCGCTGTCATATTCATCGGCTTCAATGACAAACCACGGTCCTTGGCCTAAATTAGCACTGGTATTAAAATTTGGTGCAACGCCACCAATTAAAAAACCAGGATTTAAACCCGCTTGGTCTAAAATATGAGCGAGCATAGAGGTTGTTGTTGTCTTGCCATGTGTGCCTGCAACGGCTAACACCTTGTAGCGTGGTAAAATATTTTCCGCAAGCCATTGCGGGCCTGATGTATAACATTTACCTGCATTTAATATCGCTTCTAAAACAGGCATTCCTCGTTTAATGGCATTACCAACGATGATCACGTCAGCCTCTAAAGCCTGTGTACTGTCTTCATACCCTTCAGTCCACTGAATACCTTTTGCTTGTAATAAATCACTTACCGGTGGGTAGCAGTTGGCATCGCATCCGGTAACATGATGACCCGCATCGCGTGCTAATAGTGCTAACGCACTCATAAATGTGCCACTAATTCCTAAAATATGTAAATGCATTTCTTTCTCATCGCCAAAGTGAAACAGTTAAAATATTAGCCGCTAATAAACCAAAACTAACGAGCATAGCAACAAAAAAACTCATTTCTAATGCATAGCGATAGATATGTGCTATCGCTAAAAATTGCCAAATGCTTAAGATTAACGTACCCAATATATAAATAATTACAAATAATAACATATCAGCCTGTTTTATATCAGCTGGCACCAGGTAAGAAGTCATTAATAAAAGCGGAAAAGCCAAACAATGGATGATTAAGTTACTCATCAATAAAGAAGAAATGGTTTGAATAAAGCGATTATCCTTTTTATAGATATACAAAAGTAACTTTGTATAAACACAATAAGACAGCAAAAGCGATAGGCCAGTAAGAATAGAATTGATTAAGCTATATTCATTTTTAATATCAGCTAAAGACCATTGAATAAGAAGTATAATTAAATAAACTAATAAAATAAGACTTAATAAAAATAAGGAACAAGGTGTATTTGCTGGCGTTTCTTTCAAAATGGCTACCTGCCAATATCGCTTTAAAAGTGAGCCCCACATAATATTATCCTATTTTATTAGTGCATGAACCGATTGTGCCTTAAAGTTCCATGGCAGGCTCAAGGCTAACCGTTATCAGTAAAATCTATTTATTCAACATTATTTAAGCATATGTCATAAATTGTTTTTATTTAATTTTTTATACGCAAGGTTTACTTTTTTAATTATATTTACCTGTTGCACAAGGGGTTTTTTCCATGGGCCAGAAATTTTATAAGTATAGCCACTTATTTTCTGCATGCCATGGTTAATAATTGTACTTGCTATCCAAGTAGCAAACCCAATTACAGGTCCACCAGCGATTGTAGCAACAATAGGTAGGCTTGCTGTAATATGAGGCGTAATTTCTAAATCTAAATTATAACGTTGATTAACAACATCTAGATTGCCTTTCATGCTTGCATAAGCTACCGGGCCATCAATATAGCTGTGCTGGGTCGTGACAAGACCGTGATTAACTTTAAATGCGCCATTATACTCATCAAAACTATAACCATGTTGCGCTAAATCACTAAAATCAAGTTTGAGGCGACGAGGTATAGTTTGCAGGCTTAATATACTAAGTAATTTACCCATGCCTAGTTTTTCTTCCGTTTCGGGGCTTAAATTAGTAATACGACCATCCTTAAAAAGAAGATGTAAATCACCTGCAAATTGTTTTAAAGAAAAATCGTGGAAGCCTCCAGGCCATTGGCCTGTAAATTGAATATTACCGCGATGAGCTTCTAACGCTGGACTAATCTTCAAGCGCTGCAAAGCTTTAGCTAAATCATTAATTTCCATAGTACCTTGCAAAAACGTGCTACTTTCGTTTTCTTTTTGACGCCATTCTCCCTTGGCTTGCATATCATAGCCTAATGCGCTTAATTTAAAGGAATCTAGTTGTAGCTTATTAGGCTTAGTGGTCGTCTTAATCACTGCTTTACCTAAATCTAAGGTATTAAATTGTAATTGCTCAATCGTTAAATCTAAATTAGGTATATCCTTAATGTTTAAAGCAGAAGGTTTATTTAGGCTACTTGGCGTTGGCCCATTAGCAAGAATTAGCTTAGCAACGTGGCCACTTAAACGATGGCAGTCTTCTTGATAATGCAATTTAGCAGCTATTTGTTTTTGTTTTATATCAACTAACCACTCCTTGTCATGAATTTTTGTGGCCTTTAAGTTTAAATTAGGATAGCTTTGGCTACCTATTTTGGCCTGTTTTAACAAAATATCGACCACACGAAGCGGGATAGCACTTGAGCTAGTTTTATTAAAAGGTATTTTTGCTAATGCATCCTGCCAACGTTGTAAGTTAAAATTAGACAGTGTACCTACCACTTGTAAACCCGGCTTTTCCTGCCATAACGCTTGACCATTACCAAGGCGTATCTCGCCCCTTTCTAGTTGAAACTTGCCATTTAACCAAGAAAACCATAAATCACTATTGACTAGCTCATTATAAGCAATACGTAAGCGCACTGCTTTTTTAGGATTGAAATTAACATCAATGGTCAATGGCGCCAGCGCAGAGAAGGTTTTTCCAAGAGGAGGCGGTAGATTAATTGCCATGCCAGCTAGAGAGGTTTTGATTTGTAAATGATCTAAATCATCAGGATCGTTTGTTATAGTTAAAATGCCTTCCAATCCTACCTCACCATCTAATAAAGAAAGCCAAGGTAAATTAAATTTATTACGCAATACTTGGCTTGTTGTAGTTGCAGTAATTTTTACTTCTGTGTACGGCTTAGGGTAACGCACCGATTGAATCACTAAATTAACTGGGCAATCCATGGTGGCTGCTTTAAGGTTACTGCTTAAAATACCTTGTTCATCAAATTGCAACGAACCAGCTAAGTGATCTAATTGCACATCATTAATGATATGATTGACTAAAACTTGATTATTTTTAAAGACAAGATCACCTAAGGCTAAAATATGATCATGTCCAGGAGCACTATAAAAAGGGACTTCTAATTGCAGGCTTAAATCTAAATCGCCCTTCATCTTTAATATGTTTAAAGCAGATAATTTTTTAGCCAATGGCGATGAATGAACGTAGTCTAGTGCCTTACTAGTAGTCGTATTGATTTGTGTTCGTAACAATAAAGTTTCTTTGTCCAAACCTATATCAGGCACACGTAAGTTAGTATGACTAATCTTAAAACCCTTTGTCGTTGCTTGCTCAAGCGTTGCATCCAGCAGGCGTTTGTTTAAATTTAAATAACCATTAATATCTTTGACTAAGGGCCAATTTGGCGCAAAACTTAAATCAACCCCCTGCAAATAGCTTCTAATAGTAAATTCGCCTGGCTGCTTATCAAAAGGAAAATCTGCAGCGCGGCCATGAATAGCAATTTTTGCAACAACTTGTTTAATCCGTTTTACATCGTGCTTAAGCCATACATCTAACTTAGGCTTTAGGTATTTTTTAGGTAAATAGGTAAGCCACTGCTCGGCATTATTCCCTAATATTTGGGCAGTCAAATCAATTTGGCCTGCAGATTTTGCAGAAACATCTTGAATACTTCCCTCTGCATTAACTTTTAAATCTGGTCGGATAAGCGTCAAGCGATGAAGATTAATTTGCACGCCTTTAGCGAGTACTTGCCAATTAAGAGAACCTGCCAGCACATCAAATGCGACAGAAGGTTTAGTGAGAAAGTTTAAATGAGGAGATGCATAGCTATTTAACTCTAAACGGCCTTCATTAGGCTGCCAGTACAATGCACCTGATAAATTTTGCATACCCGGCAATTTTTTCTGTGCTAACCAGCTTAGGCGACTAAATTTAGTTAATAAGCGTGTAGGATTCTTATCTTTTAGAGTAAGCCGCACATCTTGCAGCAAACCTTGTGGCATAACCGCTAAAATTGGATTAAATTGCTCTGGCCAATTCGAAATGGTTGGTAGCAAGGATTCTAAAATAAGATTTTTAACATAAAGATCGAGCGTTTTACCACTTTGATTATAATTAAGCAGAAATTCATTCTTAGGCCATTTAATATCACCTAATTGCATTCTCATATTATTGCCAGCTAACTGCCACCCTGCCTCGGTTGGATGCCAAGCTAAGTTAGCAAATAGGTAAGGTAAGTGCTGGTCTATTTTTGTTACTTTATCCTGCCAAGCTAATTTATTAAGCTCAACGTTCGCTTGCATTTGATTTATATGGCCTGCTTGCCAATCCAGCCATAGTAAAAGATTTGCTTTTCCATCGTTTATTTGCATACGTGATGATGGTAAAAAGGTATCCCATTGCGTGAGTTGCAGGTGCTTTGCAGCAAAAAATAACCGACCTTTTGCTTCATTTAATTTATAGGGATTAAGCGTCATATCTGCTAATAATCGAAATGATGTCAGCGGGGTTTGGGCAAGATAGGCATTGCCTGTCACCGTATATTTTCCCGAATGATTGGTTATTTTTAAATTAAAACGTCTTAATGGTAAGCGTGTTTCATCCTTTAAATACACTTGCAGGTTAAGGTTGTTAATCACAATTTTCTGTTGTGCTAAAACCCACGACAAGACAGGCTCATAAGCAAGATTAGTATTATTTTTATTGATATTAGTTAAGCCATCTATTTGCCATTGCTTATCTATCTGACGCAACGTTAAATTGAGATCATCAATATACAAAATTCCAGGTTGTAGTTGCCAATGCCGGAGCGACTCAAAAAGATTAATGCCTACTAGGAATTTTTTTAAATAAATCGTGGTGTTTTTGCTTTGAACTGTAACGCCTTTTAGCTTAATAACCGGTTCAAACCAAAACCAACCTGTTTCCATCTTTTGAATGGTAACCGGCTCACCTAGGAGCATTGTTAAGCGCTGCTCAAGCTTAGGTTTGTATTGTTTAGCCCAGGGAGTTAGTACCCGAAATAGACTAGACATAATTGCTAAAGCAATAACTAAGATCGCAAAAATCAGCCAACAGCGTTTGAAAAACTTAAGCAAAGGTGGTAACAGGTGTGAACGCATAGTAATATGAATCGTTGCATAAAATAGTATTGACTTGTCTAATATCAATACTATTTTTAGTAAAATAAATTGATTTTTTAAACGACATAACCTCCCTCACGCATTTTTGCTAATTTATAACGTAATGTCCGTTCGCTTACCCCTAATGCCGCAGCGACTTGCTGACGATTTCCTCCATGGGCTTCTAAAGTACGAATTATCATATCAAACTCATGCTCTTGTAAATTTTTCATAGCCATATTGATAGATAACGCTCGCTCTGTTTCTACCGCTGGCAACTGCAAATGAACTGGCTCAATGATACCACTTGTTTGTAACACTAATGCTCTTTGGATGACATTATCTAATTCGCGTGCGTTCCCTGGCCAAGGGTAATGCAACAGCGCCTGAATTGCTTCTTCGCTTAATACAGGAACTCTTAAGGCATTTCCTTTACAAAAACGACGAATCAGATAATCTGCCAAAGGTATGATATCACATATTCTTTCTCTCAAAGGCAGCCAATGTAGTGGAAAAATATTTAGGCGATAATATAAATCTTCCCTAAAACGCCCTAATTGCACTTCTTCCAGTAATTGTCTATTGCTAGTAGCAAGCACGCGCACATCTAAATGGATGAGCTTATTTGCACCAATACGCTCTACTTCTTTTTCTTGGATAACACGCAGCAATTTAGCTTGCAAGCTTAAGCTCATTTCACTGACTTCATCTAACAACAGTGTACCGCCTTGTGCTTGCTCAAATTTTCCAGGTGTGGATTTATAAGCACCAGTGAAGGCTCCTTTTTCATAACCAAACAAGGTGGCTTCAAGCATCTGTTCAGGAATAGCGGCACAATTAATAGCAATAAAAGGCTGCCTGTGGCGTGCAGAGTGATCATGAATAAAATGAGCGAGAACCTCTTTACCCGTTCCACTTTCACCTGTAATCATCACACCAACATCAGATTGCGCAACGCGTAACGCCATTGATAATAAGGCTTGGCTTTTAGGATCTTTAGCAATGGGCTCATCCTCATTATCTGTAGATTCAGGCCTTACGTATGTCTTGATTTTTTCAGTTAATACATTTGCGCTAAACGGCTTTTCTAAATAATCTACGGCGCCATGTCTCATGGCTTTGACAGCATCTTCTACGGAACCATAGGCAGTCATCAGGATAACTGGCATACCAGGAACTCGGCGTTGAATCTCAGTTAAAAGCTCTTGACCATCAATTTTATCCATACGTATATCAGTTAATACAATTGCTGGGCTATAGGTTTCTAGCATTGCCAATGCTTCTTTGCCATCTTTTGCAGCTAAATATGAGTGCCCTGCTAAATTCATGGTTTCAGCAAGCGCTTCACGCAACACCGGATCATCTTCTACGATTAATACGCCACTCATTGTTGCCTTCCTTTTATTAGTTTGATTAGCAGATATAACGTCACCCACTACGCTATAGCTTACCAAAAGCTATTGTGAAAGTTTTATTTTTATACAACACCCCTGACCAGGAGAAGAATCAAGCGTTATTTCGCCATGATGGGCCTTTACTACCGCTTTAACAACAGCAAGCCCTAAACCCGTTCCTTTTGCTTTGGTTGTAAAAAAAGGAGAAAAGGCCTGAACTTTGACTGATTCGGTCATGCCACAGCCATTATCTCTAACACAAATGATAAGGTTGCTTCCAGTATAACTAAGCATAAGCTCAATGCAACTTGCTTTCGCTTGTATTGCATTCGTAATCAAATTTAAAACAGCGCCTATTAATGATTCGGTATGAAGATAATAGGTACCTGATAAAAGCTGATTGTTAATGGTTAGTTGCACTGATGAAGGCAGGGCTAAAGAATGAATTCGTTTTTCTAGCTCTTTTCCCCAATCCAAAACATTTACTGCCACAAGCTCAATCGTCTCTCCGCGCGCAAAAAGCAATAAATCCTGAATCTGCTTTTCGATGCTGGTATGACATTCTTGAATACGCATGATCCACTTAGCCATGCGCTCCTGAGTTACTGTAGGATTTGTTAGATGCTCTGTATACAGCATCGCGGAAGACAATGGTGTACGTATTTGGTGCGCAAGTTGGGCGGTCATTCTACCTAATGCTAAAAATCGTCCGTATTCAGCCTTTTCTTGTTCATACTGTCTTGTGGTGGTTAAATCAGTTAGGGTAACTAACTCACCTGGCAGGCTATCTAATGAAGAAATGGCAACACTAATTCGACGGCCATCTACTAAGGAGATTTCATAGCCATCATCTTCCTTAGGTGCAAATGAACGTTTAATAATATCAAGCCATACAGAGTCTTTTAAATCATTTCCCAGTAAACCTTGAGCAACCTTATTCGCCCAAGCCACTCTGCCTTGCGCATTAATTACCACTAAACCACAAGGAAGGCGCTCGCATATGTCATAAGACAGAGCGCTTATTTCTAAGTAATTGAAATCCTTATTGCTAAATGTAGAGGTCATAATTGTTAAGCTTAACGCTTAATTGATTAATTATTAATAAGTTATAGGATATTTCTTGATAATACCAGGCTGTGAACTTTATTTTTTCGAATCCGGTTTTTTTTGTTTATATTCCGCATCCAATGACTTTAAAAAAGTCATTTTTTCACTAAGTTTTATTTCTAAACCTCTAGCAACAGGTTGATACCAGTTAAGATTACTGAGTCCAGCTGGTAAATAGGTTTCGCCAGCTGCATAACCAAAAGGCTCATCATGGGCATAACGGTAATGATGCCCATACCCAAGTTTATCCATTAATTTAGTCGGTGCATTACGCAAATGATGGGGAACTTCACGAGACTTATCTTTTTTAACAAAATCCCTGGCTTGATTAAATGCGAGATAACCGGCATTGCTTTTGGGCGCTAAAGCCAGATAAATAACCGCTTGTGCTAAAGCAAGCTCTCCTTCCGGCGAGCCTAGGCGTTCGTAGGTCAAAGCGGCATCGTTAGCAAGTTGCATGGCGCGTGGGTCAGCAAGGCCTATGTCTTCCCAAGCCATCCTAATAATTCTTCTAGCCAGATAACGGGCATCCACACCGCCATCAAGCATGCGAGTTAACCAATATAAAGCTGCATCAGGATGAGAACCGCGGACTGATTTATGAAGAGCAGAAATTTGATCATAAAAATTCTCACCGCCTTTATCAAAACGACGGCCGCTTGCTACGATAACATTTTGTAAAAACTTAAGTGATAATTGCGTAATACCTTTAACATTTGCTGCATTAGCAATTTGCTCTAAAAGATTAAGTAAACGCCTGGCATCCCCATCAGCATAATTCACTATAAAATCAATCGCCGACTGTTCAAAATTTAGATAAGGAAAGACTCGTTGCTGAGCACGTTCTAATAATAGCCCAAGCTCTTCTTCAGTGAGCGACTTAAGCACATAAACTTGTGCTCTTGATAATAATGCTGAATTAACTTCAAATGAGGGGTTTTCCGTAGTTGCTCCAATGAACGTCAACAAACCAGACTCAGTATAGGGTAATAATGCATCCTGTTGTGATTTATTAAAGCGATGAATTTCATCTATAAAAAGCAACGTTTGGCGCTGATTTTCCAAATTAGCTTGCGCTTGTTCGATAGCTGCCCGAATCTCTTTAACACCAGCCAATACAGCAGAAATCGCTATCCACTCACAATCAAATGCGTTTGCACTTAATCTCGCCAAGGTCGTTTTACCAACCCCTGGCGGCCCCCAAAATATCATAGAGTGAGGTTTACCTGAAGTAAAAGCTAAACGCAGTGGCTTACCTGGGCCTAATAAATGAGTTTGGCCTATCACTTCATCCCAATGTTTAGGCCGTAACTGCTCGGCTAATGGCGAGACGGGCTCCATCGGTTAGCTACTGTTCAACCACATCCACGCCTTTAGGTGGCTTAAATTGAAACAATTTCGTCGCTAAAGAAGGGTTTGTTTTTATATTTTTTAATTTGACGATGGTGTGCTGGCCTAGCTGATCGAAAAATTCAATTAAACTGAGCGCGTCCTTATTAAAGGTTAAATGGACTGTTTGAAAATTTTCTTTCGGAGACTTTGCTTTTAAAATATAAGTTCGTACACCATCTTTATCTTTAGCGGTAACATCAAAGTCTCGAGTTACGGTATTATCATAACCGCTTAAAAAAAGTCCTGGCGTGCCACCTAAGCCTTGTTCCTGCTTTTTAACAGTGACTTGCTCTAAATCAATATCATATACCCATAATTGCTTACTATCTGCAACAACCAGTTGTTCTAATGGGCTTTTGGTTTCCCAACGAAAACGCCCAGGTCTAACAAGTGCCATTTTTCCTGAGGTTTGGGATACTTCTCGTTTACCAGCAGTGACAATTTGATCGAAATTTGCACTCATACTGTGGATAGCGTTGAGCTTGGCTTGCACTTCTGCAGCGGGTGTATCAGCCCAAACACTGGGTATGCAAATGATTAATAGTAATGTAAGTAATTTTCTCATGCTTTTTCCTCATTATTCTTCCGGGACAGCTGAAACGAGTACATCTCTATAGCCACCATCTAGCGGACCAACAATACCGGTACGCTCCATTTCTTCCACTAAACGAGCTGCGCGATTATAGCCTATTTTAAACCGTCTTTGTACCGATGAAATACTGGCCTTACGAGTCTGGATGATAAACTCTACCGCTTGATCATATAATGGATCAGCATCTTCCGTATCTTGCCCATCTTCACTCATTCCACCTTCTGAACTATCTAGTGTTTGCGTAATCTCCTCAATGTAATCAGGCTCACCACGACCACGCCAATCATCAGCAATACGATGTACCTCTTTATCATCAACAAACGCACCATGTACTCGTAATGGCGCACCTGTACCGGGTGCTAAATACAGCATATCACCATGACCTAGTAATTGTTCGGCTCCCTGTTGATCAAGAATAGTACGTGAATCAATTTTTGAGGAAACCTGAAACGACATACGTGTCGGAATATTTGACTTAATTAAGCCTGTTAACACATCCACTGAAGGACGCTGCGTTGCTAGAATTAAATGGATACCAGCAGCTCTGGCTTTTTGAGCAATTCTGGCAATTAATTGCTCAACCTTTTTACCAACAACCATCATCATGTCTGCTAATTCATCGACAATGACTACAATATAAGGTAGTTGCTGTAATAGGGGCGGATTACTATCAACGCCATCGCTTGCTTTCCATAAAGGATCAGTTAAAGGTTCACCTTTCTCAGCCGCTTCATTCACCTTGATATTAAAACCAGTTAAATTACGCACACCTAAAGCTGCCATCAATCGGTAACGCCGCTCCATTTCAGCAACACACCAACGTAATGCACTTGCAGCCTCTTTCATGTCAGTAACCACAGGAGTTAATAAATGAGGAATACCGTCATAGACTGATAACTCTAACATTTTAGGATCAATCATGATTAAACGGACCTGATCAGGGCCTGCTTTAAATAATAGACTTAAAATCATGGCATTAATGCCTACTGATTTGCCTGAACCGGTCGTACCAGCAACTAGTAAATGAGGCATTTTAGCTAAATCAACTACCATTGGATGACCTGCAATATCCACGCCTAAGGCCAATGTTAAAGGTGACATAGCATGCTGGTAAACATCAGCCGAGAATACCGAAGATAGGCGCACAATTTCTCGTTGCTGATTAGGTAGCTCAAGGCCTACGACTGTTTTTCCTGGAATAACTTCAACAACACGTACGCTAATTACCGATAATGAGCGTGCCAAATCTTTGGCTAATGCCGTAAGCTTACTTACTTTAATACCTGCAGCCAACTGCAATTCAAAACGCGTAATTACAGGCCCTGGGTGGACCGCAACCACATCGGCTTGAATACCAAAATCTAAAAGATGCTGCTCAACTTCGCGTGATAGTGTTTCTAGTTCCTGATGTGTATAACCACCTAAAGGCCTTCCCGCCTGCCCTTTATCAAGCAAACTTAACGAAGGTAGGCCACCAGCCACAGGTGGTTTGGCTTTCTTCTCTTTGGCTACAGGCTTGCTAGGTGCAGCTTCCACCATCGTATTAAACGCGGTGTTAATTACAACAGGCTCTGCGGGCATGAGAATTGGAATAGGTTTATTGTCTATCTTTTCTTTCTTTTCTGGCTCTCTTCTTAACGCTAAGTTAGGCCGTCTATCTTGCCGCGTTGGTTGTAGAGTAGGCTTATTTCTTGTCGTCAGCTGCCTAGCTTGTGTTTTTATAAAAAGGCCTGCAGCTTTTAAATTGTTAACCGTCCATCGACAAGCAAGCATGGTATAAAAACCAATTAATTCTGAGAGTTTTAACCAAGAAAATCCTGTTAACCAAGTGACACCAACGAGGAGAAATGCTAATAGAAGTAAGGATGCACCTTGTAAATTTAAAGCATAATAAAACCCTTTAGCTATCCAATAGCCTAAAACACCACCGGCACTGTGTATGTTATTCAGATTAGCAATAACCGATTCTAAACTGAGTAAACCACAACTGCCTATAATAGTGAGGAGAAAGCCACTGATTCTTAAGGAGAGTACGAGCTTATTAATATGTTGCGATGTGCGATATTCTTTTAAAGCCAACCAAGCGATAAAGATAATACCTATTGGTAGAAAAAAACAGCAATAACCAAAGGCAAAATATAAGGCATTAGCAATATAAGCGCCTACATGGCCGCCTGCATTTGCTATTTCTACCTGACTTTGTTTTTTACCTATCCAGCTAGGATCACTGACATGATAAGTACATAAAGACAGGATAACAAACAAAACACCCGTTAAAAGCAGAATAAAACTACCTTCACTGATTCGCTTTATAAGAAACGCGGGTCGCGTTTTATTATTTTTAGATTTGGTGCTTGCGTCTCTTTTTGTCATAACTATTTTAAAATCTGTTTTTCTATCATACTATTTGCCATATTAACATATTTTATTAAGAAGAAAGAAATGATAAGCAGTAACAATCATCATCGATTAATTATATTAGGTTCTGGTCCCGCAGGATATACGGCTGCCGTTTATGCCGCACGTGCAAATCTTAAACCCGTATTAATTACCGGCATGCAACCTGGTGGCCAGTTAACAACAACTACTGAGGTAGATAATTGGCCTGGTGATGTTGAAGGTTTACAAGGGCCAGCCTTGATGGAGCGCATGCAAAAACATGCTGAGCGGTTTGAAACTAAAGTCATTTTTGATCACATTACTGATGCTGATTTAAGCCAGCGCCCTTTCATCTTGCGTGGTGATAGTGAAACCTATACCTGTGATGCATTAATTATTGCAACGGGTGCCTCAGCGCGTTATCTGGGGCTACCTTCAGAACAAGCGTATCAGGGGCGAGGCGTTTCAGCTTGTGCTACTTGTGATGGCTTTTTTTATCGCAACAAAGATGTCTGTGTCATTGGAGGTGGTAATACTGCTGTGGAAGAAGCACTTTATCTTTCTAATATCGCTGCCTCAGTTACCCTAATTCACCGCCGGGATACGTTAAGAGCCGAAAAAATTCTGCAAGATAAATTATTTGAAAAAGCACAAACAGGCAATATTAAGTTACTCTGGAACCACACCTTAGATGAAGTCTTAGGCGACGGTATTAAAGTAACTGGCGTTAATCTACGTCAAACCAATCAAGATAACATCAGCTACCTTAAAGTAGACGGTGTCTTTATTGCGATTGGTCATGACCCTAATACTAGCTTATTTAAAAACCAATTAACCATGACTAATGATGGGTATTTAATTATTCGTTCTGGTTTAGAAGGAATGGCAACTGCGACATCTATTCCTGGTGTTTTCGCTTGTGGCGATGTGGCTGATCATGTTTACCGACAAGCCATTACCTCCGCAGGCTTCGGTTGTATGGCGGCCTTAGATGCGGAAAAATTTCTAGATGATTTAAATCACTAATCAACGTACTATTACTGATTCGCGCTTTGCGGGAATCAGCTTAGTTCTAAAGCATAATTTTCTAATTTAGAATAGACTTATCTATAGTATGACTTAACCAATGCGCTAATGACTAGTTTTGATTCACTCTATACCTTCCCTAGCCCAGAGCAAGCAGATAAACAGGGTCTATTAGCTATTGGTGGTGATCTATCAGCACCCCGTCTATTAGCAGCTTATAGTCAAGGCATCTTTCCTTGGTTTGAGGCTGATTATCCCATATTATGGTGGTCACCTGATCCGCGCTTAATTCTTTATCCTAATCAATTTAAACTAGCGCAAAGTTTAAAAAAATCCCTAAAAAAACCGCATCAATTTACAATGGACACACACTTTGAGGAAGTTATTCATGCATGTGCGACCGTTGCTAAGCGTAGGCAAAATACGTGGATTACTGATGATATGCAACAAGCTTATATTGAATTACACCATCTCGGTTATGCTCATTCTATTGAAATTTGGTCTGCCGGCACGTTAGTTGGTGGTTTGTATGGCGTGAGCTTAGGCCGAGCCTTTTTTGGTGAATCCATGTTTCATCTAACAAGGGATGCCTCAAAAATAGCCTTGTTTTATTTATGTCAAACACTGAAAGAATGGCAATTTGATTTTATTGATTGCCAGCTACCCACTGAACACTTGCAAAATTTAGGTGCTATCATAATCAGCCGCCAAGAGTTTTTACAGCAGCTAAAAAATGCTTTAAAGCACCCGTCAAAGCAAGGTATTTGGCAGTGAAGGCAGCAGTTACCACTTAAAAAGATAGTGCCAACAAAGGCTTATACATAGAGGCTAGTTGTAAACACGCATAAAGCCTTCCTGGCGCTCAGAGCCCATCTCTGTGCTTCGAAGGTTTACAACTAGCCTCTATGTATAAACCTTTGTTATTACCATCTGTAGAAACTGGAAAGGTAATTGCTGATAATAAGCAAAGCTTAATTGCCATTTTCCTTATTTTAAGGCACTATTTACCTTTTATTTAATTTATTTTTTGAGAGGCCTCATGGCAAAAGAAGATCATATTGAAATGCTTGGTACGGTAATTGAGACACTACCTAATACAATGTTTCGTGTTGAGCTGGAAAATGGTCATATTGTTACGGCACATATTTCAGGCCGTATGCGTAAACACTATATTCGTATTTTAACAGGCGATAAAGTTAAAGTTGAGCTGACCCCTTATGATTTAACTAAAGGACGTATAACCTTCCGCGACAAAAATTAATCCCTGCTCAATTTCCCTTCCCATGACAGCCTAATACGCTATTTTTAAATAAAAAGCATATTCCTATTAATGGAATATGCTTGCAGTTAACTTATGTATTAGGCGCTATTAGGAAATAAATCTATCAGTGACCCGCTACAGTGAGACCGTCAATTAGTATTGAACCACAGCGGGTTGCAATATTAGGATTAAAATCATTGCCTACTGCTTGAATTGCTAAAAACATATTTTTTAGATTACCAGCAATTGTTACTTCCTCAACAGGAAACTGTATAGCGCCATTTTCTACCCAAAAACCAGAAGCGCCGCGAGAGTAATCACCAGTTAGCACGTTTACGCCCTGGCCCATTAACTCCGTGACTAATAGACCTTTATCCATTTGCTTGATTAAATCATCTAAGTTTCCTGCCGTTGGATTTATTGTTAAATTATGAACACCGCTGCTGTTAGCTGTGGTCTTTAGTCCCATACGTCTTGCTGAATAACTGCTTAAAACATACTGACGAAGATAGCCATCTTCTACAAAAATATTATTTCGGGTAGGAACGCCTTCACCATCAAAAGGAGAACTACCTAATCCTTTTAATAAATGTGGCTGTTCATAAATTTTAATGTTAGTCGGGAAAATTCGTTGGTCTAAGGCGTCTAATAAAAACGAGTTTTTACGATACAAATTAGAGCCACTAATTGCATTAATTAAACTTGATAAAATACCACTAGAAATACGCGACGAAAATAAAACAGGCACTTTTTGCGTCTTTACTTGTTTTGCCCCTAAACGGCTAACCGTACGCTGAACTGTACTTTCGGCTAAATGTTTTAAAGAACTTAAATCATTGGCATGACGCGCTGTCGTATAATCGTAATCGCGTTGCATCGACTCGCCTTCTTGCGCAATTAAAGAGCAACTTATACTATGTCTTGTCCCATCAATTACTCCTAAGGCACCATAAGTATTGGCATAACCATGCATAAAATTATAAGTCGATAAATTAACACCATCGGAATTTTTTATGCGCTTATCATAGGCTAAAGCTTGGGCTTCACAGTCTAGAGCCATCTCGATTGCCTCTGTAGGATTAATATCCCAAGGATGAGATAAATCTAACTCAGGGTATTCATTCGTTAATAAATCCCGATCAGCTAGACCAAAACATTTATCTTCTGCGCTAACTTGGGCAATTTCATAAGCGGCTTTCACTAAATTATCTAATGCTTGCGGTGATGTATCTGTACTGCTAGCAGCGCCCTTACGATGCCCTATGTAGACGACCAAACTGACGCCTTTATCTTCATTAAAGGAGACTGTTTCCACATCTTTCATACGCACATCGACTGAAAAACCACTGTCATGGTTGACCGAAACAGCAGCATCGGTCGCGCCTTGCTTACGAGCGCGATCTAGGATATCTTGCATCAAGGTAGATAAATCACTTGCCGATTTTTGTTTTGCTTTAGTAAGATTTTTTAATGAATTTTGCATAGCTATTCCACTATAAAAATAAAGCATAAGGATACAAGAATAAGATGTTCAGTCAAACCATTGCGATAATAAAATGGTTGAGACAAGGTTGGAAATCAGCTTTTACTGTTTTATTTATACTGATCTTGCTTAATTATGCGCTTGCTGCTACGAACTGGCACAAATTAAGCCCCGGTTTACTTTATCAAGATTTAAATGATAGCTATCTTTCGCCTTGGTCTCATATTCATGCTTTTCGGATTGATTTAAATTCAAACCAACTTGCTTTAGTTATGGCAAAAGATTTAGCCATGAAGCATGCCTCTGCTGATGAGTATGCTCAGCATAGCAAAGCGCTTATTACCATTAATGGCGGTTTTTTTGATCACAATTTTCATCCATTAGGCTTAAGAATAAATAACAAAAAACAACAAAGCCCGCTTAAACAGATTAGTTGGTGGGGCGTTTTTTACATTAAAAATAACAAAGCTTACCTAAAAAATGTTCGTCAATTTAGACGTAATAAACACATTGAATTTGCTATGCAAAGTGGCCCACGTTTACTTATTAATGGTCAAATACCACCTTTAAAGCCTGGGCGCGCTGAACGTTCAGCGCTTGGAATTACAGCAGATGGACAAGTCATTATTTTAGTTACTGAAAATACACCGCTTTCAACGACTGAATTAGCGCAATTAATGAAAGCGCCACCCCTTAACTGTGTTAATGCGCTTAATCTTGATGGTGGAAGTTCAAGTCAGTTACATGCCGAAGTCGATTCATTTCGCTTAAATGTGCATGGCTTTTCTAACGTCAGTGATGCAATTATTGTAAAAAAAAAGCATTAATCTAGCGTCCATTTAGGTCGGAAAAAAAATAGTTAGTTAGCATCTGTCAAGCTGTTGCAGGTGTAGCAAATTAAATTCTTATTTAATTTTTTTAAAAATTACTTTATAAATAAGCTTATTTTAAAGTAACCAATTGATTTACTGGAAATAGGGATATTGTGAAATGAGCAAGCCGCAGAGCGGTCTAGTCAGAGTCCTTGGTTTGGGCGCCTTAATCATCTATGGGATAGGTGATATTCTTGGGGCAGGTATTTACTCCATTGTAGGAAAAATAGCAGGTCATGCGGGCTCGTTAACCTGGTTATCTTTTGCAATAGCAATGGCTATTGTGTTACTTACCGCACTTAGTTACAGCGAACTTAGTAGCCGTTTCCCCCAAAGCGGCGGTGTGTCAGTCTATATACAAGAAGCCTTTGGTCAAAAATGGATGTCAATTTTTGCAGGGTTACTTTTATTTAGTGCGACCATCTTTTCCATGTCAACTTTATCACAAGCGTTTGTAGGCTATCTTGGCACATTTGGCTTTAAAATACCCAAGTGGCTAGGTGTTTTATTTTTTTTCAGCCTCCTACTTAGTATTAATATCCGTGGCATTAGGCAATCCTCAGTCGCTAATATAATTAGTACATTTATAGAATTAAGCGGGTTACTGATTGTTTTATTCTGTGGGTTTTGGTTTTTATCAACAACAGATAGCCAAGCTGTTAGCACAACTTCAGAAGAATTTCCTGGAATTGGCAATGTACTTAAGGGAGCTGCGTTAGCATTTTTTGCCTTCACGGGCTTTGAAGATCTAGCTAATGTGGCAGAAGAGGTAAAGGAACCCGAAAAAAACTTACCTCGCGCTATACTATCCTCGCTAGGAGTAGCTGGCATCTTATATTTAGGTGTAAGTTGGACAGCAACCGCAATTATTCCAGGCAGCGAACTGGGTCAGTCAGAAGCGCCTTTGTTTGACGTCGTGACTAAATCTTATCCGGCTATTCCCACGTATTTGTTTGCAATTATTGCGCTTTTTGCTGTATCAAACACAACCTTGTTAAACTATATTACCGCATCACGTTTACTTTATGGCATGTCCCGAGAGAATCTCATGCCAAAATTATTCCAAACCGTTCATAGTAAATACCATACGCCCTATGTTGCTATTTTACTTATATTTCCTATGGTACTTTTATTAAGCTTTGTAGGTAATTTAAGCGAGCTTGCCAGTGCAACGAGCACTATCGTTTTGATGATATTTTCCTTCAGCAATATCGCATTGATAAAAATTAAGTTAAGAGAACGCGGCAAGCTTCAGGATGACAAAGCCTTTCATGTTTCTATTATCATTCCTTGCTTAGCATTAGCATTAAATATCCTTGCAATTACATTTCTACCGCTGCGCAATATTATTCAGGCGACAGTATTTGTTGCGATAAGCTTGCTAGTAACTTGGGTAGTTTTAAAGGCTGAAATAAAGCTTAATAAGCTTGAAGAGTAAAGGCACACACATTTGATTGGGAGTAAGGATGGCATCTCCTTTAAGTAATATTAAACAGTTCATTGCACGACCTATTCCCTTTTTGCATCAACAATTTCTGCAACAGGGGAATTTAGCATCTGTATCAATGGGACACAAAAAATTTTTTATTGTGACCGAACCTAATTTAGTTAAAACAATTCTTACTGATGAAAATTATCAAAAATGCCGCATGGTTTTTGATAAAATAAGACCCATTACTGGAAAACATGGTATTGTTCAATTAGAAGGCCAAGCCTGGGAGAAAATCCATGCCATCACCCAGCCTAATTTTTATCGCCTAGCGTTAGAAAGCTATCTTCCCTTCTTTGAAAAGAATATCGAGTATTTAAAAACGACTAAGCTCAATGACCAGATTGATTGTTTCGACGTGATGACTCATTATGCTTTAGGCAGTATTATGAATATTACTCTTGGCCCTAATAATATTAGTAATACTGAAAATATAACAAATCACTTTATTGCCCTAAATCAACAATGTGGTAAAAAATTACGTAGTATTTTTGACTTCCCTCTGTGGCTACCCACGCCTACAAATAACCTGATAAAAAAACACCGCAAACGTTTGTTAGACGCTGTAAAAAAACAATGCGCGCTCATGGATGGCCAAATTCCATGTCCTTTTTATTCCTCCTTAACTAGGCTTAATTCTAATCATTTAATTCTTGATCAAATCACCACCTTTTTATTTGCCGGATTTGAAACCACAGCAGCCTCATTAGCGTTTACCTTTTATTTATTAAGTAAGCATCAAACGGTGCAAGCAAAAGTTTATCAAGAAGTACAACAGGTGCTTCACTCAACTTCAGCAATAACCCTACCCGCGTTAAAATCCTTAACTTATACTCAAGCTGTTTATCAAGAAAGTTTAAGGCTATACCCACCGGCATGGATATTGGCGCGTGAAGTAAAAGAAACAACTGTATTGGATAAGCAAATTATTAAGCCCGGTAATATTGTATTAATAAATATTAGAGATTTACACCGCCATCCTGATTTTTGGCCAAAACCTAATAAATTTTATCCAGAGCGATTCATCAATAATTCTACTGCACATAAGTATGCTTATATTCCTTTTGGTATGGGTAAACGTATTTGTAGTGGGTACCAATTAGCTATGATTGAAGCCATTTATGTCATCTCAAAATTAGTACTTGATTTTCAATTTGAATTAAAAGAGTATGGTCGCTTAAGGACACAAGCGATGGTAACGCAACATCCTAAAGACACTATTAAATTATTAATCAGGAAGCGATAAAAAGGAATGAATACATCTGTAGAATCAAGGATTGCTGATTATTACAAACTAGGTTTTAAACGTAATAAATCGCTATTTAGTGAATTTTTACCCAAGGGCTATGCACAAGTTACCTTAAATCAGGTCCCGGCCGATTACTTTAAGGACTTAATTAATACAAAAATTCTTTTAGGCCTTTTTATTACCCTATGTGATGATTTTGTAGATAATCCCACCTATGCCAATCCCAAATTAATTAATGAACTTGCGAAAATCCCTTTAGATGACGTCTCTATTGATACCCAAGGATTAACAGAGTTTGAATCTAAAGTTGTGTCTTTTGCTAAAGAATTATTTCAACAAATTATCTCTTTTTTGCAAAAATTACCTCATTTTGATTGTTTAAAGATGCTACTTTATTTTGATATTAAGCAATTCTTTAATGGCCTTCATTATTCACAACTAATAAGAATTTTTCCTCAAATGACCAATACGGTGGAATGCGCCTGCTACCTACCTCATAACATGGGAATTATAATTGTCGGGATGATGGATTTAATGGCTATTGCTGATTTTGACATCAATGAATTTGGTATTATTAGGGAATTTTTTTGGTTTGCCCAACGCTTTAGTAATATTTGCAATACCTTAACAACCTTTGAACGCGAATTAAATGAACATGACTTTGGCAATGAAATTATGCTTCTATCAGCTCAAGAAAATAGACAAGGCGATATAGGAAGCTATCAAGAAGCAAAAGAAAAATTAATCGCCGAACAGCTAACAATTATTGACCAAATTGCTCTGTATCAAATAAATTCTTTTTCTACTTTAGAGTACATTAAAGGCTTAAAGTATTTACAATCTCTTCATCAGTCTATGCAAGGATTTATTTAGTGCCACGCATTGCCATTCTAGGTGGTGGTTTTGCAGGACTTTGTGCTGCCCAGAGACTTAGCAATAAACAAAATCAGATCTTTATCATTGACAATTATTGGCTAAATGCCAATAAAAGGCGCGGCATACCCCAAGCTAATCATCTGCATATTTTATTATTAGAAGGCCAGAGGCTCTTAGAAAAATTATTTCCAGGAATTTTAAACGAATTACTCGCCGCAGGTGCCCAGCTTGTTGATTGGTCTGCAGATACTTATTGGCAAGGACCTTATGGTAAATACCCACAATATACGTCTGACTTTAAAACACTTCTTTTTAGCCGCCAATTATTGGATAAAATTCTTTATCAGCGCATTATCAATGCCAATTCATTCGTATTAATACAAGGTAAAGTGACCCGCTTAATCATCGATAAGAAAAGGATTATGGCAATAAATTATCGCAACGAGCAAGGTTGCTATCAATTAGAAGCAGATTTATTTATTGAATGCCGAGGTCGTGGCTCAAACTTATCGCAGCTTCTAGCAGAGCAATCCTTACCAGTAAAAAATAAAATGGTAAGAAATACCTTACAATATCTTTCTTTTAAGTTACCCAAAGATCAGGTGAGACTAACAAATTGTAAGCAATTTTATCTGCAGGCAGATAAAGTGCATAACCCATTAGGATTTGTCATTTCACCCATAGAAAATAATGATTACATACTAACTTTTATCTCAACTATCAAGGACGCTTTTAAAAATATAAAAACCTTAAATGATTTGCTACTGCTCTATCAACACCCAGAGCTTAATAAGCTACTCGACCCTAACTTAAAACCAGTAAAATTTAGCCTCTTCCACAACCTCATTAATCAAAAAAAATACTTTAGCAGGCTTAAATTAGCTAATTTATTAGTGCTGGGCGATGCGTTGTGTTACTTAAATCCTGTGTATGGACAAGGTATGACTGTTGCCTTAAAACAAGTATTTACTCTGAATAGTCACTTAAAGAAACCCCACTTTAAGCAACAAAAGCAAATTGAGCAACAGCATAAAATACCTTGGATTTTAGCGACAAGCGAAGATTTGCGTTGGCAAACCAACAAGTCCGTGCTGATCTGGTGTTTAAATAAATTGTTTAGTTTATGGTTAAGTAACGCCACTAAAAACTCGTGGTTTCACCTTTGGTTTTTGAAAATATTACATATGCATTTTCAAACACAATCCAAAATTTTGCCACTCCATTTGGAAAAACAGAATGCTAATCCTACATCAATACCCTAGTGTTTGGGGCCTACCTAGCTTATCGCCTTTTTGCATTAAAGTTGAAGCTTACCTCAAAATGACAGCCCTTCCCTATCAGGTTGTCATACAAAATAACCCTAAGCGTGGCCCAAAAGGTAAATTTCCGGTGTTAGAAGATAAAGGAAAGTTGATTCCTGACTCTTCTTTTATTATTGATTACTTAAATAAACAATATAATCCTTCCATGGCAATTCTTGATCCCGCGGCGCTCGGAATGCAACGCCTAATTGAAGAACATCTCTACTTTATTATTCTTTATTCAAGATGGGTGGATAAGAAAGGTATTAAGATCATTTATTCTGATTTTTCTGGCTTTTTTCCAAAACCTATTGCTTTTCTCGCTTTGACTTGGATTAGGAAACAATTAACTAAACAAGCCATCATGCAAGGCATTGCGAGACATAGCAAGGAAGAAGTTTATGCTCAAGGCGTACAAGATATTGCTGCAGTGGCCGCATGGCTAGGCAATAAAACCTATTGCCTAGGTAAAGAGCTTAACGCAATTGATGCTACTGTTTATGCCTTTATGAGAACAATACAATTAAGTCCCTTAGAAAATCCTTTAAAAGATGCACTACAAGCGCATCCTAATTTAATAGATTATTGTGATCGTATTAGTCTGAATTGGTAATTAATTATACAATAAGGTATCTACATAAATAGGTTAGCAAAAGTGGCCTTGATACAGCCCAAAAGGCCGAAACCTGGGTTTCACTTCACTACCCAGACTACTTGCTGCTTAGTATGAAATAAATTACACCTAAATTACCGCGGCTTGCGCAGTATCCAGTGAAGTGGCACTAGGGGGTATGGATCAAGCCCCAGTATTTTGAACTAGTGATTAAGCGTGATTAGTTAATTTTAAACCTAAAATAGCTACAATAATGAGCAAAATACAACCAATCCTTATTAAGGTAGCTGGCTCACCAAGAAAATATAAGCCATAAATAACTGTTCCTACTGCACCAATTCCCGTCCAAACAGCATAAGCGGTTCCAATAGGCAATTCTTTTAAAGCTTGTGAAAGCAATAAGAAGCTTATTAACATGGCAGATAAGGTCATTATAGAGGGATACAATTTGGTAAAACCTTCGGTGTATTTTAATCCTACCGCCCATACCACTTCAAAAGCACCAGCAAGTAATAAATAAATCCAAGCCATACTATCTCCTACTAAACTAAACCTTAATAACCGAAATATCGCAGTTTATTAATAATACAAGCTACCATGTAAACTAGAATTGAGCCACGTATTTCCGAGATAAATCGAAAACAAGCAGGGTAATTTTAAACCTTAGCTAAAATTATGCGACTTTCTCAAAGTCAAGACTGTTTTTTTAATTTATTTCTGATTATCATTGCAAGAAATACCTCTCTAATTCATCAAGAAAAAGTTGTGGATAACTTTTCTATCTTTCTTTTCTTATTAGTCAATATTTAAACTACTTAGTAAGTAACTCCTTGTTTTATATCTACTTAATCGATTTATTTAAAACTTGTCGTTTAAATGCTTATCCACAAAAACTGTGGATAAGCTTGTGCATAGAGCTATAAAATCCTTGTGGCTAAAGAGGTTAGCCTTTTGTTCAAGCTTTAACAACTTACAGCCTAATTTTGGTTACTCGCGGCACGTTCTTTGATGCGCTCTAGGGCATAATGAAGACGAAATAATGTTCGGGTTTTACCAATTAAGGCAATCGTTGCATCAATGGCGGGCGACATGCTTATGCCGGTCACAGCAACGCGTAATGGTTGGCCAATTTTACTCATATTTATATTAAATTCAGCGCTAACATCATTAATGGCATGTTGAATAGTTTCGGCAGCCCAATCGGTTTCTTGTTGTAATCGTTCATATAAGCGCTGCAATGGCTCTAAAACAACCGGGCGAAGATGTTTTTTAATGGCATCCTCATCGTATTCAATGACATCTTGATAAAAATAACGACTTTTCTCAGCCATTTCGACTAATGTTTTACAGCGATCAGCCTGAAGTATAACGACTTTATCTAATGAAGGCCCTTCTGAAATATTAATACCTAAATGTTGAAAGTGTCCTAATAGAGCTTGGGCCACTTCGGAGGGCGAATCGGCTTTTAAATAGTGTTGGTTTAACCAATATAATTTTTCATAATTAAAACTAGCCACGCCTCGACTCACGTTGGCTAAATCAAAATGTTGGATCATTTCCTGGGCGCTAAATATTTCCTGATCACCATAAGACCAACCTAAACGCACCAAATAATTAAGAAGTGCGTGCGGCAGTATGCCCTGCTCTTTAAATTGCAGCACACTAACAGCTCCATGACGTTTTGATAAACGTTTACCATCATCACCTAAAATCATCGGCAAATGAGCAAAGATAGGAATAGGTGCATTTAACGCTTTAAATAAGTTAATTTGTCGAGGAGTATTATTGATGTGATCATCACCACGAATGACATGAGTTATCTCCATGTCCCAATCATCGATTACCACCGCAAAATTATAAGTTGGGTGACCATCTGAACGAATTAATATTAAATCATCTAATTCACTATTTTCTACTTGAATATCGCCATAGACCTCATCTTTAAAAGCAACCGTACCTGTGGCTGGGTTTTTGAATCGAATAACAAACGGCTCATTAGTAGGCGCTAAGTTTAAATCACGGCAGTGGCCATCATAACGCGGCTTTTCTTTTGCTGCTAATTGCTTTTCCCGTAGTTGCTCGAGACGCTCCTTTGAGCATACACAACGATACGCTAAATTTAACGATAACAACTGGTTTGCAATTTCATGATACCTATCATATCGATTTGTTTGATAAATAGGGCCTAAATCATAATCCATACCCAACCAGGCTAACCCATCAAGAATTGCTTGTACTGATTCCTGCGTAGAACGCTCCTGGTCAGTGTCTTCAACCCGTAATACGAATTGGCCCTGATGCTTGCGAGCATACAACCATGAAAACAAGGCGGTTCTGACACCACCAACATGTAAAAAGCCTGTGGGACTTGGGGCAAAACGCGTTCTAACAACCATTGAAAAAGCTCCATTGTAAGCAGGAAAATATTCGGGCTATAATAGCTGACTTTATATCTAACGAAAAGCCAACTCAATGTATTGCCAATTTTATAAAAACTATGCAAGAAGCACTTTTTTTATTTAGCGGCGGTTATTAACTATGAAAGGCTTAAGCATTAAATATCAGCTTCGCCTTACTACTTTAATCCCGGTTTTTGTTGTCGCGTTGTTATTTGCTGTTTTTTATAACGGATAATTTAACAAAGATTTAAGTCAGCATATGTTCCGCTTAGGCGAAGCTTATATTCGACAGCTTCTACCCGCAGCCCAATTAGCCATGATGCGTAATGACAGGCGTACGCTACAAGGACTCATTAATGCCTCTACCATAAACCCTGAAGTAATAGCAC
Source organism: Legionella beliardensis (assembly GCF_900452395.1). Taxonomy (NCBI): domain Bacteria; kingdom Pseudomonadati; phylum Pseudomonadota; class Gammaproteobacteria; order Legionellales; family Legionellaceae; genus Legionella; species Legionella beliardensis. The sequence goes on from NZ_UGNV01000001.1 coordinate 2,197,256, forward strand.
TTGCTTTTTATGACGGTGATGGTCATTTAATGGCCTATCGCGGCGGTAAGCACTCTATTCATACGCCGTTTAAGCCACCCGAATTTACAGGGGACTACATTGAAAGCAAACAGATTGAGCCTTATACAATTAATTTTGTAGCGCCCATTACCATTTCAAAATTTAACCTTTATTCAACTACAACCTTTAAGCGTGCGCCGGATTATATTCCTTTACAGGCAGATGACATTCTTGGCTGGTTATCA